>JBPOHS010000011.1:0-45451 GCA_052035295.1 Pseudomonadota bacterium
CACCCGTTTGCGGGTGTCTGCCCTGACGCTCTGCACGCTCGATCACGGCAAAGGTCCCAAAACCTGCCAGCACCACCGGCTGACCGCGACTGAGCTCGAGCGTGATTTCGTCGAGAATCGCATTCAGCACGTCCTTGGCCGCCCCTTTATTGATATGCAAGTGTTGTGCGAGTACGGCCTCAACCTCGGTTTTTGTCATTGTTATTGCCCCGATGGGTTGCGAAGGCCGCTATTCTACCCAGATTCCCCGCGAAGAAAACAAAAAAGGGTGCCCGGCCGGACGCTCCCCGGGCTTGACCGTGTCCATCGGGGAGCCCCCGAACATGACCCACTTTGCCGGGTGTTGCTCCGGCTCCCCAACCCCTTCAAATCTATACGCGATCAAGTTTAAAGAAAGGTTCATTTTTGCCACTGATGGCACTTGTTACCGTGATTGAACCAAAACTTCTGGGGGAAGGGTTTCATGAACAAGGTTATTTTACAAACAGGAATGGCGGCCATCATGGCCATTTTTGCTCAACAGAACGCTCAGGCAGCCACTATTGCCAGCTTTACCGATCCCGGCACAACGTCGTTCCAATTCGCGGATGACGGCAATAACGGTAACGGTGTGGGTTATCTGACGGCAGGCAACCAGGACATCAGCGTGTTTCTGCCCGCACTGGGTTTGGCGTTCAGTGATGCGAGCTTCACGCTGACCGACAGTACCGGCAGCGCACTGGCGACCACCACGCAACAAAACAGCGGCTTTCTGGTTCAGGCGACCTTCGAAAGCGGCATCCTGAACATCTTTACCGACATTGCCCAACATGGCCTGAACGCGGGCGATATCCTGCTGACGGCTACCTTTGACTCAGCCATGGGCATTTTTGGCAACGTGTTCAGTTCGGATGACTTCATCGGCAACGATGTTCACTTTTCCGGATTTGCGGTGAACGGCTACAACGCCAGCGCCGAGTCGTTTTCATTTGCAGCGGGCAATCTCAACCCGACCGGCTCGTTGCTCTCTCCGGCAGACATGGAGGCGTGGTCATCAACGACCTCGTTCACTTCCAGCGCGAACCTGACGCCTGTGCCATTGCCCGCAGCAGCGTGGTTGATGATCTCGGGACTGGCAGGGCTGGGGCTGGTTTCACGGCGCAACCGTCGCCAGGCATAAGGCACCAAGCCCGGCATAAGGGACCAGTCCCGATAAAAACACGGGGCGAATGACCAGAATAAATCGATGATAGACAGGAAGCGCCGGCGGGCCTTTATACGCCCGCCGGCCAACAGCAGTAGCAGCAGCAGCAGCAGCAGCAGCAGCAGCATGCTGACAGGATAAGGGTTATCCCAGTAGCGAGGGCAATTGCTTGGCCAATGCAGTCTTCTGCGCCGTTGCCTCACCGGTGAGGGCAAAGCCACGCAGAGCGCCGCTATTGTCATGGAACAGCGCCGTGGTACTGGCACCGGAGCCTTCCACTGTCCACTGGCCTTCGACACCCAAAGGCGCCGCTGACACCACCACCGGGCACGCCGGGGTTTTGATCGCGACGGGCATCGGCGGATAGTCGACCGGGGTCGGTTGACCCACCAACGTCTTGGCGAGTGCGCGTGCTTCTGCCATCAGTGGCAGCACGTACAACAACACCAGACCTTCGACTTCAGCACAGTCGCCAATGGCGTACACGTTCTCGGCCGAGGTTTTGAGCAGACGATCCGTGACCACGCCACGATTGACGGTGATGCCGGCTTCTTTGGCAACGGCAATGCGCGGGCGCAGGCCCACCGCGGACAACACCACATCGGCGTCGATCTGACGACCATCGCTCAGCAGCACCTGCACGCCATCGGCGGTCCGGTTGACTTCACTGGCAAAGGCGCCGAAAGCGAACTGCACGCCCAGTCCTTCCAGCCCCGCTTGCACGGCAGCCGAAGAGGCTTCGGGCAGCAAGGTGGGCAACGCACGCCCCATCGGCTCGATCACCGTCGGCGCAAAGCCACCGAGGCTCAGGTCGTTGGCGAACTCGCAACCGATCAGCCCACCGCCAATGATGGCGACACGCTTCTTGCCATCGAGCGCCTTGCGGAAGGCGTCATAATCGAGCAGGTCATTGACCGTGTACACAGCATCCAGTGCATCGCCCTTCATGGGCGGACGGAACACTTCCGCGCCCCAGGCCAGCACCAGCGCGCTGTACTCGAGCACGTCGCCGCTATCGAGGGTCACGGTTTTGGCGGCCGTGTCGATGGCCTGCACCTTCACCTTGATCTTGATCTCGGCCTTCAGCTGGGTCGCCATGGCGACGGCATCATTCATGGCCAGCTCATCGGCGGTCTTGGCCTTGCCAAAACCGGTCGAGAGCATGGGCTTGGAGTAGTTGCGTCCGTCATCGGCCGTCAACAACAGCAGCGGGCGCTCGGCATCAAGCTTGCGGAATTCCTTTGCGAGGGTATAACCAGCCAGGCCGGTGCCCACGATGATCAACGGCGCCATGAGAGCTCCCTTAGAGTTTCACCATCTCGAAGTCTTCTTTGCCTACGCCGCAGTCAGGGCAAACCCAATCGGCGGGAATGTCTTCCCATTTGGTGCCCGGCGCGATCCCTTCTTCGGGCAGGCCTTTTGCTTCGTCATAGATAAAGCCGCAAACGATACATTCCCACTTGTTCATGAATACACCTGGTTGTCAGTTGAAACGGGTCTTGGGTTAAAGCTACTTTGGGTTAAATAAAGCGCCGGTTTTGCGAAAGCGGTAAAGTAGCGGAAATCACGTCCAAAGCCAATGACAGGAGCAGACATGAACTGGATGGAATCCCTCCGTCTTACCTCTGGCCCGTTGCATCGCCTGCCCGATTTCATCCAGCTGATGCGGCTGGATCGGCCCATCGGGATCTACCTGCTGATGTGGCCGGCGCTGTGGGCGGTGTGGATCGCCAGCGACGGTCTGCCAAGCTATAAACATTTGTTCATTTTTGTAACCGGCGTGATTCTCACCCGCAGCGGCGGCTGCATCATCAACGACTATGCCGACCGCCATTTCGACGGCCAGGTGAAACGCACCCAGTTTCGCCCGCTTGCGACCGGTCGCATTTCCAGTCAAGAGGCCTTGCTGCTGGGCGCGGCCATCGCCCTGATCAGTTTCGTGCTGGTGTTGTTTACCAACCTGTTCACGATCCTGCTGTCGGTGGGCGCGCTGGCGATCGCCTGCACCTATCCCTTCATGAAGCGTTACACCCACTTGCCGCAGGTGGTGCTCGGCGCCGCGTTTGCGTGGTCAATCCCCATGGCCTTCGCCGCCATTCGCGAGGAACTGCCGCGCGAAACCTGGATGCTGTACGCCGCGACCCTGCTGTGGACAGTCGCCTACGATACGTACTATGCGATGGTCGACCGCGATGACGACGTGAATATCGGTGTCAAATCCACTGCCATCCTGTTCGGGCGTTATGACTTGCTCATCATCGGAATTCTGCAAGTGCTGACCCTCGTAACGCTCATTGTGGTGGGCGTGGATCTGCATTTTTCGGGATGGTATTACGCGGGATTGACCGTAGCAGCCGGTCTTTTTGCGTGGGAAGCCTGGCACACACGTACCCGCGACCGCGATGCCTGCTTCAAGGCGTTCCTGCACAATCACTGGGTGGGCGCAGCCATCTTCGCAGGGATTTTGTTGCATTACACCTTGGGTGGCTGACGCTCGATATCAGCATTTCAGCCATCGGTTTATCGCCTGTCCAGCCACCTGTGCGCTTGACGGCGTCATAGATGTGACGTATCACAGTCCTATACTCGTCATATATCTGTAACAAGTCTGCCGTTAAATCAGGCCTATCCTTGGTGAAAAAACGATTTCAACACTCATGTCAGAAGCCAGAATCCTTATCGTCGATGACGAAGCCGCGATCCGCGAAATGATCTCGATGGCCCTTGAAGTGGCCGGTTACCGCTGGCAGGAAGCCGAAAATGCGAGTCTTGCACACACCAGGATCGTGGACGAACGTCCCGACCTCGTGCTGCTCGACTGGATGATGCCCGGTGTGAGCGGCCTGGAGTTGGCGCGCCGTCTCAAGCGCGATGAGTCAACCCGCGAGATCCCCCTGATCATGCTCACCGCCAAAAGCGATGAAGATAACAAGATCCAGGGGCTGGATGCCGGGGCCGACGACTACATCACCAAACCGTTCTCAACACGCGAACTGATTTCGCGCGTTAACGCCGTGCTGCGTCGCACCCAGGGTGACCGGGGCAAGGCGCTCAAGCTCGAAGGTCTGGTGATCGACCCGGTCAGCCACCGCATCTCGGCCGATGACCAACCAGTGGACATGGGGCCGACCGAGTACCGCCTGCTGGAGTTCTTCATGACCCACCAGGATCGCGCTTACTCCCGCGCGCAATTGCTCGATCAGGTCTGGGGCGGCAACGTCTACGTCGAGGATCGTACGGTCGACGTGCACATCCGCCGCCTGCGCAAGGCACTTGAACCCCATCGTTACGATCACCTGATACAGACGGTGCGCGGCACCGGCTACCGCTTTTCAAGCAAGAGCTGACGTTTTTCAGGTAAGCGCTGACACTTCTCAGCCAGTCGTTCGCTGCTTTCAAGCCATTGCAGGCTATCTTCAGACCGTCGCCGAATCGGCGATTTTGCCGGCACGCGGGCGAGCGGCTAACGTTATGGACAAGCTGAACGCATCCCGCCGATAATCTGCCCGCGCCTGGCGGGTGGCACCGACACCGTTGCACGGGCGCATTGTTCGACAGAC
Source organism: Pseudomonadota bacterium (assembly GCA_052035295.1). GTDB lineage: Bacteria > Pseudomonadota > Gammaproteobacteria > Pseudomonadales > Ketobacteraceae > HdN1. The sequence continues at coordinate 4,744 of JBPOHS010000011.1, forward strand.
AGGGGTCATCCTTGGACGCATGGCGTAGTGAATTCACCCGTTTCATTTTTGGTTTGGTCTTTGGCGGTGCAGTCGGCTGGACGATCGGACACCCGGGTTGGGGGGTGGCTGCCTGTGCCAGCGTGCATGGACTCTGGATGCTGTTACGCACCCGGGAACTGGCGCGCTGGGTTCTGCTCAACAGTGACGAGGATCCACCCGATTCCGGCAGTATCTGGGGCAAGCTCTACGATCATCTTTACCAGAAAGACAAACAGCAGCAGATTCGCCTGCAGGAATTGCTCGATCTGGTCGATCTGGCCCGCCAATCCACCAATGCCATCAAGGACGCCATCGTGGTCATCAACACGAATGATGAGCTGCAATGGTGGAACGATGGCGCCGAAACCCTGCTGGGCCTGAAGCGACAGACCGATCGCGGGCAGCCGGCCACCAACCTGTTGCGCGACCCGCGCTTCATTCGCTATTTCCGGCAACGCAATTACGACACCGAACTGGAAATCCCCTCGCCGGTCAACAAGGCCGTGATGCTGCAGATCCAGACCGTCGTCTTCGGGGACGACAATCGTCTGTTGATCGCGCGTGACATTACCCGCCTGCACAGCCTCGAACAGACCCGCAAGGATTTCGTTGCCAATGTCTCACATGAGCTGCGAACGCCTCTCACGGTGATCAAGGGCTACCTGGAAACCTTCATCGATCTGGTCGATCCGGCACAGAAACCCCTGCATCGCGGGTTGCAACAAATGCAGCAACAAGCACATCGCATGGAAATGCTGGTCAGCGATTTGTTGCTGCTGTCGAAACTTGAAACCCAGAATCGCAATCAACCTGCCGCGCCCGTCAACATTGGCAACCTGTTACGACAGATCTATCAGGACGCATTGGCGCTGAACGAGGAGAAGAAACACGCGATTCATTTACACGTGGTCGACGATAACGCCCAAGGCGCAGGAAACACCTTGCTGGGCTATGAAGGCGAATTGCGCAGCGCCTTTTCGAACCTGGTCGTGAATGCCGTGAAATACACGCCCGAAGCCGGGGAAATCACACTACGCTGGTGGGTCGACAACAATGGCGCCCATTTCGCCGTGGAAGACAACGGCCTGGGCATTGAACCGCATCATATACCGAGGCTGACCGAACGCTTTTATCGCGCAGACGCCAGTCGCAACAGTAAAACCGGGGGCACCGGCCTGGGGCTGGCTATCGTCAAGCACGTGCTGTTACATCATGATGCCCAACTGGAAATCACCAGCGAACCCGGCGAAGGCAGTACCTTCACCTGTCACTTTCCGCTCAAGCGCATGGCCGGCCGCTCAGCCTCCTGAGCACCGGGCATCGCGCCTGATGTGAGCCATCACGCCCGACACGAAATTTCACTCGCGAAAATTGTCGAACTGCAGTGGCATCTCGAAATCGAGGCCGCGCATCATGGCGATGGCTTCCTGCAGATCGTCTTTCTTTTTGCCGGTAACGCGCACCTTGTCGCCCTGGATCGAAGCCTGCACCTTCAGCTTGCTGTCCTTGATCACTTTCACCAGATCCTTGGACTGTTTGGCATCCAGGCCCTGGCGCAAGGTAATCACCTGGCGTGATTCGGCGAGATTGGATTCGACCTTGCCCTTGTCCATGCAGAGAATATCAATGCTGCGTTTGATCAGCTTTTGCTCGAGAATATCCAGCAACTGTCTGATGTGAAACTCACCTTCACCAAAAATCGTGATGAGATTCTTGTCCTGCTCGAAACGGCATTTGGTGCCCCGCAAATCGAACCGCGTCTGCAATTCGCGCTTGGCCTGATCCACGGCGTTACTCACTTCATGCATGTTCAATTCAGAGACCACATCAAACGACGGCATACCGCTACTCCTTGTTGTTTTTGGATGCAAAGGTTTTTGGGGCGAAGGCTTTTCAGCGCATGGGCACCTGACCGGATTGCGCAAGACGCAGGTATTCTATACTGAATTTTTCAGACCCGCCCCGCAGCCAGGACAGAGAGCCCCATGTTCAAACTGTTTTCCAAACTGATGATGCTCCTGCTGGTCATGGCGCTCGCCGGCCCCTTCATTCTGAAACGGCCCAATGGCGAGCCCATGATGAAGCTGGCTGATCTGCAGCTTCCTTCCTTTTCGATGCCGGCCAGCGTGGCCGAGCTTTGGCAACGCGTCAGTGGCGGCAACGATACGGCCCAGACGACACCGGCCAACCCGATACCGGTTCCGGCGGGCGGCAATGAAGCCAGCATTCAGTGGAGCAAGCCGGGGGCGATGAGCAGCTCATTCGTGCCCGCGCCGGGCGTGCAGTACCAGAAGCAGGAAGGCGTGTTCTTCCGCTACAAGGACAGCAATGGCGTCTGGCAGTTCTCTGACACCCCGCAGCCAGGCGTCACCAATTACGTCAGCAACATCGACCCGAAAGCCAATGTCATCCAGTCATTGAGCCAGGACAAGATCGACCACGCGCTCGGCCGCACCCCGCCCCCGGCGCCCGAAGCCACCGGCCAGGAGGAGAAGAAAGACGATTCCCTGCTGTCGAAGCTGCCCTTGCCCACCACCGTCCCCGTGACCGAAATCCCCAATCTGATCCAGCAGGCGAAGGATGTGCAAACCTTGGTGAATCAGCGCACACAACAGCTGGAGCGCGGGCAGAATTAAGCCGGAAGGGGTTGCACGCTGGTATACTCCCTGCCCAACACGAAAGGAACTCACCTGTATGCATTACCTCAGCCCGCTGGACGCCACCTTCCTGTACATGGACACCACCCGCACGCCCATGCACGTCGGCGCGCTGATGACCTTTCGCCTGCCCGACAACGCCCCGCCGGATTTCGTGCGCCAGTTGATGGCCAAAATGCGCGAGAAGCCCTTCATGCCCAAGCCTTTCGACTGCCGACTGGCCGAAGGCTGGATGGCCGGTATTGCGCCAGCGTGGGTCGATGCCAAACTCGACATGGATTATCACCTGCGCCATTCCGCGCTGCCTTACCCCGGCGGTGAACGCGAGCTCGGCAAGCTGGTGGAACGCCTGCATTCGCACCCGCTCGACATGACCCGCCCCTTGTGGGAATGCCATCTGATCGAAGGCCTGGAAAACCGCCGCTACGCGCTTTACTTCAAGGCCCATCACTGTGCCATCGACGGCATGGGCGCGGTGCGCATGCTGCGGAAGTGGCTCACCCCCGACCCGACCGACATGAGCGGGCTGTCGGGCACGGCCGCCAAACCGGATCACGCCTTTCACCCCACGCCGAAAAAGCCGCTGCTGGAACGCCTGCGCAAGCCGGTGCGGATCGCCGCGAAACAGGCGCAAGCGTTTTCCGAGCTGGTGAAAACCCTCAAGCTCATGCAGGAAGGCGAAGACAGCAGTGGTCGTCTGGCGCTGGCCACGCCGCGCAGTCGGTTCAACGTGCACGTCTCGCAGCAACGCCGTCTGGCCACCCAGATCCTCGATCTGGAACGCCTCAAACATATCGCCCATGCGACCGGTACCACCGTGAATGATGTGTTGCTGGCGGTGTGCGGCAGTTCGGTGCGGCGTTACCTGGTGGAAAACGAGTCCCTGCCCGAACAAACCATGCTGGCCTCGGTTCCCATGGGGCTGGCGCGATCCGAAGAGAAAACCGGCAACGCAGTCGCCGGTTTCGTGGCGCCGCTGGGCACCAATCTGCAAGACCCACTCGAGCGCCTGCGCTGGATCAACCGCGTCACCACCCGCAGCAAACACGAACTGCAAGACATGTCACCCGCCGCCCAGGCGCAATTCGCGCTGGTGGGTTTGTCACCCTTGATCATCGGCCAGATTACCGGATTGCTGCCGAAGATCCCGCCGCTGTTCAACTTCGTGGTGTCGAACGTGAATCTCTCGCAGGAGCCGTTGTACCTGATGGGCTCGGAACTGGAAGCCATCTACCCGGTGTCGTTCCTGTTCGATGGCTATGCGCTCAATATCACGCTGGTGGGGTATAACAACAAGGTCGCGGTGGGGATTCTGGGTTGCCGCGAGGCCGTGCCCAGCCTGCAACGGCTGGCGGTCTACACCACCCGCGCCCTGCAGGAGCTGGAAGACGCCATCGCGACGCAGTTGGAATAGTAAGGGGAATCACGTCGGTACGCCGGCCCTTGGCATCAACCAAACTCAATTTCTGTCGAGTTTTTTTACAACACAACACAACACAACACAACACAACACAACACAACACAACACAACACAACATCATGATAAATAAGCACAAAATTGTCTCGGCTCAATTTTTGCTTAATATTTGCAACGACAGCGTCGTCACAATAAGCCCTTTTGATGGGCAAGGAAGCGGCTGGCGAGAGACGAAAATTTGGACGTTTTTTTAGGAGTTGATTATGCAGTTTTTCTCAAGAGCGGTATTGATAGCGTTGATTGCTGGATGCGCAACTAACGCAAACGCCATACCACTGGAAATTGAATTTACTGGGCAGCTGTCATCTGGGCAACAGAACGGTGCTGACACCTTTGGTTTTGGGACTGGTGGAAGCTATCTCGATCTGACTGGGCAGACTGCAACATTTTTGTTTCAGATAGAAACGGATCTGTTGGGCTCTCCGATATCTTCCAACAGTAATTCTGTGAACTATTCGCCTTCAACTAGTGGCGCTATCTCTGCTTCTGTTGCCATCAACAATGTGACGCGCGAAGTAAGTGGAACTTTTTGGAGCAGGGTGCAAATGGCTGAAGATAGCGACGGCGCAGCACTCAACTCTACGGATGAGTTAGCAATTTATTCTGTGGACATTAACAACTTCGGTTTTTCTGATGTTATTAGCTTTTTGGCGTACGATTCTGTTGATTCCATTATTGCTGGGTTGGATGTTAATCAACTTAACGGATGGTCAACTGCGGTTATCGGTAACAACAATTGGCAAACTGAAGGTGGAAATGCTGGGTTTTGTTTTCGAAACGTATCTGGGGATACATGCGGTATATTGCCGTTTTCCCAAACCAACATCCGCTGGGGAGATGGCTACCAAGCGCCTACCGCATCCGTTCCCGAGCCTACATCCATCACCCTGCTTGGCCTGGGTCTAGCGATGCTTGGCTTGCGTCGCCGCCAAGCTTAAGTATTGAAGCGGCGCAATCACCTAGCCACTCAAATTAAAGATTTCGCCATTTTTTTGCGAGGGTCTTTTCTCAGACTCTCGCCTTTCTTCACACAAAGTCGAGTGCAGGAGTTTTTTACATCCCTCCATAAACGTGCTGCACTTGCACTGTAACAAGTGAAATCTACAGACTTGATGGGACGCCGCTACGCGGCTCCCATGAGTTCAATATTATGAGCCAAAACACTTGTTCATGTCCTCTCTGGTCATGGCTAAAATGGACACCATCACCAATCAATAATTTGAGCTATGGCCATTTTTTCGTCTTTGGTATTCGTTGTTTTGAATCTATCCTTGATGTCAGCGCCGCTTCCTTCTGCGCTGACATACCTACGAAATCAAAGAAACCGGAAAGCCAAACCAAGCGAAAAATAAGGGAACACGCTCATTTCGCTATCTTCGATGTCTTTTGTTTCGACCGCCAGATTTTCTTCAACTTCTGCACAGGTTTCCGCGTCGGCTACGCAGGTTACTCCAGCATTGAACTCCGGGGACCCTTGCAGCAGCACTCCCAAATCCGTCACAAACGTAAAGCGCCCATCAGAACTCACGGGGTTTCCCCATCCAATACCCAGATAGGGAGCTGTTTTTTTGAAGCTTAGCTCGGCGGTGTAACCACTAATGACATCCGCCCCATATTCCGTATCATTCAAATCTAGCGTGTCTTCATCACTCAGTTGGCCGCTGCCTTCAAATTGCGTGGTGTTGTTGATCAGCCCCCCGCTCAACCGAAAACTACCGGCAAATGGATACCAATCGAGGATGGCTTTTGTACCACCAAATTTCAGCTCGAGGTTTTCATCAAGAGATTCCTCGTCATCATCACCCGAGTTATCTATCGTTCCCTTACTCATGCTCAATCGAACACTGAAATCATTGGTGCCCCACGCTACGCCTCCCCCCATACCCAACATGCCTAGATCGCCATATACGGCGGCCTCAGCAGATGCCTGATTAGCGAGTAATAAACCAGAAAATAAAGCAGTGGCGGCCAGCGAAAATCTGAACGTGCGAATCATATACATCTCCCCAAAAACATAATGAGCCTATAAAAAACTATCAGAAAAAACTCAACGGACGCGGTAAAACGTACCCCAGTCAGTGACAAGGGTATCGCCGTTATGTGCTATCGCGATATTGCTTGCAGCAACCACGCCACAGCCACCATTGTCAATTTCCAAAGCAAATGACGCAGAGGATCCGTCATAGCCAGAAATTTCGCCGCGCTCGTACCTGCCTGCACTCGCAGGGCAATCGTCATCCAGGAAGTGGACCTCGTAATCACCTACCACGTCATTGGGATAAAAAGTGAGGGTCCTAACACCGGCAGCTGCCTGCCGACTCCATACGCCATCGAGTGACGCGCCGTCTACCGTTTTCCGGTATCGATTCCAGGTTGAAATGCTGCCGTCGGCGTTGGTTACTCTCAACAGATTGCCCGTAGGCTCCAGCCGGGTAATCTGACTGTTGATGCCCAGATTCAAAGCGGCCAACTCTCCACCTTCTTCCTGCCACAGATTGTAATCCCGGGTAATATCAATCAAAGCGTCACCATTCTGGGAGTTCCAATGAAATACGCCTCTTTCGCTGCCGTTAGTGATCGTGCCATTTGCAGTGAATACCACCAAATTGTTTTTATCAGTATCCCAACCGCCTGTTAGACTCCCCCCTATGCGGGAAGGCTCCAAAGCAACGTAATCGATCTCATCGTCGTCGTTAGTCAACGAATAAATCCACAGTTCAAGAGGACCAGTAGAGTCACTGAAATCCGCATCAATGTAATAATCTGAATCAACACCTACGTTACAGCTATCGACATTGACGACATACTCAACTTCTTCATCTCCGGTAACACTGTAGGTCCCGGATTGAATACAATATTCTTCGTCAATCGTGGCTGCGTCGCTCTGCCCTGCAAATCCAAACGACATGAATTCGCCGCCAGCGAGCAAAGCCCAAATCGACAATGGTCCACCACGTTCGGCATAACGATCGACGATATAAGCACCCCGTGCAGAATTAGCCTGTTGTAGCAACGCGTTCCAACTGCCTCCACCGATGGTAAGCGTTGTGGTGGGGTGCACAAAGGGAAGCGGCGTGACAAGTTGATCACCAGCATTAAAACCGCACGCATCAGGATTATTGGTGACGCTGAAAGTGACGACCCCGGTCGTTTCGCTGTACTCGTATGTACCGTACTCATAGCTGGCAGCGCCGGCAACCAACGCACAACTTGCCATCAGGTGGTACCAGCGACCATCTTCCAGCAAGAACAGGGCTTCCAACGAATTTCCCGTACCTCGCGTCCAATTACCCGCGATCGTAATTCCGGGTGGTAACTCGCTTACTGCTAACTGAAGGTTGTTGATAGCAGTGGCACCATCGATGAGTTCCGTATTGATACTGCCTGAGTTCGCCACGATCGCATTGGCCTGCGTGTCAAAATCCGCATCTGCAAAATCAAGACTTATACCCGCAGCTGCCGTGTGCGCTTGATCCGAGATGCTAATTCCGTTGCTCACATCACCATCAATATCAAGTGACTGCAGGAAACGGGCGGTATTTATCAATACCGTATCATTCACATCTGACGTGGCAGCAAGATCGAAAGCCGTAATGATCGATGCTCCCGTTACCGGTGCGAAGATAGTGTCACCTACGTTAAAAACCAGGCTCTCTCCCAATGCAAAATCAAAGCGACCATCGTTATCGGTATTCGCCGTTCGATTCTCACCACTTAACCTCAAGTTCGCGACAGGGCTATCTATCACGATACCCACCAACGTGGGCTTGTGGGTGGGGGAAAGCGATGTGGCCGTATCCGGAGGAAGCTCAGGGTGCGGTGCAGTATCGAGCGACGTATCGGTATCAGCAGAATCATCATCTTTATCGCCGCCTGACGAACAGCCATAGCTTCCGGTACCAAGAATCGCCACCAACGACATCGTGATTAACAGCCGACAAAGCGGTGGGCTATTTTTCTGAGAGAACATAACGGAATTCCTAAATTGATGAAGCCATGCCCTTGCGCTGAAGTTCATGGCTTAGGGCCATTTGATCGACAATCACCATTACAAAAAAATTACCCGATGCTACTTTACGCGATAGAAAGTACCCAGCTGCGTATCCAGCCGGTCACCTGTTGACGAGAGAGTGATTTCTGCACCATCCCCAAGCGAAAACGCACCGCAACCTGCGTTGTCATCGAAAAGCGTGAAGTTTGCTTTTGTACCGTCATAGTTGACGATTTCGCCCCACTCAATCTTACCAACGGTATTGGGACAATCATCATCCAGAAAGACGACGGAATAATCCTGACCAAATCCCGAAATCGCTAATGTTTTGGGGCCTCCACCAGCCGTCTCCCTTGACCAAAGCCCTTCAATGGATACGGCCGGTTCAGGCTTGAAGTATCGGTTCCAGATTTCAGGTTCTCTGTCAGAAAACTCCACCCGTAGCAAATTACCAGTCACAACCAGCCGATTGACCTTACTGTTCTCACCATCGCTCAAATAGGCAAGCCCGAGGTTTTTCCCTTGATCATCATCCCGAGTGATGTCTATCACCACTTCACCTGTTTGTGAATTCCATGAATACACACCCTTTTCGATACCAATAGCATCTGGATCGACTGTTGTCTCACCGCCACCAATAACGATTATTCGGCCATCGGGAGTAAAACTGACTCCTGCATCTTCTTCATAACGTGCATAACCGGCAGACCAATACCCCGTAAGCGAACCGCCCGTCGTTGAGGGAACCAAACTTACGTATGTGTAATCCTCATCGTCGTCAAGGGATGAGTATGCATACAACTCTCGTGGAAGGTGTCCATAGTTAATTCCACCTTCAAAGCTAAAATACAGACCACTAATACCTGCTCCACAACTGTCTTCATTCAGAACAAGGATTGCCTCTTCAGAACTATTGACCGAATAAGTACCAGTTTGAAGGCAGTTTTCACCTCTGAACCCATACGATACGAATTCATTACTGGCAAGAAACGCCCACACTGCATACCCATCAACTGATTCTGGATCAAACTGTAAAAAATAAGCCCCCTGCGCCGTCCCAAGTTGCTGATTTACCGGGTTCCAATCCTGCCCGTCAATGGTTAACGTCGTTATCGGGTGCGTGAAGCTCGCAACAGACTGGGCGCTGCTGTTGAATCCACAAGTGTCGGGGTCGCTCGTTGCAGTAAATACAAGCGTGTTTGTGCCTTCAAGATACTGGAAAGTACCATGCTCATAAGAGGCCTGCGACGTGAGCGAGCAGTTGGCCATGATATGAAACCATTGGCCATTTTCGAGCAGGAACAATACTTCAAGCGAATTCCCGGTTCCACGAGACCAATTCCCCGCCACCGGGATAGAAGGCGGCAAAGCGGCCACTGCCGCCTGCAAGTTGCTTACCGCCGTGGTGCCATCGACGAGAGAGGTATTCGTGCTTCCAGAAGCGGCGACTATCGGATTCGCAGCGGCATCAAACTCCGGATCATTGAAATCCAGGCTGATTCCGGTCGCTGCGTCATGGGCCTGCTCCGAAATGGTGATGCCATTGCTGACGTCACCATCCACGTCGAGGGACTGCAAGAAGCGCGCAGTGTTGATCAGGGCGAGATTATCTGGATCTGGTGTAGCCGCCAGATCGAAGGCAGTGATGATCTGTGTTGCAGTCAGTGGAGGGAAAACCGTATCCCCTACGCTGAAGAAGAGCGTCTCACCCAAAGTGAAGCTGAAATTGCCGCTACCATCGGTTGCACCTGAGCGGTCCGTTCCCGAGAAGCGCAAGTTCGCCACTGGGCTGTCAATTACGACTCCCACAAGCGTCGGTTTGTGGGTAGGCGAGAGCGTTGCCTCGGTGTCAGCAGGAAGTTCAGGGTGAGGCGCCGTGTCGAGTGGCCTATCGTCGTCATCGTCATCGTCTTGATCATCATCAACCTGCTCAATCTCTTCCTCATCATCATCGCCGCCACCATCAAAGGAGCACCCAACCAGTGAGGGCGACGCCAATGCCAACAAAGAAACCATGACTAGCATTCGCCAGGTTGGCTGACCATTGGTGGGATCAATATTCAAGCGCATATAGAAATCCTTTTTCGATGATTCAAATGTCTCGAGTGGCTTCGTCCACCACTTCCAACTCTTTCACACATCAGAGCTTCCAGAGTGCCTCCACGCCCAGGCTGGCGCTTCTTGTCCCTGACTCAGGAAGTTCACCCAGTGTGAGCGCGGGGTTGATTGCGTCACACTCGTTGGTGATGTCGCCCTGAGCATCAGGAGATGGGTCGGCGACACATTTTTTCTGGCCATCACGATCAGACTGCATTATCTGCAGCCAAGCGCCCAGATGTATATTCTCAAGCACAGCGAAGCTATACCGGGCTTCAATGGCAACATCCAATCCGCCTTTTTCATCAAAGGTGGCCGCAGGTAGCGCTGTATTGGTAACTTCCCGCCAAAGTGGCTTGCCTAAAAAAAACCGCACGCCATAGTGGGTATCCTTGTTGCTGAGCTGCTCCGATTCCAAGGCAATCCCCACCCGACCGAGCACCTCGCTAGAGGACTCCTCGATGACTTGCCCAGCAATAATTTCCACAGCATCGTCTGGCCCCGCCGAAAATGCGAATCGCTTGAACGTTTGACTCCGCATTGAGGGCCCACCGATCAAGAACAGATGATCCTTGAGCCGATAGTGCATGAAAATGCGGGTATCTTGCTGTTGCAGCGTAAATTCATTCGTCTGCAAAACACGAGACTCAAGCGTTGATCCGTAGAATTCGTTGGAATTCGCGGTCCAAGTCTCTGTATCTGCGTTTGCCGCAAATGTCGTTTCGGAATCGATGGAAAACAGTACGTTTTGACTCAAAGCATACAAGGCGCCACTGATAAGAATGGGATTACTTACGTCAACATCCGTCGATAACGGCATTGTAGAAGCTTTTTCCTGATATTCGATTGACTGTGTTCCAACCCCCAGGAAATAGGAAAAGCCTCGCTCGTCGCTAGCGGCCAGGGTGTTGATTGATACTGCCGATAGAAGCAGCATTGTCATCGCTGGTGTTTTTTTCGTTATCATGCTCGCCCCTCATATAGTCGTTATTGGCTGGCCAATCATTTCTGGAATTCAGGTGGAAGCCAAAGTTTTGATGCCTCAACGGTATTGGGCGGATAGTCACGGGTTTCATGGGGCGGAACTGGAACATCCAGGGGTTGCCCAGAGCGCAGCCTCTCGGCAGACTCGGCCAACAGCCGGGATTGATCACTTAACGTTAGATACCGACGATCACCCAATCCCATGCTGGTAAAAATATTCGACAAGGAAGTTTCAAAATGTAGTATCAGCCCTTCGACATCCTTGGGTTCCAGATCCTCTACGTTGAGCCTGTCGACGATGGTGTTGGCCTCTAACGCCACAGCGCTTGCGTGTTTTGCTTCAATGAATGCCTTTTGGCTTGCTTCTTTGATCTGCTCATGATTACGCGGATTATCCTCAATCACTCGAGTCGCCGTTTCTATCGTATTTTCCGCGCGTTCAAAGCTCTTTTCAGCCACGTCATCTGCGTCAAGATCCTCTGCTGCGTCAAGAGCAATCACCGCAATGCTTGTCTGTTGAAAGGTGATCGTTTTGACTTCAAGATCCCTCATGTCTTCGAGCAAGGATTCCTTGGCGCTTCGCGCTCCTGGCAAGTCTGGGGCATCTATTTTTTCTGCAATTCCTCGAAGGTCTTCGATCAGCTCGGCATAATCCTCAGGGTATGCTTTGTCGGCCTCTATGGTTTGCAGTCTCTTGAAGTACTCTGCGACGTCTTCGAGTTCCTTTATCGCCAGCGCTTTACTCTCTGGCATTTTCTCAATACATTGCTGGACAATCATCAACTGCTTACGCGCTTCAGCTTCTGATTCTGCGGTGCCTTTTTTGGATTGCTCCAAGGCATTGTCAAAGGAGTCTTTAGCAAGCTTCCATCGCAGTGGCGAATAGAAGGGCATCAATGCCTTTCTTTGTTCGAACATTGCCTGGTCTAATTGAGAAATGAGCGACGCGGTATCCAGATCTTCTGATTTGGCGAGGTGTTCTGCCTGCTCAGAGAGTGCCGACTTCTCCTGCAGGGTAGTGCATGCCCCAAGTGAGAGCGCCAACGACAATAAACAGGCGTTTGCATAGAACAGTTTGCCCGGAATATGTTTTTTCATGGATAGGCCTGCTAATCGATCTCATGACGAGTGGTATGAACTATCTTGAGAGCTTCTTTCTCCCCTGCGGTTTATGGGGCATCTCACGCGACCAAGAAAGAAGCGGATACAAACCCCCACTATATACAGGTTTATCCGGCAGATTAATTAGACAAAATGAGTAGGCCATTTGACCAAGCCAAAGCACGTCAAGACCTGGCCATTTAGCGTATTAGCAGGACAGAGAAGCATTCCCTAAGAGCGCCAACTCTACCGCCTAAAAGACATAGGCAAAACATGTCACCGATGCATTCATGAATCGACCCCGGTGTACACAGGGAACCACAACGAAAAGACTGCCCCCTGCCCGATCTCTGACTGAAGCGTGATATGGCCGGCACTATGCATGACAAAGTTATAAACCTGGCTTAAACCCAATCCCGTGCCTTTGCCCTCAGGCTTCGTTGTAAAGAAGGGATCGAATATTTTCTTTTGGAATTCGGGGGAAATTCCCGCGCCAGAATCTCCAAAATCAAAAACGAGATACGCCCCTGTCGGAACAGGACCATGGCCTTCGTCAAGCTGCACTTGTCTCGTATGCAGGGTGATATAACCCTCTGCCGGAATGGCATCTCTGGCATTTACTGCAAGATTGACGCACGCATTCAGAAGCTCCCCCGTATCCAGCAATACCTGAACGCCTGGAGCGTTCAAGGATTCTCGAATTTGTATCTCCTGCCTCAATGCGTGCCGAATGAGTTCGATGTTGCGCCTGACAAACTCGTCAAACAGAACGGGTTTAGCTTCCCCTGTACCTTTACGAGCGAATCGGGTCAGATTTGTTATTAGCTCATCGCCTTGCCTGATCGCATCGAAGGCATTCTGTATGTGCTTGTCGGGCACTATATTGTTTTCGAAATCGGCCTTCAAAAAAAACACATTCAATTGCACAATCGACAACAAATTCCTGAAGTCATGCGCAAGACTTGATGCCAGAACACCCACGCTCTGCATTTTCTGCGCATGCTGGAGATAGCGCTCCTTGTCCTGTAACTGCCTCATGGTGACATTCAACGAATGCACCATTTTCTCCATCGAAAGAAAGACTGGCGTAAACTCGTTCTGCTCGTGTGTCAGAGGACGGTTTTCGCTCTTGACTCCCTCTGCGCCCAAGTGAATGCTCTGCGCATATTCTCGCAATACATTGAGTCGCCACTGAACTAGTCGGTTAAAGAGAAAGACGAAAAACAATGCCATCAAAAAGGTTTTAACGGCATTGCCAAGCAACAAAATCCAGATGCGCTTATACAATCGCTGCATGACACCGTCGAAGCTTGATTGCACGATGAGCTTCCCCAGGTATTGTCTCTCCCCCCCCCCCAGATCCTGAACCAACGGGATCTCTTTCCAGATGGAAGCATGACGAGTCTTGTTACCCAGCTCAAATGAATAGGTATCCGGCCCTTCAAGCTTGACGAAAGTAACATAAGGGCGGTTCTTGATCCCCTCAATCAAACCTTTGAGTTCCAGTTCATCGAGGGTCCAGAGCGCTGCGGTCATTGCGCGAACAACAAACGGGGACTCCAGATCCCCAACCTCTCTTTCTATTTGCCCTACCTCTTCATAGTATTCTTCCAGGATTTGCAACGCTGTAAAGACCAGCGTTAGCGCTGAGCTCATCAGGACAATTCCCAAGAAGAGTTTTTTTGCAATGGGACTATTTTGTGACCACAAAAAGGAAATCACCGATAAAGACTGTCCTTTTTTTCTTTGAGATAGAGGTCAATGATTCTCTTGACCTCTCCCGACGCCTTTAATGCATTGAGTTTGACGCTGAACCATTCCACAAACTCCGGCGTCACGTTTTTTCTGGAAAACATGAAGACCGTGTCACTCACAAATAATTTATGGGGATGCACCTTAACATCGCTGTGATAATTCACTTCGTCGCCACCAAGCAAGGCCCCATCGATATGCCTTTCAACAAGCATCTCAATCAACTGCTTTTCTGTAGGAACTTCAAATATATTCTTGCCAACCGTCAACGCCCCACTTTGTATCAAGCTTTCAAATTTAGGGCCGTGGTACGCGCCGCTGGTAATGCCAAATCGCATGCCCTGCCGGATCAGATCTTCAGCTGAGGCGATGTTCAATGCCGCTGTGTCCCCAGTTCGCACGTAAAGATTGACACTCTCCTCTTTGTAGCTCGAAGACATCCATCCGAATTTTTTTCTGTCCGCAGACGGTGACGTGCCCATGGTGACATCCATGCTTCCCTTCTCCACTTCCCGCAGCAGTCGTTTCCATGGCATTTTCACCATTATCACGTCGCACCCCAAAGACTTCATTACCAACTGCAAAATGTCGATATCAATCCCTTTGGGTACACCTTTTTCTTCGAATTGATAGGGTTGATATACCTCCCAGCCCACCTTCAGTGGTCTGTCAGGGCAGCCAGGGTTCGCAAAACTTTGCGAACTACAAATGAGCCCTAAAATCATCCATGCCAGCGCCTTCATTTATACCCCTGATATTCGAGGTGCGCCAAACCGCTGCGGTCAATTGAAAGCGAAGCAAGCGATGGCGAACGTTCGGTTATTGTTGCCCCAGTTTTGAAAGCATCGCCGCCGCTTCCGTTCTGTTCTGCACGCCAAGTGATTTAAAAGCAGAAGATAAATGCGCTTTCACCGTGCCCTCTGACAGGTTCAGGTGTTTGGCAATAGCCTTGTTTGCCTTGCCTTCAACAGCCATCATTAGCACTTCAAGCTGTCGGGAGGAGATGCCCTGCAAAGGCTGAGCGTATTCCCTATTAGTTTTAGATGCGCTTGGCGATTGCAGATCGCCCAAGGCTTGGGGGGGCAAATAGACGCCGCCCTTCAGCACAAGCCCCAGTGCAGCAATCATGACGTCAGGCGTTGAAGCTTTCGGAATAAAGCCAGATGCGCCCAACCCGATGATACTTCTGATAACCTGTGGGTCATCCATACCCGAGAGCACCACCACACGCGCTTGTGGAAAATGGTCCATCATTTTTCCTAGCGCCTCTATTCCGCACTCACCCGGCAGGTTGTAGTCCAGCAAGATCAATTCAAAGGATACTCCTTCAGTTATGAGGAGAGCCTCTTCGCAATTGCCGGCTTCCACCACGAATACCGACGCCAATGACTCCGCAAGCAGATACTTCAGCCCTTCCCTGAACAAAATATGGTCATCAATGACTAAGATCTTCATGCATTCTGTGTCTGAGAGGCGGATTTCCGAACCAAACGCACCCACGTTTAGCGCCGTAAGCTTTTAGCCACACCTTACGTGAGATAATGTTAGATTACAACTTGGCCGCAAGAATAGCAGATCAAAAATCAACCAAACGAAGCAGGAATCGGCAGTCTTCGATGCGCAGATGATCTCAGCCGTGAACACCCACCTTACCGGCGTGCAAGGGTATGCGCGAACCTTGCCTCCATGACGACCTCGTCCCCTTGCAAGCAGGCTACGAACAAGATCCTGAAGCCCACCGCCCGTCCGCCACCCGTCAGAAAGTCTGCTCCGGACTCTGGCCACCTGCCATAATGACCCCGCACATCTGGTACGAATGTGCCTTATGTGCCCTGCCAGCCGCGCTGTAGGCATGGAGTAAAAAATAAAAACAAAACTCCAGGAGCAATCCGTGAAAACAAAAACCAGTCTGTTCAAGGGCTTTCTGCTGATGACGCTGCTCGCGTTGCTGGCAGGATGTAAACAGCCCGTTGAAATCGTCTCTCCCGTCAAAGATGCCGTGTCCAACACTGCACCTGAATTCCGCATCCGTTTCAACAAGGGTGTGCCTGATACCTTCACCGCGACCATCAACGGCACCGCCGTTGCCCAAAGCAGCTTCACGGTTGCCGGCAACGAGGTCTACCTGCCGGTCAGCCTGGCGCAACTGCGTCTGGGCGACAACGAGTTCGCCGTGACCTCACCCAACGAAGTCAGCCGCGTCTTCCATCTTGACCAAGTGGGCCCGGTCATTCATATCCTGAGTGGCAGTGGCACCAACCCGCGACAGGTCACGGGCTATCTGTTTGATCGCGGTGGGGCAACCTCACTGACCATCAACGGAGCCAACGTGTCACTGGCGGCCGGAGGCGCCTTCAGCACCGAGGTGGCCGATGCCAATCAGTTCAACTTCGTGGCCACTGACGTGTACGGTTATTCCACGCAGGAATCGTTCGCCAAGCTCGGGCAAACTTTCAACCCTGCCTTGGCCGTTCGCATCAACCAGCAGGGGCTGGCGGATGCATTGCCCAATGCCATCCTGCAGATCGTCGAGTCACTGGATTTCAATTCCTTCATCACCAATCCAGTGTCACAGAGTTGCGGTAACGCGCTGATTGCAGATGCCTGCGCCGCGTTCAACATCAACGATATCGATCTCACGTCCGGCAGCACCGTCAGCATCGTCGCCCTCAGCGGCAACCGTCTGCGTGCCAACATTGGCCTGAGCCGACTCGACCTCGACACCACTGCCACTACGTATGCCCGTTGCAAGAGCTTTCTGTGCGGCGGCAGCGGCAACATTTTTGGTCAGCTCTATTTCAGCGGCGTGACCACGGTACAGAACACCAACATCGCCGCCGAGTTCATCGTCAACGTCAGTAACGGCAACGTCACGGTGCAAATCGTCGACGGTACGCTGGATGTCGATTTGCCGGCAAATGGCCTGCAGGTGGATATCGATTTCGGCGCGGTGGAAGACATTCCGTTCATTGGTGACCTGATGAACACCGTGATCAACGGCATCATCAATGGTCTGGTCGGCATTCTCTCCAGTATCGTCGTCGACATTGCCGATGGCTTTATCGCCGGCCCGATCAGCAGCCTGATCAACAGCCTGATCGCCAACCTGCTGCCGGATTCAATTGCCGTCCCCATCGCTGACACCACCCTGAACCTGGGCTTCAGCCCGCAAGGTTTCGCCACCTCCAATGGCGGTTTCGATCTGGTCCTGGCCAACAGCATCAGCATCGCGGCCACCGATCCCGAGGTACTGCCACCGCTGGGCTCGCTGTATGTTGCTGGCAATGCGCCCAGCCCTTACCCGCAAACCACGCGTAACGGCACCAATGTGGACCTCACGGCGACCGTGTCGGCCAACCTGATCAACCAGGTGCTGACAGAAGCCTACAAGGGCGGCCTGCTGAACATCCAGCTGGATGAAACCAACGGTCTGACCATTGGCGCGCTGCTGGGCATTCCTGACTTCCCGGTAGACTTTGAAGGCGTCACCGACTGGAACCTGCAAATCACCGGCGCCACGCCGCCCAAGGTGAAAGTGATCTCGCAAGCCAACGCCGCCCAGGGCCTGATCGCGGTCGACCTGCTCGACCTCACGCTCAAGCTGAACCTGAATTTTGGCGATGGCATGCAGGAAGTGCTCAGCACCAAGGTCGACATCCAGTCACCGTTTGATCTGGGCATCACGCCTGACAACAAACTGACGATTGGTATCGAAGCCATTCCGACCGTGAACGTGCACACCTTCCAGTTCCGCCTGAACGGCCTGGTGCTGAACACCGGTACGACCGACGCCATCCGCGACCTGATCGCCACCATCGCACCGCAGTTCCTGCCCAAGGCGCTGGAAGCGATCGGTGGTATTCCGGTACCCGCGATTGCCGGTTTCTCGCTGCAACTGCGCGATATCTGGAACCCGAACGCCAGCAATAACGCCTACCTGAGTCTGGGTGGCAATCTGGTATCGGCAGCCGCCGCCGCATCAGCCGCGTCACCCGCTGTATCGGCCCAGCTGGAAGAGAAGGCTTTGTTGTCTTTCTTCAGCTCGGTATCGGTTGACGAGCAGCGCCGTGCAACGATCAACGTGAGTGGCGACAATCCGGGCAGCGATCCGCTCGAGTATCGTTATCGCGTGAACGGCGGTTACTGGACCGTGTGGAAGCCCCGTGAAACCATCGAGCTGAGCTACCTGCCAGCCGGTGACAACATGGTGGATGTCTGCGCGCGTACTGACCTGCTGCAAGAAGATTGCACACAGGTGTATGTGAGCGTGCCAACGGCACAGTAAACGTTAGTCAACCATAACGGTTGGCACCCATGGAACCCTCGCGGGCCTGGCTCGCGAGGGTTTTTTATTGTCTGGCAGGCAGACGATTGCGATTCTGCACACCAAAAACAGGACGTTATTCATCCAGCCTGTAAAAATTATCTGCAACACCGACGTTGTCAGGGGCTTGATGGAAGATCGTTTCAGGAACGTCGGCGGCATGGATGCCGCCGTCGAGCCTACATGGAGGTATTCACGGCGTTTCCTGAAACGATCTTCCACCAAGACCACCAATTACGATTTCAATCAGATAATTTTTACAGGCCGGATGAATAATGCCCGTGTCGCGCAAAACTCAAACCAAAGGCGCTTTATAACTTTTTCGCAGATTCTAAATCCCAAAAAATTATAAATGGAAACAAACACAGCAAAAGTGTTTCTATTGCCTTGTTTTGTTGCGAAATAGTTCCAGTGATATCCCGCCTCACACCCACCCGCGCAGCGTTAACGTTATTGACTGCACACCCAGATTTGTCATTATCATTTTTCTTTCACGCCCCACCAAAACAATAATGACTGTGAAAAAGCCAATGAGGAAGGAAGCATGAAAACTGTCAGGGACATTCTGAAAGCCAAAGCCATCAAGGGCACTTATACCGTTACCGCTGACACCAAAGTCGTCGATGCCCTACGCCTGATGGCTGAGGCAGGCGTGGGTGCATTGATCGTCACCGAGCACCACCGGGTGGTCGGCATCGTGAGTGAACGGGATTACGCGCGCAAAGTCGTATTGATGGCGCGTTCCTCGCACGTCGCGACCGTTCGCGACATCATGTCGACCACGGTGCTGGCGGTCGACCCGGATCAAACCATCGATGACTGCATGGAAATCATGACCGAGCGCCGGTTCCGTCATTTGCCGGTGCTCGACGAAGGCCGGCTGATCGGCATGGTATCGATTGGCGATGTGGTCAAGGAAATCATTTCCGACCAGCAGGGCACCATCGTGCACCTGGAACAATACATTCGCGGCGAGATCGAAGTCATTCTCTGATCCCGGCGCATTTGTTCGCCCCTTTTTGGTATGCTGCTGGCCTCAGTACGTGTTGAACGCCATGTTCATCGGGGGCCAGTCCATGCAGAATTTCCAGTTTTACAATCCGGTTCGTATCCACTTTGGTGCCAACAGCCACACGCGGCTGGCCCAGGAAATTCCCGCCGACGCGCGGGTAATGATTCTTTACGGTGGCGGCAGCGTGCAGAAACACGGCACGCTCACCGAGGTGAAAGCCGCCTTGGTAGAGCGTTATTGCGTGGAATTCGGCGGTATTGAACCCAACCCGGCCTATGAAACGCTGCTCAAGGCCATCGCGCTGGCACGCGCGGAACGGATCGATTTCCTGCTGGCGGTAGGGGGCGGCTCGGTCATCGACGGCACCAAGTTCGTGGCAGCGGCGATCGGGCACCCGGGGGATTGCACGGAATTGATGACCAGCAAAGGCAAGGCCATCAAGCAGGTTATTCCGTTCGGTGTGGTGCTGACCCTGGCCGCCACCGGCTCCGAAATGAACAATATTTCGGTGGTAACGCACCTGGCCACGCAGACCAAGATCTCGATTTCCTCTCCCCTGTTATTCCCCCGCTTTGCAGTGCTTGACCCTCGCCGCACGCTGACGCTGCCGATCCGCCAGGTCGGTAACGGGGTGGTCGATGCCTTCGTGCATGTGGTCGAGCAATACCTTACCTACCCGGCCAACGCGGCGGTGCAGGATCGCTTTTCCGAGGGTTTGTTGAAGGTGCTGATCGAACGTGGGCCACTGGCCTTGTCGGACCCTGATAACGAGGGGGTGCGCGCCGATCTGATGTGGGCGGCCACCATGGCGCTCAATGGCCTGATTGGTGTGGGCGTTCCCCAGGATTGGTCTACCCATTTGATTGGCCATGAACTCACCACGTTATATGGTCTGGATCATGCGCAATCGCTGGCGGTCGTTTTGCCGTCGCTGCTGCGCACGAGGCGCGAGGCGAAGCACGATAAGCTGGTGCAGTATGCGCAGCGGGTATGGGGATTACATGGCGCCGACGCCGATGCAGATATCGACACGGCCATCGACAAGACGCAGGAATTTTTCGAGCAGATGGGCGTGAAAACCCGATTACGGGATTATGGCGTCGGTGAAGAAGGCATCACAGCGGTGATCGCGCAACTGGAAAAACACGGCTTGAACGCCTTGGGCGAGCAGCGAGCAGTAACGCCAGAGGTAGTGCGCGAGATATTGGTGGCGAGTCTTTGAGGCAGCCAAACAGGGAATCACGCGAACAAAAAGATGTAGCAATTTGGGGGAAGCTGCGGGAACCGGATCCAACAGCCACCACCCACTAACAAAATGCGTTATTTCTTGAGGTTTCCGAACAAGCCTTGTTCTTCAAGCGTCGCCAATGGGATATGGCGAATATCCTTACCTTTTACAAGGAAAATGACTTGCTCCGAAATATTGCGGGCGTGATCACCGATACGCTCCAGCGCGCGCAAAGACCACATGATGTTGAGCACACGCTTGATATAGCGCGGATCTTCCATCATGAAGGTGACCAGCAAACGCATGGCGGATTCGTATTCAATATCAACGGCTTTATCTTCACGCACGACACTGAGCGCTTGCTCGACATCAAAGCGTGCAAAAGCGTCCAGGGCGTTGCGCAACATGGTGCACACGTGCGCGCCGATATGTCGCACTTCGACATAACCCCGCGGCACATTGCCATCTTCGGCCAACTTGATTGCCATCTTGGCAATCTTGCTCGCCTCATCCCCAATACGCTCGAGATCGGTATTGGCTTTGGTCGCGGCGACGATCAAACGCAAATCACTGGCCGCCGGCTGACGTAACGCGATGAGTCGGGTGCACTCTTCGTCGATGGTCAGCTCCATGCCGTTGATTTGTCGCTCGTTGGCAATGACTTCGGTGGCCAGTGCGCTGTCGGCTTCCACCAGGGATTGCACGGCATCCGACACCTGCTTTTCCACCATGCCACCCATGGCAAGAATGTGGTTACGGATGTTTTCCAGGTCAGCGTTGAACTGGCGGGAAATATGCTGGGTATATTCTTCACTGCTCATGCGTTTCTCTCCTGGCCTCAACCGTAACGTCCGGTGATGTAGTCTTCCGTTTTCTTCTCGCTGGGATTGGTGAAGATCGTTTCGGTATCACGATATTCCACCAGATTGCCCAGATACATGAAGGCCGTGTAATCCGATACGCGCGCGGCCTGTTGCATATTGTGGGTCACGATGATGATAGTGTAACGATCTTTCAATTCGTTGATCAGCTCTTCCACCTTGTAGGTTGAGATGGGGTCGAGTGCCGAACAAGGTTCGTCGAGCAGCAATACTTCAGGCTCGACGGCGATCGTGCGGGCGATGACCAGACGCTGCTGCTGACCGCCTGACAATCCAAGGGCGTTGTCATTGAGACGGTCTTTGACTTCTTCCCACAGCGCGGCACCGCGCAAGGCCCATTCGACGCGCTCATCGAGCACGCGTTTTTTGTTGATGCCCTGGATACGCAAACCATAGGCAACGTTTTCATAAATGGTCTTGGGGAAGGGGTTCGGCTTCTGGAACACCATGCCCACGCGACGACGCAGATCGGTAACGTCCACCTTGCGATCAAAAATATTTTGCTGGTCAAACAGGATTTCGCCTTCGGTGCGAACGCCATCCACCAGATCATTCATGCGATTGAAACAACGCAACAACGTCGATTTGCCGCAACCGCTGGGGCCGATGAAAGCGGTGACTCGCTTCTTCGGGATGATCATGTTGACGTCATGCAGCGCGCGCTTTTCGCCATAGTAGAGTTTGAAATCCTTGACCGAAATGCACTGTTCCTCTTCTTCGAGGCGCAGACCTTTCTTGATGACATTGACGGGACGTCCTTGCGGTTTGGTCGCCTGGGGATTTTGCATGGCAGTCATGGCCTCACCTGTTTCCGTCTTTGATGATAGATCTTTCATATGACTTCTGTTGCTTAAATACGTGTTGCACGAACAATGGCTGGGCCGAGACCCCGCCGCGTTGATTCAACCAGCCTCGAACCGATCAGGTTTCCAGTGCGCGGTAACGCTCGCGCAGACGGTTGCGGATCAGCACCGCCGACAGATTCAACAGCGCGATGACCAGCACCAACAGGAACGCCGTGGCGTACACCAGTGGTTGCGCTGCCTCGACATTGGGGCTCTGGAAACCCACATCGTAAATGTGAAAGCCCAAATGCATGAACTTGCGCTCCATATGCAGGAACGGCGCATTGCCATCGATCGGCAGTGTCGGCGCCAGCTTCACCACACCGACCAACATGAGGGGCGCGACTTCACCCGCCGCACGGGCGATGGCGAGAATGAGTCCGGTCATCATGGCCGGGCTCGACATGGGCAATACGACGCGCCACAGGGTTTCAAACTTGGTGGCGCCCAGCGCCAGTGAACCTTCGCGCACCGTACGCGGAATTCGCGCCAGGCCCTCTTCGGTGGCGACAATCACCACGGGTACGGTCAGAATCGCCAGCGTGATCGACGCCCACATCAACCCTGGCGTACCAAAGACCGGTGCAGGCGCAGCTTCGGGATACAGCAGATCATCAATACCCGCACCCAGGAAATACACGAAAAAGCCCAGCCCGAACACGCCGTACACGATTGACGGTACACCCGCGAGGTTGTTCACCGCGATGCGAATCACGCGGGTGAGCCAGCCTTGCTTGGCATATTCCCGCAAGTAGACGGCTGTTACCACACCAAAGGGGGTCACGATGACCGACATGATCAGCACCATCAATACCGTGCCAAATATGGCCGGAAAAATACCGCCTTCGGTGTTGGATTCACGCGGGTCGTCAGTCAGAAAATCGATGAAACGATGGCAATACTCGCTGATTTTCTCGAAAAAGCTCAAGGCGTTGGGTTGTGTCACCTTGACAATCATGGCCAGCGACAACTCTTTTTCCTTGCCATCAACGGTGCTTACCAGGATGGCATCGCGGCTGGCCTGCGCGTTCAACTCCGTCAACTGGTGCGTCAAGGTGTCGAACTGGGCGTGGATTTCAGCACGCTCGGCATCCATGTCGGCCAGCGCCTGCGCAGACAGATCGCCTTTGAGCTCCAAACGACGCTGTGCCAGACGCAATTGCTCCAGACGATAATTGAGCGCGGCCATTTCACCTTTTTCGATATCACGCACCTGCACCAACAATTCGTTGGCACGTGCCAGTCTCTCGCTGAGTGCGACGATCGCTTCATTGTCCGTCGCAATGTTCTGGCCCTTTTCCTTCACCGCCAGCAGACGACCGTAGAAGTTGCCCCACTCACGGCGCTCGATGACCACAATGTCTTCCGGCCAACTTACGTTCTCCAGACGCGCTTCCCAGTACCAGCTGAAATCCTGCCCGCTGAGTTCACGATTGCCGCGCTTGATCAGAACACGATTCATGCCACCTTCGGGGCTGGATGCGATGCCCATGTCGTCCAGACGCGAATTACGCACCCAGGCATCATCGGCCACTTCGCCCATCACCTTTTGGGTGGTGCCGTCATCCTGCACATAGGTGGCTTCCATCACGGCGTGCGGCCAGAAATGGCTCAGGCCACGCACCGCAATCAGCCCCAACAGCCCGAACACCATGATCAGACTGATACTGACCGCCGCCGCATTCATCCAGACCCACGGCTCGCCCTTTCTTATCCATGCTTTGAATTGAGTCATATGCTATCCAACCTCGAATCTAGAGCGAGCTGTACTTGGCGCGCAAACGCTGGCGCACCATTTCGGCCGTCGTATTGAGCACGAACGTCACCACGAACAACACCAGTCCCGACAGGAACAGAATGCGGAAGTGGGTGCTGTCGACCTCGGCTTCGGGCATTTCCACCGCGACGTTGGCCGAGAGCGTGCGCAAGCCTTCGAAAATGTTGAGGTCCATGATGGGCGTGTTGCCCGCCGCCATCAACACGATCATGGTCTCACCCACGGCGCGTCCCAGACCGATCATCAGGCCTGAGAAAATACCCGGGCTTGCGGTGGGCAGCACGACGCGAACCAGCGTCTGCCAAGGGGTTGCACCCAGTGCGAGAGAACCAAAGGAAAGTGCCTTGGGCACGGCAAAAATCGCGTCTTCCGCGATCGAGAACACGATCGGAATCACCGCGAAGCCCATGGCGATACCCACAATGAGGGCGTTACGCTGGTCGAAGTCGATGCCTTGCGCTTCCAGCCAGCCGCGCATGTCACCGTTGAACCACTGATCTTCCATCGGCACGCTCAGGGTGAATGACACGTAACAGGACAACAGCACCACCGGAATCAGCAGCACCGGCACCCAGCCTTCCGGAACACGTGAGCGGTATTCCAGGGGAATCAGGGTCCACAACCAGGAAGCGGTCATCGTGGCGAGCGGCGTGAAAATACAGACGGCTAATATGCCGGGCAAATAGCTCTCGACGATCGGCGCCAGCCACAAACCGGCCAGGAAACCCAGGATCACCGTCGGCAAGGCGCCCATCAGCTCGATCGCCGGCTTGACCTTGGTGCGCAACGAAGGCGCCATGAAATACGCGGTATAAATGGCACCAAAGATGGCCAGCGGCACCGCCACCAGCATGGCATATAACGACGCCTTCAAGGTGCCGAAGGTGAGTGGCATCAAACTGAATTTGGGTTCGAAGTCGTTGTTGGCCGAAGAAGACTGCCAGGTGAACTGCGGCTCATCGTAGCGCTCGTACCATACCTCGGCCCACAGCGAGCTCATGGACACCTCAGGATGCTCGTTATGCACATCAAACGCCTGCACCTGGCCACCGGAAGAAACCACCAGCGCGTTACCTCGTGGCGCCATGGCCAGCCACTCGACCGGCTCATCACTCAAGTGGTCAGAATAAACTGCACGTGCAGCCGTCGAATGAAGCAAGGCAAGCGTGCCATCGGCGGCGCCAACGACGAAGGCCTTGCGCCTCTGCTCCGCCTGCAAGGAGGTGATGGGGCTTTCCGACACGTCAAAGGTGCGAATCAGGGTGAGCTCTGGCCGATTATGTTCGACATTATTGACCATGAACCACTGCCCCACACGCCCCTTGTCATCCCCCAGGATCAAGGACGTACCGCCCAGCAGCTGGGTGGCAAAGGTAATGTGACTGGCGCCATGGTGCAACACAGAAACCACGCTGTGGCGCATACCGGTGGCAGACGCCGCACGCAAATCGATGGTTTCGATTTGCAATTGATTTTCCAGCAGGAACAACCAGCGTCCGTCACTGCTCAGAAAGGCTTGTTCTACCGGCCCCGACGGCTGCGGCAACTCGATTACGCCGTCTTCCTGCAGCTCGGTCTCTCCGGTCATGAAATTCTGTGTGCGTGTGTAGCGTTTGAGTACCGCCTGGTTGTCCTTGCTGATACCTACCAGCACCAATTCGCTGTCGGTGTCGCGAAAAGTAAAGGCAGCCAAAGGGCCTTTACCGAGATCCAGCGGTGCCTCACCCAGCGGAAAGCTCCACTCGGGCGTAATTTTCGGCGCGCCGTCGGGATTGTAAGTGCTGTGATAGTCATGCTTGGCAATCAGCACTTTGCCCGCTTCATCCACCAACGCCACTTTGTGTGAAGCCAAGTCAGGGGCGACAACTTGTGCCAGCGGCGCCTGCGTCAGACGCTGCTCGGCAAGCACCTCACCATTCTTGCGGGTGAAGAATCTCGCCAGACCATCCGCCTGCACCACCAGGCCAACATTGCCCTGCTCTTCTATATAGGCAAACTTTACCGGTGCCTGGGCCGGACTTGCGTATTGTTGACGATTTTCCAGATCTGCGGGCAGGAACAACGGCGCCACTTCGTAAAGCAGGTAAAAGAAGATCAAACAGATGGTCACGATCACGCTGACCCCACCCGCCGATATGGACCATCGGGCCAATTGATCGGTGAGGCGGCGCATACGGCGTTTTTTCGCCATCGCTGCACTGGAAATTCCGAAGGCGGCATCCGTCGACATCATAAGAAACCCTTCAATTACGAATGACAAAACGGGGCTACACCGTGGTAGCCCCGCTCCCTGTTCCTGTTGCAGTGCGCATATTCACGCGAACAGCAAGCTTACTTGGTCAGTGTTGCCAGTGCATTGGCGGCCATTTTGGCTGGCAGCGGGATGTAACCGTCTTTCACGACCACTTCCTGACCTTGCTTGGAGAGCACCATCTTGATGAACTCAAGCTCCAGCGGGCTGAGCGCCTTGTTGGGGGCCTTGTTCACATACACATAGAGGGCACGTGACAGCGGGTAGGTTTGGTTCAGCGCGTTTTCCTTGGTAGCAGCAACGAAAGGCTGACCTTCGGCTTTGGCCAGGGGAACGGCTTTAACGCTGGAAGTAACGTAGCCAATTCCGGAGTAACCAATGGCATTCACTGACGAGCCGACGGATTGTACCACCGAGGCAGAACCAGGTTGCTCATTTACGTTTGATTTGAAGTCGCCTTTGCAGAGCGCATGCTCCTTGAAGTAGCCATAGGTGCCCGATACCGAGTTACGACCGAACATCTGCATGTCGCGGGTAGCCCAAGCGCCGGTCAGGCCCAGTTGCCCCCAGTTGCTGACATCTTTCGATCCACCGCAAGTACGGGTAGAGGAGAAGATATTGTCAACCTGCTGCATGGTCAGGCCAGTGATGGGGTTGTCCTTGTTCACGAACACAGCCAAGGCATCGATGGCCACTGGAATCGCTGTCGGTTTGTAACCGAATTTCTTTTCGAAGGCTTCGATTTCGGCGTCTTTCATCGGACGGCTCATCGGGCCGAAGCTGGCGGTACCTTCAGCCAGTGCTGGGGGTGCAGTAGAAGAACCAGCGGCTTGGATCTGGATGGCAACACTGGGGTATTGCTTTTTGAACTCTTCTGCCCAGAAGGTCATGACGTTGGCCATGGAGTCAGAACCGACGCTGGACAGGTTGCCTGAAATGCCAGACACCTTGGTGTAATTCGGCAGTGCGGCGTCAACGGTATCTTCGGCCAATGCCACTGACGACATGACCGCCGTGGCCGCCATGCTTACTGCTGCAAACATCTTCATGATTTTCATCGGGTTTCTCCGGGTTTGGGGTGGTGTCGGGAACCTGCCTGCTGCTAGCGCTTTCTGACAGTACGCCCTACATGACACCCACTTTAGGAAACTAAAGTGACACTAATATGACAAAAAGGTGTCTGTATGCACCCTCGTCGAACAAGTCGATTACGTCAAGTCGCTCCTTTAACGCCCTGCGTTGATCGCCCAGACAAGAAACCGTCAGGGAAGCGCCAGTTTCTGCGGCTTTTGCGCGCTTCATTCCTTCTGCCGGCCGCGCGCTCGTGTACAATTAGTGGCAGATCAATGCATTGACAGGATTCCCCCCATGACGCTACACCAAGGCCCCGCCGACGAGGAAGACCTGCCTAAACCGGTGGGCACTCTCGCCCTGCAGGTGGTTGCCCTGCCCGGTGATACCAACGCCGACGGCGATATCTATGGCGGTTGGGTCGTAAAACAGATGGATCTGGCCGGTACCATCACCGCCCAACGCATTGCCAAGGGCCGCGTCGCCACCGTCGCCATGGATGCCATGGTATTTTTGCGCCCGGTACTGGTGGGCTCCACCGTCAGCTGTTATTGCCGCGTGGTCACCATCGGCCGCAGCTCCATCGCCGTGCTGGTAGAGGTGTGGGCCTGTCACCCGGCCGAGGGCGAGCAAAAGAAAATCACCGAAGCGCAATTCACGTTCGTCGCCATCGACGCCAATCGGCGTACCCGGGTGGTGGTGCGCTGACACCACCCCTGCCATCGAACTCTCCCCATGCACTGACTGGTCATAAGTACTGACCGGCCCAATGTACCGACTGTAGGGTCTTGTAAGCCCGCGTTGCTGTTGTGTTGTTCGTTTGAAATTTGATCTGTTTATTCCAAAAATTGGGTTATACAATTCCGCTCGCTTCACCAAGCACCCTGACAGCATCTCAATAAACAACAGGATCCCCGTGATGTTTGCCGCCGCCTCGCGCTGGCGCGTCCTCTGACAACATCACGCATAAAAAGGCTGGAACGCCTCACCTGCTGGCCACGTGCCATGCAAAAAATGAATTCCGAAAGTCAGTCCCCAACACGTTGCGATTGCCGCGACAGGGACGGCTTTTGCCCAAAAAAACCGTTAATGCCGAGAGCAGC
The DNA here is from genome assembly GCA_052035295.1 of Pseudomonadota bacterium. Taxonomy (GTDB): domain Bacteria; phylum Pseudomonadota; class Gammaproteobacteria; order Pseudomonadales; family Ketobacteraceae; genus HdN1. Next base: position 33,316 of record JBPOHS010000011.1, read on the forward strand.
CCATGTCCAAGAAAATATTGTCCCTCGCTTTGTTCAGCGCGATCACTGGAATCTCCGACCTTCACGCGGCCACCCCGCACCTCGACGCGGTCGAATCTGCCCTGCGCAAGGTTTCACCCGCCACGGAAGGCTATGTCTGGGAACGCACCGAAGGTAACCAGGTGGCCGAACAGGCATTGGCCGGGGATTCCTGGTTGCTGCAGACGCCGAATTGCTGGGGCGATGGCAATTGCCAGAGCGGTAACGGCACGGCTCAGCTGGCCGAGCGCATCTATCAGGATATCGCCAACGCACAGCGCTGGATCGACATCACCACCCTGGCGACCTACCCCGACGGACTGTTCCAGAAAGCCATCGTCGACGGCATCAAGGTGGCTGTGGCCCGCAATCCGGACATTACCATCCGCGTTCTCGGCGGCACCCCGCCTGGCATGGGCAACTTCAAGACCATCGCGACCGAAAGCGCCCACGACTACATGAGCCGTCTGAAAACGGATCTGGGCAGCACCGCCAATACGGCACGCGTTATCGTGTCGGGTGTCGAAACCAGCTGGCTCTATTCCTGGAACCACGCCAAGATCATTGCGGTTGATGGCAAAACGGCCATCGTAGGCGGCCACAACCTGTGGGAAGGCGCCTATGCACCCGGCCCCAACCCTGTCGCAGACGTCTCGATGCGCCTGAGTGGCCCGGCAGCCGTGTCTGCTCACCGCTTTGCCGATCAAATGTGGGATTTCGCCTGCACCTGGAGCAATAACTGGTGGAATACCCTGCTTTATGTGGATGTCGCCCGCACCGCCCGCATGGGTTCAAGCTGCCCGCGCCAACACAGTGCTGAAATAACGCCTGCCGTAGGGAACGCCGACGTGCTGGCCCTGGGTGGATTGGGCTTTGGCATGACGGTACCCGGTGGCACGCAAGGGGGAGGATTGGCTCCTGCGCAGGACAGTTCGGCCGCCTGCTCGCGCGCCTTCAAGGATTATTTCAATAACGACCGCGCCTACAGCGTTGCCAATCCTGAAGAAGCCGGCTTGCGCGCCCTGGTGGAAAGCGCGCGGGAAAACGTCTTTCTATCACAGCAGGACCTGATCGCCCCGTGCGTGGCCCCCGTTTCTAACGCCTACTATGATGCGCGTCTGTTCGACATTCTCGCCGACAAGCTGCTGGCGGGCGTCAAAGTGCGTATCGTCGTGAGCTCACCCGGTGCCAAGCAAAGCCTGATTGCGCCGTACTCGAACATGAAGAAAATGAGCGATCTCACCGGCATCCTGGTGCGCAAGGTCAGCCAACGCGGCAAACTCGACACCGCCCAGGCAAACAACGTGATCTGTCGCTCGCTGCAACTGGCGCCCGTGCGTCATGCCGCCGGCGTGAACACCTGGGCGAACGGCAACGGTATCGCCAACCATGCCAAGGTCGTCGCCGTCGATGACGCCGCCTTCTATGTCGGCTCGAAGAACCTCTACCCGACCACGCTGCAGGATTTCGGCTTTATCGTGGAAGACGATGCCGCCGCTCGCACCTTCGTCGAGGAATATCAGGAGAAACTGTGGGAAAATGCGCGCAGTGCGGCCACGGTTGATTTCGAGACGGGCGCGTGTCAGCTGTAACCCTTTGAGGATGGAATATTGTCTGTAGCCTTTGACCGCTGGAAAACCCTGTTGGCTGTGGCCTGGCCCCTGATCATCGCCAACAGTTTCTGGAATCTGCAACTCACCATCGACCGCGTCTTCCTGGGTACCTATTCCACCGAGGCACTGGGCGCGGCGATGGCGGTCATGGGGGTCTTCTGGGTCCCCATGGCCCTGTTGCAGCAAACCGCCAGCTATCTCACCACCTTCGTCGCCCAGTATTACGGTGCCAACCAGCACGACAAGATCGGCGCCTGTGTTTGGCAGTCACTGTATGTCAGCGTGTTCGGCGGGGTGGCCTTTCTGCTGCTGAACCTGGGATCACCCTGGTTTTTTGCCATGGTTGATCATGCCCCCGCCACCCAGGCACTTGAAGTGGACTACTTCAATGCGTTGGCCTGGTCGGCGTTACCCACCGCCATGACGGCGGCGATCAGTGGCTTTTTCACCGGACTGGGACGCACCCGCACCGTTATCGGCATCAATTTTATTGGCCTCATCCTCAATATCGTGCTCGATTACATCATGATTTTTGGCCACTTCGGGTGTCCGGCCATGGGCATTGCCGGCGCTGGCTATGCCACAGCCATCGCCACCTATGGTGCAGCGTTATACGGTTGCTGGTTGTTGTTCACCGAGTACAACGAGCAACATTTCCGCGTTCGCAGTGACTGGGGATTCGACCGCTTGCTCACCCGTCAATTTCTCAAATTCGGCATTCCCAGTGGATTGCAGTGGGCACTGGAAGGCATGGCCTTCACGGTTTTCCTCATCATCATGGGCCGCCTGAAAAATGGCGATGCGGCACTGGCGAGCAGCAGCATCGCCGTCACTTTGATGATGTTGTCAGTCCTGCCCAGCATGGGAATTGCCCAGGCCGTCATGACCCTGGTCGGGCAGAAGCTCGGGGAACAACAACCGGCCGAAGCGGAGCGCATTACCTGGGATGGCGTTCAACTGTCATCGATCTACATGGGCTCGGTCGCATTGTCGTTTTATCTGATGCCTGATTTCTATTTGTCGTGGTTTAAAAATCAGGATAACGCGCTGCTGTGGGCCGAAGTGATGATGATTGCCCCAATACTGCTGAAAATCGTCGGGGTATTTACCCTGTTCGACAGCCTGTATCTGAACGTATCGTTTGCCCTGAAGGGCGCAGGCGACACGCGTTTCGTGTCCTTGATTGCGCTCACGGTGCCCTGGCCGTTGATGGTGTTGCCAGCGTTTTTACTGCAGGATCTGGAAAATGCCGTCACGCTGGCATGGGGATTTGCGGCGGTTTATTCGTTTGCGGTGAGTTCGATTCTGGTGTGGCGATTCAAGCGCGGGCACTGGAAGTCGATGAGTGTGATAAGGACATAAACGGATAGATCCGTCGCGCCAATAATTCTCGATGGTACATTATTGCAGGAAGCCCGAAGCGGAGATCGATTCTGAAACGTCGCCGGCATGGATGCCGGCGTCGAGCCTACATGGAAGTATTTACGGCGTTTTCAGAAACGATCTCCGCTTCGGGCTGAGTTAAAAAATTCATCGATCACCCCGGCAAGGTCTGCAAATTCGCATATTGCAGCATCAGCTCCTTGCGCCCCGCCGAACTGAATGCCACCTCAACCCGGGCGTTACCACCACTGCCGGCCACACTCAGTACCACGCCTTCCCCGAACTTGGGGTGCATCACCCGCTGCCCCAACCGGAACGGCGATTCGGCCGCCACAATTTTTGCCGCCGACGCCGAACTGCCCATGCTGGTAGGACGCACGATGCTGGTAAACGCTCTTACTTCGTTCAGCACATCGGGCGGAATCTCGCGCAAAAACCGTGACGGCGCGTGAATCTGGTCGGTGCCGTACAGGCGGCGGCTTTCCGCATAGGTAATGTACAGTTTTTTCATTGCCCGCGTGATGCCGACATAGCACAGGCGACGCTCTTCTTCGAGCTTGGCAGGATCATCGTTGGATTGCATCGACGGGAACAACCCCTCTTCCACGCCCGCCATGAACACCACGGGAAACTCCAGCCCCTTGGCCGCATGCAGGGTCATCAGCTGAATGGCTTCTTCTTCGTCGCTGCCGCCTTCGCCGGCTTCGAGCGCCGCACGGGTAATGAATTCCTGCAGGGAATTGTCGTTTTCATCTTCGGTTTCAAACTGGCGGGCGGCATTGATCAGTTCGCGCAAGTTTTCGGCGCGCGCTTCGCCGCGATCGCCCTTTTCCTGTTCGTGATAGCTCAACAGGCCCGACGCGCGGTTGACGTGATCAACCTTCTCGGCCAGTGACAGGCCCATGGTTTGTTGATGCAGGGTTTCGATCAACTCCAGAAACCCACGCAAGGCGTTACCGGCACGCGCCGCCAAAGCCCGGCGATTGATCAGGCTGAGGGATGCCTCCCATAACGAGCGTTTGAGGGCGCGGGCTTCTTCGCGGATCTGTTCGACGGTGCGATCACCGATCCCGCGTGGCGGTACGTTGAGCACGCGCTCGAATGCCGCATCGTCGTGACGGTGATTGATCAATCGCAGGTAGCCGAGTGCATTGCGGATTTCCAGGCGGTCGAAAAACCGCTGGCCACCGTAGATGCGATAAGGGACGCCCGCTTTCATCAAGGCTTCTTCGATCAGACGCGACTGGGCGTTGGAGCGGTACAGCACGGCCATGTCGCTGCGTTTGCATTCTTCCTGCAGGTGCTGCTGAATGCGCTCGACAATGAAGCGCGCCTCATCCAGGTCGTTAAAGCCCGGGTAGACGGCGATCGGCTCGCCTTGCTGGCCATCGGTCCAGAGTTTTTTGCCCAAACGCTCGCGGTTAAAGCCGATGACCGCGTTCGCTGCCTTGAGAATGGCCGCCGTGGAGCGGTAATTCTGTTCGAGCTTGACGACCTCGGCCCCGCCAAAATCATCGGAAAAGCGTTGAATATTCTCGACTTTTGCCCCCCGCCAACCGTAAATCGATTGATCATCGTCGCCGACGACAGTGATGGCGTTATCAGGCCCGACCAGCACGCGCAGCCATGCATACTGAACGCCGTTGGTGTCCTGAAACTCATCGACCAGTACATGTTTGAAACGACGCTGATAGTGTTGTAACAGTGCCGGATTGTGCAGCCACAACTCATGCGAACGCAGCAACAGCTCGGCAAAATCCACCATGCCGCCGGTTTCACACGCCGCCTGATAGCGGGTGTAGATATCAATCATGGTGCGATTGTAGGGATCGCCGTAATGCTGAATGTGCGACGGGCGCTTGCCTTCATCCTTGTGGGAATTGATATACCAGACCGCCTGCTTGATCGGCCAGCGGGTTTCATCCAGCTGCATTTCTTTCATGATGCGTTTGACGATGCGTTGCTGATCGTCACTGTCGATCACCTGGAAGGTTTCGGGCAGCTTTGCCTCTTGCCAGTGCTGGCGTAACAGCCGGTGTGCGATGCCGTGAAACGTACCCACCCACATCGCCCCTTGCGGCACATGCAGCAATTGCTGCAAGCGTTGGCGCATTTCATGGGCGGCCTTGTTGGTAAAGGTAACGGCGAGGATGTTACCCGGGGACAGATCATGCGTTTTGGTCAGCCAGGCAATGCGATTGACAAGTACACGCGTTTTACCGCTGCCCGCTCCCGCCAGCACCAGTAGAGCGCGTGCACGACTGGACACCGCCTGTTTTTGCGCGGGATTGAGTGAAGCTATCAGTTTTTGGGCATCCATGAGGGTATCTGCAGGCAATGAGGGCGGTACAAAAATCGGGCACGAAGGCTGAAGACTAGCGCAGATTGATATTTTTGCAAATTTTAACCGGAATATTTTTTTTCGCTTGCACCGCTAGTGGGTTAACCGTCACCCAAGGAGCTTATAGACCGGCGGATCTGCAAAAAATTGCGAATTTATGGTGCAAAAATTTCACGCACCGATTTTTACCTATTATATTTCATATCACCATGAGGTGGAGAAGCGTCTGAATTTTGGGAATAAGGCGCAGTGCTCCAGCCCTAGATGGCTCGAATCGCAGCAGATGATGGTGGCGGGACGTTGATCACTCAAGAATGACGACCCTCAGTCTGAGCTTCGCATAACAACCAGAACGGAGTTTTACTCGAATGAGAAAACGCAACTACAACTTGAAGCTGACTGGACTCGCGGCTGCCATGGCAAGCCTCGGTTCCGTGATCAGCTTGCCGGCGTTCGCGCTGGAAGTAGTTTCACAAGGTGATTTGTCCATAACCGTGGATACGACGTTAACGACGGGTGCTTCCTTCCGGGCCTCAGACGTCAACTATGAGAACGTGGGGCGCTTCAATGCGGCAGCGGCCCAAGGGGTTAACGCGACCACCTTGCCGCTCGACTCCTCTACAGACACGTTCAAACGTCACCGCCACAATTCGAGCGTTTATGACAACGGCGATCTGCGCTGGGAGAAAGGCAAGGCTTTCTCCGAAATCCTGAAGGGCACGATTGACATGCAAATGGAGTATCAGGACTACGGTGCCTTCGTGCGCGGCAGGTTCTTTTACGACAACGCCATCATGAAGGATGAGGGTGGCAATACGCTTCCTGCCTACTATCCCACCAACGACAATGGCGAGCCACTTGAACCCGCCCAAAAGATCGGCCGTGGCGCTGACTTCCTGGATGCCTTCGTCTGGGGCAACTGGAATATGGGCGAAATGCCGCTGAACGTACGTCTCGGTCAGCAGGTGGTGAACTGGGGTGAAGGTGTACTCTTCCCCAACGGTATCAACACGATCAACCCGATTGACGTGAACGCGCTGTTGGCACCTGGTGCAGAAGTCAAAGAAGCCCTGATTCCCGTAAAAATGCTTTATGGATCGCTGGGTATCACCGAACAATTGAGCGTTGAAGCGTTCTATCAGTTCCAATGGAAAAATACCGTTGTGCCTGATTGCGGTACCTTCTTCAGCACGATTGATGTGGTCGGCGAGAACTGTGAAGCAGGCTACTATGCATTCAGCCTGGATCCCGGAGCAACGCTGCTCGGATTGGATGCGGATATGTTTAACGTCCCGCATACAGAAAACACCGAGCCAGATGATGGTGGCGAATACGGCATTTCTGCACGTTACTACATAGATGCCATTCAAACGGAAGTGGGCGCCTATTACATCAATTATCACTCCCGCTTGCCTATCCTCAGCGGCTACGCTCCAGACGCGCACGCCATGACGACCGAGCAATTCTATGCCTTTGCCATCGGCGAGCGTTTGCGCACGTCCCGCATATCGCTGGAATACCCGGAAGACATCCAACTGTTTGGTGTGAGCTTTAACACCAGCTTTGACCTTGGGTTGCCTGGCGGCGAGTCCGCTATCTCGGGTGAAGTCAGCTATCGCAAAGACCAACCCTACCAGGTTGAAGACTCGGTATTGTTGTCCGGCTTGATCGGTGCCCCATCGCAGATTTGCGCTGCTGATCCCAATGCTCTTTGCTACAACCTATATGACGCGGAACAATTCATCTCCGGTGGCATCAGGGAAGACTTCTACCAGGCGGAACTGGCCTTCATACACTTCTTCGATCAGTTGCTCGGTGCCGATCGCTGGACCGTGTTGATGGATGTGGCCTACAACTATGCCAATATTCCGGACAAGAATGAGCTGCTGATGAACAGTGCCTACAACGCTGACACACGCCCTGCGTGGACCAGCCTGTACGATCCCGCTGTTGCAGGTGATTTCCTGACCAGCCCGACGACATTGGCCATCAACAACGCCCTCTACAATTCGGGCATAGGCGAAGACAACCTCTACCCCACCAAGAGCTCTTACGGCTACAAGTTGCGCTTCTCGGGTGAATACAGCAACGTATTTGCCGGGGTCAACCTGGTGCCGACCATCAGCTTCAGCCACGACCTGAAAGGTGTGACCCCCGGACCGGTGGCCAACTTCCTCGAAGATCGCAAGGCCCTGGGACTCTCGCTTGAAGCCAACTACCTCAGCATGTACAAGGTTGATGTAGGCTACACCGACTTCTTTGGCGCAGAACCTTACAACCAGCTGAACGACCGTGACTTCTACTCCATCAGCGCAAGCGTGTCGTTCTAATTGGGGGTATCTAGGATTATGAAAATGAAAACACTAAAGAAAACTACAAAGCTTTTCAGCCTGGGGTTGCTGGCGGCCACCATGGCAAGCGCTCCCGCGTTTGCCAAGGTCAGCCCTGATGAAGCGGCCAAACTCGGAACGACCCTGACCCCCAATGGCGCGGAAAAAGCCGGCAATGCCGACGGCTCGATTCCGGCCTGGGACGGCGGGATCACCAAGCCACCAGCGTGCTACAACGGTTCTACGTTCCGTTGCGATCCATACGGCGATGAAAAACCGCTGTTCGTGATCACCAACGAAAACAAGGACAAGTACAAGGACAAGCTGACGGCCGGTCAAATGGCCATGCTCGAGAAGTATCCAACCTTCAAGATGCCGGTCTACCCGACCCATCGTTCGGCGTCCTATCCCCAGAAGATCTATGACTTCACCAAGAAGAACGCGACGACTACCGAGCTCACCGGGGGCGGTAACGGCGTGAAAGGCATGGAAGGCGGCACGCCGTTCCCCATCCCGAAAAACGCTTACGAAGTCATCTGGAACCACATCCTGCGTTTCCGCGGTGATGGCGCCTACCGCATCAACGGCCAGGCTGCGCCCCAGCCCAACGGTGCGTATTCGATGGTGATGTTCCATGACCAGGCAGCGTTCCGTACCGGTCTGACCGACTTCAACGCCACCGAAGACGCCAACGTGTTGTTCTACTTCAAGCAGCAGGTGGTGGCACCGGCGCGCTTGGCCGGTAACGTTCTGCTGGTACATGAAACCATCGACCAGGTGACGGAACCCCGCCGTGCGTGGGTTTACAACGCCGGTCAGCGTCGCGTGCGCCGTGCACCACAGGTCGCCTATGACGGTCCGGGTACTGCGGCTGACGGTCTGCGTACCGCTGACAACTTCGACATGTATAACGGTGCCCCTGACCGTTATGACTGGGAGCTGGTCGGCAAGAAGGAAGTCTATATCCCTTACAACAGCTACAAGCTGGACGAGAAGGGCCTGAAATATGACGACATCATCAAGCCTGGGCACCTGAATTCCGACTACACCCGTTATGAGCTGCACCGGGTTTGGGTCGTGGATTCGAAGCTCAAGCAAGGGACTCGTCATATCTATGCCCGTAGAACCTTCTACATCGACGAGGACACCTGGCAAGCCGGCGTTATCGACCACTATGACGGTCGTGGCAGCTTGTGGCGTGTGTCGCAAGCCTATGAGATGAACTACTACGACTCACTGGTACCCTGGTATGCCGCCGAAGCCATCCACGACTTGAACTCTGGCCGATACCTGGTCATCGGTCTCGAGAACGAAGAGAAGGAAGGCGTCACGTTCAAGGGTTACAGCAAGGCCGACTTCAACCCGAACTCGCTGCGTGCAGCCGGTGTTCGTTGATCGGCTGAACGCCAGCGTGTGACATTGAAGTTTGTCGTGCAACACCGGAAAGGGCCCACCAGGGCCCTTTCTTTTTGCCCGCGAAAAGAGCCCCGGAGCATTGAACCAAAGGGGGCCAACAAAAGGTCAGAGGGATAACAAGGGCAACCGTCGCGAGACAGACAAGACGATCACGTCAGCCGGGAGGCGACTGCAGGGCCTTGGCGAGCAATCCGGCCAGATGGGTCTGGGTGATGGGTTTCACGGCATAATCGTTCATACCGCTGGCGAGGGCCCGTTGCCGGTACTCGTCCTGCGCATGGCCACTCAATCCAACGACCCAGGGGGCATAGTCCAGCTGCTGGTGTTCCTGCAGGGCACGAATCGACTCGGTGGCGGCAAAGCCATCCATCTCCGGCATTTCGCAATCCATGAACACCAGATCGAAGCGGGTGCCCGCCAGCAGTTTCATGACAGCCGCTTTGCCGTTGTCAGCCGCTTCGGTGGTAATACCGTGCCGCTTGAGCAGGCCCTTGAGCACCAGGAGATTGGTCGGGGTGTCGTCGACCAGCAAGGCATGAACTCCCGGGTAACCCTGCAATGACACTTCACCCGACACGGCGGCGTTCTTGTCGCCGGTCAGATTGTCGAGGGTTTCCGACAGCATGCTGTGGGTCAAGGGCAAGGCCAGTTCACTGCGGCCACTGCTGGCCCCACCCTCCGGCTTCTGCCGGTAGACAACGATCTGGCGGGCGGCCGGAATCAACTTGCGGTACACCCGGATGACCGATTCGATATCGGCCGGCGCTTCACCACACTGTATCAGGTAGAACGGCTCCCACCCCGAATCAGGAGTCGCCATGTCAGGATCAAAGGTTTCTGCCGACGACAGCTGTTTCTGTATCGCCGTCTGCCCCGTGGTCTGGCTCACCATCTTGAAGGGAACCTGCAATCGACGCAGCAGCGGCAGCACCACGTTCTGCACTTCGGGATCAGGCCCCCACACCAGCACTCGATTGGCGGTCGGACGGGTGACAGAAACCGTTTCGAGGCAGGCCGTAAACCAGAATTCGGCCCCCTGCCCCTTGCTGCTGTTGACGCCGATATCCCCCTGCATCAACTGGGCGAGCTGCTTGCAGATCATCAAACCCAGACCGGTTCCTCCGTAATGCCGTGCCGTGCTGGCGTCCGCCTGGGCGTAGGCCTGGAACAGCTTGGCTTGTTGCGGCGCGCTCAAGCCGATGCCGGTATCACGCACGGCAAAACGCAGATGGGTCGAGGAAGCGGCCTGCACCGTCACCGTGATACTGCCCGCTTCGGTGAATTTGCAGGCATTGCTCAGGAAATTGATGATAATTTGCCGCAAACGATGGCTGTCACCGCGCAACTCCGCCGGCAGGCCCGGATCGATGCGCTGTACCAGCATCAACCCTTTTTCCTTGCTGCGGGCAGCGAACAGCGAGAAGCACTCATCCAGCACGGCATTGAGCGAGAACACATGCGGCGAGAGATCCAGCTTGCCGGCTTCCAGCTTGGAGAAATCGAGGATGTCATTGACAACGTTGATCAGGGTCTGGCCAGCCTGATTCATGGTCTGCACCAGATGACGCTGTTCCATGTTGAGGGGGGTTGTTCGCAGCAGTTCCGCCATGCCGATCACACCATTGAGCGGCGAACGGATTTCATGGCTCATGCTGGCAAGAAACTCGCTCTTGGCCGTCGCGGCCGACTGCACCCGCACGATTTCCTGCCGCGCCAGCAACCGGTCCTTGCGGGCCTGATTGATCTGCTCACCGAGAGCCAACGACAGCAGCACGGTTTCGGCGATGGTGCCCAACTGCTGGAGCGAGGTCACGAGCTCATTGCGTGGCACCCAGCCCAGCATCATCAGTGCGTGCACCATGGTTGATGCCACCAGCAAGATCCAGGCGAGGGCGAAATAGAAACCGACACGACTTCGACGGGCCTCACGAATCCCGATGTAGATAGCCAGCGCGCACGTCAGTGGTGAGAGCGTCTGGCCCAGCACATCACTGACAAAGTAGAAGTCCAGTGCCCAGCTGATGCCGTAGACCAGCCATCCCGCCATCATCAACCAGGCGGCTGAATACAGGCGGGGATAACGGACGCGCACGTCCAGAAACTGGATCACAAACAGCATCGCGGCAATAAAAGCCAGCGCTGGCGACAGACGGAAGAGCGGAATCTGCAAGCCATCGGCCCACGCGCCCGGCCAAACATAGACACCCCCCAGGCCCGTCCAGCTGAGCTGATAGAGCAGGTTGGCCAGCGTGAAAAATACGTAGTAGAGACAGGCCTTGTCGCGGGTGGCAAAAAACAGGAAGAGGTTATAGCAGGCCATGACCACCAGGATGCCAACCAGCACGCCCATGAACAGCTGCCCGCGATCCAGCTGTCGGTTGAAGGCCTGCTCGGTATAAACGGTCACCGGCAGCATCAGCCAGCCGTCCGTACGTGCGCGCCACACCAGATCGACTTTTTCGCCTGCATCCAGACGCAACTGCGCGGCTGGAAACCGCAGATCACGGCCTGCCCAGACAAACCGGCCTTTGTTGACGGTCATCAGGGTCTGCCACGGATAGCCTTCGCGCTTGATCCACAGACTGAGCTGGTCATTGCCTGCCGACCCGATCTCCAGAAACAGCGGTCGCGCCACATTGCTCCCGTTCTCCAGCACCACCCGTTGCCAGACGGCATGATGCACGTACGGCCACAGAATTTGTCCGGGGTGGGAAAGCTGCCAGTCTTCCCTGGTGACGGCATCGCGCAGCTGCCAGCGTTGCTGGGGGTCCTCGAGTGTCTGCACGCCACGATCGAACAGCAGAGTGGGTGTCGCTTCGCTGAAGACGTAATGAGGCACCTCGTCGGCCGACCCGGCCTGCGGCGCCAACCAGGCAACAGCCATCCAACAAACCAGCAAGAGAGCGCGCACGAAGGGGTTACTGATCAAACGACAACTTCCTGCAAGGGAGACAATAGACTTCTCAGTTTAGGAAACTTTGTCGTCATGAACAAATGGTGTCCGCCAGCCGGCTGGGGCCATCCTATTGCATCCC
>JBPOHS010000069.1:0-12517 GCA_052035295.1 Pseudomonadota bacterium
GTCGACAGCCAACGCCCAGACCGTCTACAAGTTCGTGGACAAAAACGGCAACGCGGTGTTCAGCGATACACCGGTAGCCGGTGCGGAAGCGGTCAACATACAACCTGCTGCAACCATACAGATGGCACCGGTCCAGCTCCCGCCCGCCGAAAAACCCGCCAAAAATAAAGCCGTCCCGTATGAACGTGTCGTCATCACCACCCCCAGTCACGACACCGTATTCAGCAACGACCCGGCGCCGGTTGTCGTCACCGGAACCAGCACCCCGGGGTTACAAGGCCGAGATCAATATCGCTTCGTGTTCAACGGTCAGGCGACAGAAACACTCTCGAAGCCCCAGTACTCTTTCAACAGCGAAGAACGAGGCTCGTACACTGCGGTGTTGGAGATCGTCGACAACAATCTGCAAGTGAAAGCAAGATCGGCCCCTGTTACCTTCCATGTCAGACGCCATTCCAAACTGTTCAAGAAACCCACTGCGCCAGGCCCCATCAAACGCTAAAACGGCGCGTCCGCCCGCAGCAACGCACCCAAAAAAGTGCAGCAAGCACCAATATGGCGCACTAAATATGCAACACTGAAGCAGCAGGCGCAGGCCAGGGGGTGGCAGCGGAGAATGAATGCACCCCAGATGGGTGTTTCCGCACCAGAAAACAGCGAGTGCACCGCCTTGCAACACGGGATGGTTCATCGGGAGGCTGAACAGTAATGCCCTGCACCATCGCCTTGCCACCGTAAAAGCCGGTTTTGGTTTGGTTATTGCATTGAGCTTGATATCTTCGACATCCCTCTCTCTCGGGGTAACGCAACGTGGCCGCAAGTGGTTCTCTCAAAAAACCTTTTGAGTCGCTGGATCAGTGCCGACGACTGCTGGAGAACCTCTCCACGGCCGTTGTACTGCTCGATGACCAGCTGCGCGTGCTGTTCGTCAATCCCGCCGCTGAGCACCTTTTTGCCACCAGTATTACCCACCTGCTCGGGCAGCCGGTGGAACAGTTTTGCTGGGAGAACGACAAGAGCATGGAAGACCTCCGCAGCGCTTTGCGGGACATGCACCCCTACACCAAACGGGAAGCACAATTGCACTTTCCGAGCAGCCTGCAACCAGCCACTGTGGACTATACGGTGACGCCATTGGTCGATACCGGCATGGTCAAGCAGGTACTGCTGGAGTTGCGTCACCTTGATCGTCTCATGCGAATCAGCCGGGAGGACAATCTCTATGCGGCCAACCAGGCGACAAGAGCGCTGGTAAGAGGCGTAGCACATGAAGTCAAAAACCCGCTGGGTGGTATACGGGGAGCAGCCCAACTGCTGTCCCGGGAATTGTCGGATCCCCAGCTCCAGGAATATACGGAAATCATCATCAGCGAGACCGATCGGTTGCGCAATCTGGTCGACAAGATGCTCGGGCCACGCAAACCGCTGGAGTTTCAGCGCGTCAATATCCATCTGGTACTGGAGCGGGTGCGAGCCATTATCAACGCCGAGATTGGCACATCAGTCGTGATCGAACGCGATTACGATCCAAGTCTTCCGGAGTTGTGGGCGGATTCTGACCAGTTGATACAGGCGCTACTCAACATCGTGCGCAATGCCACCCAGGCACTGCTGGAAAATCCGCAACAAACCAATCCCCGCATCGTGATTCGTTCACGCGCGGTTCGCCAGTTCACCATTGGCTCGATACGGCATCGCCTGACCTGCCTGGTGGAAGTGGAAGACAATGGCCCGGGTATCAACAAGGAATTGAGAGAAACCCTGTTCTACCCCATGGTCAGCGGGCGCCCGCAAGGAACCGGGCTGGGCTTGTCAATCGCCCAATCAATCGTGCAACAACATCGCGGTTTGATTGAGTGCGAAAGCGTGCCCGGACGGACGTTGTTCAGAATTTTATTACCTATCGAACCACCGGAAGAGTAACACTGAGTGGAGTGTATGCATGCGACTTGACCAAGTCTGGATAATTGACGACGACAAATCCATGCGTTGGGTGCTTGAGAAAGCACTCTCGCAGGCTGGATTGAACACCACCACCTTTGATTGCGGCGATGCAGCCATCAGTAAACTGCGCAATGCGCAGCCTGATGCCATCATCACCGACATTCGCATGCAGGGCACCAATGGGCTTGAACTGCTGGCGCACGTCCAGCAGGCGCATCCGCATGTACCGGTCATCATCATGACGGCGCATTCGGATCTCGACAGCGCGGTGCAATCGTATCAAGGCGGCGCATTCGAGTATTTACCCAAACCCTTCGATCTGGATGATGCTGTCGCGTTGGTAAAACGCGCATTGGCGCATGCTCACGAAAATGCCGTCGAAGTACCGGCACCCGTGCTGAATGCCAACACTGACATCATCGGTGAAGCGCCTGCCATGCAGGAGGTTTTCCGGGCGATTGGACGCTTGTCACAATCAAACATAACGGTGCTCATCAACGGCGAATCGGGCACTGGCAAGGAGCTGGTCGCACGCGCCCTGCACCGTCACAGCCCACGCTCGTCAAAGCCTTTCATTGCGTTGAACATGGCGGCGATTCCGAAAGACTTGATCGAATCGGAATTGTTCGGGCATGAGAAAGGCGCATTTACCGGTGCGGCGGCGCAACGGCAGGGGCGCTTTGAACAGGCCAATGGCGGAACCCTGTTCCTCGATGAAATCGGCGACATGCCTCTTGATGCGCAGACCCGTTTGTTGCGCGTATTAGCCGATGGAACGTTCTATCGGGTGGGCGGGCATACTGCCGTTCAGGTGGATGTGCGCATCATCGCGGCCACGCACCAGAATCTCGAAACGCTGGTACGCGAAGGCAAATTCCGGGAAGACTTGTTTCACCGCTTGAATGTCATTCGCATTCATCTGCCGAAACTATGCGAGCGACGAGAGGATATAGCCAAGCTCGCCGGACACTTCCTGCAGAAAGCGGCCAAAGAGCTTAACGTCGAGCCCAAGGTGCTGCTCCCGGAAACCGAAGAGTACATCAGCAAACTGGAGTGGGCAGGCAACGTTCGCCAACTGGAAAACACCTGCCGCTGGATTACGGTCATGGCCTCCAGCCGTGAAGTGCTGGTAAGCGATCTTCCGCCGGAATTACTCAACACCAAAACGCAGCATGACAGTGGCGACAGCTGGGAAAATGCGCTGCGCCTTTGGGCTGACCGTGAACTCGGTCGTGGTGTAAAAGGGCTTCTGGATCGTGCGGTGCCTTCTTTTGAGAGGATCATGATCGAAACAGCCTTGAAACACACCGCAGGGCGTCGCCGCGATGCTGCTGACTTGCTGGGCTGGGGACGCAACACCCTTACCCGCAAGATCAAGGAACTAGGCATGAACGGACATGGGGACGAAGAAGAAGGCGATGATTGACATCATCGCCAGCTTTCCTGCACACGCAGCACGGGATTGGTAACACCGGATTGCCAATTCGCATTGGCAACGGGATCCTGTGCTGCCGCCCCGGTATCGCGACATTCCAGATAAGATGGTGCATCGATCGTGACATCTATCGCACCAACGGGATTGGACGGCGCAGAGGCACTCAGCGTCGCCGTTACCGAGGCAGCCCCCGCCGATAGAGTTGCTGCTACAACGCTCTGGACGTTGGACAAAGTAACATCCCCCGAATAGTTGCTGGCCGAAGGCGACGGCAATGTCAAACACGATGCGTTTTCATCGGTATTTGTGATATAGCGCCCCCCACTGAAATGAACCACTGCCAACGGTAGCGTGACCGGGTTTCTTCCGGTAGTGGACGCCGATGTCAACTGCAGGCAACCGTCGCGAATATCCGTTCCCGTGATTCCCGTAACGGTATAGGGTTGACAGGTCGCACCACTGGCGCGATAGCAGGCAACGTCTCCCGCGCCGGCCGTTTCGGTGAACGCTTCTTTCGGGATCACCAACTGTATATTGGTGGAGAGCACTTCATCCCCGTCATTTTGCGTAAAGACGGCATTACGTTTGGGAACAACGAACGTATCGCCACTCAAGGCCAGCGTTCCAGAGCCCGCAGAGACATCACTGAAGGTGTAAGGGGACACGGGCGCTGTCCGGGTGAGACTGGCGCCACTGACCTCCGAGATCGCTACGTCAGCCGCTGTCACACTGGACAATTTCCAGTAATTGCCCGCATAACTCGCTGCTGTGGTGTTGCGCGCGGTTTTTGCCGTCACGGTGATTCTCGGCGGCAAAAGATACCCGAAACTTTCCCCCCGATAGGTGTAGTTACACGCTCCATGGCCGTGAGCAAGCGTTCCATATCCGGGCACCGTGGCGATAGAGAACGAATCAGCAATAAAGCGACCGACATACCCGGAACGCCCACTAACACTTGCTCCAAGAAAGGTGCTCTCGGCATTGATTTCAATTTCGCCGACATCATCGACATAGGCAGTTGCATCCGCTGCTCCCGCAGACCAGCTGGCTGCCGTAATGCCCGACACGGAGGTAAGCGCAGTCCCCGCACCACCGGATTGAAAATAACCACGACTGAGCGTCACGATGCCAGTCATGGAGGTCGTGACAGCATTATTGGTAAGATTGGCGTTATTTCCCGGAATATCATCATTGTGGCCATCCGGGATGCCGTCGGCATTGCTGTCATCGGCTAATTGCCAAGCGACGCCTTCGACCCGAATCGTAAACGTCTCGCCACCTTTAACGAACGCTGCCTGCGCCACCCCCAACGTGGTAGTCCTGGCCGACTGCAAACTGGAAGCGCTGGCTCCGACCCTGACGCTCAAACCAAATGGCCTCACCCGGATCCCGGCTTTGGTGCCGCTGATTTCGTTGACGGCATTGCCTGTCCGATAACTGCTGTCATCCACTACGTTCAACGTGTATTTTCCAGCATTGGATGCAAGCAGCGATACCGTCGCGCGACCACTGACGAAGGTGAGAGTATGAGTCGTGCTGGCCGGGCGGGAAGTTCCCAGTGTTACGCCACCAACACCTGGTGCGCTCCAGGTTCCTTCTTCATTGGCGTACCAGAAACGGAGAGCTTTTGCGCCCGCATAACTGGTATTGATTTCGCAATTGCTGCTGGCTGTCGCCGTCATCTGTTGGATTTCAAGGTCATGAGATCGCCCGGCGACATAGTCTTCGCCCCATGACGCCACCGGAACGATTTCAAAGGCGTTTTTGACAAACACAATGCTGCTGGACGTGGCCGTAGCAGACGCCGAGCCGGACACTGTCGCCGTTACCGTCAACTGATCGGCGTGACGATTGTTCAGGCGCAAGGTGGCAATGCCCTGGTCTGCCGCAGAAAACGTGTAACTGGCACGGCCATCATCCGCCGAGGCGCCATCGTTGATTGATCCCGCCGAGGGCGATATGGCTTCCCAGTTACCGTGCAGTGAAGACGTTACGAGATCGATCGTCCCGGTATAATCCGAGATGACATCCCCGTCTTCATTGCGTACGGCAATCTTCATGGTGGCGCCAGTACAGACACTGGCGCTCGTGGTGACTTCGGAAAACAACAGCGAGCTTGCTGGCAGTGATGCCTGCGGCGCCATCCCTGGATGATAACGATTACCCGGTATGGCGACATAGCTGCTTGACCCGGGAATTTTCCAGCGCAGACGGGCCTCGGCACTGCCACTGCTTTCAAAGTAATCCATCTGAACGGGCACACGAAAACCTGCGTAGCCGGAAGGCAAATAGAACGCCGGGGAGGTATTATCACTCGCGCTGCCTGTGCTCCAGTCATCGATCATCCAATTGCTGGTGGACATGTCAATCGCCTTGAAACGCACCCCGTCGTCTGCGCGGGTCTGAAACTCATAATTGCCTACGCTCGGAAGATCCACATAGGATGTCCAACGCACAGCGACGCTGTCTGATCGCCCCGACGAACCGACCGTTCCACTGCCCCAGTTATAATCGACATTGTTGACAAATCCGGCATTGATGTAGGAGCCGAAAGAATTCCCGGACGCCAGCTGGTAATTTTCGGCATACACCATGTCAGAACCCGAGCCCGTGCGATAAGCCACTGAAAACGTCTTGGGTGTGTTGCTCTGAATGGCATTGGATTCATCGTAGAGGTTCTGCACGGTGACGTTGACGGCAGAATTGGCGACGAGCGATGTATTCAATTGCAACAACACACCATTGACGTCTCGATAGAAATTGGCTTGGGTAACAGTGCGCCCGCTCACCGAATAATTCGCTTCACTATTGGCGGAATTTCTTCTCAGTTTTCGCGAATCCGAATAATTGATAGCGGTTAAATCACCCCAGAAATTGTAACTACAGCTGGACACATAGCGCGCACGGAACTGTACCCAGATCTGCGCGGGGTTTCCTTCGACAGGAGCAGCGAACCACACATAGGGGGCGGCCGACTCGGAGGGGCATTCCCCCCCGCCACATCCCACCATGATGGAGGCAAGTACAACCAACACCAGTGAACGTATTTTCCGGAAAGCATTTCCAGCAAGCAGGTATGAAATCATCTCACCACCATGAAGGTCATATCCAGACGGCTGCTGGCATAATTCTCATTGTTGCGATCAACGCCCGTGGTGACGGCTTCAAGCGTGACGTCAAAGCGATCATTGAGGGCACCCGATTCGTTGAATGTACTGACATCGCAACGCAACACCGATAAGGTAATGCCTGACATGGAGGGCGGCGAAGACGGGCACGCTTTGCTCACCGAGATTCGATACGAAGCCCATTCGGCCCCGGATTGCACGGCAAGATCAGCGCGCGCTTTCAATAGCAGCATGTCGACATCCGCCGACTGGGCGGTTTGCAGTTTCATCATGGCCGCCATGATGGCTGCAACGGTCACGACCATGAAAATCACTGTCGGCAGCGCAAAGCCATAGGGCAGAGACCGGATTCTAGAGATAGTTGTCACGCACATGCACCTGATGCAGCAATTGCACTGACTCGCCTGCATCCTCCAGTTGAAGACTAATGGTGACAAGACCTGCCTGTTCCGCGCTATTTTGATAGCTGATGCTGCAGGACTCGACATTTCCCAGCGCCTTGGACGCGACAGCACCAGCGGCAATCAGCTGCGCACCGGTGGTCATTGGTGTTTCCGTCAGGGGCACGTCACGGTATCGCATCAGGGAGCGCGTATCGCTGTCGCACAGATACACGACGGAGCGCTCAACAAAATAGACACGCTTTCCTACCGAGGCCTCGGCAAAACGATGCCCTCCTCCCAACACCACCAGATCACCGGTTGGCCTGTCTTGTATCGTTACCACCCCACTGACGACATGGCTGCCATCGACGGCCGAATTCCGATAAATGTAACGCCCATCCTGGTGGACACCGCGATGATTGATGACAGCCCGTGCACCGGCAGACATGGCATCCAGCTGACCCAAGACCTGGAACTGCGTGTCTGCCAAGGTAAAATCGAGAAGATCCGAAGCCGCATCGGTGGGGTCCAGTGTGGCGCGATATCTCGTGACCTGTAGCACGGGTACAAATTCAAGCGCACTTCCAGACTGGACACGGACACTGTTGGGCAAGGCAGAATGAAGATCGCGCTCCAACAAGACCAGGGCCGCACCCGCTGCCGAAACCAGAAACGCGCGGCGCGACGATGTCATGTAGCCATCCATCTGATTGGACGCCATCAGGGAAATCAGGACACCGACGATTCCCATCAGCGTGATCACCAGAATCATTTCGATGAGCGTAAATCCGTGCACCGGGCTTTTAGTTACAGAGCGCACTGCATTCCTCGAATTCATAACAGGTTCGATAGCCAGTCAGCGTGACCGGGTTCCCCAAGGCATTGCCGGAGGTCACCTGTATCCTCATATTGCAATTGGCCGGGACACTGCTCGTTGCGCCACCCCACTCTGCTCTTTCGATAGTAACGGAGAGTGTATATGCACCTAACATGAGGTACTCATTTCCGGCATTGTCACGAACCCCTGTCACCGAATAGCCATCATAATCACACACATTATCAAAATCGATGCGGTGCTCTGGTTTTTCCGGGCATAACGTTTTGTAAGTAGGATCGAGAAAAGGCTTGGCAACAACTTCTTCCATCAACGCTTTGGCTGCGAGCAAGCTCTGCTGCATGACCATGGGATCATCACTGCGAACAAAAATATTGGCATAGGTGGAAAACATGGCCGACAGAATCATGCCCGCCACCACAATGGCGATAATCAGTTCAATCAAGGTGGTGCCTTTGCTATTCGACAAGACCTGACTCACCATGCAAGGTTAATGTGTGCGTACCCACCGCGAGAGAATAAGTGGAAATGCTCACCAGACTCGTCGAGCTTGCTTCCCGTTCGATGGTTCCCGAAGGATTGAATACAAAAGTGACAGAAGATCCGATGGCACCGGCAGGCAGGTCTGCATTGGCGTAGGCCTCTGATGCTCCAGGCCTGTTGACGGTGTCCGTGAAATTACTGCTGGCGTAGCTGGCGACGGTGCAAGTACCATCCTGGGAAAGAGAATAGCCACCCGTCGTAATCTCTGCACGTATCCGGCAACCACGCGTCACCGCTGCAAGCTGGGAATAACGAAGCCCCTGAAGCAGGTCGTGATAAAACGTTGTCGTTCTGAAGGTATCTTGACTGAAGAAGCGAGGCAACATCGTGACGGAGACGATCCCGAGGATCAATACCACCATCACGAGTTCTATGAGGGTAAAGCCTGGCGCGACAGCCTTAAGTCGTCGCGCCGTCATAAGAGCAATGTGTTATCAGGTGCACGTTGCATCGGCTTGTAACGTCCCGAACAAAAAGGTTGGTGAAGCGCCAGAACCTGCCTCAGTATAATTCACGCAACGGTCACCTGTTGTTGCGGATTGCAAACGAATAACGGCGACAGTACCGCTGGGGTAGGTGCAGGTAAAATCACCGTTTGTCGCCGTTGTATCGAGCCCGGCAGCTGCACAGACATCTTCATTGTCCGGATAGCCGTTCACGATGTCTACGGCGGTTCCTTCAAGCGAAACCGATGTACCGGTACCACCGGCGGCCAAAAACGCAGAGTGCGCTATCACTGCAGAGGACTTCACGGAACCCAGCGCACCTTCGACAACGGCGACTTCCGCATTGGAAGACAGGTCAGCGAATTTTGGCAACGCAACCGCCGAAAGAATTCCCAGGATGACAATTACCATGATCAATTCGATCAAGGTGAAACCAGACTGCTGTTTCTTCATAACCAACCTCTTTGCACGACAACAACACTGCGCAGGGATACTGCATTCATGAGCACTGCGCTCAGGCGTGAAACCTGCATGACAACAGAACTTGATTTAAATGTAGCCAACAATAGGAAGGGTCGCACACAAAAAGCTGCAAAAAAGCGCTTGAAATCAGCATTCAAAGGCTCAAAAGGCAACAAAAATAACGAATTTCAAGGATTTAAGAAGCGAAATTAATTTGAAGAAAAATGCGTCAAAAGAGTGGGCCGTCTACCTGCGCATGGCAGAGCCCAGCTCCCACATGGGCAGGAAAACGCCCAAGGCCAGCACCAACACAAGTATCCCCATAAACACCAGCACAATCGGCTCTATCGCATCCGCCAGTTTCTTGAGCTGGAAATCGACTTCTTCTTCATAGAAATCAGAGACATCGTGCAACAGTTTATCCAGCGCACCGGTCTCCTCCCCCACGGCGATCATCTGCAGGATCAAGGGGGTGAACATGTGAGTGGCTGCGGCAGAACGGGCCAAGGAATCGCCTCGTTCCACACCTCGCCGGATATTGCCGATACTTGACTCGATGTAACGATTTCCCAGCGTCGCCCCGACGATTCCCAGCGACTGTACGATGGGCACACCGGATTCTGCCATCATGGCGAAGGAACGGGTGAAACGCGACAGCGCGATCTTGTTGAGTATGTCGCCAATGATTGGGATTCGCAGTTTGAATTTGTCCCACGTAAGTGCCCCTTGCTCTGTCTTTTTCCAGGTCATCAAGGCGAAAACAACCCCTCCGGTGACGATCAGAATGACCCACCAATAATTCACGGTAAATTGTGATGTTGCGACCAGAATCTGGGTGGGCAACGGCAGGTTTTCGCCCAATTTTCTGAATACCTTGGAAAAACTGGGGATGACAAACAAGTTGATAATCGCCATGGCAAGCACCATGGCCGAGAGCACTATCGTGGGATAGCGAAATGCCTGACTGATACGATTACGGGTCTCACGTTCCAGCTCTATATGTTGCATGAGACGCTTGAAGGCTTCGTCCAGGCGTCCTGTGTTTTCTCCCACGTGAACGAGACTGACAAAAATATGGGAGAAAACATCGCTGCGTTCCTGCATCGCGGTAGCCAGACTGACGCCTGATTTAAGCCGCGCAGAAATCGCGTGCAAGGCATCCTTGAGCAGCTCGGAACGACTCATTTCTGCCAGACCGCTGACCGCCTGCACAATAGGAATGCCGGCTCGGGTCAACGCATACATCTGCCGACAAAACATCGACAGGTCATCCAGCGTTACTTTGGGTTTACGAAAATGAATGCGAAAGGATTTTCGTTGCGAAGACTTATCAATGACCGCTTGCACCCGCACTGGCGTGATGCGCTGACTCTGCAACTGCGCTATGACCTCATCGACGGAGCCACCATCAATTCGGCCTTCCACCTTGTCGCCGGAGGCTGTACGCCCCTGATATTGAAAATGAGACATCTGCGCATGGCTCCGTTTTACATCACCGTAGCCATCGCGCGATCATCGAGCGATGCACTTATCTTGAAGACTTCCTGCACGGAAGTCAGCCCGTTTCTGGCATACTCCAGGGCGCAGCGATTCAATGACACATAATGGGGATTCGTCTGCGCAGCTCTTGCGAATCCCGCAGCGTCACCCTTTCGTAACGCATGCAGCAAGGGCTCATCGAGCTCCAGCAATTCGTACACGCCCATCCGCCCTGCATAGCCCGTGTTATTGCATTGATGACACCCGGTGCCACGGTAGTAGGTCGCCTGTGCGACACTGGCATCGATATTGGAAAGCCAGATCGATTCCTGCGTGGTAAGCACATAGGGCTGTTTGCAATTGCCGCAGATCTTGCGCACGAGACGCTGCGCGATCACTGCTTTCAGCGCCGACGCCACCAGATAGGCATCACATCCCATGTCGATCAATCGCATGGCGGTACTGACGGCATCATTGGTGTGCAGTGTGGAAAGCACCAGGTGCCCCGTCATGGCTGCACGCAGGCCAATTTCCGCCGTTTCCTGATCGCGCATTTCACCCACCAGAATGATATCCGGGTCCTGACGCAACGCCGTGCGCAGCACCGAAGAGAACGTCAGGCCGATCTTGGCGTGAATTTGCACCTGGGTCACACGCGGCAAACGGTATTCGATGGGATCTTCTGCCGTGATGATTTTTTTCTCGGGCGTATTGAGCAACGACAGCGCGGAATACAATGTCGTGGTTTTGCCTGACCCGGTGGGCCCCGTCACCAGCACCATGCCGTGCGGACGTTGTATCAGCGTTTCAAAACGACTGCGCACCGTGGCAGGCATTCCTATCGCATCCAGGGAAAGAATGCCGGCAGATTGATCGAGCAGGCGCATGACCACGCACTCCCCATAGGGAGTCGGCAAGGTCGACAAACGAACATCGATGCTTTTTCCCTGCACACGGATATTGAAACGACCATCCTGTGGCAGACGCTTTTCGGAAATATCGAGCCCCGACATGATTTTCAGGCGGGAAACCAGCGCAGACGCGATGCGCTTTTCCTTCATTACCTGTTCCTGCAATTCTCCGTCGATACGCAGACGTACCCGCAGCACTACTTCGTCAGGCTCGATGTGAATATCGGACGCGCGCACCTGCACCGCATCATCAAAAATATTCTGCAGAAGACGCACAACAGGCGCATCTGTCGTGTCGGTCGCAGTCAGGTTGGCAATATCAAAGTCGGTCTGACTGAGCTCGCCTTCGAGTTCCAACGCAATGGATGCGATCTGATCCTGCCGGCGATAAGCGCGGTCCAGCGTATCCAGCAACTCCTGCTCGCGCACGAAGGCAGGCAGAATCGGTCGGCGAAGTATTTTTTCGAGTTCATCGATCGCCAGCAAATCGAGAGGATCGCCCATGCCAACGAGATAGCCATCGGGCTGTTCGCTCAGCAGCAGTGCACGAAAACGACGTGCCTGGGTTTCCGGCAGGTGTTTGACGAAATCGTTATTGATACGAAAACGGCTCAGATCAACAAACGGGAAACGAAAATGATTCGACAGACACTGCAGCAAATTCACTTCCGTGACAAACCCAAGATCAATCAGGGCACGCCCGATTTTCTTGCCCGAGCGCTTTTGCTCTTCCAGCGCGATCATCAACTGATCCTGGGAAATCAGCCCCTTGGCAAACAGAAGATCCCCGATTCTTACGCGCGGTACCGCAGCCATGCCTTAGCGCTCCCGATCGCCAACAGGAGCCAGTGCCTGTTCCCAGTCAATGTCGTCGGGCTGTTGCACGCGCGGCCGCAACAGAATGACCAACTCGCTCTTGACGCGCGTGTCGCGATTCTGGTTGAACAGCAT
>JBPOHS010000148.1:0-19776 GCA_052035295.1 Pseudomonadota bacterium
ATTACAGGCGTATTGACCGTCGCCGCACCCAATGAGTCGCTGGATCCTTTCGTGCAATGGGCCAAGCAACGCATTCTGGAAAGCACACTGACACTCACGGCCATCGCACTCGCCGTTGGCCTGGTACTGGCCTTGTGGACAGGACGAGGCATACGCCAGTTGGCACGTTATGCCACGGCTACCAGCGAAGGGCAACGCGTCCCCCTGCCCAACGTGAGCGGCCGAGAATTGCAAGACCTGGCACACGCCATCAACGCGATGCGTCAGAAGCTCGATGGCAAGACCTATGTCGAAAACTATATCCAGTTGCTGACGCACGAACTGAAAAGCCCGCTGTCGGGAATTCGTGGCGCCGCCGAACTCTTGCAGGAACCGCTCGATGCAGAAATCGCGCATAAATTGGTGTCCAACATCGAATCCGATACGCAACGCATGCAGGCCATCATCGACAGTCTGCTTGCCTTGGCGAAACTGGAACATCAACAGGCATTGACCACCGCGACCACGATTTCCCTGAAGGCGCTGTTGGAAGAAATCCTCGCGAGTCGCGCCCAACGCGCCCAACAAAACAAGATCCACCTGCAACTTGATACCGAACCCACTTTGACTACAGAGGGCGACCGTTTTCTATTGACGCAAGCCATCGGCAACCTGCTCGACAATGCACTGGATTTCACCCCGAGCGACGGTGTCATTCGTGTAGCAGTCACCATCGGTGAGGGGAAGTCGCGGGAAATTCGCATTCACAACAGTGGTGCCGCCATCCCTGACTACGCCCTGCCCCGCCTGTTCGAGCGGTTTTATTCTTTGCCGCGCCCGGATTCAGGCAAAAAAGGAACCGGGCTGGGGCTGGTACTGGTGAAAGAGGTGGCCCATCTGCACCACGGGCAGATAAGCCTGCGCAATGCCACCGAAGGCGGTGTGGAAGCCTGCCTGACGCTTCACGCCCACTTCACACAGACTTCATAAACGCTTCGCACGCACTCCTTGCGGCAGCACGACAATCCTCCTCGTCACAGATCAAGGAGATTGTCCGATGCAAAGAACATTCATCATCAAAATCATCAGCATGGCGGTCATCATGGGATTTCTCATGGTGGCACTGGCCATGATCAAGGGTAAGATTGACGAGCGCGCCGCGTGGCGGGCAACGGTGGTCAGCGAAATGTCCGACAACCACGGGGGACAGCAGCAAATCAGCGGCCCCGTCCTGGTGCTGCCCTGCACACAATATGTCAGTGTCAGCCCGGGTAACCAGCCGGATCGGCTTGAAAAACAGGATTGCACGCGCCGCCTGACGCCAACCCACCTGGATATTCAGGGGGAAATCACTACACGCGAACTCAAGCGAGGTATCTACCGCGCACAGGTGTCGCACCTGTTGATCACCATGACCGGGCGTTTCGAGATTCCCTCAGATAGCCCGTTATCACCCGAGAAACCCTTTCTGTCGATACCGCTGCAAACCACCAGCGGGATGCTCAATATTCCCCGTCTGAAATGGAACGCTTCCAGTTTCCAGTTTGCCTCTGGCGCAGGACCTCGCCTGACACAGGAAGGGGTGCATGCCTTACTGCCACTGACGCCCGGCGCTAGAGGCGAATTCAGCCTGACGCTGGAATTGAACGCCGGCAATGAGATCGCCATAGCCCCCGTCGGCGACACCACGCAGATCCAGCTCACCAGTCCGTGGCCGCACCCGAGTTTTTCCGGGACTTTCCTGCCGCAAACCCGCTCGGTGAGTGATGCCGGATTTACTGCCCGTTGGAACGTCAACCGTTTTGCCTCGAACATTCCGGCGTTACTGCAAAATTGCCATGAACTGATCTGCATGGAAAATCCGCTTCCCACGGCACGGGTGAAACTGATCACACCGGTGGACGTTTACCTGACCTCTTACCGCGCCGCCGAGTATGGCTGGATCGTGATTACCATCATGTTCGGTTTGTTCTTCCTGATGGAAATCCTGAAAAATCTGCGCATCCATCCTGCGCAGTATTTACTCATCGGTTTGTCACAGGCACTGTTTTTTCTTCTGCTGTTCAGCGCGGCGGAACACATTGATTTCGGCAAGGCTTACCTGATGGCGACCTTGGTGTGCTTGTCCGTGAACGCCATTTACGCGCACGCCATCCTGCCCGGCTGGAAGGCCACTGCATTGTTCTCGAGTCTGTCGCTTTGTATTTTCGGATTCATCTACATGGTGCTCAACGCCGAAGATTTTGCCCTGCTGGGCGGATCCATCCTGAGCATGAGTTTGCTGGCAGCAGCAATGATCCTGACACGCAATGTCGACTGGTATCAGGTGAATGAAAAAATGAATTCTGCGCTGCAGAAGAAAAACTGAGGACAAACAAGCACCGCGTTCGGCAACAGATCGCGGTGCTTGTCTACAGACAGGCCGCAGCGCCAAACGCCGTGCGGGCGCGCTCCCCCAGGCGATACATGGCGTGGGTATCCATGCCAACACTGACAGCCATGGAAATGACAGGGACGGCCCGCGACACTGACTTGAGTGAACCCTTGCCGATTTCCTTGAGCAACATGGTTCGGCCGTGACTGACCAGCTCACTGCCAACACCCTTTGCAACATGACGAACGATCTGATGTTTGAGCGGGCGCTTGGCGACATCCAGGCCGATCGATTCATCAACTAACGTGCGTCCTGCAACGCAATCACTCACTTTGCGAAATGTCTCCTCATTTTCAAGCGGCCAGTCGTGAAGCGCGGCCACACCTGCCACCAACCGGAAGGCGAGAAACCGCTCTGCAACGAAATTGACACTCAGTGACACGGGTAACGTCGCAAACCCACCCCAGCTCGTCAGCAGCGCAACGCTGCCGGCATGCATCGCATGCCAGCGAACCAGACGAGAAACCTGTTTTGTGGGACACGAATGTCGGGACCGGAAGTCCCTGGTGAGAGAATGGACGGGAGCAAAACCTGGAACGCCATTGACAACACGCTCGTAAACCCAGGATTCCAGGGCGTCATTGGAACGCATTGCTCCTCCGGAAAGGGACGATTGATCATTCCGGACATAGTCTCGCGTAGTAATGACAGAAAAATGACAGCCCCTCCCGACAGGGAGACGGTGTCTGAAGCAATCCGTTGCCACCCAATATTAACGTTATCACCCACGCGTTCAGGAAGGCTCCGGCGGCGCCACAAACCCGCCCATTACCTTGGCCAGCAAAGCGGCAAATTTAATGGTGGTTTTATCCTGATACGCCGCCCCCATGATTTGCACATTCACCGGAACGCCATCTGCAGTGACGCCCAACGGCGCACTGGTCGCCGGAAGCCCCATCAAGGTGGCCGGCGATATCCACATCAGCAAATCCGCATAATTGCGTTTTTCGCCATTGACCTGAATCTTGCGCAGCGGCAGCTCAAGCTCCTGCGTATGCGGAATTGCCGTCGTGAGCGCCGGCGGCATGAGAATGACATCGTATTGTTCGAACACACGCTGGAATTTTTCACGGATACGGCGACGTTTTTCATCGACCTTGAGCCACTCGACGTGACTCTGACCGGCTCCTTCGAGAAAATGTTCGAAGCGTTTGGGTGCATCGAAATGGCCACCGAATTTACCCAGCATCGGCGCTGCCAGCCCCATGATGCGACGCTCCAACGGCTTGCGTGATGCCCCCATGATACTGCCCATGAGATTCATGTAGGTGGGGTAAAACGCATCCAATCCCATCCCCAACGGCGCCCCCTCATCTACCGTTACGCCGTTATTTTTCAAGGCCGTTTTGAGTTGCTGATAGAGCGCAGTCATATGCGTGTCGATGGGGCACAAGGGATCTTCCATCCACATCAACACCCGGAAATCCTGCAATTTCTTCTGCTTCGCTGCTGGCAATTTCAATTGCCAGCCGGGTTGCATGAGTGGCGATGGGCCGGCGACCACATCGAGCAGCAATTGCAAATCCTCGGCGGAACGCGCCATCGGCCCGGCGACCGCCAGATCCGGCTCGCCCAAGGCCCCCGGTGGGCCCGGAATATGCCCGCGCAGCGATATGATGCCGTGCGTCACCTTGTGACCATACACGCCGCAAAAATGGGCCGGAATACGAATAGACCCACCAATGTCGCTGCCCAGTTCGAGCGATGTGAATCCCATGGCCAGCGACGCCGCCGCACCTCCCGACGATCCACCGGGGGTCAATGCCAGATTCCAGGGGTTATGCGTGGTGCCATAGACCTTGTTGTAACTTTGCAGGTCAGAGGCAAATACCGGGACATTGGTTTTGCCAAACAGGATGGCGCCGGCATCGACCAGGGCCTGGGTCGCCACGGAGTGCTTCCTGGCGAGATGATTGCGCAGCGGTGACGCGCCCGCCGTGCAGGGCATTCCGGGAATCTCGTAGGTATCCTTGATGGTCATCGGCAGGCCATGCAAGGGGCCCCAGGACTCGCCACGCGCCCTTGCGGCATCAGCGTCGTCTGCGCGCTGACGGGCGGCGTCCAGATCGGTGGCAACCACAGCATTGACCACGGGATTAAGTTTCTGGATGCGCGCGATGCTGGCCTCCAGCAACTCACGACTGCGAATTTCCCCTTTTTGCAAGCGCTGCAACAGCTCTTTTGCGTTCTGATAAGCCCACTCTGTCGACACGTGCAGCCCCTCTGTACCCGTATGAATGAAGTTGATCACCAACCTGTGAAGACCTTCGAGGATAGCTGTCGGGGGGAGTCCTGCAAATGACTGCAAACGCCATTTACAGGGTCGCGCTGACCAATTGGCACACGACAGACCGCCATGCGCCCAGTTACTCATCGAGCAGGGACATTTGCTCAGGCGGGGTTCCCTTTGATTGCGCCGTTCCGAGTGATTGCGCCGTTCCGATTGATTGCGCCGTTGTCGAGGTCAACCGCTCCCACAAGCCGGAACAGCGAAATACACGTTGTTCAAGAGCATTTTCCAATACGTCGCGACGCGCCCCCAGCAGCGTGACTCGTTCCTTTGCGCGAGTCACTGCGGTGTAAATCAATTCCTGCGTGAGAACAGGGCTGTTGTTGTCGGGTAATACCAGGCAGGCATGATGAAATTCGGATCCCTGCGATTTGTGAACTGTCATGGCGAACACCGTATCCACCTGCGTCAAACGACTCGGCAATACGCGCTTGATGCCCTGCGGCTGCGCAAAGAAAACCCGTAACGCGCTATCTGCAGTGGCATCCGGCAAGGTAATGCCGACATCGCCGTTCATTAATCCCAAGGCATAATCATTGCGCGTGACCATCACCGGGCGCCCGGCATACCATCCCACGGTATGTGGCAGCAAACGCGCGGCATGCAGTTGCCCCGCGATCAATTGGTTCAATGCCTCGACCCCGTAATTTCCTTGACGCAGCGCGCACAACACCTGAAACCGCGACAACCGTTTGAGCATGTCACCCGCCCACTGTTCCGCTGTCATTGTGGCAGGACGCCCTTTTGCCATCGCTGACAAATACGCCGCATAGCCGCTTTCGGCGTCCAGCACCAACGGCTTGAGCATCGCATCAAGCGTATTGTCGTGGCGGAATTGTACTTGCGCATCATTCCCGCCGAGCAAGCGCATCGTGCTTTTGACATCCCCCGCATTGATCGCGTGTGCCAGTTTTCCGATGCCGCCCCCGGATGAAAAACGGTGGCTCTTTTTCAGGGTAACAATGTGATCATCAAGCGCCAATGCACGCGCATCGGGCTGCAGTGTCACGCTTGCCAGGGCTGCCACTTTCTTGCACATCGACGCACTGTAACGCGCCAGATGAGCGTCGCGACAGATTTCCCCCAGGATGGCTCCGGCTTCCACCGAGGCGAGCTGATCCTTGTCGCCCAGCATGATGAGCCGGGCATGCCCCGGCAAGGCATCGACCACGGCAGCCATCATCTCGAGATCAACCATCGACGCTTCGTCAATGACCAGAATATCCACGTGCAGGGGGTTGCCGCGATGCCGCACAAATTCCCGGATATCCGGACGCGCACCCAGCAATCGATGCAAGGTCGTCACCTGCGTGGGGATATCGGCCGCATTCGCCAGCGTGGCAACTGCTCCGCCGATGGATTCGGTCAGTCGCGCCGCCGCTTTCCCGGTGGGCGCCGCCAACGCGATGCGTAACGCGCGGCCTTGGTTGCTGCGTGCCAGGGTTTGCAGCAACGACAACAGTCTGACTACCGTGGTGGTTTTCCCGGTGCCTGGCCCCCCCGAAATCACGGCGAATTTTTGCTGGGATGCCACGGCGGTGGCCACCCGCTGCCAATCGATGTCGTCATTCGCCGCACCAAACAGAGTGGTCAGTGAATGACTGATCTGTTGCGCAATCGTCTCATTGTTCGAGGCTTCGTTGTTGTCCCCCTGCAACGCCGGCATGCGCGCGCGCAAGGCATCGGATACCTGTTTTTCGTAACACCAGTAACGCCGCAAATAGAGGCGATGCCCTTCCAGCACCAGAGGCTCGTTACCCTCACCAGATCCCACCGATGACGACACAGCGAGTTCGCGCAACAACGTGGGCAATCCCTTTTTTTGCAGGGACGTAACGAAGGGTCGCCAACCTGTTTGTGCTTGCCCGTCCTTGGGCAATACCGGTGGCAGAAACTGCTCGGGCGTGGCCAGCAGCGCCTGCCAGTCCACACAGACATGCCCCGCGCCCAACTGAAAACTCGTCAAGGCGGCCGCCGCCAACACATCTTCACTGCTTTCCCCGGCGAGATCGACCAGCAAGTGGGCAAATGCCACATCGATCGAACGCAGCCAGCCTTCGGTTTGCCATTGCTGCAGCAGGGGCGGAATCACCTTCATTGCGAATAGCCTCCCAACGCTGCGTCGAGCGCCAACACGGTGTCATAGGGCATGCGCCGGACAAAGACACCATTCCCCGCTTCATCCACGCCGCGCAAAAACAGATAAATGGCGCCGCCCACGTGCGTATCGTAATCGTAAGCATCCCCTAACCGGAACGACAGCAATCGATGCAATGCCAACGTGTACAATGCATACTGCACGTCATAACGGTGATGTAGTATGGCATCGCGCATGGCCTCGAAGGTGTAATCCTCGCAGCGAGCACCCAGCCGGTTCGACTTGTAGTCCAGCACGTAGTAACGCCCTTCGTGCTCCAACAACAAATCGATAAACCCCTTGAGCATACCCTCCATGTTGCGGGGCAATAACGCCGGTCTGGCATGCCCGGGAAATTCACTTGCACTCACACAGGCATCCAGCACCTGATGATCGAGGTGGTCAAGCGCCATCCAGAATTCCATCTCGATCTGATACTGCGATTGCGCGAGCCTGGCAAACCGCAACGGTCGACTGTCTGTCAGCGGCGACACCGACATCGGTGTGTGCATGAAACCCCTCAGCCATTCCAGCAGTACCGGATGCTGATCTTCATAATGGCGCTGCTGACATTGCGCCAATAACTGCGCACTGCGAATCTCCAGCGTGCCGGGTTGTTCAAGCTCCAAAGCAAAACGGTCAAAACCTTCTTCGCCTGCCCATTCCAGCATTTCATGCAGGAACGTACCAGCCTGCGCGCCCGCAGGAAACGCGTGCATGCCTTCCAGTATGGGCACAAGCTGGGCGACTGGCGTATTTGCCTGCTCGATCAGCAAACGCTCTTCCTGCAATACGCTTTCGTCCGCCAGTGTCGCCGGCAGCAATGCTGGTGGCGGTTCCTCGCTCACGCTTGTCACGGTATCCGTAGCACCCCAGACGATGCCCGTGTAACTGGTAATGGCCCACGCATGCAACACCTGACGCGAGGACACGCGCGCGTCCTGCAGCACCTGGCCATTTCCTGCCGGTGCCAGACGCACGGATGCCTCAGTCGCCACGGCGGACACAGGTAATAACGTCAGACTTGCGTGTCCGTCAATCAGGCGCGCCAGCCCGTGCCGGTATTCTTCGGCACTCAGGCTGGCCTTGCCAGCCATCAGCCACGCGAGCGGATTGCGATGCAATACTCTGGCAGGCCTATCTTTGGTCGCGGGCAATGCGGCTTCTGCCATACCCAGCCAACAGGCATGTTTGGCCCGTGTCACCGCCACATAAAACAAGCGCAGGTCCTCGGCCAATTGCTCCTGCTCGTGACGCCCTTGCGCATCGGCTTTCGCCGCCGCATCTCCATCCTCCCAGTAAATCTGCTTGCGGCCGTGCTCGTCATGGTAGATGAAGGGCGGCTTGGGATCTTTGCCCGGCATGCAAACGAACGGCAGAAACACGAGGGGATATTCCAGCCCTTTACTCTTGTGGATGGTGATGATCTTGAGCAACTGCTCATCGCTTTCCAGACGCAGCGTAAGCTCTTCGTTACTGTCATCGAGCTCGACCAGCCGAATTTTTTCCTGCAGCAACCGAATCAGCGCATGCTCGCCTTCAAGCGTGGTCGAGGCGGTTTGCAACCATTCGGACAAGTGCAACAAATTGGTCAGCGAGCGTTCTCCGCCGGGCTGCGTCAGCAAATGATGGGGAACCGAGAACGCTTGCAGCAAGCATCGCAACATGGGCAGCACGCCATGTTGCTGCCAGTGCAGACGCAAGGATTTGAATTGTTCCACCTTTTCTTCCCAGAAGATTTCATCCTGCTGCAAACGATCAAGATCGTGCAGAGACAAGCGCAACTGCGGCTCGGCCAGTGCCACCCGCAACAGCGCTTCATCTTCGGGCATGGCCACCGCCTGCAACCACGCCAAAAGCGTTTTTGCTTCCGATGTCGCAAATACCGTGTCGCGCTCGCTCAGGTACACGCTGCGAACACCACGCTGCGCCAAAGCATCACGTATCACCGCAGCCTCACTTCGACTGCGCACCAGCACGGCCATATCGGCCGACTTCAGCGGCCTGAATGCCTCGTCGCCAGAGGCAAAACCGGCATTGCCATCCGCTGCATCACGCAGCAAACCGGCAATGGTTTCGGCAGCGTGCTCGCCCATGCGCTGCATATAGCCCATGCCATCCGGTGTATCCTGCTGCAACGACCACAACGTCAAGGGTGATGCGACCTGCCCACACCGCAGGAATTGCTCCGACACGGGGCGGGCATTGACCGCCACAAAGGGTATTCCTTCAAACAGGAATGCCTGCTTGTCAATCCCCCGTGATTGCACATCGAACAAATGATTGATGCCTGCGACCAGCGCGGGCACGGAACGATAGTTGGTATCCAGGCTGTAATGTTGCCCTTCAGTGTCGGCACGCGCCTGCAGGTAGGTAAAAATGTCAGCGCCACGAAAACTGTAAATGGCCTGTTTGGGATCCCCGATCAGCAACAAGGCATTTTCTGGCACCAGCGCATAGATTGCCTTGAACGAGGCATACTGACGCTCGTCGGTATCCTGGAATTCGTCGATCAAGGCAATGGGAAATCGTTCACGCAGCGCGGCAGCCAAGCGGATGCCCTGCGTTCCGGTCAGTGCGAAATAGACATCATTGACCAGGTCATCAAAATGCAGGGTGGCCAGTCGCTGCTTTTCCGTGTCCAACCGTCGCTGAATCCAGCTCACCGCGTGCTGGATGATATCGATCGCCACCATTTCCTGCCTGTTCGTTTCGCAAAAGACATCAACAGCCCCAAAGAAAAGCAGCGCGCCGGCGTGCTTGCCTTTTTTGAAGCAGGCCTCGATTTTATGTCGCGACCACCATGACAAGGGTTCCGCTTTCGGTGCCATGGATTCCAACGGGCAAACGACACCCGATCGAGCCCAAGATTTCAGGTGCTGCGCCTGTAAACGCAACTTCTCGTCCGGATAGTTTTTCTTGTTGAGCACCTCTCGTGCGATAACATCTTCTACCCAGGCATCGAGTTGATTCACTTCCTGTGCGACGCATCGCTGCATATTCTGTAAAGCGTCAAAGTAGGCATCCAACTGTAACGGCGTGCCCAAACCTCGTGTGTGCTCGACGTG
Organism: Pseudomonadota bacterium; assembly: GCA_052035295.1. Classification (GTDB taxonomy): domain Bacteria; phylum Pseudomonadota; class Gammaproteobacteria; order Pseudomonadales; family Ketobacteraceae; genus HdN1. The sequence continues at coordinate 9,909 of JBPOHS010000148.1, forward strand.
CGGCAAGGCCTTCTGCACTGATTTCAGCAGATCGGCGGGGGTTTTCCACCGTGCAGCAAGCCACGCTGCCTTGGGCTTCTCCAGCGGGTAAAAATAGGTTCGCCAGTAATCTTCGACACAGCGTTCCAGCAAGGTTTTCTGATCCTGCTCCAGGCGACGGTTGAAACCTGCACCACTCTCGAAAGCATGTTGCTGCAAAACTTGCTGACACCAGCTGTGAATGGTGAAAATCGAGGCTTCATCCATGCTTTCGGCGGCTTGCTGCAGCACCCGCACGGCCCGCAGCCGCTCATGACGGGCGTCATAATAACGATAGAGGTCCGCCAGAATCGGCTCTTTGGGCAGCGTATTCAGGCGCAGCAAATTGGCGGCTTCCTGCAGGCGCGCGCGTATGCGCCCCCGCAATTCGTCGGCGGCGGCCCGCGTAAACGTCACCACCAGAATTTCTCGTGGCAACAAGGCCCGCGAAAACGCCGTCGGTTCGTCGTGACCGTCAATACCAGCCGCCGTGGTGCCATGACCAAGCACCAGACGCAAATAAAGGGCCGCGATGGTGAATGTCTTGCCTGTGCCCGCGCTGGCTTCGATCAGCCGCATGCCCTGTAACGGCAAGGCCAGGGGTGCCAGCGGCTGCACATCCGCCTGTGTGTTATTCCCTGTCATGCTGCCCCCTCCGCCGCCAGCCAATGCAGCAACCCACCATACAAACGTTCAGCCCACAGGGCAAAATCCTGCATATCATCAAAGGCTGGAAACGTACGCTGCAAGGCCGGGCTCTGCTCGCATTCCGACAGGCCGGAATAGTTGCTCTGTACATAGACCTGTTCGGCTTTTTCACGGGGGTCCCCCTTGCCGCTGCTGTGCACCCGCAGAAATTCCATGGCACTTTTGAAAGCAACCGGCAACGGTGTGGCCGTACCTCGCTGCCACGCGTCCAGCCATAGGGTCAATTGCCGCATGGCTTGTTGCTGCGTCAACACCGGCAATTCATAGCGCTTGTCTGGCGCCAGAAACACCGAATGCACCGTTTCGCCAGCAGCGGCCAGACATACCTGCTTCACCCAGGCAGGGAGAAAATAGTGAAATTTGACGCCACTAGCGCTTTTGCCTCGCGACGCCGTCGCGCGCCACTCCATTAACGCCTGGCCTGCCGGCCCACGACAGATTCCGCCGACCCAGTCTTCGATGCGCACGCCGTTCACTTGCAACTGGATTTCCAGGGGCTCGACCGCATCCGGGTAACGCTCAGCGTGTTCCTGTAGCACCTGCCAGACGTCTTCGGCGCCACTGACGACCTCGCTCACGGCCAGCTCTCCCCACGCGGCTGCCGGCAGCAGACCCTCGCGTCGCCAGCGTTGTACCGTGGCCGGAAATTCACTGCCGAACAACCGTCGCCGCTCAATCAGGTCCTGCCCCAGCGAATAGCGATCGAGACCATCGAGCGCGAAGGTCTCACAATCCATGTCATCCTCATCCATCCGGGGAAACCGCACTTTCAGTCGCTGCGCGTAGAAATAGTCCACCGGTTGCCGCAGGAATCGGGTCAATTCGTCCAGCGTCAATGCCTCATCGCGGACATAGGCACTGAGAGCCGTGTCGTGATCCTGTTCCTCTGGCGCCCGATGGATTTCACGCCACTCCGACGCATACGTAAACCAGTCGGGATCGCCCTGGAAATATTTGACACTGAACGGCTGCAACGGGTGTAGCCACGTCAATCCACGCGCTACGTCGCTATCATTGCGATGGTCACTATCGTCGAAACAATACGCTGCCGACAAATAATCCCGCAGCTGAGCCACCAGCACCGAAGGTGGCCGTTCGCTGTCATCGCGAATACTGCGCCCGACATAACTCACGTACAACAATTCTCTGGCCGACAACATCGCTTCGAGAAACAAATAACGGTCATCTTCGCGGCGGGAACGATCGCCGGGCCGATAACGCCCGTTCATCAGGTCGAAATCCAGCGCTACCCGATGGCGGGGATATTCGCCATCACACATCCCCAGCAGACAGACCACCTTGAATGGAATCGACCGCATCGGCATGAGCGTGCAGAAATTGACGCAACCCGCCAGAAATCGCTGCGACAATCCTTCGCCCTCCAGCGCTGACATCATGGCCTCCCGCACAACCAAAAGCGGGAGTGGTTCGTCGCCAAGCCCGCCCTCGGTACAGGCTATTCGCCACTCATGAATGGCGTTTTCGACGCGACGCAACAACAGTTCATCGGCTTCATCCTGCGGCAAAAAGAATTGGTTGAGCAGAGCCTGCAGGATCTCTCCCCACGCCTCCGGCGCATGTTCCTGCAAGAGTTGGCGCCATAATTGTTCGATGGTTTCCACCGTCTGCAGCAGCTTGCCGGCCAAGTCGCCCTCAAGCCCGGCCACCGCCCCGAAAGGCGCCACGCCTTGCCACGCCTCGCCTCGCCCACAAGCATAACCGAGCAGCACCCGCCGCAATCCGAACTGCCAGGTGTTGCACTGCAGGTCGGCCGGTAGGTCCAGACTTTCCCGCTGCTCGGCATTCAATCCCCAACGTATGCCGGATTGCACCATCCAGCGTTGCAGCACAGGCAGATCCGTTTCTGCAATCCCGAAGCGCTCGCGCAACGCGGCGACCTCCAGCAGACTCAACACATCGGATACCGACAAGCGCAATTCGGGCAATCGCAGCAAGGTTTCCAGGGCTTTGGCCATGGGGTGGCACGCCCGCTCGGGCCGGTCGGCCAACGTATAGGGAATATGGCGGGCATCCCCGCGCGCAACATTGCCGAACACTGCTTCGACGTGCGCGGCATAACGGTCAATATCAGGCGCCATCACAATGACATCGCGGGGCTGGAGCTCCGGGTGACGCTCGAAAACATCGAGCAACCGGTCGTGCAGCACCTCGACCTCGCGCTGGCGTGAATGGCAGACGTGAAACTGCAGCGAGCGATCCCGCGACGATACCGGCAGGCGCTCTTCTGGCGTTTCGGGTAGCGGCTGAAGATCAAAGACTGCCTGCTGCAAATGATGCAACAAACGCGGAGGATGAGCGGCCGAGACCAGCGCCACGGGGGATTCGAACAAATCTATCTTGGCATGCGACACTTCGTCAGGATCATAGCGATACAGCAAACCGATGAAATCCCGCCCCTGTTTTCCCCAGGCGGCCAGCAATGGATTGGTCTTGAGCGCCAATTGCTCCATCGGCAACAACGGCGGCAAACCTGGCTTGCGTGCGTGACGGGCACGGGTGATACCCAGCAGCTCGCCTCCGTCCATGATGTCGATCCAGTAATGCTGGCAAGGATTCACGACATACACCAGCACCTGAACGTGTCGCGCCAGCACCTCGATCGCTTCCAGCATTTGCGTTGGCATCGATGACAGACCAAACACCTGCAGGCGGCGCGGCAAACCGACCGGTTTATAACGCGGATCCCGCAGGGCATCGAGAAAGGCCTGATGCACATGGGAACGACCACTGTGCTGCAGCGATTCGTCGACTTCGCGGGTCAACGCCCGCCACAGCGCGGGTTGCCACTGCTGCGTCTCGGGAACAGGCGGCGCATCCGCCAGCGCCGCCCCTGCAGGCTTGCCGGCAGACACGTCGGGCAACACATCACGGCCTTCCTGCCAGGCATTCAACCAGTCCGCCCGATACACCTGGTACTGGTCGAACAGGTCCGCCAGTTTTTGCGCCAAACCGAAACATTTCCCGAAATCGATAGCGGCGCCCGTCAACGCATCCCCCAGAAGATAGCGCCGCAAGGGTGCATACAAGCTTGCCTCAGCGCTGTCCGCTGCCAATGCCGGCAACACACGGGACAACCAGCGATAGATGCGCCAGATCAATCGGCTCTCATCAAACGGCGAGGTCGTCGGCACAGCAGACGCACCCAACACCCGCCGATAGGCCTGCCACAAAAACCGGGACGGCATCAAAAACTGATGCGCCGCGCTGATGCCATAGCCATCAGCCGCCGCAAATGCCAGCTTGAGCCACTGGGCCATGCCGTTACTCTGCACGAGGAAGACATCATTTTCCAACGGCTTCAGGGGATAGTTGCGACCCCACACGATTGCCGTATCCCGCAGGGTTTCGAGCCGGTTGCTGTGGAGAATGACAAGCCCGGGATTGATAGTGGTCATGCCTTGCGCGCCTGAATGACGGGGAAATGTTCTTTTTTTGAGCGAAAACTTTTTTTGACGAAAGACTGCCGCCAATTCAAGCACATACCTGTTCAAACGACCAGCCTGCAGAGAAAAGGCGAGAATGGGGTCGCCAAAACGGTCACACTGCTGTAACATCCGCGCCGTGTACAGTGCATCCATCCCCCTTGACCAGTTTCTGGTGTCATATTTGATGGCTTGTTCTGACAAAGTCATCGTCCCGACCCTAGCTCCCCGACGTCTGCTAAAGCCCAGTGCCCGAGCCTGATGTCTGAAAAGAAAGGAGCCCCACGCAGCTAAGCGACATGTCCCCGAGATCTGTCGTGCTGGGAACGGTTCAGGTGTTTGCCGGCTTGCTGGCGACTGCCTCAACATGCCCCGCTTAATTTAGGCGTGCCCACAAAACCTCGGTTGGCGCCGATGCAATAACCTGCGCGGTTCTTTCGTGTCTGCAACGCAGATGCGTGCATTGGACTGTCGCGCCTTGAGACATTTCGCGCCAACGTGCATTCCTGATGCCGCCGGCCGGCTTGTCCCAAAAATCTGTGAACCGCGCACTCTCGCGCACCATATGTTTTAGGAATTCTATGAATTTTGCTGATATTGGTCTGAACACCGAACTCGTCTCCACTTTGCAAGCGCTGGGATACGAGCAAGCCACGCCTGTCCAGCAACAGGCCATTCCTGCCGCCCTCAAGGGTGGCGACCTGCTGGTGTCATCGCACACCGGCAGCGGCAAGACGGCAGCGTTTCTGCTGCCTTGCCTGCAACGCATGATCGACAACCCAAGACCCAAAGGCCGCGCGGCGCGCCTGCTGGTGTTGACCCCGACCCGCGAACTCGCACAACAAATTGAAAAGGCAGCGCGCAGCTACGGCCGCGAAGTTCGCCGCCTGAACACCGCCTGCCTCGTTGGCGGCAGCTCTTATTTCATGCAGTTGAAAGACCTCGGTCGCCAGCCTGAAATCCTGATCGCCACGCCAGGCCGCCTGTTGGATCATATCGAGCGCGGACGCGTCGATCTCAGCGAGATCGAAACCCTGGTACTCGATGAAGCCGACCGCATGCTTGACATGGGTTTCACCGACGACATTGAAGCCATTGTCGCCCAGACCAATCCCGAGCGTCAGACCCTGCTGTTCTCGGCCACAATGGAAGGTGTTGTTGGCGCCCTCGCCCGCAAGCTGACCCGTGACCCCGAGCGCATTGAAATCGAGAAAAGACCCGAGCAGGAAGCCAAGATCGAACAACGCCTGATGATGGCTGACGACCTGGCGCACAAAAACCGTCTGCTCGGCGCCATTCTGCGTGACGAAAGCCTTAACCAGGCGGTTGTTTTCACCGCGACCAAACGCGCTGCCGAAGATCTCTCCAACAGCCTGCGTGATGAAGGCTTTTCGGTAGAAGCACTGCACGGTGACATGCACCAGAATCTGCGCAACCGTACCCTGACCAAACTGCGCCAGGGCCGAATCGGCATCCTGGTGGCCACTGACGTTGCGGCCCGCGGCATCGATGTCGCCGGCATCAGCCACGTCATCAACTTCGACCCACCACGCCAGGTGGAAGACTACGTTCACCGTATCGGCCGCACCGGTCGTGCGGGCCGCACCGGCACCGCAGTCACCCTGGCTGAATTCAAGGAACGCCGCATCATTCGTGATATCGAGCGTTACACGGGCCAGCAGATCGAACTGCACGTGATTCCGGGCATGGAGCCGACCCGCCGTGAAGAGCGTCGTGACGGTGCTCCCAAGCGTCGCTATGGCAAGAGCAGCAGCGGTGGCGGTGGTGGTCGCTTCAAGAGCGGCGGCTACGGCGGCCGTTCACGTGAAGAAGGCGGTGAGTTCCGTCAATCACGCGAACGTAGCGACTATTCTCGTGGAGATAGCCAACCACGCGGCGACAGTCAACCACGTAGCGAGCACGCACCACGCGGTGACCATCAACCACGCAGCGACTATCAGCAGCGCGGCGACAGCCAGGCACGTGAAGGTCAACGCAGCGAAGGTCGTCGCGACTATCCGCGCAACGATCATAGCCGCGGCGATCAACAGCCACGTGAGCGCAGCAGTGAGCAACGCCCACGCAGCAATGACGGTTTCGCGCCACGTCGTGAACGTGCGCCGAGCGAAGGTTTTGCCAGACGCGAAAGCAGTTTTGGCGGCCGTGATGCCTTCAGTGATCGTGGCGAGCGTCGCAGCTCAACCGACCGTAACGACCGCCCTGTGCGCACCGGGCCACGCGATGATCGCGGTGGCAAGCGCTTCAACGACGGTGGTCGCCGTTTCGGCCAGTAAGATGACAAGCACGCTGTCATGATGTCGGAAACTGGCTTTCGGGCCATTTCCCCGTCATGACGGAATGCTGACATCACCAACAAAAAAGGCCGGAATTTCCGGCCTTTTTTGTTGGTTCAATTTTTTGTTGGCGCAATTGACGTCGGGCTCCGAAGCCACAGTTACACCATTATTTGCTGCTGACAGGCAATTCCAGCAAGGTGTCGCCTGCCTGCGCCAATGCCCGTTGCACCATGGGGATCATGACGGCCCGGATATGATCGGCATCCGCCTGTTTGAACGTACCCTTCTGGTGCGCACGCAAGGTCAGTTCCTCTATCGCCAGCAACAGCACGACATAGACATCGGAGTGCAAATCCCGCGCCTGGATGTCACGCAAGGTACGATCAATCAAGCGCGCAGCATTATCGAGCAGCTCTTCCCGCACTTGTGCCATCGGTGAATCCGGTCGTTTTGCCTCGACCAACAACATCGCATACAACCAGCCGATTTCAATCTGCAATTGCATGTAAACCTGAAACACATTCTGCACACGCCGCAAGGGATCGCGTTCACCCGCAGAAACCCCACGCGTCATGTCGACCAGAATCGACTGCAGGTGTTTGAACAGTGCCGCCGCCACATCATATTTGCTCTGAAAATACTGATAAAAGCTGCCACGCGACACCGGACCTTCCTGCAGAAGGTCTTCAACCGAACAACCAGACAATCCTTTCTTACGAAACACCTTCAACGCCGCCGTCAAAACCTTGGCCCTGGCTTTGGGCTCGGAAGCAATGGCCGCTTTCAGGCGATTTTTGACGCTATCAGCGCGCACAGATTTGCTTGCTGTTGATGAAGTACTCACGGGAATGCATCTCGAAAATCCGGAAGCACAAAAAGATACCAGACGATACGCATCACGCCTAGCACCAACCCCGGCCCGAACAGACAACTCATATTGTCTGTTTGCACACCAAATCCCGCACCTTGCGAACTCACGCCGATGGATGAACAGTGCATTCACTACAGCGCTTGTTTCCGGTATTCGTGGGCCGTTATGCTTGGCCTGAATCCTTGGAATCACGCATTCTGACAGCAGCAACGACATGCATATTCATTCGGTTAACGCGTTCAGCGATCTTCCGGGGCCGTTGCGGGCCAGCCTCTCGCACCCGGCCCTATCACCATTCTTCAACGCCGACTTTATCGGTCTGCTGGAAACCACCGGCTGCGTTAACGCCCGCCATGGGTGGCAGCCAAGACACCTGTGGATCGAAGAGGCCGGTGAGCCGGTGTTTTATCTGCCCCTTTATGCAAAATCGCATTCCTGGGGAGAATTCGTTTTCGATCAGCGCTGGGCGCAGTTCTACCAGGATCACGGGCAGCACTATTACCCCAAATGGGTGACGTGCATTCCGTTTACGCCCAGTGTGGGCCCGCGCTGGTGGGTGGCCGCGCACGCTGATGAAACCCGGTTGATGCAGGCCTCATTGCAATACCTGATGACCCACCTGCGTTCTAGCCATACCAGTAGTTGGCATTTATTGTTTGCAGACCATGTGCCCGACATACCATTGCAGCAGGAATTATTGCCTCGGCAGGACACGCAATTTCACTGGTTCAACCACGAATACCAGCACTTTGATGATTTCCTGGCACGCCTGAAATCCCGCAAGCGCAAAAAAATCCGCCATGAGCGGCAGCGGGTTGCCCACCAGGGCGTCTCGCTATCCGTGAGGGAAGGAAACACGCTTACCCGCGAAGATTGGCTGCACTTCTACCAATGCTATCGCAGCACCTATAACGTGCGAGGTCAGTCGCCGTATCTGACCCCGGATTTTTTTGTCGCCATCGGCAGCAGGCGCGCCCACCAAATCATGATGGTACAAGCGCATCGCGACGACAAAAGGATAGGCGCGGCCCTGTATTTTCACGACGACACCACGCTTTATGGTCGCCACTGGGGCGCATTGGAATCCATTGATTGCCTGCATTTCGAAGCCTGCTTCTATCAGGGCATCGACTATTGCATCCAGCGGGGGCTATCGCGTTTTGATCCAGGCACACAAGGCGAACACAAACTGCTACGCGGCTTTGAACCGGTGACCACCACGTCCTGGCATTACATTGCCCAACCGGCCTTTCGTCGCGCCATTGCCGACTACCTCGATTGGGAAAAACAGCAGACCCAACGTTATTTCGAAGCAGCGGGCGCCTGGCTGCCCTACAAGGTGGAAGCCGCCGACGCCGACACCGACTGAGACCCTGCGGGGTTTTCAGGGCCGGGCAAACACGGTAGTCTTCCCGGCCACTGCCATTGAAATCCAGGAAGAGGCTTCCATGAACGACCGTGTACGCATTACCGTCGAAGGCGATATCTGTTACGTCACGCTCACCCGCACTGACAAGCACAACGGCATGGATCTGCCGATGCTCAAGGCCGTCATTGCGGCACAAAAGAAAATCCGCAAGATGAAAGACGTGCGCGCGGTGATCCTGCACGGCGAAGGCCCGTCGTTTTGTGCCGGTCTCGACGTGAAAAGCGTGCTGGGCGACCCGATGAAAGCGATATCGAGCTACCTGCAATTATGGTGGCCGATGCGTAATGATTTTCAGACCTGGAGCATCGGTTGGCGGGAACTGGGTGTGCCCGTCATCGCGGTCGTGCACGGCAATGCCTTTGGCGCCGGCTTGCAACTGGCGCTGGGGGCAGATCTGCGCATCTGCACCCCCGACGCACAACTGTCGATGATGGAAGCCAAATGGGGCCTGGTGCCGGACATGGGCGGGGTTGCCCTGATGCGCGAACTGATGCGGATCGACGTCGCCAAGGAACTCACCATGACCGGTCGCATCGTGAATGCCCTCGAAGCGCATGAACTCGGTCTGGTGACCCATGTCAGCCCCGACCCGATGGCCAAGGCGCAGCAGCTGGTGGCCGAAATCAGCACCCGCTCCCCGGATGCCGTGGGAGCCGGCAAATTCCTGCTGCAGGAAGCCTGGCGCGCTATCGATGGCGCAGCCTTGCGTGCCGAACGCCTGTGGCAACGGCGGGTCATTACGACCAAGAACCAGCGCATTTCGGTGCAACGCAATCAGAAGCAGGAAGCGATTCCCTTCAGCGAGCGCAAGATTTAAGGCTTTCTTAAGCTTTGGCCGCCAATCTGCGTTAGTTTTCAGGATGCTGATCCAGATCTATTGACCTGACCAACATCAGTGCCGATGCTAGCGCAATCCCCTGACGGGGCGCAGAACCCGCAGTGATATCACCTTTTCAGGACGCCAACGAATGTCCAGCTTGTTACGACTCGATGCACTGGCCAGCGCGCCAGTGAAAACCGATCCATTCCCCTATTTCACGGTGGAGCACGCCATCGACGCCAGCGAAGTGCAGGCCGTGATTCGTGATTTTCCGAAAATTAC
>JBPOHS010000158.1:0-6165 GCA_052035295.1 Pseudomonadota bacterium
AGCACCTACGATTACATCGGCCAGCAGCGCCCCCCACTCGCCTGCTTGCTCGTGAATACTTCCCTGGAAGCCCTGAGCAGTGATCCGGTGATCGCGCAACGCCTGGAGGATGGCGCCCTGCGGGTGCGTAACGCCTTCGCTGAGTGCTTGCGGCACGCGCAGGAACTCGGGCAACTGCGTACCGATGCAGACGCCCAGGCGCTGGCGAATGTGCTGCACCTGGGGCTGCAAGGGTTGTTGGTGAGCAGCAAGGTTGTGCGTGACCCGATGCGCTTACAGCGACAGGTTGATCAATTGTTCAGTGTTTTACCTTACACGGATGCCCACTGGCAGCCGTTCGCCCCCGCCATGCCAACCCCGGAGACTCCCGATGAAAGCCCTGCGCACCCCTGACGAGCGTTTTGCCAATCTGCCTGATTTTCCTTATGCGCCGAATTACCTGATGGTGGATGATACCGAGGGGGGTGAGCTGCGCATGCATTACCTCGACGAAGGCCCGCGCGACGGTGAAATTGTCCTGTTGCTCCATGGCGAGCCTTCCTGGAGTTTTCTGTATCGCAAGATGATCCCGGTTCTGGTCACCGCCGGGTATCGCGTGATTGCGCCGGATTTGATCGGCTTCGGCCGCTCCGACAAGCCTGCGCACCGGAGCGACTACACCTACCAGCGCCACGTCGACTGGGTACGTTCCTGCCTGCTGCAACTTGACCTCACTGACATCACGCTGGTGTGTCAGGATTGGGGTGGCTTGATCGGCCTGCGTCTGGTGGGTGAACACCCGGAGCGCTTTGCCCGCGTCGTGGCCGCCAACACCATGCTGCCCACCGGCGATCATCACCCCGGGGAAGCCTTTCTGAAATGGCAGGCCTTTTCGCAATCCACCCCGGTCTTTGCCACCGGCATGATCATCGCGGGCGGCTGCGCAACGCCACTGCCACCCCACGTTATACAGGCCTACGATGCGCCCTTTCCTGACGAGAGCTACAAGGAAGGTGCGCGCCAGTTTCCGACCCTGGTGCCGGTGAGCCCTGACGATCCAGCCTCGGTACCGAACCGCAAGGCGTGGGAAACCCTGGTGAAATTCACCAAGCCGTTCCTGACGGCGTTCAGCGACAAGGATCCGATCACCAAGGCCGCCGGCCCCATCTTGCGCAAACTGATTCCGGGCTGCGAAGGTCAGCCACACACCACCATTGAAAATGGCGGGCATTTCCTGCAGGAAGATCAAGGGGAAACACTAGCGCAGGTCGTTGTTGATTTCATGCGCCGCTAAGTCTCCGCATTTGTCACTTCAGGCCTGCCGGGTGGCCCGCCTGACCCTGTTCATTCCGGGCGCGGCCACCTATCTTTAAAGCCAATGGCGATCGTTATGACCAGAGGCTTTCTCTGAAAGCCGGTTGGCGATCGACGAATTGACCTTGTGCGGAGAGCAGGCATGCACAATCTGATAGATGAACTGGTGGCGTTACTGGATCTTGAACGTCTGGACGATAACCTGTTTCGGGGCGATAGCCGTGATCTCGGCGGACGCAGCGTTTTTGGTGGCCAAGTGGTGGCGCAAGCCCTGATTGCCGCACAACGCACCGTGGATCCCGCCCGTCTGTGCCATTCCTTGCACGCTTATTTCCTGCGTCCGGGTGACATGAAGATTCCCATCATCTACGAAGTGGATCGTCAACGGGATGGCAGCACGTTCACCATGCGTCGTGTGGTCGCGATCCAACGAGGGCAACCGATTTTCAATCTCGCGGCGTCGTTCCAATCTGCGGAAGCCGGCGCAGAGCATCAAGACGCGAAAATGCCCGATGTCCCCTCCTATGAGGCGTTACCCAACGAGACGCAGCTCAAACAGAAAGTCGTGCAATTCATTCCCGAAAAATACCGCGAGGTGTTTTTGCAGCCCAGCCCAATCGAATTGCGCCCTACCCGTCCGACCAATCCCTTCAACCCACCGCGTGTGTCACCCGAAAAAAATGTCTGGATGAAGGCTGACGGCGTGCTGCCCGATGATCAGGCCCTGCATCAGGCGTTGCTGGCCTATGCGTCGGATTTTCACTTGCTCGGGACGTGCATGCTGCCGCACGCAATGTCATTTTTTCAGCCGCAGGTACAATCCGCTAGCCTCGATCACACGATCTGGTTTCATGATCATTTCCGCATGGATGAATGGCTGCTCTACGCGATGCACAGCCCGTGGGCCAAAAACGCACGCGGACTCAATCATGGCAAATTCTTTACGGCAGATGGGCGACTGATTGCCAGCACAGTGCAGGAGGGATTGATCAGGAATCGTAACGGCTGAGCTGCAATGCAAAACGGTCAGCGGGATGATTTATCCACACTGACCGTTCTTGAAGCGTCGTGACCTTGAAATGTCGTGGTCTTGAATCATGGTGACTTGCCGGCATTGGTCCGGCAAGGCCTCACTCGGCCGAAACGTCTCAGGGATTATTGTATTTCGCCAGCCACCCGGTAAACACACCATTTTTGTTCAGGGTATCGGTCGTATAAATGGTATTGCCGACTACCACGGCTTCCCCGGTGGTGACCTCAGCGGCGTAAGGTGCAGCGATTTTCGCGAGGCTCTTGCCTGCCGCATCAAATTTCTCACCCCGCCCACGACCGTAAATATAAGCGTTACCGCCAGCATCCACATGCAGACTGCGAACCACGCTGTCCGTCGACGCCTTGCTCCACAGCGTGTTGCCAACGGCATCCAGTTTGTACAGTGTGCGTCCCTCGGCGGTAGATGATACAGCATACACACTGCCATCCGGCGCTTCCTTCACCAACGGCAAGCCGGTGATCGCTCCCGCGTTGGAACTGGGTTCGGCGAGATTTTTTGCCCATTCGGTGCTGCCGGTTTCACTGATTTTGGCCACGCGCAGTTGATCGGCGAAATAGATCTCATGCGCCACATAGACTTCGCCATACTGGGTAACGCTCAGTGTGCAGTGCTGATTGACTTCCGCCGGATTGGCGACCCGCCATTGGGTGCTGCCATTCGCAGCAAATTTTGCTGTGAAGTCGCCGCCACAGGCATAGATATTGCCCAGCGCGTCCACGTTGAGATCCCAGGCCATGGCGCCCGCATGATCGATTTCGAGGTTTTTCACTCCATCGGCCGTATACACTCGCGTCTTGCTGCCACCGAGATATACCAATCCGTTTTGATATTCGACTTTCTGGATGAGTTCCTCGCCGGCAAACGTGCGGGTCCACAGTGTTTCACCGTTGACGTCGAGTTTAATCAAAAACCCGGCATATTCCGATTGCGATGCATCCGTCTGGCTGATGCGCACGGCATTGCCGACGACATATATGTTGCCCGACTCATCGACCACCGCGTCAGTAGTCATCTCCTGGCTATTGAAACCTGCTTTCGCAAGATCGACATTTTTGACAAAGTTGACAGCGCCCGACGCGCTGTGGCTCGCGACAAGCACGTCCTCTTGACGACCGTCGCCCGTCGCGATCGTTGAGCCTGCGGTAATGACATTGCCGTAGCTGTCGACCGCGATCGAACGGGCCCAGTCAATATTCGTCTCGCCTGCGTTGGCCCCCGTGAAATAGCGCTCCCAAACGGCTTTCTGTGTGGTGCCTGCCCCGCAACCGGCCAACGAGACAAGGGCAATCGAGCAAGACAGCAGTTTGATCGCGTTCATCTGGAGTACCTCACCTTCAGGACTTGGCCTGTCAATTTCGTTGGAGGCATTCTAGGGACATCGGCGTGACCAATCTGTTAGTTTTGGTCAGTCGAATCGTAAATTTGGGTAACCCAAACGCGGGACTGAAAAGTCTTGTAAGCGGTGCGACGGGAGACACATTTACTGACGTACGCACCCTCGACATCCTCGGCTTTTGTTGGCACCATGGTTCAGACCATAGCGTCAACTTAAATACGGCGCGTGGTGCTATCGGCCAAAAAAACAAAAAAACAGATCGAGCCAGATATCATGTCAAAACGCTTTTCGCTGTGCGCGCTTGCGCTGCTGTTCCCTGCCATGTCCAATGCCATCTCGACCGATGCAAAACATTTCGTGGATGAGCGCGGCGCCAAAATCATTTTTCGTGGTTACAACCTGCAGCAAAAGGCTCCCCCCTTTCAGCCCATCACGCGAGCAGAAGATCTCGACCCGCTGCAGGACATGGGGGCCAATCTGGTCCGTTTCAATTTTATCTGGGAAGCTGCCGAACCTCAGGCCGGCGTCTATGACGAAGCCTATTTTGATTACTACGACCGCGTCATCCAGTGGGCCTGGGCGCGCGGCATGTATGTACTGATCGATTTTCACAATAACGCGTATTCACGCTATGCCGCCAAAGGCTGTGGCAGCGGCTTTCCGCGCTGGGCCCTTTCCCCCGACGTTATTCCTGCCGAACCCAAGGCCATGGGGGAATGCGTCTTCACCAGCGCCATGATGGGCGCCATGCTCAGCAAGGCCAATTACACGCTGTGGCATGACTTCATGACCGACAAACACGGCGTGCGCACCCGCTTTTTTGCGCTGACACAAAAACTCGCCGAGAAGTATGCCAACCATCCTGCGGTCATTGGTTTCGATCTGAACGAACCCATGGTGTTCAAGCCGAAGCTGAAATACGACAGCGACACCGCCAACCAGTTTTTCAACACCTGGCACCAGCATATTCAGCAGATCAATCCGCGCTACATAACGTTCTGGGGTGACAGCCCGTTCCAGTTCATATTCATCAATCAACCGCCGCATCTCGATGTGCCTGCCACCGGTCAGGTGTCGTTTGACGCCCACTTCTATGAACCGGGTGCGAGTGGATTCGGGCTGCCGGTCTTCGGCACCCGCCATAACGTCGACGCCATCGCCCGCACCCGCGACAAATACAATATCCCGGTGCTGGTCGGTGAATTCGGCGCCAACCTCAAAGGCACGCACAACCAGTACTTCCAGTATCAAATGGATCAGGTGCTGCGACAATTCGATCAGGAAATGCTGTCATCGGCCCGTTGGAATTACACCCCGCACTGGAATCCCGTCAACAAGGACCATTTTCACGACGAGGATTTCAGCTGCTTTGACGAAAACCACCAACCCCGCATGACCTGCGCGCCGCGCGCAAGCCTGCAGGTCCTCAGCGGTGAATTGATAGAGATCGATATTCATCATCGCGGGGAAGCGAAATTCTTTTTTCCGTGGTTTCCGTCATTGAGTGATCGTTACCAGTATGAGGACACGCGTGTGGAGTTGCGCTGGGATCATGTCCCGTCGCAGGGCAAGACGCGGGTATTTGCCTCACGCGCGAAGGTCTTTGACGGCGCGCCGGTCAGGATTGTGGCCGAGGGAGAGGGGCTGGATTGCCGATACGATGAGGCAGAGCGTTATATTGATTGCCAGAGCAATTTGGCGGGAAAAAAACGTCTGGTGGTCGAAGCAATACGCGAATAATTCGGCCATCAGAATGTCCTGTCGGCAAGAAGACCTGCCGACACTGGAATCAAAGTCGCCGACAGGGGGAAGATTCATTCCCCCGACAGGCAGCGTTTAGCCATTGACCCCGACAATACAGCCGCCAATGCCGCTGATGCTCTCTCGCCATGCCGACACCATCGCTTCACGATGGGGCCCATGAAACGCCGACGAAAACACATCAAACAGCGCATCGTACATTCCACGAAAAATGCTGTTGGGCACACCGATCAACTCATGATGCGCCGACATGTCGCGCAACGTATTCCGCGCTGATGATGGATCTTCTGCATACTGCATCAGATTGGTCATGATCTCCTGCATCATGTAATTCTCCCACTCGGGATTTTCTTCACGATAACGCAGCAAATCCGGAAAACGCTCATACATCAAGGCGAACACATTCGGCGCAGGATCTCCCAACTTTTCCACTGCCTGCTCAAACGACAGGTTCATCAGATCTACGTGATTCATGGCAACATCATTCGTGACAACATCATTCATGGCAACATCCGCAAAGTCGTTCAACGTTTTACCTTGTAGCCCGACTGCTTGAGCGACCAGGTATTGGGCGTGATGCCTTCTTCACGCAAGCGGAATTTCTGCACTTTGTTGGTCGGCGTATAGGGCAGTGATTCCACGAACTCCAGATACTGCGGAACAAAATAATACGGCGCGTTATCGTTGATGAACGCAGCCATTTCCTCATGCGTGACGGAAG
>JBPOHS010000085.1:0-29016 GCA_052035295.1 Pseudomonadota bacterium
GATGATTTTATCCGCCGCTGGATGGGCGCAGGGTTTGAAGACAGTTACGAGGTCATGATCGTTTTGCTGGCGGGTTCGATGTTGAATTTCTCGACATCCGCACTGAACAGCAGTCTGTATGCGACCAATAAGCACCGAGTGAATGCCCTGTTCGGTATCGCCGAGGTTGTGCTGAATATCGCGATCAGTATTTACCTGGTGCAGGAAATGGGCATCATTGGTGTCGCTTATGGCACCCTGATTCCTCTGCTCATCATCCGCATTCTGGTGTACCCCGTTTATGCCTTGCGCGCCATCGAAATCTCATCGCGGGATTATTACGTCGCTTACTTGCGGCCCACCCTTGCGTTTGCGGTGCCCTTGGGACTCGCAGCCTGGTACACCGGCAAGATCGCCCTGGATACTTACCTTGATATTGTTGTCGGGGGTGGGTTGACCGGGGTGGCGGTAGGGGCGATTGCCTTTGCCGCACTCAATTCGCAGGAACGGGAAAAGTTTTATACTGTGTTCAGAAATCGGGCGAAACAGTAATAGGTGACAAGCACCATGGCGGCAGAGGCTGCTCTGTCGTCATGATGCCATGATTCGCCCCTGCAGATGTGCTTTCTAGCGCGCCTTGACGCCGACTTTTTGCAGCAGCAGTTTGGCCAGTAACTTGAGTTGGGAAACGCGAAACTGATGCTGCATTGACTGGACCAGATAACGAAAGCCTTCGTTCGTTTGTCCTTGTTTGGCGTGTTCCCATGCCAGGGAAAAATAATTGTCCGCACACAAGCCAAGGATTTGATTCCTGAAGCCAGCGTCGGGGCTGAACGGTAGCTGCTTT
The DNA here is from genome assembly GCA_052035295.1 of Pseudomonadota bacterium. Classification (GTDB taxonomy): domain Bacteria; phylum Pseudomonadota; class Gammaproteobacteria; order Pseudomonadales; family Ketobacteraceae; genus HdN1. Next base: position 827 of record JBPOHS010000085.1, read on the forward strand.
TTGAGAACGCTCACCTTTGAATCCACTCGCGCATGGGTGCTCCTGTGCGAGATGCTTTGGCCGTGCACCCGATACGCATGTAGTACCCGGGGCAGATAGGCAACATCATGCTGACGGGTAATGCGAAACCACATATCCCTGTCATCGCTGTTCTTCAATGAGGCATCAAAGTCTCCAATCTCATTGAGAATGCCTTTGCGTATCGCCACACTCGACGTACCAATGTAGTTCTCAAACGCCAGGCTTCGATAGGCGTCTGCCCGGGGTACCAGGGCCGCTTTCCCGTCAGTATTGCGGTATTTTTTCATGACATCGTATTTGCCGAGGTAGTCCGGATTCAGCAGTTTATCGTTGCCGTCAATCGACTGAAAATCGGTAAAAACCATGGCGGCATCAGGGTGCTGCGCGAATGCAGCGAGCGTGTCGGCAATCTTTCCGGGCAACATGAGATCGTCCGCATCAAAGATGAACAGGATCTCGCCTTTTGCCTGCCGGATGCCTTCATTGCGTGGGCGCGCCGGGCCTCCGCTGTTGGGGATGGATATCCGGTGGACATTGCCGCACGCATAGCTGTCGGCAATTTGCGTGCTGCCGTCCGTGGATCCGTCATCGATGATCAGCAGTTCCATGTCGCTGTCCAGCTGCGGAAGAATGCTCTCGATGGTTTTGCCAATGTAGGCCTTGGCGTTGTACATCGGCACGATCACAGAGGCTTTCATGGGCGGTCCTGTCGATTCGGGGGAACGTTGTTACGTAGTGTCTACCCGCTCGTCGATGATTCGCACGGAGTGCGTTTCGAGCGAAGGGTGATTCAATGCGCTTCGGGTGTGCATCATACCGCACCGCTGGCCGGCATTATTACCATTTGTGCCGAAAACCCACCAATCCCATACAGTTCCGTTACAAAAACCGCACATACAAGTTTTGGCAGGTGATAAAATCGCTCGATGCGGGGCTCTTGTCATTGCCCGCTCACAAATTGATTTCAGGTGTGCGGAGATAAAAAATATGGATTCCAGGCGTCTCGCGATTGCGTTGATGATTTCGGCCGGCGTTTCCCAACAGGTAGGCGCGACCCAGATCGTTGCCGGAATTACCTTCGAGGACAATGCCTTCGCAGACCGCATCATGAGCACGGATTTCACCGGGCTCTATGAGGCTTGCCAAGGATTTCCTTCCAGCTCGCTCGAAGAGGCACTGCTTGGGCCAAATCTGAACACCTGGTTTGATTACGGTTACCACGACATGGTGCCGGGTGATGATGGTGACTACAACAGTTCTGCTCCTCCCTATCAATACATAGAGCTGGGCTTCACTGACAACGTCATTGTCAATGGTCCGGGCGCTGACCTGGTCATCTTCGAGCTTGGTACGCCTAACACGATCCGGGTTGCTCTCGACAAGAAATCAATCCAGAACGCTTTCGAACCAGGCAGCGTTGTGCTGGATGTCAACGCCGCTTACCTGCCGGTTCGCCAATACAGCAACTGTGATTCTGTCACGGCTGCCTATGTCGACCTGAGTGAATTGGGGGTCGCCGAAGGTGACTCTGTCTATCGCGTGTTCATTTCCTCTCCCCTGATGGAAAATGGCGATGTTGCCTGGTACAACCCGCTTTATCCCCAGCTCGGCGTGCCCGAAATCGCTGCGGTCGGCGCCATCAATACGACGGCCAAGGGCAACTACGCACCCATTGTTGATGCCGGCACTGACATTGTCATCAGCTTGCCCACCAACAGTGTGAGCCTGCAAGGCTATGTAAATGATGACGGGCTTCCCGCCGAGACATTGACCAGCCAGTGGACGCGATTCTCCGGGCCTGCATCCGTGGCTTTTGCCGACGCGGCCCAGGCACAGACGACAGCATTTTTTAGCACCGCAGGCACCTACGAGCTGCGCCTGCAAGGGAATGATGGCCAGCTCCAGCAGACGGATGCCATCACAGTGACCGTAACCGCGCCTGACGAGCAGGCGCCAACAGCTCCTTCCTCGTTGACCGCGAACATGATCAAAGCCAATGGCGTGCGCTTGCAGTGGCAGGGGTCTACGGACAACGTGTTGGCCAGTCGCTACAACATTTACCGCGATGGACTCCTGATCGGCACGACGACCAATACCTACTTCAAGGATTTCAAAGTCAGCCCGGCGACCACCTACGGTTACCAGGTGTCGGCTGAAGACCCCGCAGGCAACGAATCATCCGCCTCCAACACAGCACTCATCACCATGTCCGAGCCGATGCTGGTGTTCCAGATCACCTCGGGTGGGGATGACGCAGAGGAGTTCACCAACGGCACGGTCAACGTGAGCGATAGCGATCTGGAGCTGGTCAATGATGGTACCTCGCGCGGCAACCAGCGTGTGGGCCTGCGTTTTCCTGCAGTGAATCTGCCAAAAGGCGCCCAGATCATCGATGCTTACATTCAGTTTGAAACCGATGAAACCGGCACGGCGGCTACCAATTTGCAGGTGCGTGGTTTCGCGCAGGATGCAACCACTGCCTTCGCAACCACTGCCCAGAACATCAGCAGTCGCCCGGTAACCCAGTCCGTGGTTGCCTGGAATGACCTGGCCGCCTGGAACAAGCTTGACGAGAAACATGAGACGCCCAACCTGGCCCCTATCGTTCAGGAAATCATCGAACGATCCGGCTGGCAGTCCGGCAATGCGATCGGGTTCGTCCTGACGGGAACCGGTCGTCGCACGGCCGAGGCGCACAACGGTGAAGCCGGCGCAGCTGCCAAGCTCTTCATTCAGTACAGCGGCGGGCAACCGAGCAACCAGGCGCCCACCGCCAATGCGGGCGCCGACATCACGCTGACATTGCCCAACAATACGATCAACCTCAGTGGTCAGGTCGCTGATGATGGTTTGCCCGGCGTAGGTCTGACCACCAGTTGGAGTCAGATTTCCGGGCCCACGACCGCCCAGTTTGCCAACAGCAGCAGTCCCGCCACGAGCGTCTCTTTCCTGGCTGCCGGTACTTATGTATTGCGACTGCAGGTGAGTGATGGCGAATTGACCGCATCTGACACCGTCACGGTAGTGGTGAATGCTCCGGATGTTACGGCGCCTTCTGTTCCGGCCAACCTGACCGTGCTGTCATCCAATAACGGTACGGGGTCTGCGTCGTTGAGCTGGGATGCGGCAACCGACAACGTTGCTGTCGCGGGCTATCGCATCTTCCGGGATGGTGCGCAGATTACCCAGGTCAGTGGTCTGTCCTATGTCGATACCGGCCTGATTGCTTACCAGCAGTACAGTTATCAGGTGCTGGCGATTGATGTGGCCGGCAATGCTTCTTCGCTGTCCTCCCAGGTGCAGACGATCATTCCTGGTGTGTCCGAGCCGGTGACCACGGTGAGTGTCCGCATTGCGACGGGCAGCAATGATGTTGAAGAAGCAGATGATGGTCGCATGGATCTGGTCAGCTCGGATCTTGAGCTCGCCTATGAAACGGGCATGGGTAACCAGCACGTTGGTTTGCGCTTCCCTGGAGTGCAAGTGCCTGTGGGCGCAAACATTACCAATGCCTGGATAGAATTTGAGGTTGATGAAACCGGTTCTTCCGCTACATCACTCACTATCCGTGCGTTGGCTGAAAACTCGGCGGCTGCCTTCACGACAGTGGCTCACAACCTTAGCAGCCGCTCCACAACGGGCGTCGTGAACTGGAATGGCCTGGCTGCCTGGAATGCGGTCGATGCCAAGCAACAAACACCCAGTATTGCCAGCCTTGTACAAGCGTTGGTAAGCCGCCCCGGCTGGGCGCAAGGCAATGCCATGGGCTTCGTCCTCACGGGTACCGGTACCCGTACGGCAGAATCCTATGAGGGTGAGCGTGCGGCAGCTCCGCTGTTGCATATTGAATACACGGCAGGTGCGCCTGTGAATCAGGCGCCCTTGGTCGATGCGGGTACCGACGTCTATCTGACTTTACCGACCAGTTCGACGACGCTCAGTGGCTCGGTTACTGATGATGGTCTGCCTGGCCCGACAGGCGTTTCCTGGACGCAGGTGAGCGGTCCCGGTACTTCAGTATTTGCCAATGCGACCAACGCCTCGACCTCCGTCAGCTTCCCTGTTGCTGGTACGTATGTGCTGCGCTTGACGGCAAACGATGGCGCTTTGTCTGCCAATGACACCGTGACGGTAGTGGTTTCCGCCCCCGACACCACGGTGCCATCGGTGCCCTCGAATGTGAATGCGGTTCCCAGCAGCAATGGCACCGTTGCGTTGAGCTGGAATGCTGCAACCGACAATATCGGTGTGATTGGCTACCGGATTTATCGCGATGGCCAGCAAATCATCCAGGTCAGTGGTTTGACCCATACTGATACCGGTCGTGTGGTGCAGGCGCAATATGCTTATCAGGTGGCTGCAGTGGATCAGGCCGGAAACGAGTCGGAGCTGAGCCCTGCCATCAATGTCGTCATACCGGTGCCGCCGGTACAGGGCACGATGGTAAATGTGCGCATCACCAACGGTAACGATGATGTCGAAGAAGCTGAAGATGGTCGCATGGACCTGGCCAGCTCGGATCTTGAGCTTGTCTACGAATTTGGCATGGGTAACCAGCGTGTGGGTGTTCGGTTCCCGGGCGTTCAGGTGCCTGCGGGAGCAGTCATTGCTCATGCCTGGATCGAGTTCGAAGTTGATGAGACGGGCACGTCTGCGACCAGTCTGACATTGGAAGCGCTTGCATCAGACAACGTTGCAGCGTTCGCGTCCACCAACGGCAACCTGAGCGGCAGAGCCACGACGGGCTCTGTTGCCTGGAGCAGCTTGCCTGCATGGAACACGCTGGATGCCAAACAGCAGACGCCGGATATTGCGTCTCTGGTGCAGGCAATCGTCAATCGTCCCGGCTGGGCGCAAGGGAATGCCATGGGCTTCCGTCTGACTGGAACAGGCACCCGCACCGCCGAGTCGTATAACGGTGAACCTGCGGCTGCCCCCATGTTGCACATCGAGTACACCGTGGGTACGCCGGTAAATCAGGCGCCGCAGGTCAATGCGGGTGCCGATATCAACCTGGTGCAGCCCGCCAATAGTACGGTGCTCGCCGGAGCGGCGACCGACGATTCCTTGCCCGCGAGCAGCAGCGTCGTGGTTACCTGGAGCATGCAGTCCGGCCCGGGTGTGGTGACTTTCTCGAATTCTCATGCGCTCGCGCCCACGGCATCCTTCAGTTTGCCCGGCACCTATGTTCTGAATCTGTCTGCCACCGATGGCGAGCTGACCAGTAATGACACGGTCGTCGTCAATCTGGCCGCCGGTGATCTTGCTGCGCCGACGGTACCGCAGAGCCTGACTGCTGTTAACAACGTCAGCCTTGGGGCTACGCTCAGCTGGGCGGCTTCGCAGGATGATACGGCCGTGACGGGATATCGCCTCTATCGCAATGGCCAGTTGTTAACCACCACTACTGCTACAGGCTACGTCAATACTGGGCTGACGGTCGGTGAGACCTATACCTATGAAGTGGCTGCTTTCGATGCTTCTGGCAATGTGTCGGCGTTGTCCGCTTCTGCTTCGGTGACGATCGCAGACGCTGCCCAGTCGCTGATGATACAGATCACCAACGGCGCTGATGACACCGAGGAGCAAACCAACGGCTCTGTTCAGCTCAACAGCAGCGACATCGAGATTGTTGATGAAATCGGATTCAGCTTGCAGACCGTGGGCGTCCGGTTCCGCAATGTAACTCTTCCACGCAATGCCACCATTGTCAGTGCACGTATTGAGTTTGAAGTAGATGAAGCGTCGGGCGGTGTAGCCAACATCAATATCACAGCGGAGAATTCGGCCAATCCATCCGTCTATGGAACCTCGGCATTCAATCTGACCAGCCGGGCCACGCTGCCAACGATCGTTCCGTGGCAGATAACGGATAGTTGGGTTGTCGATGCTCGCCACTCGACCCCGGATTTGACGCAGCTGGTGCAGACGCTGGTCAATCGTGGCGACTGGAACTCGGGCGGTGCCATGTCATTTGTATTCAGTGGCGCTGGGTCGCGCACTGTTGAGTCCTTCGAGGGCGAAGCAGCGGCGGCACCGAGGTTGTATATCGAGTACAGATAATTCGAAGCCGCAACAGGCGGCGTTGTGCCGCGTCGAAAGCCCGCAATTCTTTGGGATTGCGGGCTTTTTTCGTTCGGAGCCTTCCTTTGATTGCTGGAACGGCTGTCGAAAAAGTTTACGTTTGTTTTTTATTCTTCATGTAAGATGTTGAATATTAAGGAAAAATATAGGATATTTTTGTGGCGTGAAACTTGCTGATTTGTGGGCTACATGCGCTGCATGTCGCTGTCTGGCCGCGTGGTTGGGCGCGTAGTATTCAATAGGAGGAATTATGAACATCAAGTGGATTAGAAACCTGGTAGCGTCTGCTGCCGTGGTTGCAAGCTCTGCAAGCGTTGCTTCCGTCATCACTGACGTGGAAACCCTGAACACTTACATTGGTGCCAATCAGGGCACGCAGTGGACTCACAACGTCAATGACGACGGCTTCGAGCTGGGCTCGGCTGTCAGGGCGTTCCTTGAGATCGATTTTTCAGACGACGTAAAGGATTCTTCGGCGTTTGCCAATGAATTCGCACGTATCAAAATCGAAGTCACCGACCTGCTGTTTGGCGATGACGCTCGCGAACACACCGCAAGCCTGGACTACAGCACCGAGCTGTCCGTCACTTCGTTGGTTGCCCTGAATGCTGATGGCTATCTCGATGTGTTTGTCAGAAGCCTGTATGGCGATTTCGTCGTCAACAGCTCTACGCTGACTATCTACACGCAACAGTCAAATGTACCTGAACCCGCTTCCCTCGCGCTGTTTGGCTTGGGCCTGATGGGCTTGGGCGCTGCACGTCGCCGCCTGAAGTAAGTTCGGGAGCTGGTTGCTGCAGTAATAAAAACCCCGTGCTGATTTCGGTCAGCACGGGGTTTTTATTTGCCTGTGTGTTCGCGGCGAATCAGAGGCGGGCGTCCACCGACTCCTTCGGCAGCGCGTACTTCACGTCGTAGATTACGTGATTGGGCTTGCACAGCGCTTTAACGCCAGCGGCTCCCATCTGACGGAACTGTTGATGGCCAACGGTAAGGATCACGGCATCGTACTTTTTGTCGGACGGTAGTTCCGCCAACAACTCATAGCCGTACTCATGCTTTGCTTCCGCTGCATCTGCCCAAGGGTCGAAGATATCTACCTGCGCATTGTACTCGCTCAGCTCCTTGATGATGTCAACGACGCGCGTGTTCCTGAGGTCAGGGCAGTTCTCCTTGAAGGTCAGGCCCAGCACCAGAATGTTGGCATCCACCACATGTATGCGTTTGCGGGTCATCAGTTTGATGACCTGGTCCGTGACATAGTGCCCCATGTTGTCATTGATGCGGCGCCCGGCAAGAATCACTTCCGGGTGGTAGCCGATTTCCTGAGCCTTGTGCGTCAGGTAATAGGGGTCCACCGAAATGCAGTGCCCGCCCACCAGTCCAGGACGGAACGGCAGGAAGTTCCATTTGCTGCCTGCGGCTTCGAGGACTTCCAGCGTGTCGATGCCCAGTTTTTCAAAAATGATGGCAAGCTCGTTGATCAGTGCGATGTTCAAGTCCCGCTGAGTGTTCTCAATGACCTTGGCGGCTTCCGCGACCTTGATGCTGCTGGCCCTGTGGGTTCCGACCTTGACAATGCTGCGGTAAAGACTGTCGACAAACTTTGCAATCTCCGGGGTGGAACCGGACGTCACTTTTACAATGTTGTGGACGCGATGCTCCTTGTCACCCGGGTTGATGCGTTCGGGGCTGTAGCCAGCGAAGAAGTCCTGGTTGAACTTCAGCCCGGAAACTCGCTCGATGATGGGGATGCACACTTCTTCTGTAGCGCCGGGGTAAACCGTTGATTCGTAAATCACCACATCGCCTTTTTTGACGATGTGCCCGAGTGTCTCGCTGGCCTTCTCGAGCGGCGTAAGATCTGGCCGCTTATGGTCGTCGATAGGCGTGGGGACGGTCACAATGAAGGCGTTGCAACGCTTGAGTGCGTTTCTGTCCGACGTGAAGCTGAGATGTTTGGCTTCTGACAGCTCTTCAGCAGTGACTTCGAGCGTGCTGTCTTTGCCCTGCGTGAGTTCGGCGATGCGCCCGACATTGATGTCGAAGCCAATGGTGGTGCGCTGTTTGCCAAATTCCACGGCCAGCGGCAGGCCTACGTAGCCGAGTCCGATGATGGCAACTTGTGTTTCTTCCAGATTGGGCATGCGAATAAGTCCTTGGTTGATCAGGCCCTTGTCGAAAATCGGTAACGATGGTGGCAGAGTATAATCTTTCCCCCCGCATCTTTCCTGTCTGGGGATGGTAGATTTTCACAAGTCCGAAGCAAGTGGCGTGTGTTAAGCTGCTGATCTCAAGCCGGTTGCCGGCGGCTGATGGCTGCGTCAACAATAGATGCGCTATACTAACAGGCCTAGTCAGTGTACGCCCCTCTAAGATTTGGATGCAGATGTGAGCCACGTCAGGATATTTAATCACTATATCAACGAGCAATTGCTGGTGCTTGGCATTCTCGAGACCGGAATTCTCGTCGCTTCTGTTTATCTTGGAAACTACTTGAAAAGCCTGGTCATTCCACTGGGCGCGTTCGAATTCTTTACCATTCCCCGGCCCTCGGCGATTGCGTTGTTTGCCGGCATCATGATGCTGGGCATGATGTCCATGGGGGTTTATCGTTCCAAGGTGCGTGAGGGCATGAGTGGCATGGCCCTGCGTTCTATCGTTGGGCTTTTCCTCGTCGGATTTTCGGCGCTTTCTGCCTTTTCTTACATGACGCCGGATCTGCGGGTGCATTTGGGGCGCGGTGTGCTCGTATTTGCAGCGATCACGGCGCTGGTGAGTTTGATCGCTTTTCGTTGGTTCTACTTCCGTGCTGTGGGTGACGACGTGCTGTTACGCAGGATCCTCGTTATCGGCGCCGGCCGGCAGGCGCAAAAACTCATTGAGGAGCTGGCCACTTCCGCAGACAAGGATCTGGTCCTGCATACCTTTTTGCGTATCGGCGAGGGTGATGTGGTGGTGTCTGACCGCACCGTCATCGAGACGCCCAAGTCCTTGAGGGATTATGCGATTGCCAACGACATCGACGAAATCGTCGTGGCGGTGGATGATCGTCGCCGGGTTGCACAGGCAGAAAACGGATTCCCCTTGGCGCAGTTGCTTGAGTGCAAGCTGAGCGGCATCCGGATTTCGGATGCGGTATCTTTCATTGAGCGTGAAACCGGCAAGATCGAGCCGCGCAACCTTAGCCCCGGGTGGATGATTTTTTCCGACGGATTCGGGCATAGCCCGCTTCGCGATCAGGTTCAGCGTCTGTTTGATCTGTCAGCCAGTTTTTTGTTGCTGATGGTTTCCTGGCCGTTCGTGCTTCTCACGATTGTTGCGATCAAGCTCGAAGACGGAGTACGTGCCCCCATTTTTTACAGTCAGACCCGTGTTGGTTTGAATGGCAAGGTGTTCAAGGTTCACAAATTCCGCTCCATGCGCACGGATGCCGAAAAATTCGGCGCAGCGTGGGCGCAGGAAAACGATCCCCGTATCACGCGCGTGGGTCGTTTCATAAGAAATGTCCGTATCGATGAACTCCCCCAGATTTTCAATGTCCTCAAGGGGGATATGAGTTTCGTGGGGCCACGACCTGAACGGCCGGAATTCGTGGAAAAGCTGGCCCAGTCCATTCCGTATTTCGAGGAGCGTCACCGGGTCAAGCCGGGTATCACTGGTTGGGCGCAGCTTTGTTATCCCTACGGTGCGTCTGACGAAGATTCGGAACAGAAACTCAAATATGATCTTTATTACGTGAAAAACCGCAGTTTACTGCTGGATCTCATCATTCTCATTCAAACCGTTGAGGTTGTGCTTATCGGTAAGGGTGTTCGTTGATTTAAGACTGGTCTTTGTTTCAATTAGGGAGAGCGTTATGTTGCGGCATGTAGTGATGGGGATTGGCTTGGTTGTGCTTGCGGGATGTGCATCGAACGAGTCTGCTGAGGTGCCGGAAATTGGTCAGGACTACACGGAACAGGTGTACCAGATTGGTGTGGGGGATGAACTTCAGGTCTCCGTTTGGCGGGAAGCGGAGTTGTCGGTGCAGCTGCCCGTTCGCCCGGATGGAATGATTTCGGTACCCCTCGCTGGCGATATTCTCGCAGCGGGACTAACGGCGGAGGCGCTCGGCAAGAACATCGCCAAGGAACTGGTGAATTATGTACGCAATCCTCAGGTGACCGTCATTGTCACCAATCCAGTCAGTCGTGATTTTCAGCAACGCGTTCGTGCAACGGGGGCGTTGGCCTCGCCAACCTCGGTTCCTTATCGTAAGGGAATGACCGTACTTGACCTGGTGCTCATGTCCGGAGGTCTCAATGCCTTTGCCGATGGCAATGACACCAAGCTCTATCGTCAAACGGCTCAGGGAATGAAAGTCTATCCTGTCTACCTTGACGATATTCTCAAGAAGGGGTTGTTGAAAAGCAACTACACCCTGCTTCCTTCAGACGTGCTCACGGTTCCCGAGAGAGCGTTCTAATCACAGGTTCCTGGGTATCAAGAGGTTGAAATGCAATCCTCGATGTTGATGCAAATGTTCCGTGCGCTGCTCCGGGAGGTCGTCTTGCACAAGACGGCCGTCGTGGCGGCGTTTGTGGTCGTCAGTTTTGCGATACTGGGTATCGGATTTTTTTGGCCAAAAACCTTCGAGGCGCAGGCAACCGTCTTTGCGGACGAGCAGAATATCATTCGGCCTTTGCTTGAGCGTCAGGCAGCGATGACCGAAGTTGATCGCGCACAGGAAGCCAAAGACCTGCTTCAGACCCGCCGTATGGCGGAAGCCATCGCCAAACGGGCGAAGATAGTCGATGGTTCCGAAGATCCGGCCCTCTATGAGAATAAAGTCAAGAAAATCCAGGGGGCGCTGAAGGTCGAAGGCCTTGCGACCGGCAGCAGTCGGCGTACGACCTACATCAAAATTTCCTACCGTGACAACAGCCCTGACCGGGCCTTCCGCGTAGTTGGTGCGGCCGTCAACGAGTTCATTCGTGAAACGACGGAATCCAAGCAGCGCGAAAGCAGCAGTGCCTACCAGTTTATTGATGGTCAGGTGAAGACCTACAAACAGCAACTGATGGACGCGGAGGCCAAACTCAAGCAGTTCAACTCCGACAACCAGGATGGCACGGAAGAGTCGGTCAACAGTCAGATTGCCCGTTTGCAGGGCGAGATCCAGACGCTGCGATTGGATATTGATGATTCCAGGGCGAGGCAAGCCAGCATTGAATCGCAATTGGGGCGTGAAAGCCAGTATGTTAACGTCCGTTACCGCTCCGATGTCTATCGTGAACGCCTCAATGAAGCTCAGAACAATCTCGACAATTTATTGCTTACCTACACGCCAACCCACCCGGATGTTGTGAATCTGAAGCATCAGATCGAGGACCTCAAGCGTGCCATTTCGGATTCTCAGCATTCGAGCGGTCAGGCGGGGGCGGTTGGCTCCGAGAGTAGCGTCAACCCCTTGTATGATGAAATGCGCAGAACGCTCTCCGATGTGAAGCTTGAATTGCAGTCACGTGAAAAACGACTCGCTGCCTCAGAGGCGCTTCTCATTCATGAGTTTGAGAGGTCCAAGCGGCTGGCGGCACGGCAGGCCGAACTGGCCGAGTTGACGCGTGACTATGATGTCACCAGAAATATGTACGAAAGTCTGCTGGAGAGTAAGGAGCGCGCCCGGATCTCGATGACGTTGGATGTCGAAGGGCAGGGTGTTACCTATCGCATTCAAGAAACACCGGTTTATCCGACGGTGCCGATAGGCCTGCGTTTCATGCACTTCGCTCTGGCTGGTCCATTTTTGGGCGTATTGCTGCCGATTGGCCTGCTGGCCGGCTTCATACAGCTGGATCCTCGCATCCGTTTCCCTGCCAGCCTCGAAGTGGAAGGGCTTCCTCAGGTTCTTGCGGTGGTGCCTCATTTCAATAGTCGATTCTCCAAGCGGATCGTGCGTGGCGACATGATAGCGCTAGGCGCGTTTGTCGTCATTTCGATGCTTGTGTATGCAGCAATCTGTCTCAGCCGTTTATTTGGGTGGTTAGGATGAAAATACGCGAAGCAGACAACTACCGCGCAGGCAAGGAAGGTGTGCCGGGACATCAGATTCGCCACATGTCCGAGCTGCCGCCCCTGTCCCCGGCCGAGCTCGATGACAGAAGAATCATCCATGCTGCAACTCCCAACCGGGAAGCATTGAACACCTTCCGCGAATTGCGTACCCAGTTATTGCAGCGAGGCGGCAAGGAAAACTTTGTCGTGCTGGTTACATCGGTTTCTGAAGGCGGCGGAGCTTCCTTTGTCGCTCTCAATCTTGCTGCCGCATTTGCGTTGGATAACGCCAAGACTGCAATGCTGGTGGATTGCAATTTCTATACGCCAGCGGTGGAAAAACTGCTCTTTGTTCAACACGAATACGGACTGACAGACTATCTCGACAGCGAAACCATTGATGCCGATGAAATCATTTATGCTTCAGGCGTTCCGCGGTTGCGTATTATCCCCGTCGGCCACCAGCTGACGACAGGAACGGAATACTACTCTTCTGCCCGCATGGAGCATTTCGTCAGCGACGTGAGAACACGCTACGCCGATCGCTATGTAGTCGTTGATGCCCCACCGGTAGGTCTGTATCCGGACTCGCGAATATTGGCGGATCTGTGCGACTACGTATTGCTGGTCGTCCCCTATGGAAAAGTTACCCAGGAACAAGTGCAGGCTGCTGTTGATGCCCTGCCGGAAGACAAATTGCTCGGGATAGTGTTCAACAATGGCTAAATGGAACAAGGTGCAAATTGCGCCGACAGTTGTACTTGGATTTGCGGTCATGCCCCTGAATGCTATTGCCCTCGAAGGGAGCATGCATATTGGCGGCGCTGCGGAATACACCAGCAACAGCTTGCAAACGTCGACTGATGAGCAGTCTGACACCTTGCTTATTGCGCTCGGTGGCGTGAACCTGACTCATGTCTCGGCCGATCTCGATGCGCTGGCAAATTATGGTATTGAACACTCGACCTATCTGGATGATTCGCAGGGCGACGAAAATTCCTTGAATGGAAGTGGCCAGGCCAGTTGGCATATCCGCCCCGACACGCTGACATGGGATTTTCGGCACAGCAGTTCACGGAGCCGGGGGATTCGCAGCGAGGCAGATACGGAAGCCAACCGTACTACTCAAAAAGTCTTCGCCACCGGCCCGAGAAGTTTGTTGCACTTGTCCCCGCGCGATTCCCTGGAGTTGAGCGCCCAGGCAATGGAAGTCAGCACCAGCGGGAATACCGACAACAAGAGTAACCGCGAGGTCTACAGCGCCGATCTTAGTCACGCGACGTCCAGTATTCAGTCCTTCGGTGTGAGCACCTCCCAGCAGAACGTGGATTTTGAAGGTGACGAAGGTTCCTGGATGAAGTTCACGCAAGGTGCGATCAATTGGGATCGCACACACAGACTGGGTGGTATGCGGTTATCTGTTGGGCGCAACCGCAGCGAGCGTGAAGGCCAGGAAGCCTTCGAGGGAGATTTGGTTCGCGCCTATATCGATTTCAATAACGTCGGTCACACGGTTTCTTTTTCAGCGGTCAATGAGCTTACTGATTCAATGCTGGGATTGAATGGTACCGATGCGGTGATTTCAGATGTGCCTGAGCAGCCATCGACTGGCGAGGATGGTTTCAATCCTGAACCCACCAACCTGGATGTCGTTGATGCACTGGAGAGCACCCGTTTTGAAATCAACTATGCAACGGCCAGACTGTGTGAACTGTGTTCACCGAGTTTGCGCCTGAGCTGGGATGAGCAGGACTATTTGACCCAGGCGTTGGATCAGAAAGTGTTTGGCGTAACGGCCTCCTTAGGGTATCGCATTTCCGAACGGCTCAGTGCCACCTTCAGCATAGCCCGTTCCACCGAGAAATTTCTCGAGGAAGCAGATCGGTCAGATAAAACGATGACCGAGAACTTGGGAATGGTGTATCAGGCATGGGAAGATCTTGAGTTCGAGGGTTTTGTTGCCAATCAGCGCCGCGAAAGTACAATTGCAGAGGCTGAGTACGATGAGCTCTCGGCACGGATTGGATTTCGGTACCATTTTGCCAATTTTTAAAGCTTGAAGCGTAGTGTTCCCGTTATGCGCAGGGAGCCGTTGGTCATACAAGAAATCAATAGCGCAGCCCAAGAGTGTCGTTAGGGCTGTGTTCAGCGGCGGTTAATTTCGAGAGCGTAATCTCGGTATTTTTGTGGTTTGGTGTTGATGCCGGGGTTGCTTTGGGGCTTTCCTCGGGGCGCGTGACCTCCTGAGTAGTCTATTCACGATCTCTTGCAGGATGAAATTTTGTAAATGTGCGAGTGTGCACACAGCCAAGGTTCATCACTTAACTGTTTGTGAATATTTGCGCGTATCAACTCGACAGTGATACCTGCAGGTTATAGCCTCTATTAGGTAAGAAATAGCTTTGATTATTGATGACGAGGTTTTTTATATGCGCAACCCCATGATTCCGCTGGTATTTGCATTTGGGGCCACGGCTTCTTTTGCTGCTCCAACCATTAGCTCAGTGACGGGTCTTGTGTCTGATGGTGAAGACGTCACGATCTCTGGTGCTGAGTTCGGTTCCAACTCTTTGGGTTACGAGTTTCTGGGGGGATCCAATGGGCACATCGAAACGGCTCCCAACGGCAGGGATTCCAGCTTTGGTAGATGGACGATAGCGTCAGGCAGTACTCAGGATCAATCAGCCTTTGTGGTTTCGGATTCCAACGTCCGGAGCGGAAGCAAGGCCTGGTTGCTCGATATGTCCACGTCATCCTATTACAACGGCTCGGTGCGTTACGATCTTGGCCGTACCATTCCGACGGCGACCACGGTATACGCCTCCTGGTGGGTGAAGAAAGACGCAGTGGACAATGATGGTCAGTGGAAAATGTTCCGTCTGACGCATGAAAATGACATCGTCGATAACGGCACCGAACTTACGATGTTCAACTGGCTGCAAAGCTCTCCGCAGATGATTGTAAGGCCGGGAACAACCGCTACCGGATCATCGCCAATCTCGTACTACGGAAGAAACTATCCGGCAGGCAACAACCAATGGTATCGAATGGAACTCATCATGAGGACCTCGAACCAGGGCGTACAGGATGGAACGGTCGCACAGTATCTGCACTACCCTGCTGGCGGCAGACCGGTAACGCTGGGAAGCTGGAGCAATTCGCAATCCTCATCAAGCTACCGGATGAACTACGACTCGTCGCTTCGTTATCGCTGGTTCATCTGGCAGAACTATCGTGGCAACGGCATCACCTCGATGAAGGTGTGGATGGATGATTTCTTCATCCAGGTGGGATCACAGGCCAGGGTTGAGATTGGTGACGCATCTACCTGGGCCAACTGTACCTTCCGTGAAGTGCAGCCGGCGACCTCATGGACCAGCAGTGGCGTGAGAATTCGCTTGAACAAAGGCGGCCTGAGAGAGGGCACTCAATACTATGCGTATGTTGTTGATTCGACAGGCGCAGTGAGCAACGGCTTCCCGATACAGATTGGTGCAGACGGTGCCGCACGCCCCATGGCGCCGGTGTTGACCATTTCCCAATAACAGATCCTCCTGCATGGGGTCAAGATTTGACCAAGAGGCAGCAATGCCTCTTGGTCATTTTTTTTGTTTCAACGGTAAAATGGGCGTTTCCCCGATGTGATAATGCGTTTCCGGGACCTCGCGACAGGTGTATACCGGTAGGCCTGGTTTTGGGAAGATTTCTGGCAGGAGGTTGGCAAGTGGGGTTGGCGTATCCAAAATTCAAACCACTCATCGCGGCGCTGTTTTTCGTTTACATAGGCGCTCACTTGCTGCAGGCAGGAATACGCTCCGGTTTTCTGGGTTCGATACGCTTTGAATTCCTGGTGGGCATATCCTTGTTGGCGCTGGCGTTGGCCTACAAGCCCCCCATCAAATATCCCAAGCAGCCCATCAGTGGTTACCTGGTGTTTTTCCTCATTTGCGTGGCAATCCAGGTTCCCTTGTCGGTCGATGTTCAACACTCGTGGAATATTTTCGTTGATCGTGTGTTGAAATTTTCGGCGATGGCCATTTTTATAGCCAAATTTGTCGACAACCCTCGGATGCTGCTGGTGTTTCTTGCCGCGTTTCTATTGTCGTGTTTCAAGATGGGGCAAGAAGGCTTGCTGGGCCAAATCACTGGCAGTCTTGTATGGCAGAATCAAGGGGTTATGCGTTTGCACGGTGCTACCCCCAACTATCGGCACCCCAATTCATTCGCTGGCATGGCGATTGGAACACTGCCATTCATTTATTACCTGTTCCCCCTGTGTAACAAGTATCTGAAAATGTTCTTGCTGGTGTTGTTTGCGTTTGCGATCAACATCGTGGTTTTTTCCGGGTCGCGAACCGCCTATGTCGCCATGATGGCGTTCTTGGGTTATGTCTTTTATCGGTCAAAATACAAACTTAAAGCATCCTTGGTCATGGTGTTGGTCCTGATCGGCGCGATAGCGTACATGCCAGATCAGTACGTTGCGCGATTCGAGAGTATCTTTACCGGGGAGGAGGCTGAAGGCGACTCTGACGGAAAACGCCTCGAAATACTGGCGGATGCCGTCGAAATTCTTGCCGATAATCCTCTGGGCGTTGGTGTTGCGGCCTTTCCCATTGTTAGGAAACAGGTTTTTGGCCGTACGCAGGATACCCACAACCTGTATTTCGAGGTGGCCACCAATTTGGGAATACAAGGGTTGATTGCATTTCTGTTGTTGATCATGGCGATCATGAAGGTGCTTGCCGACAATCGCCAATCATTACAAAAGCAGCTGGAAAAAATTGATAGAATGAAAGTGGAGAAGGATTCGGAACAGGACGAGCTGGTCACTGCACATAAAAAGAATCTCGAGCTCTTTATTGCGGTTTCCAAGGCAATCACGCTCTATCTGGTAATCAGGCTGGTGCTGGGCGTGTTCGGTATGGACATGTATGAAATCTACTGGTGGATCGTCATAGGTTTCGTTTTTGCGCTTTCCAAGTTGGCCCATATCTCGCAATCGCAGACGAAAGCCTTGCTGGACGCGGAGCATCCAGATGGCAACGATAAAGCGCCTGGGTTGCAACGAAAACCGCGTTCCAGACGGTCCTGATCGATTATCTCAATAGTTATGTCTTTGGAAAGGCTGAAATGAATCCCCTTGCCTCTAAAATTTTGAACGCAATGTCAGTCGACGTTGAGGATTACTTTCATGTGTCCGCATTTGAAAATGTAATTCCGGCGTCTACCTGGGGTGATCGTGTCTCGCGGGTGGAGCGTAATACCTACCGTCTGCTGGATCTAATGGACGCTAACCACTTGAAATCGACCTACTTCGTGCTCGGGTGGGTCGCTGATCGGTATCCGCATCTGGTCCGTGATATTGCTGCGCGTGGACATGAGATCGCCTGCCATGGTTACAGCCACAAGCTGGTATACAACCAGACCCAGGAAGTGTTTCGCGAAGAAACGCTGAAGTCAAAAGCGCTCCTGGAAGATCAATGCCAGACCCCGGTGCTGGGATATCGCGCCGCAAGCTACTCGATTACCGCGCAATCTTCCTGGGCGCTGGACATCCTGGCCGAAGCCGGCTTCACCTACGATTCCAGCATTTTTCCTGTCAGGCATGACCGTTACGGCATGCCTGGCACCAAGCGGTTTCCGTACGAATTGACAACGCCGGCGGGCAAATCGCTGATCGAGTTCCCGTTGACGACCCTACAGTTGGGTGGCGCGACATTGCCGATTGCGGGCGGGGGCTATTTCCGCCTGTTCCCCTATTTCTTTACGCGCTGGGGATTGGGACAGGCGAATCGTCAAGGCGAGCCCTTCGTTTTCTACCTGCATCCCTGGGAAATCGATCCGGATCAGCCAAGAGTCCAGGCAGGATGGTTTTCGCGATTCAGGCACTACAACAACCTGTCGGTTTGTGAAGAGCGATTGCAAAGACTGATGAAAGACTTCAGCTTTACCACCATGAAAGACGTGCTGGAAAACTACGGATTGCTCAAGAATCTGCCAAACGGAGTCGTTGCCTGATGATTTCATTCGTCTTTTGGTTTAGTGCGCTCGTCGTTGTCTATATCTATGCAGGCTACCCGTTATTGACGCGCATGCTTTCGTCGCGTGGTCAACCCGTCAGGAAAGACCGGTCGTTTCAGCCAAGTGTCAGCATCCTGATCCCGGCGTTCAACGAATCGAAGGAAATCCGTGACACCTTGCTGAACAAATTGGCGCTGAACTATCCGAAGGACAAGCTTGAAATCATTGTGGTGTCCGACGAATCCGATGATGGGACGGACGACATCGTGCTGGCAGTGGCTCAAGCGTCAGATATCAGCATTCGGCTGGTCAGACAGGTGCCACGTCAAGGAAAAACCTCCGGCCTCAATCTCGTAGTCCCGCAGGCGCAAGGGGATATCATTGTATTTTGCGATGCAAATTCCATTTACGCGCCCGACACGTTAAGTGCATTGGTCAGTAACTTTGCAGACCCGCAAGTGGGCTATGTCACCGGAAAAATGGTCTACACCAATCCGGATGGTTCGCTGGTGGGGGACGGTTGCAGTGCTTACATGAAGTATGAAAATTTCCTGCGTGAGCACGAAACACAAATGGGCTCGATTGTGGGCGTGGATGGCGGTGTTGATGCCATGCGCAGAAATCTTTACTCAAGACTGAACGCGGATCAATTGCCCGATTTTGTGCAGCCACTCAAGGTTGTCGAGCAAGGATTCCGGGTGGTTTACGAGCCAGATGCCTTACTCAAGGAGCAAGCACTGTCAGAGTCGGGGCGCGAGTACCGGATGCGGGTGAGGGTGTCGCTGCGTGCATTGTGGGCGCTGCACGACATGTCCGGTATGCTCAATCCATTGCGTTTCGGTTTGTTTTCATTCCAGCTGTGGTCACACAAAGTGTTGCGTTATCTCGCCTTTTTGCCGCTTTGTCTTGTCTTCGTTGCAAATTTTCTGTTGATGAAAAATGGGGCTTTTTATTTTCTCGCGATGCTCGGGCAGGTGGCGTTCTATAGTCTTGCTGCCTGGGGACACTATCGCAGCATGGCCGGAGCACAATTAAACAAGCTGCTGGCGCTTCCCTATTATTTTTGTTTGCTCAATGTGGCTTCGGCGCACGCGTTTTTCCGCTATTTGAAAGGTGAAAAACAAATCATCTGGGCGCCAAGGGTAGGCTGACGATGTCCTTGACGGTCTTGCATATCATTGACAGTGGCGGCTTCTTTGGTGCGGAAGCGGTATTGGTCGAGCTTGTCGAAGAGCAGCGTAGGGCAGGCGTTAATGCGATTGTCTGCAGCATAGGTCTCCCTGGAGAAAGTGAAAAAGCGCTTGAACGCGTGCTCGGTTCCCGAGGGCTACCGTTTTGGCCTGTGAGGATGAAAGCAGGTTTCAATTTTGCGGGTGCATTGCGCATTCTTCAACGCGCGAACGCTGCTGGCGTGCAGGTGCTGCATTCTCATGGTTACAAGTCGAATATCCTGTTCGGTTTCATGCCGCGTGCCTGGCGTCGTATACCGCTGGTAACGACGCTGCATGGTTGGACCTATATGGGTGGCTTCAACAAGATGGCCGTGTACACTTTTCTGGACGCGCTGTCGCTGCGCTTCATGGATGGGGTAGTGATTGTCAGCGAGGGCATGCTCGGTCGCCCCGAATTGAAGGGAAAGAATTTTCGGCATCTTCGTGTCATTGAAAATGGCATTCCTTTGGCTGTTCCGCAGGTGGTGAATGATGATCCAGTGGCAGAGCGCCTGACGCGCATGGGTCGACAAGGTCCACTGATTGGAAGCATCGGCCGGCTGTCGAAGGAGAAGGGATTTGATGTTTTGCTGAAAGCGGTGGCAGAGATCAAGAAAACGATTCCGGATATTCAATTGGCGTTGCTTGGCAATGGCCCCTGTAGCGAGGAGTTGCAGGCGCTTGCCAAGGCTTTGGATATAGAGGAAAACGTCTGGTTTGCCGGCTATGTGGAAAACGCTGGCCGCTATGTCTCACTGCTACGCGTTTACGTCAATAGTTCGTTTACCGAGGGTATGCCTGTGACGCTGCTTGAGGCAATGCGTGCGCGGTGTCCGGTGGTGGCAAGCAATGTGGGCGGGATTCCGCAGTTGATAAATGATGGGGTTACGGGGTTGCTATGCCATGCGGGTGATGCCGCCACGCTTGGGCGATCGGTGGTGAGAATGCTGCAATCCGATGATGCCATTGCAATGGCAGAGCGCGCACATGAGCATTTTGTCGAGCGATTTTCCATTACGGGGACAGCCAACGGGTATCAGACGTTATATACCGAGTGTTTGTCAGCATCTTGTGCGTAACTGCTGTCGGGATGAATCGATCATTGATGTTTTTTGGCGATTTTTGAGTTGACTATATGAGCAAGAAAATTTGGGTGACGTGGGAGATTCAGCGCAGAAATCGCACGCTCAGTGCGAAATTCGACGCCAGGCTGTTTGAGTTCGTTGGGCTGGGTCGCGGGCTGGTCCGGTACGCGCGCAGTATTGCTGCCACTTACTCCATGCTGCGTTCGGAGCGTCCTGAGTATGTGTTCGTTCAGAATCCCTCCATTGTACTGAGCGCGTTCATGGTAGTGATGGCGCGCGTTTTGCGGTTTGTTGTGATCGTCGATGAGCATAACGCCGGGCTTTACCCGCAAGAGGGAAAGTCGCGCATTCTTAGCGTGATTGCACAGTGGATCGCGCGATGGGCCAATTATGTCATCGTTTCCAACCGACATCTGGTCAGCGTGGTGGATGGCTGGGGAGGTCGAGCCCTGGTGCTGGCGGATCCGCTTCCCGTGTTTGACGGGGGCTCGTTACAAAATACCGGAAACTCAGGCGGTGCCATCGAGGTGTTCCTGGTGTGCACCTGGGCTGCGGATGAACCGTATCAGGAAGTGCTTGCTGCCATGGCAAAAGTGCCCGGCGTTCGCTTGCACATCAGCGGGAAATTTGCCGGAAAAGTCGATCCCGCCACCGTTCCCGGTAACGTGGTGCTTGAGGGGTTTTTATCCGATGCTGATTTTCTTGCGCGAATGCGGAGTGCGGACGCTGTGATGGTGTTGACCAAGCGCGAAAATTGCTTGAACTGTGGGGCCTATGAAGCGGTGGCAATGAACAAACCGATGATTCTCAGTGATCACACTGCGCTCAAGGAATATTTTGGTACAGCGGCGATTTATGTCGACAACTCGGTGCAAGGTATCGCGGGTGTACTCGGAAGTCTCTCTTCGATACTGCCCGACATGACCGAAAAAGCTGGCGCCGAACATGAGCGTATCGATGCCGAGTGGCAATCGCAGTTTGAAAAAGTCAAGCAGACGCTTTGGGGGCGGGCAGGATGAGCTCCTGCTTCGAGAGCGAAACATGAAAATACTTTTCGTCATAGATCATTACCGTGACCCGCATGCAGGCACCGAAAACCAGCTGAATCGCCTGGTGAAGGGGCTTATACAGAATGGGCATGACGTTCATTTGCTGGTGTTCTCATCGTCAGATTACGTCGGAGCGGGGCATTTCCCTTGCCCAGTGACCGTACTGGGGCACGTTTCATTGAGTTCGCCCGCCATGTGGAAAGCGCTCTGGGCTCAGGCCCGTGCTTTTCGTGTCCAAGGTTTTCGGCTGGCGCATGTGTTTTTCAATGATCCTTCGCTGATCTGCCCGCCCGTGTTTGCTGCCAACGGTATCAAAACCATTATTTCACGTCGCGACATGGGCTACTGGTACACGCCAATTTACAAATGGTGGCTGCGAATCAATAGTGCGCTGATTGCCGGAGCGATAGTCAACAGTAAAGCCGTGTCGGCAATAACGCAGCAGGAAGAATGGATCCCTGCCCGGAAAATGCATGTGATTTATAATGGCTACGACATGCCTCCAACTGATGTCGCCGCGACTCCCGTCGAGTTGAATGATTGGCGGGAAGCGGGTTCAACCATTGCGATCATTGTTGCCAACATTCGCCAGATCAAGCGAATTGAGGACGCTGTTGACGCCGTAGGCGTGCTCAAGGAAAGAGTGCCTTCACTCAGGTTGGTCGTTATCGGCGACGGCGACGCAGCTCTGCTCGAAGCGAAAGCCGGGCGGTTAGGTGTTGCCGAGCGTGTGCGTTTTCTAGGGCGGCGTTCCAATCCTGTGGATTACATGCGCCTTTGCGACATCGGTATGTTGTGCTCTGAATCCGAGGGCTTGTCCAATTCGATTATCGAATACCTGCACTGCGGCATGCCGGTCGTATGCTCGCGTGTGGGTGGAAACCCTGAATTGGTGACGCACGGTGAGACCGGGTATTGCTATCCTGCCGGTGACGTGAAAGCGCTGGCCGAGAGCATTGAAAATGTCTGCAAGAATACAGAGCTTCGGGCAACCATGAGCCGCAATGCGCTTGCTGGTGTCGAAAGCCGATTCAATGTCGCCAGCATGGTGCGCCATCACGAAAAAATCTATGCGGACCTGCTTGGTAACGTGTGAGTCGTCACAGGCGCTCTGGGGGGGATCATTTCTCCTGCCAAAAACATCGAATAATGCATGAATAATGGAAAAGGGAACATGAAAATTGGCGTGGAAATTTTGAATGCGTTGTCGCGCATGGTTTTCTACCCCTTGTGGGATGTCTGGGATAAAAGTCTCAAGCTGCGACACATGCATGAGCTTGAAGCCAGGCAGTATGATTCACTTGATACCATCAAGTTGCGTCAGTGGGCGGCATTGAAAAAAACGCTCGAGTACGCATGGGCGCATTCGCCCTATTACCGGCGCCAGTTCGATCAGGCGGGAATGACTCCCGCCGATATAAAAACGTATGACGATTATTTGAAATTTCCCATCACGACCAAACAGAACATTCGTGATAACGCCGATGCGTTTATCAGTGATGAGTTTGTGCGGGAGCAGTTGTCGACGGCCAAGACGGGGGGCTCCACGGGCGTATCCCTGCACCTGTTTTTCGACAAGGAATGCGAAGAGAAGCGCAATGCAGCTGCCTTGATGGCTGACCAATGGTCGGGTTGGAAGTTGGGCATGAAGAAGGCCGCCATCTGGGGGAATCCTCCTGTTGCCAGCACTTTCAAGCAAAAGGTGCGGGCAGCGTTTCTTGAGCGTTGTATTTTTCTCGATACCATGTGCCTGAATGATCAAAGCATGGGCGAGTTTGTACAAAAATGGCACGCGGAGCATCCACAAGCCATTTTTGGTCATTCCCATTCGATCTACATTCTGGCGCGCTATCTCGATGAGAAGGGCGTCAGTGATATCCGGCCCACAAGCATTGTCTCCACGTCCATGATGCTGTTGCAGCATGAGCGGGATTTGATCGAGAAGGTGTTTCAGTGCCCGGTGACCAATCGTTACGGGTGCGAAGAGGTGGGGTTGATCGCCTGTGAATGCGAACAACATAATGGTATGCACCTGAACGCCGAGCATTTGTTTATTGAATTTCTGCGTGAGGATGGAACCCCTGCCGCACCGGGAGAACCGGGCAGGATCGTACTGACGGATTTCAGTAACCGTGGCATGCCATTGCTGCGATACCGCGTCGAAGATGTTGGTGTTCCTTCTGATCGGGTGTGTGCTTGCGGCAGAGGTTTGCCGCTGATGGAGCGGGTGGAAGGTCGCGTTGCTGATTTTCTCATCGCCCCGAATGGCAGCAGGGTCGCTGGCGTTTCACTCGTTGAGCGCACTTTGACCAAAATTGCCGGTATCGAGCAAATGCAGCTCGTGCAGGAGGAGCGCAATGCCTTGATCGTCAATCGCGTCAAGGGCAGTGATTTTTCTCCAGCTACGGATAACGCGCTGCGTGAGGAGTTTATGGTGGTGTTCGGGG
The DNA here is from genome assembly GCA_052035295.1 of Pseudomonadota bacterium. Classification (GTDB taxonomy): domain Bacteria; phylum Pseudomonadota; class Gammaproteobacteria; order Pseudomonadales; family Ketobacteraceae; genus HdN1. The sequence goes on from JBPOHS010000085.1 coordinate 24,784, forward strand.
CGGAAATGCGTGTCGACATCCGTGACGTTGAAAAAGTCCCCCAGGAAGCCTCGGGGAAATATCGGTTTTCCATTTGCAGGATAAGCTAATGCAAGAGCCATTGGTCAGTGTCGTTATCGCCACCTACAATATGGGTCAGTATCTGGCAGATGCCGCGCGTTCTGTGCTGAATCAGACCTGGAAGAACCTCGAATTGATCATTATTGATGATGGTTCGACGGATAACACCTCCCAGGTAGTGGAGCCGCTTCTGGCAGACGGACGTGTCAAATATCTGCCCCAGAAAAACGCCGGGCAACCCAAGGCCAAGAATGCGGGTATCCGTGCTTGTCGGGGCGACTATATCGCGTTTTGTGACGGTGATGATTTGTGGGTGCCGCGCAAACTGGAATTGCAAATGGCCTGTATGCAGGAGAATCCAAAAGTCGGCGTCGTTTACAGTCGCGTTGACTACATGGATCAACATGGTCATTTCACCCGTCATGATCAGCCTCACGGGCACAGCGGAAAGATAACGGACCAGTTGATTGTCTACAATTTCATTCCGTTCGGAACCTCCATGGTGCGTAAACGGGTGCTGGATCAGTGCGGTATCTTCGATGAATCGCTGCCGATGGGAATCGATTGGGACTTGTGGCTGCGCATTTCGACAGTCTGGGAATTCCGCTTTTTGCCGGAAGTCACCTACCTCTATCGTGAATGGCCGGGGCAGATGTCGAAAAATTTCCGGGGAAGATACATAAATGCATTTCGCATTATGAATAAATTCTTCGATACTTATCCGGATGCCGTTTCACCCGCCGTGAAAAGACGCGCGTGGTCTGACACGTACGCCGGTAGGGGAATGGCTATCGCAAGAGGGGAAAGCAAACGTCTGGAACCCTTGTTCGACTGTCTTCGCGCCATCGCGCTGGATCCGGTCTACAGCAAGGCATGGCGCAGCTTGATTAAGGTATTGATCGGCCGGGTTTAACACAATATGCAAAAGCGGTGGATGTTGGTCAGGGAGTTGATGAACCTGGGAGGGTATCAACTCGCACGCTGGCTTGCCGAGGGACATCCACGCGTTCTCATGTATCATCGTGTCCTTCCTGCCAAGGAAGGGCGCGCCGACATCACGCCCGACATGTTTCGCTGGCAGCTGTCATTGCTGGAAAAGCACTTCGATGTTCAGCCCCTTGAAAAAATGATTGAGGATCATCGTCACGGACGCTTGCGGCCCCATAGCGTGGCGTTAACCTTTGACGATGGTTACGCTGATTTTAACACCCAGGTGGTGCCGGATCTGGTCGCCCATGGTTTGCCGGCAACGCTGTTTGTCACGACCGATTTCATTGACGGAAAAATGTGGATGTGGCCGGATATCCTCAAGTGGGCATTGGCCAATACGCGTGTAACTGCGTGGATTGCCCCGGATGGCAGGCAGTTCAAGTTGGACGAGCAGCGTGTGGCTGCCTGGCATGCTGCTGCAGATCACGTCATGTTGCTTCCCCTCGACGAGAAGGCGGATTTCGTCGGACAGGTTTGTCGGGATCTTGCTGTCATCGCCCCATCGCAACCCACCGAGGAATTTGCAGCGCTAAGCTGGCAGGATCTGCGTCAGATGCCGGACCTTATTTCCATCGGTAGTCACACGGTGTCGCATCCGGTATTGTCCAGGCTTGATGCTGCCCAGGTAGCACAGGAATTGACGTATTCGAAGCAGCGTATCGAAGAGCAGCTGAATCGCGAAGTTACGGGCTTCTGTTACCCTTATGGAATGCCAGCTCATGTGTCCGTGGATGTTTTTTATGCTGTGGCCAGTGCGGGGTATCGTTATGGCTGCGTGGCTTATCCGGGCAAGCAGCCATTCGGCGATCTGCGGGCTATCAACCGGTACGCGACGTCTGCCGATAAGGACAGTTTTCGCAAAATTCTGTTTGGCCTCCGGTATATTCGACTTTAGTTTGCGCGACGCTCGCATTCACCGATGCGATGTGGCGGCACCGTTGCAGGAGGGTGGTCATGCGAGGTTCTTTCATTGTCTGAATCAGATTCCCTGGATGCCATGGCCTGGTCCTCGCTGATGCGCGGGGTGGATCCTTTGTTCATGAGTTTGGCGTGGCGTGAACATTGGTGGACGTTGTGGGGCGCCGTGGCCGGTGAGCAGGTAACACTTTCCTGTGCTGATCGGGAAGGGCCTCTCGCCATCGCGCCACTGTATAAGGACAGGGTGCGCCTGCTAGCGTTTTTCTCGTATGTGCGTTTGCAGTTGATGGGGTGCAGTTATGGCACGTTGTCGACGCCACGGGCGGAATACAACAGTTTCCTGCTGCGGGATACTGCGACGAGCAACGCATTTCAGGCATTGGCCGAGCGGCTTGAAGCGATATCCTGGCAGGAAATGGTTCTGCAGGATGTGATCGTGGGTAGTGCTATGGATGTCGAATTGCATGCCTGGTGTCAGCGGCGGCGATGGGGGCTGCGGGAAATTCTGCGGGATCAGGCCTACGCCGTCGGCACCGGGGCGGGATTTGATCGTTATCTGGCGAGTTTGGGGAGCAGTACAAGGCTCAAGTTGTTCAATCGCCGCAAACTCCTGGCGACCCTCGGGGCGGTGCAGATAAATAATTTATTCCCGCAGCGGGTGGATGAATTTTTTGATCTGCTGAATGGCTTTCATCGTACCCGTTGGGGCTGTGACTGCTTCGGTCCGGAAAGCCTGAGTTTTCACAAGCGGCTGATTCAATCCCTGGCGGATCAAGGCGCCGACATCGACTTGTCATTGTTGGCGTTGGACGGGAAGCCCTTGTCTGTTCTTTATAACGTGCGCTGTGGTGATCGCGTTTACAACCTGCAGAGTGGCTATCTGGAGAGCTTCCACCCCAAGATATCGCTGGGTACATTACATCTGGGGTATGCCATTGAAGCGGCATTCGCGTGCCCCGATGCCTTGCATTTCGATATGTTGGCAGGGCGAGGCAAACAGACGGATTACAAGCGTGCGATAGCGGATGAAGTGGTGTCGTTGTGGTCTTACAAAATCGTTCGGAGCCCTTTTCTCAGGGCGTTATACCGGGTGAAAAGCTGGAAGGATGCGCACCAAAAAATGAGCCAGTGAGGATCGGGTTGAATATTGGGTGCCCGTACATTGTACGATCACCCAATAGCGCTATTTCGCGTTAAATTGACGACGATTTACGGTTGATTCTTCGTGCTGAAATCCCTGCCAAACCGATCGCAATGAGCGCTACAGAAAACGGTTCGGGGACTTGTGTAATGGTAAAGTCGTTACGCTCGAAAGCACCGGTGTACAGTCCCTCGCTGGTCCGGAAAGCCCATAACCCGCCTTCGCTGTCCGAATAATAGTCGATGATACCTTGAGCCAATGAGTCAAATTGGTCGTCAGGCACTGCGCCGGTGTGGATCCACTGAGAGATTCCGAACCAATCACTACCCAAACCAACATTCAAGTAGTTTTCCCAGAAGTCGCTGCCGGAAACGTCGAGACTTTCAAAGCTTGCCGAAGTATTCTGATTTTTGAAGCTGCCCACGCCTTCGATGTTCAATTGGGCATCGGTCACGCCGCTGCCAAAACTGAAGCCATGAATGCTGCCGCCGCTGGAAAAGGTATTAAAGTCATTAATGCGCTGGGTATCCATGACGAAGGAAAAGGTCACTTTTCGCTCCGGATAGAGCCAGCTTTCGAAACTGGGCTCTTCAACGATGAGTTCGTAGCTATCTGAGACGAACTCAAATTTAATCAGGGATGCATTGGCGGGGAGTGCGAAGACAGAGGCGAGGCCGCATGCTGCAGTCGCCGCAGCCAGTTTGGTAAAATGCCGTTTTGTTTGAGCAATTGTTGCCGTGGTCATATTGTCTCTTCCTTAAGGTTCAGTCTGGGTTCAGCGTCTTGGTATTTTGCATGATGACAGAGATGCCTGACAGTGCAGAAAATGTAAATTTTGCCAATGATGGCGCTTGCGCTTTTGCTGAGTCGAGGTGGCTATTGAGCCAATTGTCATTTTGAACAGCGATTTGGGGTGGGGCAGGGTGGAGGGGCGTTAGAGAGACCGGAGGGTGGCAAGGTCAAGTATTTGATGACCTTGCCCGGAGGGATGGATAGACTCAGCGCCCGATTGCCCGCACTTTTTTGTCAGTCACGACAGCGTCAGCCACCGGCGTTTCTGCGCTTTCAGTGATGTCGTTGGTGGTGTCCACCTCTTCTGCCGCAGTCTCACTCGTGCTGGCCAG
>JBPOHS010000064.1:0-5459 GCA_052035295.1 Pseudomonadota bacterium
GCAGTCTAATTTGCAAAACATTTTACAAAAACAGTGCAAATTGTTCTGAACCTGCCATTCGGGGTATAATGCCGGGTTTATCGCGCCCATCTGTCAGGAATCTCCATGGACGTCAATGCTTATATGCAATCCGTAGGCCGCCAGGCACGCGCTGCCTCGCGCCTGATCGCCAAAGCCGGCACCCAGGCCAAGAACGCAGCCCTGCTGGCCACCGCCGACGCTATCCGCGAGCAACAAGACGCCCTGCTCACGGCCAACCAGAAAGACCTCGAACGCGGTCGCCAGAACGGCCTGGATGCCGCCATGCTTGATCGCCTCGAACTCAATCCCGCGCGCATTGCCAACATGATCGAAGGTCTGCATCAGGTAGCCTCCCTGGCAGATCCCGTGGGCGAAATCACTGGCATGAGCTTTCGCCCGAGTGGCATCCAGGTCGGTCGCATGCGGGTCCCGCTGGGCGTCATCGGCATCATTTACGAATCGCGCCCCAACGTCACCATCGAAGCCGCCAGCCTGTGCCTGAAATCGGGCAATGCCACCGTATTGCGCGGCGGTTCCGAAGCCATTCACTCTAACCAGGCCCTGGCGCAGTGCATCCGGGCGGGCCTCGCCGCCGCCGGTCTACCCGAAACCGCCGTGCAGGTGATCGAGACGACCGACCGCGCAGCCGTGGGCGCCATGATCACCATGCCTGAGTTTATCGATGTGATCGTTCCGCGCGGGGGCAAGGGCCTGATCGAGCGTATCAGTCAGGATGCCCGTGTGCCCGTGATCAAGCATCTCGATGGCATTTGTCATGTCTACATCGACGACGATGCTGATTCCGACAAGGCCATCAAGGTGGCGCTGAACGCCAAGACCCACCGTTATGGCACATGCAATACCATGGAAACCCTGCTGGTCGCTGAATCCGTAGCCAGCCGCGTACTTCCACCGTTATGCGAGCTGTACCGCGAGAAGAATGTCGAACTGCGTGGCTGCGAAAAAACCCGCGCCCTTATCGCTGGCGTTATTCCCGCCAGCGAGGAAGACTGGCATACCGAATACCTGGCGCCAATTCTGGCGATACGCGTGGTAGACGGTATCGATACCGCCATTGATCACATCAACACTTACAGCTCGGCACACACCGACGCCATCATCACCGAAAATTACACCAAGAGTCGGCGTTTCCTGCTTGAGGTGGATTCAAGCTCGGTCATGGTCAATGCCTCGACACGATTCGCCGACGGATTCGAATACGGTCTGGGCGCTGAAATTGGCATTTCCACCGACAAGATTCACGCACGCGGCCCGGTCGGTCTGGAAGGGCTCACCACACAGAAATACGTCGTGCTGGGGGATGGCCACATCCGTGGCTGACCCCCACGCGGAAATTTGCAGAACCATCGCAGGAGTAACCATGTCAGGCAAAACCGATCGTGACATCGAAAAGGAATACAACGTCAGTGAAACCGTCGCCAAACTGCGTCGACTCGCCGATTGTCTCGAACAAGGCAAGCCGTTCGAGATCATGGTGGCCGGCGAGCGCATTTACGTCCCGGCGCGGGCCGTATTCAATATTGAGCACGAACGTGAAGGTGACGACGAAGAACTGGAATTCCAGTTCCGCTGGTCGCGGGAATAACGGCCAATGACAGTGGCAGCCCACAAGGGCATCGGCATTATCGGTGGCACGTTCGACCCGGTGCATTACGGCCACCTGCGTCTGGCATGGGAGGCGTACCAGCAATTGCAGCTCGATCATGTGCGCTTCATTCCGTGCCACATGCCACCTCACCGGGGCGATCCGGCCAGCAAGGCTGCCCACCGGCTGGCCATGGTTGAACTGGCCTGCGCCAGCACGCCCGAGTTCGTGGTGGATGAGCGCGAACTGCGCAAGCATTCGGCTTCCTACAGCGTCGAAACCCTTTATGAGCTGCGCCAGGAAGTCGGCCCCGAGCGCCCACTCATTTTCATCATGGGAATGGATGCATTCTGCGGCTTCTGCAACTGGTATCGCTGGCAGGACATACTCAATCTTTGCCATCTGTGGATTGGCCAGCGCCCGGGCAGTGTCGTGCCCGACATCCAGCAACCGGCAGGTGAATTGCTGCAGCAACGACAAGCCCATGCCGGCGCGCTCACACATTCCCCGGCGGGTCGCATCCATGTGCAAAGCACGGTCGCGCTCGACATCTCGGCGACCTATCTGCGACAGCAGCTACAGCAGGGCTTCAGCCCGCGCTTTCTGTTACCTGAAAGTGTGAGCGACTATATTGAACAACACGGGCTTTATGCCCCGCTTTGACCACAGCGCAACCACCCGAACAGCAACGCCGGTCAACCCGGCACAGGAGATTCCGGAACACCCATGACAGCCACTGCCGAAGATATCAAGAACACCGTCCTCAACGCCCTTGACGACATGAAAGCCAAGGATGTCGTTTGCCTCGATGTAAAACCGCTGACCAGCATGGCCGACTTCATGGTCGTTGCCAGCGGTACCTCGTCGCGCCACGTCAAGGCGACGGCGGATCGCGTCGCGGAATATGCCCGCAATATCGGCATCAAGCCGCTGGGCGTCGAAGGCGCGCAAGCCGCCGAATGGATCCTCGTCGACCTCAATGACGTGATCGTACATGTCATGATGCCGGAAGCACGCCGTTTCTATGACCTCGAAAAACTGTGGAGCGTAACGCCGGTCAGCAGCGGCAAACAGGAACCCTGATTCGTGCGCATCCGACTGGTAGCGGTGGGCAATCGCATGCCCGACTGGGTAGAAGCAGGCGTCGAGGAATACCGCAAACGCCTCACCCAGGATCTGACGCTCGACATCGTGGAAATCCCTGCCGGAAAACGCGTCAAAAACGCCGACATTGCGCGGCTGACCGAAAAGGAGGGCGAGCAGATGCTGGCCAGCCTGCACCCGTCGGAACATGTGATCTGCCTCGATGTCAAAGGCAAGCCCATGAGCACCGAGGGCATGTCAGCCCGATTGGCGACCCTCATGCAGGCCGGTAAACCGCTGGCACTGCTGGTCGGTGGGCCGGAAGGCCTGGCACCTGCCTGTCTGGCACGGGCTGATGAAAAATGGTCACTCTCCCCGCTTACGCTACCCCACCCGTTAGTGAGAGTATTGCTCGCCGAACAATTGTACCGGTGCTGGACGGTCATCAAAGGGCACCCTTACCACCGCTGAGAGACTGGTTTTACCTACATGGCGCGCAACGTAACCTTCCGCGATAACATCCGGGAACAAGCGGTATTCAACCGGCGCATTGTCGTGGCCCTGCTGGGTGTGATCGTGCTGCTCGGTGTGCTGATCACGCGCATGTATTATCTGCAGATCTACCAGTACAGCACTTACGAAACGATTTCCGACCGCAACCGCATCCAGACTGAGCCCATTGGCCCCACACGCGGCCTGATTATCGATCGCAATGGCACCATCCTCGCCGATAACAGCCCCACTTTCGCCGTCAGCGTCATCAAGGAGCTGACCCCCAACCTCAATGACACGATCGCCAGGGTGCGCGAACTGATTCCGCTCACCGACGGCGACGAGCAACGCTTTCGCAAACGCCTGCAGCAGCGTCGACGCCCACTGACCCCCGTCGCCCTTCGGCTCAACCTGACCGAAGAGGAAATTGCGATTCTGTCGGTGCGCACACATGAGCTGCCGGGGGTGATCGTCGAGGCCAATCTGGTGCGACACTATCCGCAACCGGAATTGTTCTCGCACACCATTGGCTATGTCGGTCGCATCAACGAGAAAGAACTGAAGTCGGTCGACGTCAACGATTACGGCGCTACCGAATACATCGGCAAGACCGGCATCGAGAAATTCTACGAAAACGAGCTGCATGGCACCGTCGGCTATCAGAAAGTGGAAACGGATGCCCGGGGTCGCGTTACCCGCGTGCTGGAAAAAATCGACCCGGTGGCCGGCCAAAACCTGCATCTGTACCTCGATCTTCCGACCCAGGAAGCCGCCGCCCAGGCCATGGAAGGCAAACGTGGCGCAGTGGTGGCAATTGAACCCGACACCGGCGGTGTCGTCGCGTTCCTGAGCATCCCCGGCTTCAATTCGAATCTGTTTGTGACCGGCATTGATCACAAGAATTATTCCGCCCTGCAGAGCGACCGTTGGCGCCCCATGTTCAATCGTGCCCTGCAAGGTCAGTATCCACCCGGGTCCACCGTCAAACCGATGGTGGGTCTGGCCGGCCTGGATGCCGGGTTCATCGACTGGAAATACACAATCTGGGATCCGGGCTGGTACAAGATCAACGGCGACGGTCGTTTTTACCGCGACTGGAAAAAGTGGGGGCATGGGTTCGTTAATCTGGACACCGCCATAACGCAGTCGTGTGACACCTATTTTTACGAGCTTTCACATCGCATGGGCGTCGATCGACTGCATGAATTTCTCACCCAGTTCAGCTTTGGCCGGCGCACAGACATCGACATGACCGGGGAAGCCGCAGGCATTCTGCCCAGCACCCAATGGAAACGGCTCGCCCGCAAGGAACGCTGGTATCCAGGCGAATCCCTCAGCGTCGGCATAGGCCAGGGCTACATGCTGACCACCCCTCTGCAACTCGCCACCGCCACCGCGATCATGGCCAATCATGGCAAGATCATTCACCCACGCATGGTCGAAAAGGTGAGCAGCAAGGAGGTCGATACACACCCTCTTGAAGCGCCTCCCGTCGGCCGCATCACCCTCAAGGATGACAGCCAGTGGGAAAAAGTGGTCGCCGCCATGCGCAATGTCGTACACAGCGAACGCGGAACGGCCTGGAACAGCGTCGGCAAGCGACTCACCCGCTATGACATGGCAGGCAAGACCGGCACGGCCCAGGTCGTCAACATCAAGCAGGGCGAGACCTATCAGGAATCGCGATTGAAGGAATGGCACCGCGACCACGCCTGGTTCATGGGCTTCGCGCCCACCCATCATCCTCGCCTGGCCGTCGCCGTCCTGGTTGAAAACGGCGGTCATGGCGGCGCCACGGCCGCGCCCGTTGCCAAAGCCGTTATGGATGCGTATTTCGCCTCGGAAAAGCGTCGCAATCCGCCGCCCCCGGAACCTGCACAACCTGCCAGCGCGCTTCCGTTGACGGGCGATGGCGGGTTGCAGGGCATTGTGACCCCGACGTCTGCCGTTACAGGGACCACACCATGAACCGGTCTGACTACCTGCGCCAGCTTCCCCCCAACGAACTGGGCGCCCGCCGTTACAGCTTTCTGCAGGGCATACACCTGGATGGCTTCCTGCTGATGATGCTGTTCATCCTGATGGCGGGAGGGCTGGTCGTGCTTTACAGTGCCAGTGGCGCCAGTATGCACACCGTTATCCGTCAGGCCACGCGTATTGGCATTGGTCTCACCGTCATGACCGTGCTGGCACAGATTCCGCCCAACACCTATCGTCGCTGGAGCCTTCAGCTCTACGCGATTGGCGTGATTCTGCT
>JBPOHS010000009.1:0-23184 GCA_052035295.1 Pseudomonadota bacterium
CTCAGCGCCCGATTGCCCGCACTTTTTTGTCAGTCACGACAGCGTCAGCCACCGGCGTTTCTGCGCTTTCAGTGATGTCGTTGGTGGTGTCCACCTCTTCTGCCGCAGTCTCACTCGTGCTGGCCAGTTCTGCGTCGAGCAGTACTTCAGGCTTGCCTTTGAGAGCCTGGGCAAGCAGGTCGCGATGTTCCGCCAGCATGAAGCCGATATCTTCCACCTGCTTCTCGTTCAAGAAGGAAAGGCGCTGACCGAGGAACACGGAAAGGTTTTCGGCCAGTTCGAGTTTCTTGTCATGTTCGTCGGCGTCTTTCTTGGAAACAAAGGTCTTGCCGGTTTTGTCGCGATCGCTCATGTAAAGGGTCACCACTGCCATTGTGGAATCTCCGGGGTCAGGTACTGTTTGCTTGTACAGTAAAGGCTAACAGAAGGCGGTGATTCCTGCCAAATCTTTTTTTTGGGCAAACCGCCGGGCAAAATGCTTCCATGCAAAGCATCGTCGCGCGTTTAAACGCCCAGGCTGCGTGACGGAGTGCTGCGGGCGCTGTAGCGATAGGCAATCAACAGAATCCCCATGAGTGCGCTCAACAGAATCGAGGCGCTGGCACCAAAAGGCCAGTCACGGGCGTCGAGAAACTGGTTCTTGATCACGTTGCCGGCAAGCAGCACGCGCGCGCCCCCCAATACATCCGTTACATAGAAACAGCCCAGCGACGGCAGGAAGACCAGTAATGTGCCGGCAATGATACCGGGCATGGTCAGTGGCAGGGTGATGTGGCGAAATGTTTGCCAAGGCTTGGCGCCCAAATCCGATGAGGCTTGCAGCAGATCTTCGCGCAGGTCTTCGAACACGGCATACAGTGGCAGTACCATGAAGGGCAGCATTACGTACACGAGCCCGAGAACCACGGCGCCATCGGTGTACAGCATCTGTAACGGGCGCTCTATGAGCCTGATGCCGAGCAGGATTTCATTGAGCAGGCCGCGGGTGGCAATCAGCATCTTGACGGCAAAGGTCCTGACCAGGGAATTGGTCCAGAACGGCACCATCATCAGCAGGATCAGCAAGGTTTTGGTGCGCGGTTGCAGACGGCTGACCGCAAAGGCGAAGGGATAACCCACCAGCAGGCAGCCCAGCGTGGAGATGCCGGCCAGTAGCAGGGAGTTGCTCAGCACCTGCAGGTAAAGCGGATCGAACAGCCGTTGATAGCTTTCAAGCGAAAATGTCCAGCGCACGAAATTGACTTCATCGCGTTCCAGCATGCTGGTGATGGTGACCAGCACGCTGGGCGCCAGTACAAACAACGCCATCCAGCCCCAGATCAGCGCAAGCACCGCGATCCGGAAAGGGCTACGCGCTTTCATCGGCGATCACCCAATCCCATTCGGGTACCCAGTTGACGATGACACGCTCACCCAGACCGTGATCGAAGTCAGGATAGTTCTCGTCGAAAAATTCACTGGCCACCACATGTTGGCCGTTATCAAGGCGAATCAGGCTTTCCAGGGTCATGCCTTTGTAGTTGCGCTCCACGACCTGACCTGGCCAGCCGTCGGCGCTGCCCGGTTCCCAGACGCGCAGATCCTCGGGGCGCAGCATGACGTGAATGGCTTGCCCGGGTCGGAAGCTGCGTTGGCGGCTGCGCAGGGTACAACTGCGCCCGCCAATGTCGGCAGTTATGTGATCATCCGCTAGGATTTCCGTCACGACACCGCTGAACAAATTCGCTTCCCCGACAAATCGGGCCACGAACAAGCTGGCGGGTGTCTCATAGACCTCGCGCGGGGTGCCGATCTGATCGATATTTCCCTGGTTCATGACTACCACTCGATCCGACATCGACAGCGCCTCTTCCTGGTCGTGGGTCACGAACAGGAACGTTATACCGAGCTCGCGTTGCAGGCGTTTCAGCTCGATCTGCATTTCTTTGCGCAGTTTGAAATCGAGCGCGCTCAAGGGCTCATCAAGCAGCAGGATTTTCGGCTTCTTTACGACGGCGCGGGCGATGGCAACGCGCTGCTGCTGCCCACCGGAAAGTTGCTGGGGTTTGCGGTCGGCGAAGTCCTGCAGGCGTACCATGGCGAGCGCTTCGCTAACGCGTGCGTTGATTTCCTCTGGCGGGCGCCCTTCCATGCGCAATCCATAGGCGACGTTATTGAACACGCTCATGTGGGGGAACAGGGCATAGCTCTGGAACACGGTATTGACCGGTCGCAAATGGGGTGGCAGATGTTGCAGGGATTGCCCTTGCAGCAGGACATCCCCCTGATCGGGCATTTCAAATCCCCCGAGCATACGCAGCAATGTCGTCTTGCCGCAGCCGGATGGCCCCAGCAGCGTGACGAATTCGCCATGATAAATGTCGAGCGACAGATCCTTTAATACCGCCTTGTCGCCCCATGACTTGCATAGGCCGCGAAATGAAACGAGAACTGACTTGCCGTCGGCCATGATGGTGTAATCCCCCACTGCGTAAGGGCGCTATTATGGGGTAAGGTGAAGTCAGGTTAAAGCATGTCATATTCGGGGAGTGCGTCGTGCATCAAAGCGAGATCAGGGAACCGGCAGGGTTGCGGAGTGTCTTTGCGTATGTCCGGTGAGGGAATGAATCCAGAGGATCTGTTGTTGTTGGTAACCCGAATCATGCCGTACGGTAAATACAAGGGGCGACTGATAGCGGATTTGCCCGGCCACTATCTGGGCTGGTTTGCCCGGGAAGGTTTCCCTGCGGGTGAGCTTGGACGCTTGCTGGCGCTGATGTATGAGATCGACCACAACGGTTTGTCCGGGCTATTGATTCCCTTGCGAAAAGGCGCGTCGCGGCAGAACGTGCCCGGGAAAATGAGGTGATGTTGGTAAACATTTTGCGGGTGAAATGTGCGAATCCGTGATGGGCTCTTGAAAATTCACAGCAATTAGTCGATATATTACCAATAAGGAAAATTTGTTGGCTAAACTGATAAGGATGCCGATTTTACCGGAGAGCTTGGGGTATGCGTCTTGTGCGCCGTTTGTTTGATACCAGCGTGTTTCGCTTGACCGAAACGGAAGCGTCAGCACCCTGTCTGGCGCGTCGTCGCGTGTTGTCCTATGTGGCGGGGGCCGCGGCACTGCCGTTGCTCAGTCTGCCGGAGCTGTCCGAGGCGGCCATCAAGAAGAATGCGCGCCTGCTCGCGTTCAATCATTTGCATACCGGCGAAAAACTGGCGGTGGTCTACAAGATCGGCAACGATTATGTGCCCAATGCCATTCAGCAGTTGCGTCACTTGACCCGCGATTTTCGCACCGGTGACATGCATAGCATGGATCCGAATCTCTATGATCTGTTGTGGCACCTGAGTCAGGACGTCAAGACAGAGCATCCCTTTGAGATCATTTCTGCCTTCCGCTCACCGCAAACCAATCAGGCGCTGCGTGGTCGTTCGCGCCACAGTGGCGTTGCCACCCGCAGTTTGCATATGGATGGTTGTGCGATGGACATCTGTCTGGCGGATGTGCGCTTGACCGAGCTGCGCGACGCAGCCCTGGATCTGAAGGCGGGTGGCGTGGGTTACTATCCCGAAGGTTTCATTCACGTCGATACGGGAAGAGTCAGACGCTGGTAGACCAGCGTCAAACAGGCTTCACGACTGGCGTTGGCGTTGATCCGCGTAAAACATTGCCTGATCGAGCTTGCTGTCATACCCGTAGATATCTTCCAGGAACACGGCCTTGCCCTCGGCATCGACGATCGATGTCGTATAGAACAGCAGCACAGGCACCGGTTCACGCAGTTCCACCGTCGTTTTCTCATCAGACTTCAACGCGTTGGCAATACGCTGTGTATCCCAGCCCGGTTGGCCAGCCAGCAGGAAGTTGGCCATTTTCTGTGGGTCACTCAGACGAATGCAGCCGTGACTGAAGTCGCGGCGACTGGCATAAAAGCCACCCTTGTTCGGCGTGTCATGCATGTAAATCGCATCGCGGTTGGGAAATTCAAACTTCACCCGCCCCAGTGCATTGCCCGGGCCCGGCCGCTGACGCAGGCGGTATTCCCCACGCGCCAGGGCTTCGATTTGTTCGGGGGTAGGGGGCGTGGAAACCACTTCGGTGCTGTTGAGCATTTCCATGTTCTGGCTCACCAGATAGGCGGGATCCTTGCGTAACTTGGGCAGCAGCTCTTTCTTGGTGATGCTGGGCGGAACGTTCCAGTACGGGTTGAACACGATGCGTTCCACTTCGTCGAGCAGCACCGGGGTGTTGTTGTCGACGGATTTGCCGACCACCACGTCCATGTTCAGGCTGGACGCTTCCGAGCGGCCGGGAAAGCCCCACAACTCGAATTGCGGAATGTTGACCACGATCGAGCGCTCGTCGGCCATGCGCTCGCTCAGCCAGCGCATGCGTTCCATGGCCAGTTCGATCTGGCGCACGCGAATCTTGAGCGGGGTGGTCAGTGCAGCCCAGGTCCCCTTGCCGATCACTCCGTCATCGGCCAGACCGTGGCGGCGCTGGAAGCGCTTGACGGCATTGACCAGTTCACCCGTGTAAGCGTTGCCGCGTGGCTCGGTGCCGGCGTAGTCACCCAGATAAGACAGCCAGTCTGCGAGTGCCGGCACGCCGCGCCAGGTTTCGCCCGGCTTGATGGATTTGTCGATGCCGGGCAGGCTGACGCCATCACGGTTGGCCGCCAGTTCCCGGTAGTCGACCAGGGTCGTTTTGAGACGGTTGTAAAGGGCGAACCGGGGGCGGGCTGCTGCAAACACGCGCTCAGGCGCTTCGTTGCCAAAGGCACGCTTGACCAGGAAGGTCGCTTCGGCTTCACGCAGGCTGGTATCCAGGCGAATGCCTGCTTCCTTGGGGGGAATGCGTCCGGCATGGACGTCGTGTATCAGCCGCGCCAGGGCAAGGCTCATGGCGACGTCGATTTGCGCCTGAGCGTTGCCGTTGTGGGGTTGCCCGGACAGATTCCGGAGTTGATCGTGCAGCCATTCCGAGTCGTAATGGCGTGGGTCCAGGCCTTCGCTCGCAGCATCGCTGATCAGGCTCAGGACTCGCTCGCCTTGTTCTGTCAGGCGGTCGCCCTCTACCCAAAGTGGCGCATACTGGTTGCCGGCATAGCGACTGCGGAGGATGTCCCGGTAGGGGCCAAAGCCCGGGTGGCGCAGTGCAGAATGACGCCCCTGTTCCACCAGCCGGCGCACGGTGAGATCGGCCGGGGTGCCCGTATCGCGCACCGGTTCTGCCGGCCGGGAGACGACCTTGTCCACCACTTGTGGCTGTGTTGTCGTGGTCTGGACGGCGCATCCCCACAAACTGGAGATCAGCGCCGCTGCAATGAGGATTCTGGGGGCTTGCCTGGGCAAGGAGGGGACGATGGCTAGGGTTCGCATCCGCTTTACTTCCATTAACGCTTTGACACCGATGCCTTGCGCTGGTGTTTTGGCCAGATCAATCGTGTGAAGGCAACCGGCGCACACCATAGCGCGATGCTGCCGATAAAAAAAGCCTTACGCCGGCTTTATGACTTTTTACCGTCGGGATCGCCACGAGATTCGCACGTGGAATAGCCAACATCGTGCTGGCCCCCCGCTTTTCCAGTCTCTACAATCCGCACGACATTAATGACCACGCGAATGCACGGGGACGCGCCTCGCGGTGTGAGTCGCTGCGGATGATCAGGGCAGCTTCGGGTTGGACAACAGCTAAGGCAGTGAAGTCATGAAAAAGTGGATGGTGGCCGTCGCGTGGGCGGCGTTTTCGGTGGGCGGGTTCACCCAGGCCTCGACGCAAGCGGGGCGCGAACAGTGGGCCGACACTTCCGCGTGGCATGCCTTGCTGTATTACCGCGCTGGCTGGATGAGTGTGGAAAGCGAAGCCGATGATCCGGCCTTCTTTCTGTCGGAAAACGGCAAGCACGCCCCGTTGGCGGAACTCGACGCCAGTGTGGTGGCGTTCGCGCAGCGGGAACCGCTGGGTGATGCCCACCCCCAGTGCCGGTTTCCGGCCCGCTATCACTGGCTGAAACAGTTGCCCGGCAGCCCGCTGGCCGAGGTGGCCGATCAAGCCTGCCCGGCTTTCGAGGCGTTTCGCGAGCGGATGGGGGCCAAGGGCGTCAGCATGGTGTACCCGGTGCCGAACATGGATGATGTTTCCACTTTGTTTGGCCACAGTTTTCTGCGTCTGGATCGCGACCGCTCTCCCGAGGTCGACAAATCCAATGACTACACACTCAATTTTGCCGCCTTGCTGAAAAAAGGATACGGCCAGTCGGATCTGGTCACGAAGGGCCTCAGTGGCGAGCTCGAAGGCATCTTCACGATCTTGCCCTATCAGAAGAAACTCACCGAATACCTGAGCATGGAAGCCCGCGATATCTGGGAATACCGTCTCGATCTTACCCAGGCAGAAACCGACCAGCTGGTGCGCCACGCCTGGGAAATGCGCAGCGTGCACTTCGACTACAAATTTTTCGCCGAGAACTGTTCGTATCGCATGCTGAACTATTTGGATGTCGCCCGCCCGGGCATGGGCTTGCACGATCGGTATTCGGTCTACGTGATCCCGCTCGATGCGGTCGAGACGGTGATCGCCAGCGGCATGGTCGATAACGTTCACTATCAGCCGTCGGAAGCGGCGCGCTGGGTGGCGACCGCGGATTCCTTGAGCGAAGAGGAAGTGGAACGCTTTCGCGCCGGACAATTGCCTGCGTCGCGCATGGCGCCTGCCAGCGCTGTACCCCGGCCGTTGCAACCGGGCGATGTGGGCCACTACAGCGGGCGGGTGGCCCTGAGTGGCGGCGTCAGGGAAGGGTTGACCACGGCCGCCCTCAGTGTCCGTCCGGCGTACCATGATTTCCTGGATGCCCCTTCGGGCGGGCCGCTGGCAGAGATCACCGTGCTGTCCTTGTCGGCCCGCCAGCTTGAGGAACAGGACGTCGAGATCACGGATGTCACTTTCTTCTCGGCGTCGTCGATCAAGACGCGCAATGCCTTGTATTCGCCCTGGTCGTGGCGGCTGTCGACTGGCGTTACCGGCCTGCGCTGGCTGGAAACCGATCCGGCTGCGGACGCAGATACGCACGTGAAGATCGGTGAGGACGAAACCTTGTTCCTGCAGGCGCTGGATGGCAGCGAGTGGATCAATCCGCTTTATGCCCGCTTGCTGGTCGGTCCCGCCTGGGGTAGCGACAACATCGCGCTGTATCAGCTGTTTGGCGCCGAGCTGCAGGCGGCTGGCGAGTTCGAGCAGGGCGGCGAAGCCCTGGCGTTATGGAACCCCGGGCTGGTGGCGCGTTCCGAAAACTGGCAGGCACAACTGGACATGCAGGTGTTCGAACCGTCGGATGCCGATCGTGAGACCTATGGCGTGGCGAGTGCCTCGCTCAGCCGGCGCCTGAGCCCGCACGTTGCCGTGTTCCTGAAAGGCTTGCGGGAAAAAGACGTGCTGGGACTGCAGAACGAGGGGCAGCTGGGGATGGCGTTGTATTTCTGAAGGTATTGTATTTCTGAAGGTATTGTATTTCTGAAGGTTGCGGTGAGATTGAGGGACATTCTCATTTCCAGACAGTGAATCATTTGCTACTTTGATGGTCTGATTTTTCGTCACGTTCAGATCCAAAAGGCATAGTGTTCATGCGGTCAAACCCGGGCCCGCTGTCGAGATGGCGTAATTCCGGATCCGGCTATGGCTGGATCAGTATCCTTTTGCACTGGGGCTCTCTGCCGTTGGTGCTCTTCCTGCTGGGCAGCGGCATTTACATGGTGACGCTGACCTACTACGACCCCCTTTATCACCCCCTGCCTCAGTGGCATAAAGAGGCCGGGGTGGTGCTGGCGGTGTTGACTGTTCTGCGTTTCCTGAATCTGTTGATCGATGCCGAGCCAGCCTTGTTGCCGATGCCCGCCTGGCAGCGGCGTGTTGCGCGTGCTGTGCATGGCCTCTTGTATGCCTGCCTGGTGCTGCTGATGGTCAGCGGCTATGCAATGACCACGGCCGAAGGGCAGCCCATTGATGTTTTTGGTGTCTTGAATATTCCGGCCGTGAGCACCTGGTCGTCAGCCACCGTGGAATGGTTGGGGGTGGCGCACCGGTGGATTGCTTATGGCATGGGCGGAATGATTGCGCTGCATGCAGCCGCGGCGTTACATCATCATTTCCGGCTGCGTGACAGTACCTTGCGGCGCATGCTGTTTCCCCAGCGCTGAGGAATGGCCGACCCACCGTAACAACACACTATCATCAAGAACGAGTCTTTACCCCTGCGTCACCACAAACAAAAAAGGAGACATCCATGTTGTCAACGTCATTGCTTTCCAGAAGAGCCCTGAAACGACTGTCAGCGGGTGCATTGCTGATGCCGCTGCTGACCCTGGCCCCCTTTGCCCAGGCCGAGTCCGAACAATACCTGCTCGATACCAAGGGTACGCATGCGTTCATCCAGTTCAAAATCAAACATTTGGGTTATAGCTGGTTGTTGGGGCGCTTCAACACGTTTTCGGGTGGTTTTTCGCTCGACAAGGATGCCATCGAAAAATCCAATGTGAACGTGGACATTGATGTCGCGAGTATCGATTCCAACCACGCAGAGCGGGACAAGCATCTGCGCGGCAAGGATTTTTTCAATGTTGATCAGTTTCCCAAGGCCACCTTTGTCAGCACCAAGGTGGAAAAAACCGGGGATAACACGGCCAATATCACGGGCAACCTGACCCTCAAGGGAGTGACCAAACCGGTAACGCTGGCAACGACTTATATCGGTGGCGGCAATGATCCCTGGGGCGGCCATCGTCAGGGCTTCGAGGCAACGACCGAAATTCGACTGAAGGATTTCGGTATTGATTATGAGTTGGGCCCTGCTTCGCAGACGGCCCAGATCTACATTTCCGCCGAGGGCATACGCAAGTAAATCCGGGTCAAGGCCCCGCTGTTCCTGCGTTACCTGCTTTTGACAAGACGGTTTCAAACTACGTGCTAGACTCCAAGGATGGAGTCTTGTTTACGGCGATTGGGGATGTGTCTTGACAGTCAAGCAGAGTGAGTTGTTCGATATTCTGAAGGTGGTAGCCGACTTCGTACTGCTCGCGGTCGACAGCAACGGCGTGATCGAATCGGCGACGCCGCGTGTGCGCACCATGTTCCAGATGAATGAAGGCGAAATCGAAGGCAAACGCCTTTCCGACATCATTCCTGAGCTGACGATGCTGGAGCAGATCGAATTTACCCCCGTCGAGCCGCGTGGCGGCATTGATCTCATGGGCGATCTTGAGGTCGCCATGGGCGATTGCATCTATATGGAAGCCCTGGCCGCGCAGCAACAGCAGGCCGGTAATTATGAAGTGCTCACCTCCATAGGCGGCAAGCCGTACTGGCTCATGCTGGCGACCTACAAACTCCAGCATGAAGGTTCGATTGTGTTTTCGGTGGTCGTTGCCGACATCACTGAGCGCAAGCAGAACGAAGAAGAAATCCGTCAACTCAACGAAAACCTCGAACAGCGTGTACAGGAGCGTACCGCTGAACTTGAGGGGCGCACCAACCAGGTCAAGGCCATGGTCAAGTCGTGCGCAACCGAGCTGCAGAGCGTGAACGATACCTATCAGGTGATGAAAGAAAAGCAGATGCAGTTGATCGAATGCATCGAGGAACGCTTGCTGAAGCGCATCGAAAACCTGAGCGAAGATCAAGTCAACCAGATCAAGGAGCTGATGAGTGAAGAACTCGTGCACTCCATGAACCTGTACTCCGAAGACCAGATTACCGACCAGAAATTCCTGCTGACCATGTTGTCACTCAAGGAGATTTTCGAGTCGGCAGCGCCCGAGTCCATTAATTTGCGCCCCGGTCAGCTGGGCGGGTCCAACCAGAACGAAGTCGACGACCTGCTCGCATCCCTGGGGATTTGATTGCCTCAGCCGCGCGCTTCGGGTACCAGCCAGTCTATCGTCCATTGACGTTGAGGGTCTTTCGACAGACTCTCAACCATCCATTTCGACAACCGTTCCAACCCCTCTTCCAGTTGCCAGGGCGGATTGACAATCGCCAGCCCGGAACCATACATGCCTGACAATCCCTGCGGCGGGTGCAATACGATTTCACTGGTGAGAATGCGGGTAATACCGCTGCGCTTGAGGGCCTTGAGCAGGCGCTGGTGTCCCGCCACCGGCAGCAGTGGATACCAGATCATGTAGGTGCCGGTCGACCATTTGCGCCAGGCGCGCTCGAGCGCTTCGGCGATGTCCATGTATTCGCTCTTGATTTCATAGCTCGGGTCGATCAGCACCAGCCCGCGTTTCTCGGGGGGCGGCACAAGGGCTACCAGGGCTTCGAGCGCGTCGCGCTTGTGCAAGGAAGCCCGTGCCTGTCCTTTGAAGTTTTCCACCAACGCCTGATATTCCTGGGGATGCTTTTCTATCAGCAGCAGGCGATCTTCAGGCCGGGTATTCAGCAGTGCAAGCTGTGGCGAGCCTGGGTAAAACCGGCGCCCTCCCTTGGGATTGCAGGCTTTGATACCGTCGAAATAGCGTTGCACCTCATCTGGAGCGTTGCTGACGTCGACGCCCCAGATGCCGCCCTTGGCTTCGTTGGTCTTTTGCGCTTCGCTGCACTGTAAGTCGTAGAGGCCACGCCCAGCGTGGGTTTCGAGATACATCATCGGCTTCGGCTTCTGGGTCAGGTAGTCGAGAGCCAGGCAGAGTGCCGAATGCTTGTGGACGTCGGCAAAATTGCCGGCGTGGTAGATGTGCTGGTAACTGAGCATGATATTGGCTGGCTATGTTTGAGGAGGGCGGGGATCAGGCAAAATTATGGGTGGTTTGACGGCTGACCGCAACGAGCACGTTACATCAGCGTAAGGGAAATCACCGGCTTGCGGTAGACTGGTGGTTCGAATAACGAGGATTCAGCCATGGATTTCAGAAAAATCATCGAGCCGGTGATTGCGGTGTTGCTGCTGCTGTCCATCGTGGGTGGAAGCGTGTGGGTACTGCATCCCTTCCTGCCTGCGATCATGCTGGCGGTGATCCTGGCAGTGTCCACGCAAGGGCTGTTTCAGGGGTTGAAGCAGCGTTATGCGATCTCCCCGTCCGCCACCGCAGCCATCATGACGCTACTGTATGCGCTGGTGCTGTTCGTGCCATTGGTGGCGGTTGCCATTTCCCTGGTCGACATGGTGCAGGAGGCCATGACACCCCTCAAGGAACTGCTGGCAGGCGACCCACCGGCCCCACCTGTCTGGCTGGCAGACGTGCCCCTTGTCGGCGAGCGTCTGGTTGGCTTCTGGAATAACTTTTCGGTCAATGCCAGCGCCCTGGTCAAGTCGGCCATGCCACACCTGCCGCGGGCGGCCGGCTTTCTGGTATCGGCCGGGGCAGGAACCGGGCAGCTGCTGGTGCAGGCGGCGGTCAGCCTGTTTGTCATCTACTTCCTGTTTCGTGATGGCGAATTCCTCGTGCGCGGGTTGAGGGCGATGGTGTTCCGTCTGGGCGGGGATCGGGGGCTGCACCTGCTTGATGTGGCGGGTCTCACCATGCGTTCAGTGGTGTATGGCATTCTGGGGGCGGCGATCGCCCAGGGTGTGCTGGCGACGATCGGGTTTGTCGTGGCAGGCATGCCGGCGCCCTTCCTGCTGGGAATGGCGGTCTTTTTGTTCGCATTGATCCCGATTGGTGCGGTGCAGTTGATCCTGATGCCCTCTGCGGCCTGGTTGATTTGGCAGGGCGAAACCGGCTGGGGGATTTTCATGGTGGTCTGGGGCTTTTTTGTGGTCGGCAATATCGACAACTTCCTGCGGCCCTACCTGATCAGTCGCGGGGCCAACATGCCGCTGGCGGTCATCCTGCTGGGGGTGCTCGGGGGGATTCTGACGTTCGGCCTGATGGGACTGTTCGTCGGGGCGACCTTGCTGGGCGTCTGCTATGCGCTGGTGAAGGAGTGGAGCGAGGAATCGATTCGCCTGCAGGAGAGGCTTTGAGTCGTTGGCGGGATTGAGTCGTTGGCTGTATTCGCTGGCGGGAGATGTCTGGCAGCCGATTTTCAGCTGCCAGACACGCAGATCAGTTGCCGAAAATGTAGGCCACCGATGCCGAAGTGCTGAACACCTTGGCGCCAATCTTGTTGGCGTTGTCGTCAGATACCCGCATGAATTCGACGCCCACCTGCAGGTTCTTCATGGGAAGGACGCTGCAGCCAAAGCCCAATGAAATATCGGAATCGGTCAGCGACTCTTTCTCGCCGCCTGCCGACGTATCGAAGTCATACTTGCTCAAGCCGGCGATGACATAGGGCTTCACGTTCGGTGCAACGGGGTACTGGGCCTTGGCATACATGCCGAAGGTGGTATCGATTTTCGCAGAAGTATCTTCGCCCTGTTCCACGGCGAACTCATCGTACTTGGTGCTGCGGCCCACGCGCAGTTCCAGGGCCGCGTATTTGGCAACTTCACCGCCGAACACCAGTTGTACGCCTTGTGGCTTGGCGCCATTACCGATGTTCACGTGCTGGGCGTCGATGTCGTATTGCAGCACCTGACCGCCGAGATAGATGTTGTTTTCTGCCGTGGCCACGCCAGACATCAGCAGGGCAGTTGCCGCGGTTCCCCAAACCAGTTGTTTCATTGCGAGCTCCTTTTTCAGGTCGTGCTTTCTTGTGTGTTGCTGTTGTCGATCCTAGAGCATTGAGTGTAGACAGGTTTTTGTCTAACGGTAGGGTGATTTGAGCAAAATCGCAGGTTTCCTTATTGGTCCTGATGCGCTAAATTTTTCAACCGCTCTGGTGGATGCCTATCGGCAGGGTCGCCTCACCCCCAGCGAATCCATGGCGAATAGAACAACAACGCTAGAATAACGACGCCCCCGGAACCTGTTGATGCTTTTCACCGAAACCCGTTCCCAGTTCTTTCGCCCGCTGACGAGCAAGTACCGCGAGCAGATCGCCGAGTGCCTGCGGCTGCTGTATCAGCGGCTTTACAGCGCCAATGCCGATTACGGGCAGTCGTTGCGGCGCGACCAGCTGATCGACCTGTTCACCGAGGCCCTGGCGCGTGCGCCGGTGCTGGGCGATGGCGAGGGGGATGAGGGCGAGACGCGGTTTCGTTCCAGTCGTGATCAGGCCGTGTGGATACTCAATACCCTGTTGGATCATGGCTGGCTGGAGAAACAGGTCGACCAGGCCACGCTCGACAGTACGTTCCCGTTTTCCCGGATGGGTCGCCTGTTTACCCAGCCGCTGGTCGAGGCGGACACCACCCGCGTCCGCACCCGTCATCGCAATACCCGTAACACGCTCAACGCGCTGGAAGGTTTTCTGGCGCGCGGCGAGGTGCACGACCTGCTGGATGCCTACGAATATTCCGAGCGCATCATCGCCGACTTTGCCGATGTGATTGCCGAGCTCGAGGAGCGCAAGCGGGCACTGGTACGTGAGGTCGAAAGCCAGTTGCTGGTGCAGCAAGCCACGCAACAGTTTTTTGAATTCATGGAAAAGCGCTTTCAGCCGGATCTGGCCGTGCGTCTTTCCGCCGACAGCGTCGAAAAACACCGGGACGCGATCTCGGGCGTTATCACTCGCATCCGCCGCAAGAACAAGGAATTCAAGGCCGAAGCCGAAGGCAAGCTGCGGCAGCTGGTTCCCGAGTTGGTGGTGCCCGGCCGCTCTGTGCTCTGGCACGTGCTCGATACCATTGAGCTGCGCATGCGCAAGGCCTCGGAAATCATGCTTCCCGCCATGCGCCGGGCGTTACAGGGCTTTACCAAGCGCGCCGACATCATCATGCGACAACTTTCGTACCTGCACAGCCAGCGTCAAAGCGATGTCGTGCAGGTGTGCCAGCAACTGGCCAAGTTGACGGCCGAAGAAGCCGATTCCCGCTATGCACAGGCAGCCGAACTGATGGCCGGCGTGCAGGTGAGCCTGATCGACCCGGCGCAAGTGCGGATGACCACCCGCCGTCGTAACGACGTGGTTCAGACGCTGGTGCAGGAAGACAGCGTACCGCTGTCACCCGATGCACGCCGCGAAGCCTTCGTACAGATGGCGCTGGATACTGCGTTTGTGGTCAGCGATGAAAATCTGCGCAAGTACATCGTCAAGGCGCTCGCCGGTGGCCAAGTGATCAACAGTCAGGAATTGCCGGTGACGACGGCTTCGGATCTGTTGGCCATGGCGCATGCCATTGAACTCGGTGCGCATCGCAATCTCTCGTCGGAACTGCGTTTTCGTGTCACGCCGGTGCCCGGTGAAAAAGCGTCACACGAATATTACGAATCGCTCGATAAATTCCTGATCGAACTCATTGAAAACCCAGCGCCGGAAACACCGGCCAGTGCGGAATCACCATGACCGTTAATAACACTCAAGATAAAAGCACGTTCGGCCGGGATAAAAGCAACTTCCTGTTCACCCAGGCGCTGGCGCCTGCGTTGACCGCCGAAGGGCTGTCCCTGCAGGATTTCACCGAACTGGTGATACGGTTGATGGATTACGGCGTCATTTGCCGTGACGAAAGCCAGGTCGAAGCCGATCTTTACGACCGTTATTTGCGCATTGAACCGCTGATTGAAGATTATTTGTCGCTGCTGGGGGTGCGCATCCAGCACGAACGCCGTTTCTGTTTCGTGCGTTTGTACCCACCGGGCGCGCGTGTGCCCGGCCTGCAGGACGAAGGCAGCGATCCACAAGGTGCGGGCCCGTTCAATAACGGTTTGCGTGCGACGCTCAACCAGCAGGAAGTCGCCATGATCCTGGTGTTACGCGCCGAATACGACAAGGCGCTGCGCGAAGGCAACGTCGATGAGCAGGGCGCCGTGCTGGTCTCGCTGGAATCGTTGGGGATCGCGCTGCGCAATTTGTTGCGGCGTTCCCTGCCCGAGAACAAGACCGAACGTACGCTGCTGTTCCGTCGGTTGCGCCAGTTGCGCTTGATCAACTACCGCCAGGATGAAGACGTCGAAAGCGACGACACCTGGATACGCATTCGCCCCACCCTGATGAGTTTTGTCAGTGACGAAGTGCTCGCCACCCTGGGCGGCGACACCGTGGCGACCCCTGCCTCGCGCCTGTTCGGGCAGGAAAACCTGGAGATCTAGGCCATGTACCTCAAGAAATTCATTTTCGTCAACTGGGGCAATATTCCACAACTGGAATTCGACTTCGGGCCGATCAACCTGTTTTCCGGCGGTAACGGCTCGGGTAAGACGACGGCGGCCGATGCCATCCAGACCTTGATGACGGCCGCGCATGACAATTTGTTCAACTTCAACCCCGGTCAGGACGAAACCACGCAGCGCGGTCGCGGTGGCAAGCAGGTGCGCACGCTTGCGTCCTACGTGCTGGGGTGTGACGACGGCAGTTATTCGCGGCTGCAAACCACCGATGGTTATCTTGCGGCCGTCTTCCACCCGACGCAGGGGGAGAGCGCGGATCCGTTTACCGCCGTCGTGGCCATGCGTGCGCATATCGATGCGGCGGGTACACAACGGCAGGCGCGACTGGATGAGATCTTCTTTCTGATTTTGCCCGAAACCTCGCTGGCACTGCCGGATTTCGTCAAGGAATACAATGACGGCAAGCATGTGGTGCAGATTACCGAGATCGCCAATCAGCTGAAGATGAAATACGGCGCACGCAATCTCGAAGTGTACGAGAAGAAACGTGCGTACCTTCGCCGCTTGTACGGCGCGTTGCGCGGTCGTCGCGAAGCGGTGTCGGATCGGGAAGCCATGCACGCCGCGCATACGTTTTCCAGCTTCATGGCGTACAAACCGGTGCGCAGCATCCATGAATTCGTCGCCGACGAAATTCTCGAGAAAAAGGATCTGGGTGAAGCGATACAAACCGTATCCGACCTGATGAAAACCATCAACGGCATGGAGCAGGACGCCAGGCGCATCGTTGCGGCGGTGGGCATTCTTTCCAATGCGGCAAAAACATCGCAGCGCTACACCGACAGTTGGGTGCAGTTTACCGAAGCGACCTTCCGCGAAGCCCTGCGTCGTAGCCGCGGTTGCCACCGCGATTATCTCGATGCCAAATCCCGGCAGAAGGGCGGTCATGACAAATTGCAAGACCTGGCAACCCGCACCGAGATTGTCGACCAGCGTCGCCGTGATGTGCACCGCCAGATGGTGGAACTCGAAGCCGAGCGTCGTGGCGTGCAGGTCTTGCGCGAGAAAGACGAATTCGAGCAGGTGCTGCAGAAATGCCAGGATTCCCTGCGTGAGCGCGTGCAGCCCATGCTGGAACAGGATCGCCAGATGGGCCGCAACGTCGAGGCCACCGAACAATTGTTGCAGGCCATGCAACGTATCGGCGCCGTTGAGGATGCGCCCATTCTGGAAACCCCGGAATACCGCAAGCAAGCCAAGGCGCTGATCGCGTCCAAGGCCGAATCGCAGGTGGATTTTCCGCGTCTGCTGGGGCGTGACTGGGCGGGTCTTGCACTATTGGAAAATCACCTCGATGCAGCGATTTCCACTGAGCTGTTGCACAATCACTGGGCATATTTGCTGCACGAGCCTGGCATCGCAGGGGGGCCGTTATCGGCGCGTGACCAGTTGCAACGCTGGGTGGTGAAGCAGGATCAGGCGCACCAATCGCTGCGTTCCCGCGTCAACCAGAAAGAAAAGGAACTCAACAGCCTGCGTGCGCATCAGGCCGTGTATCCACCCTATGTGGAAATGGCACTGGCGGCGATCCGCACGCATTGCCCGGCGGCAGAACCCAAGGTCTTGTGCGATTACGTCGATGTCCGTGATCCGCTCTGGCAAATGGCCATTGAAGGCTATATCGGCGGGGCGCGGTTCAGCATCATTGTCGAGGAAGCCTACGAATCGCAGGCCATTCAGATCGTGCGCGGATTGAGTGGCGGCGCCCAGCGTAACAAGGCGCGCGTTATTCAGGGTGAAAAAGCGCGGCGCGACAGCGAACGCCTGTCGTTGTCGGCGGATTCACTGGTCAATGCCTTGAGCTTCGAGCACAAAACGGCCGAGCACTTTTTGCGAGCCAGTTACGGCACGGTTGTGCGGGTACCCGATGCCCATACCTTGCGTTCGACCTCGCGCGGAATCACGCGCGATGGCATGGCCTCGGGCAACTACAGTATGTTCCGCTGCGATTTGCCTGAAACCGAACTGGTATTCGGGCGTGCGGCCCGTGAGCGAGCGCTTGCCGCCAAGGAAAACGAGCATCTGGAACTCCTTGCCGACTTGCAAAACGCCGAACGTCGGGGGCAGGATGCCCTGGCCCTGTTCACCGCGGTCGATGCCGTCAAACCGGTGAAATTCGCCCACGTCATGCAGGAAATGCTGGCGCTGCATCGCGAGCTTTCCCGCACCGAATCACAATTGGCCGGCCTCAATCTGGGCGAACACCAACGCCTGGAAAAAGCCCTGCAGGAATTGCAGACCCAGTTCGGCGACTTCGACAAACAGCTGCAACAGATCAAGCAGGACAGTGGTGCCGTTGAAGAGCAATTGCGTAACGCCGACCGGCAGGTGAAATCCGCTGCCGATGCGCACGAACAGGCCCTGATCGCCCAGGAAGAAGCGGAAGCCGGCCTGCGCCGCATTGCGCCGGTCTACCCCAAATATGACGCCGAAGAGGCCCTTGCCCGCATGGAGAATCCGGGTGGCCAGGAAGAGTCGCAAGTCACCCTGCTCGAACAATTGCAAAAACTGCTCGATGAACAGGCGCACCAGCTGGAACACTGGATCATGCAACACAACCAGCAATGTGCCCAACACGATGCGCTGGTGTATGCGCCCGATTATGGCCAGATGCATTCCGAGAAATTCTTCGCCGACATCTGCCAGCTGGCACAGATGATCGACAATCTGCACAACCGCCTGAAAAACAATATCCTGGCCGAGCGTCATGAGCAGCTGTCGACGTTGAAAAACCGCTTCAACGACACCTTTGTCACGCACTTGTGTCACGCGATTTACCAGTCGATCGGCGATGGTGAGCGCATTCTCAAAGATCTCAACGAAGAACTGGAACACCACCGCTTCGGCGCCGATCGCGAGCGCTTTTATTTCGGCTGGAGCTGGCTGCCCGAGTTTCAGGAGTACTACCGCTTTTTCAAGGCCGTCATGGAAATGCCCAACCTGGGCGATGGCGCCAGCCTCTTCGATGTGGAGATGCCTGATGCACTGAAAATCGTGCGCGATCGCATGGTATCCATGCTGCTGGATCAGGACGAACAACGCGCCCAACGTGAACTCGAGCGCATCAGTGATTACCGTAACTACCGTCGGTACGAAATCTTCAAGGAACCGCTGGGTAAACAGGCGATTCCACTGAGTCAGTATGGCACCGGCTCGGGTGGACAGCTGGAAACGCCGGCTTATATCATCCGGGCTGCGGCGGTAACGTCGGCCTTCAGGTTCAATGAGGGTAATTCCCACTTGCGCATGGTGTTGGTGGATGAAGCCTTCTCAAAAATGGATGAAGGGCGTTCGCGCGAAGTCATTCACTACCTGACCGAAACGTTGGGCCTGCAGTTGATGTTCATCATGCCGACCAGCAAATCCGGCCCGTTCATGGATTTGATCAGCAACCAGTTTGTGTTCAGCAAGTGTGTTGCCGATTCTGTTTTGGGTGAATTGAAGAGTCGTGTACTGGTGGATCGCAAGGTGTGTAATCAGGAGAAGATCAAGGCGCTGTGGGCGAATCATCGGCAGGTGATTCGGCATCAGGCGTCGCTCGATTTCATGGAGAATTTTTTGTAGAGGTTCGGTGCGAAATAAAGAAATCAATTATAAGGACGTAAGCATGTCACAAGCCCCGTCAACACTCGCTCCTGGCCCCAAGGGGCACTGGCTGCTCGGATCACTCCCGGACTTCGTGCGTGACATTCCGGCGTTTGTCGTCAGCATGCGCGCGGAACACGGGCCGGTCGTCCGGTTTCGCTTGTTGCGGGGGACCAATTACCTGATCAGCGATCCGACGTTCATTGGCGAAGTGCTCAACGGGCAACACGAAAAATTCATCAAGAACCGCGGCTTCTGGCAGCATTTTACCGAGATCTTCGGGCAGGGCTTGCTCACCAGCGAAGGCGACACCTGGCGAACCCACCGCAAGCTGGCCGCGCCCGCTTTCCAGCCCAAACGCCTGGCCCATTACGTCGATCTCATGGTCGAACACACGAACCGGTTGTTGAAGGCCTGGCAACCCGGCACGGAGCGTAACGTCCACGATGACATGATGCAGCTCACCGCAGAAATCATCGCCAAAGCCTTGTTCAACGTTGAGCTGGCGGATGACAATCATCGGTTGCGGGACGCCGTGCATGCGCTGGAATCGCAGATCGCCATTCGGATGGTGCGACCGTTTTTGTTTCTCGATGCGATGCCTTTACCGAATAATCTGCGCTACTGGTGGACGTTGCGTTACATCGAACGACGGGTGATGGGATTTATTGCCGAACATCGCAAGCATCCGGACGATCAGCGCAGTTTACTGGCGATGTTGATGGCGGCGCGATATGAAGATGGCAGTCCCCTGAGCGACAAGCAGTTGCGTGACGAAACGGTAACGCTGTTCCTGGCCGGCCATGATACGACGGCGATTACGCTCAGTTGGGCGTTTTACCTGTTGTCGCAGCATCCCCACTATTGGTCGGCGTTACGCGAGGAATGGCAGCAGGTACTTGGCGATCAGCCTCCGACCTGGGAAACCTTGCAGCAGCTGCCGTTGACACGTGGCGTTATCCGCGAGTCGTTGCGACTGTATCCTGCCGCCTATTTGTTCGGGCGTGAGCCGGTCGAGCCGGTCGAGATCGGAGGCTACCGTATACCGAAAGGGGTAGGGGTCGTGATCAGCCCTTACGTCATGGGGCGCCATCCGGATTATTTTGAATCCCCCGAACGTTTTTGGCCGGAACGCTGGACCCCGGCCTTCGAGAAACAGTTACCGCGATACGCCTTCATGCCGTTTGGCGGTGGCCCGCGAACCTGCCTGGGCGAGGGGTTCGCCATGATGGAGGCCATGACCTTGCTGATGGGTGTCGGGCGTCGGTTTTCCCTGATTTATGAAGGCGCAACGCCGCCGGTGCCGCTTCCGTCGATCACGCTGCCACCGCGGGATGGATTGAAAATGCGGCTGGTCAGCGCATGAATCCTGTCAGACAAAACTGACATCAACGGGTGGGCGTTGGTGCTGGCAGCGAAGATTTTTTTTCAATTCCTTGAAGCACATACGCCATTGGAAGCGCTGTTTGGGCGTATCCTCGTTGCCCGCTGGCAAGATGTACTAGACTGAATTTCATGACCCTCCATGTGCAGGAAAAAACAGGCAATGGCAAACGCCTCTCAGACCCTGGATGATGATTTTGATGAAGAAATTTTCGACATATTTGTCGAAGAAGCGACCGAGGTGCTTGAGACGCTGGATGGGGATCTCCCCAGATGGCGGGCTGATCAGGGCAACCGGCCGCTGCTGACAGATATTCGTCGGGCATTTCACACCTTGAAGGGCAGTGGCCGCATGGCCAAGGCAATGGAAATTGCCGAGATTGCCTGGAAGGTCGAGCAGGCGCTCAACAAGGTGCTGGAGGGATCGCTGGAAGTGAATGCTTCCCTGATCGACATGGTGGAGCGCGCCCGTGATGCCATTCCGTCGTTGGTCGAGTCCCTGCGTAAACGTGAGCCGGTATCGCTCAGCGATAGCCAGCTTGCCCATCTCTGTGCCCAGATTGATGCCATTGCCCGTGGGGAAACCATCCCGGTTCTGGAGGTCGCCATGCCCGCTGCTGCACCCGCTATCCATGTTCCCAGTGTTCCTGCGCTGACCCTGGCCGATCTCGAGCCCTTGCGACTGGAACTGGCCGATCTCAGCATGCGTGTCGATACCGCCAGTAGTGGAGTCGACTCAGCGGCGAATGCGCTTCGAGATCTCAATGGGCGGGTAGAACGTCTGGATTCGGCGCTGGGTGGCGCGCTCAATCAGCAGGAACTGGATGACGTCAAGAATCAGCTACAGACCTTGTCTAACGGCATCAATGAGTTGCGCTTGCTGGTAAAAGCGACCAACGACCGTTCCGCCAAGCAGCAGGGCGAATTGCGTGTCGGCTTCGATCAGCGTCTGGCCGAGGAAGTGGCCACATTGATGTCACGCAACGGCGAGCTCAAGGATCAACTGCAGCAGATGCAGACGCAACTGCATGATGCCCGCCGCTGGACCTTGTTGACCGTCGGGTTGGGCGCAGGCAGTGCTCTTTTCCTGTCGTTGCTGACGTTTTTCTTGATGCGCTGAGGCGGGTCAGCAAACCATTTTCGTTTTTGACCCGTAACGTTTTAGTTCAATAAAGCTTTTGACCTATAGCGCTTATGCTGCAGGAGTGAGGAAGCCATTGACTTCTTCACCCGTGAGCGTTTCTTTTTCAAGCAGATGGCGTGCGCAGCGATCCAGCGCGCCACGCTTTTCCTTCAGGATGTCCAGCGCCAGGACAAAGGCCTGTTCCACCAGTTTGCGAATGGCAGCATCGATGGTTTGTGCCGTTGCGTCTGAATAATCGCGCCGATTTTCAATGAACGTGCCATTGTACATGCCGGGCGTCTGGTGCTCGTAACTGACCTGCCCAAGCGCTTCGTCCATGCCAAATCGCATCACCATGCTGCGGGCGATATCGGTCGCTTTCACCAGATCATCGGCTGCGCCTGTTGAAATCTGATTGAACGTGATCAGCTCCGCTGCCCGCCCGGCCAGCAACACCGCCATGCGATGTTGCAGTTCTTCCTGCGTCATCAGAAAGCGATCCTGTGTCGGGCGCTGCATCGTATAGCCCAGCGCCCCAATGCCGCGTGGAATAATGGAGACCTTGTGCACCGGATCAGTGTCGGGCAGGCTCATGGCCACCAGCGCATGACCGGTTTCATGCCAGGCAACGATTTCGCGTTCTTTGGGGTTGAGCAGTCGATTTTTCTTTTCGAGGCCGGCGATCAGGCGTTCGATGGCGGCGGTGAAATCGCTCAGCGCTACAGCATCGGCGTTACGGCGTGTGGCCAGCAGGGCGGCTTCGTTGACCAGATTGGCAAGATCCGCGCCAGTGAATCCGGGCGTGAGTGCTGCGATTTGTTCGACATCCAGTTGAGGATCGAGTGTGATTTTCTTCAGGTGCACGCGCAGAATCTGCGCACGCCCAATCTTGTCCGGGCGATCCACCAGCACCTGCCGATCAAAACGTCCGGCGCGCAACAGGGCAGGATCAAGAATTTCCGGTCGGTTGGAGGCTGCAATCAGGATGAGGCCAACACTGGGATCAAAACCATCCATTTCCACCAGTAGTTGATTGAGTGTTTGTTCCTTTTCGTCGTTGCTCATGAGCGGATTGGCGCCGCGCGCACGACCCAAAGCGTCCAGCTCATCGATGAAAATAATGGCCGGCGCCATCGCGCGCGCCTGCTGGAACAAATCGCGTACGCGCGCAGCACCGACGCCCACGAACATTTCCACGAATTCCGACCCGCTGATCGACAGGAAGGGTACTTTGGCTTCGCCTGCTACCGCTCGCGCCAATAAGGTTTTGCCGGTGCCCGGCGGGCCGACCAGTAACACGCCTTTGGGAATGTGCGCGCCCAGCCGGCCGTAGCGTTGCGGATTTTTCAGGAAATCGACGACTTCCTCCAGTTCCTGCTTGGCCTCATCGACACCTGCCACATCGGTAAAGCTGACGCGCGTGTCCGTTTCCATGTAAATCTTGGCCTTGCTCTTGCCAATCGACATGGCACCACTGCCACCCGGCCCCATGCGATTGATGGCAAACGTCCAGATGGCAACGAAAAACACAGCTGGCAAAATCCATGACAATAACGTCCCTAGCCAGCGGCTCTCACGTTCGCCGCCATACCGGGCGCCGGCCTTGTCGAGATCCTCGATCAGATTCTTGTCTTCCACACGTACAGTGGTGAAATGCTGGGCGCCCACATCGTTACTGGAAAAGAAACTGGGTGACGTTTGTGGATTCAGTTTGTCGAGGCCGCGTAAATTGCCCTTTCCGCGCAGGGTTTCAGCGGAGATATACACTTCACTGATGTCGCCGTTTTTCAGCAGGCGCTTGAAATCGCCATACAGCAGCGGGACTTCGCGCGGGGAGAGGAAGACTTCCTGCAATATCAGGATGAAGCTCAGGGCGACAAGAAAATACACCAGCGAAAACTGTTTGCGCTTGTCCATCATGTGGCGTTCGCTCGGGACGTGGAATGGGCGTCGTT
>JBPOHS010000103.1:0-7575 GCA_052035295.1 Pseudomonadota bacterium
GGTATCGTCGAGGCGTCGTGGTCGGGCCATGGGAATCCGGAACTCTTGCGCTGGATGGAGATGCAGGGATGAATTGTTTTGTAGCGATCGATACAAAATAACCGCTAGCGTGGGATTCGTCAACAGGCCTGGTGGAGGTTGAGAGGTGGGGGCACAAACAAAAAGGCCGGGACTTGCCCGGCCTTTTGTCGCTCACTTGAACAGTGATTTGAAGATTTTGACCTTGTCCTTGTACGGTGCATAACGCAAGGGAAGATCGAAGAACGTTGCCGATTTCAGAATGCTGCGTTGGTGTGAGAATGTCAGGAAGGATTTGTGCGCATGGTAGGATCCCATGCCGCTCTCGCCGACACCGCCGAAGGGAAGGTTGGCGTTCGCCACGTGCATCATCGTGTTATTCACGCAACCGCCACCGAATTGAATGTTGGCGAGCACATCCTGCTCGACCGCGCGACTTTCTGTGAACAGATACAGCGCCAGCGGGTGACGGGGCAATTGCTTCACCTGTTTGTAGACATCCTCCAGTTTTTCGTAAGTGATGACTGGCAAAACCGGGCCAAAGATTTCTTCTTGCATCACCGGGTCATCAATCTTGACGTTACGCAGCACGGTTGGCGCAATATAGCGATCCTGTTTGTCGCACTGGCCACCAGCAAGCACCTTGCTTGGGTCGATGAGTGCCTTGACGCGATCAAAGTGACGCTCGTTGATCATGCGACCGAAGTCAGGGCTTTTTTGCGGGTTGTCACCGTAGAACGCTTTCAGGGTTTCGACGACTTTTTTCTCGAAAGCCTCCTTGATCGACGCGTGTACAAACACGTGATCGGGCGCGACACAGGTCTGCCCGGCGTTCATCATCTTGCCCGCCAGAATGCGTTTTACCGCGATATCCAGCTTGGCATCACTGTGCACGATGGTCGGGCTCTTGCCGCCTAATTCCAGCGTTACCGGTGTGAGATACTTGGCTGCCTTGGCCAGAATGATACGACCCACGCGCGGGCTGCCGGTAAAGAAAATGTGGTCGTATTGTTCTTCCATCAATACGTCGGTCACTTCCGTGCTGCCCAGGAAAACCTGGAACACCTCGGGCGTGAAGTATTCCTTGGCAATCTTGTCGATGATTTTTGCCACCTGCGGATTGAGCGATGAAGGCTTCATGATTACCGTGTTACCTGCGGCCAGCGCGCCGACCATCGGCTGGATGCACAACAGGAACGGATAATTGTAAGGCCCCATGATGAACGTAACGCCCAGTGGCGTGTATTCAATCCGGCTGGTGCCCGGTTGGGCAAACATGCTGGTGCCGACACGCGATGGCTTCATCCACCGTTTGAGGTGTTTGATGGCGTGGTTGAGATCATCCATTGCCGTGTTCAGCTCGACATAGGCTTCGAGCGGCGGGCGACCGATGTCGGCCTTCAGTGCGGCCTCAAGCTCGTCAGCGTATTTGATCATTGCAGCCTTGAGCTGTTGCAGCTGCTTGAGGCGGAATTCGTAACTGCGGGTGGCGCCTGATTCAAAGAAAGCCCGTTGTCTGGCGACGGCCCGGGTCGCCCATTCCTGGCGCATGGAGGGCATGGTATCGACGGCTGCGTTCATGGTTTCGCTCCTTGTTGGGGGTGGCCCATCCCACCATGACCGGTGCGTCACGGCAATTGCTTGGGCGATCAAGTTGATTGACCAAAAAAATCAGTCGGGAAATTTGAGGGGGAGGGAAGCACGGGCCCAGCGGGGATGTAGCAGCTCATCGCGGCTGATAAATAAGGTGCGGGAGGGGGCTCTCCCGCACGCTGGTGTGGAACTTTCCATAGCCGAATCGGTGTCTGAGCGGGTCCGTCGCTACTGGGTCGACGCCAAGCTGGTCAGCACCAACGTCACCAGCATGGATTGCTGGGTAACGCCCATTTTCACGAACATCGATCGCAGATGCGCCCGCACCGTGTTTTTCTTGATGTTCAGTTCATCCGCCACTTCGTCGGTGGAATTGCCCTCGGCCAACAGAATGGCAATGGTGGCCTCCGACATCGTCAGCTGATAAAGATTCATCAACGTGCGAACCGAGATCTCGAGGTTCTTCTCGGGGTCCTGTATCAGCACGGTCAGGTAAGGCGTTACGTCGGATTCATCGTGGCTTTCGAAATGCATGGGTTTCAGCATCAGCTGATACGCAGCCTTGCCCGATTCACGCGTCACTGCAAGCGCATTGACCGGTGCGCGTTCGTGCTTGCGAATGGCTTCGAGCGCAATTTGCAGATAGTGGTTGAACGTTTCATTCAACGCACTGTTATTGAGCTTGATGCGATTGTGCATGACATGAAAACCGTCGCCTTCCTTCACGTAGTGTTCGGCGGTGGTATTCGATTGCAGGATGCAGCCGTTCTTGTCGAGCGTGAAGATACCGATCGAACGCTTCGAAATCGAATCCGCATAAATCTGGCGCTCGGAATCCAATTGGCGCAACTGGATGCCCAGTGCAACCGACTGTTGCAGATGCGGAATCAACAACCGGAACAGGGCTTTTTCTTCATCCGTGAACTTGCCTTGCGATTCGTCCCGGGTAAAGCGGATCGAGATGCGTGAATTCTTGTCGTAGAACCAGTCGATACCGGCGATGTGGTAAATCCCGAACGGCTGCAGGAACATGCGATAGAAATCGCTTTTCAGCAGCTCGTTGCGGGGCGTGATGTCGTCAATGGTAACGATAACATTAGGCGGCAGATTGACCAGCGGATCCTGGATGTAGAGGCTGGTGTAGGCCCCGACTTCGTTCCCGAACAGGGCGACGTCATTGGCGTCACCACTGGTGTAGATCAGGCCGGCATCGGTGGTGGTCGGCTGGCGTACGATCAGGGTGGCGTGCTGCAGGTTCATCATCTGCTTGAGCATCGTCAGGAACTGCTTACTGTTCACATCCGACGAGGCTGCGGAGCCGTAAAGGGCAGCCAGCAAATTGGACAAGGCAACAAGATCGATCGTGGAATTCATGCATCTCTCGCAACTGTGGGCGACTGGCCATGGCGGCGGGGCAGTCCCGGAACCGCAAAGTCAGATACGACCCGTCGATACTACCCCAATCGGGCGTCAATAAAAACGGGAGGCAGCCCGCCGGCTATACGGGTGAGGTCCCTGTCACACCGGTTGTCACGCGTTGTGCAAGCGATGATCACCTTGGGCATCAGTTACTGGTGTTTCCCTGAACAGCAGCGATCAATAAAGCAGCCGCCGGGTGGTTCAGCGACAAGATCCTGCAAGAACAGCAGGTTGGTGGCCGGTTGGGACGCCCGTTGCCTGGCCATCGGTAAAATGGGCCTGGCCAATGTCACGAGCTATTGGCGACGAGCAGGCGTGCCTTATGACTGACAGCCGCGCCTGACAACGGGTAGAGGAAAGCAGGCATTTTTGTATTGAATGTGTTTCCACAAAGGATTTTTTTCTGCAAGTGCGCTCGTAAGATGACAAAATCGCGCCTTTTCGAGGATGGCCGGCAGGGTGCAGTAAGTGTGTCCTGTTGGCAAGGAAACCAGGGTGCCGGTCAGCGCGACCCGCAGTGCCATTTCTTGCAGTATTGGACAGCGCATCAGACATGGATCAAAAACGGATTGTCTTTCTCAGTGCAAAAAGCGGGGGTGGCCATGATGGCGCTGCCCGTTCTCTCATCAAACTCATCGAGGCCCACCATCCCGGGCGGTATACCTTTGATGTGATTGATATCTACGGTGACAAGCGTGATTAGGCACTGCCATTTCTTGCGCAGATCCGCCATCACTCGGATCTGGTGTGGCGTGTATTTCTCTGGTTGACCAACAATCCTTATTTCGTGGCGCTGGCACGCTTGCTCATGGGGCGGTACATGGCCGTCCAGATTCGCAAGCAGATTCCGGCAGGCGCTCCGATTGATGTGCTGGTGGCCGTACATTTCAATCCGGCGCAGGTGGTGGATCGCCTGGCAGAAACGCTGAGTGAACGTCCACGGGCGGTGATCGTGGCGACCGATTATGATCCGCACTGGTCATGGGTAGGGAAGGCTGATGCGATTGTTGTGGCCAGTGATTCCGGTGAGCGTAAGGCTCAGGCGGTCGGTTACCGGGCGGAGCAAGTGTTGCGGCTCCAGGTCTTGCCTAATGAACAGGCAATAGGTTCATCTTCGCTGGCGCAGGACAAGCCAGTGCCGGACGCGACGCATGAGCCTGGTGGTCAGCGTCTGAAGTTGCTGATGGTGTCAGGGCAGGATGGCTCCAACCCGAAAAAAATCCTTTCCATTATTGAATCGCTGGACGCGTCAGGAATTGCTGGCCACGTTGAGCTGGATGTCGTTTGCGGAAAAAACATACTGCTCAAGCGGCTGCTTGATCAGCGGCTTCCACAACTGAAAAACATCTTGGTCAGGGCGCACGGGTTTGTACCCGGATTGCACCAGAAAATCGCACAAGCCGATCTCATGATCATGCGTGCCAGCCCGCAAATCTTGTCGGAATGCATTTCCGCGGGGGTGCCGGTGGTGGCGTTTGACTGGAGTGTGCACGAGGTTTATCAGGCAGAACTCATCAACAGCAAACAATTGGGATTTGCCTCGAAAAAGACGGCAGAGGTGCTCTCTTGTCTGGAGAAGATGGTGACATCTCCAGCCATCTTGCAGCGGCATAAATCCTGCACACGCCAGTTGGCGGCAAGTTTTGATGGTGAACGCCTGCTGCAGCACGTCCTGCAGGGTGGGCGTTGTGACAGCGGGAGCAAGGCATGAGTCGTCTGACAAAAATGGTGGAAACACTGGCGAGCCTGCCGCTGACGCTCCTGGCTTACATTCACTGGCTGCTGATATTGGTCGGCACGCATGGTTTGTTCCGTTACCACATTCGACGCCTTCAGCATGACGCGGTAAGAACCCGTATCGGTTTCTGGTCGCGTTGCGGCTACAACGTTTTTCGCTTGTGGGGGTTGCGTGTGCGTTTTCACCAGGCGCCCATGCGATTACCAGAGGACAGGCCGGTTATCGTGGTGTCGAGTCACCATTCATCGCTGGACATGGTGTTCCTGCTGGGCTTGTTGCAGGATACGTTCGGGCGTCGCAATTTGCGGTTCGTATCACGCCCCGGGCTCGACGAGGGAATTCCCGTGATTAGCACTTACATCAAGCATTATTGCTACAGCTTGAGTCGTGTCGGGCGATTCCGTGCGCGCGATCAGAAGGAAGACCGTATTCACCTGGCCGAATTCTGCCAGCGCATGAATGCCGAAAAGGGGGTGGTCACCATTTTCCCGGAGGGCGTCAAACCCCGTGGAGAAGCCGAGCATTGCCGTCCGTTCAGCCGCACCGGTTTGACGGTCATGCTGGACAACATGCCTGATGCCATCGTTCTACCGTTGGTGATCAAGGGCACGGGAGAGTTTTACAGCACGCCCCGCCGTTGGAAACACATCGTGCAGAAGTTTCCCCGTTTTGGCGTAACGATGGAGTTTTCGTTGTTGCAACCCCTGGAACCTGCCGAGCATGAAAATGCCGAAGCGGTCATCTCGCATTGTGAACGCCTGATACACCGGGAATACGCAAAATTGCGGAAGGGTGTTGCGGTGTCGACCGACATGCCGGCGTTGGTGAGTAACGAGAACACGGAGCTTGACGTGGAAGAAGCCTGCTGATGGATACGCTAACGCATGCAGTCAGTGGGGCATTGGTGGGCGCGGCTTGCGGCACCTTGCATCCGGAATATGCGACCGAGTTGACGCTGTTGGGCGTGCTGTCAGGCAGTTTGCCTGATCTCGACTTCCTGGCTGAATTCAAGGGCAAGGAGGCGGCGTGGCGCCTGCACCGCATTCTTCTGCACGGGATTGTACCCTCGTCGTTATTGGCTGCGTTGCTGGTGTTGCTCGCCGGTTGGGTGATTCCGACAGACTGGGGAACGCTGATGATCGTTGTCTATTCCGCGTTGGCGATGCATCTTTTTCTGGATGTGCTGACCAGTTTTGGTACTTGTCTGTTTTACCCGTTTTCCCGGCATCGTTTCACCTTGAAGTCGCATTTTATTGTCGATCCTGTGGTGCTTGGCTTGTGCTTTTGGGGGCTGATCGTTGCCAGGCCGTTTGATGCCTTGAGGCTGTTGGGTATTTATATTGCTGTTTCCTGGTTGTTGAAAATGTTGGCGCTGGCGTATGCCCGGGCGCGTGTCCCTGAGGGGCTGCGTTATGAATCGTTGACGCTTGAACCCGCGCTGCTATCACCCCTGCGCTGGTTGGTCATTGTCAAGACAGACAATGCCTACGTGTTTGCAAAGCTGGATGGTGTCTGGTTACACCCCTGGCATTGCGTCAGTCGCGGTGATGAACAGCTGGTGCCTCTCGCCCGGCGCAGCGGATTGTTGCAGGCCGTGCTGGAGGTGTTCGAGTTTCCGGTATTTCGTCGACATGATATCGACGGTCATGACGTATTTGTTCTCGAAGACGTCAAGTGGTGGACCGAGCGACCCTTTCGCCCGTTGGCCTTTACGGCCTTGATCACCGATGATGGGCAGCAACAGCCCCTGCTGACCGACATCCGGCAGGGTGGTTTTTTCCTGCGCGAAGACACAAGTCACCCGTACCTTCGGCCTCCGGCGCGACACGAATAGTGGCAGGCGGTGAACTGGAATGGTATTCAACTATGGGTGTGCAAGCCGTGGGGTGCACGCTAGAATAGCCGCTTCCTTGTTTATGCTCAGTGTCCCATGGATAAAGCCGCGCCCCTCGTCAGTCCCCGTAAGCCCTTGCAAAAACGCTCCCTGCAAAAAGTGGAAGCGATTCTGGCGGCTGCACGACGCCTGATCGAACAGGATGGTATCGAGCAGCTCACCGCCATTCTCGTTGCGCGAGAAGCCGGGGTGCCTGTTGGTTCCGTGTATTTTTATTTCCCGTCCCCGATGGCCATGGTCGAGGCGCTCGCGGAGCAATGGCTGGCTTCGCTTCGCGCTGCGTTTACGGCGTTACCCGGTCAGACGGCGTCACCTGGCCACTGGGAGGCATTACTGGATGCGTTATTGCATATTACCTATGGTGAGCCATCCCGTATGGGTGAGCGACGGTTTGAATTGCAGATGACAAAAGCGCTCGATTTTTACCCCGAATTGCAGACCGTCAGACAGCATCATGCTGATGAGGTCGCCCGTTTGATGGCTGAATTGTTGGCGGGTGCCGGGGCGCGCTGGCCAAAGGAGCGCCTGCTGCGATTGGCTCGGTATGGCTATGAACTCATCGGTGCCCTGGATAATTATCTTCAACAGGAAACGGTAGACCCGGTGGAAGCGTTTGCCTGGACGCGGCAGGCGCTGACGGCAGTGGTGGGGCAGTGTTTTTCAGGCGCGCCGTCGGTGTAGCAAGCTTGTAGACACTGCACCAGGGGTCATGCGCCTGGCTTGCGGGCCGATTTTGGTCGGAAAGCGGCGACAATGGCGGGATTGGTTTCTATGTACGGGCCACCGATCAGGTCGATGCAATAGGGCACGGCCGCAAAAATGCCCTGCACCTTGGTGTCACCGTTATCGCCTTTCAAGCCTTCCAGTGTTTCCTTGATCGCCTTGGGTTGGCCCGGCAAGTTGAGGATCAGCG
>JBPOHS010000092.1:0-27525 GCA_052035295.1 Pseudomonadota bacterium
TGCCGACAAGCAGATTTTCCTGCAGGCCGGTGCGTTTTCGGATCAACGCGCGGCCCAAAGCCTGCAAAGCCGACTGACCCAGGTGGTCGATGCACCGGTACGTGTCGCCAAGAGTGACGGTGCCCATTTCCGGGTGCATGTCGGGCCCTTCAGTAATGAATCGGCGGCCCGCCAGGTGCTTGCGCAGATTCGCGACAGCCAGCTGGCCAATCCGCTGCTGATCCGCCGCTGACACTCTGCGGCCGGTTGCCACGCGCACCGGCCGCCCCCCGTTTTCGGTCGAGCCGTCCACGCAGGCTGTGGTATCATTTCCAGCTTGTTGATTCCGAAGTGGATTCTGCACAGTAGTCCTTGCAATTCGCACCGCCATCAAATGCCCCTAGGGAGACCATTCCACCGTGCATGCAAAAGTCTTGTTGCGCGCCCAGCGCTATGCCCTGTTGTTGCTTTCCCTGCTTGCCGCCAGCCTGGCGAGCGCTGCCCCCACCCTGATGCCGGCGCCGCCGCAACTGGCAGCCAAATCCTGGTTGCTGATCGACGCCACCAGTGGGCAGGTTCTGATCGAGCAAAATGCCGATGAGCGTCTGCCGCCGGCAAGCCTCACCAAAATGATGACGTCTTACCTCGCCGCCGACAAAATCAAGGAAGGGCTGGTGAAGTGGGAAGACGAAGTCCTGGTCAGCGAAAAAGCCTGGCGTATGGGCGGATCAAAAATGTATATCCGCGTTGGCACCAAGGTCAGCGTCCAGGACCTCATGCGCGGCATTATCATCCAGTCGGGCAATGACGCATCCATTGCCATTGCCGAGCACATCGCCGGTAGTGAAGAAGCCTTCGCCGACATGATGAACCAGACCAGCAAACGTCTGGGCATGAACGCCACCCATTTCATGAACGCCACCGGCTGGCCAGATCCCGAGCACTACACCACGGCGCGCGATCTGGGTACGCTGGCACGCCATGTCATCGCCGACCACCCGGAGGATTACGAGCTCTATTCCGAAAAGGAATTCCTCTATAACGGCATCCGCCAGCCCAACCGCAATTTGCTGCTGTGGCGTGACAACTCGGTCGACGGGATCAAGACCGGTCACACCGAAGAAGCCGGCTTCTGTCTCGTCGCATCGGCCAAACGTGATGGCATGCGCCTCATCTCGGTCGTGATGGGCACCAAGAACGAAGAAGCCCGCGCGGGTGAAACCCTCAAACTGCTGACCTACGGCTTCCGGTTTTATGAAACGGTGCGCAGCTACGGTGCCAATGAAGTGCTGGCCGAACCCGAAATCTGGTTTGGCAGCACACCCACTGTAAAACTGGGCCTCGACAAAGACCTGAT
This sequence comes from Pseudomonadota bacterium, assembly GCA_052035295.1. Classification (GTDB taxonomy): domain Bacteria; phylum Pseudomonadota; class Gammaproteobacteria; order Pseudomonadales; family Ketobacteraceae; genus HdN1. The sequence continues at coordinate 1,337 of JBPOHS010000092.1, forward strand.
GCTGACGATTCCGCGTGGCACGCAGGCCGACGTTAAGGCTGAGCTCGACTACAAACCGCTGGAACTGAAGGCACCGATCGCGAAAGGCCAGCCACTGGGAGTTGTGCGCGTTAAAGTGAAGGATCAGGTGATTTCCGAAACGCCGCTGGTGGCGTTGGAGCCGGTCGAAGAAGCAGGCTTCATCAAGAAAATCTGGCACCACATCATGCTGTTTGTGAAAGGCTTGTTTTCCTGAGGAACGCTTTGTCGGGTGGGGCCGCCCACCCGACAGTCTCTCGATGGATGATGCCCTTGCTTGCCGCCCGCCCCGCACTTCCCGCCCCTGAACGGCCCCTCGCCCTGTTCCAACGCCCGATTTGACGCACAGCAGCGCTCCTGACTGGCGCCGATTCTACGTTGTATTTTCTTTAGCTACAGCATCGTTGCACTTGAACAATCGCGCCCTCATATTGCTGACCATGGCCGGCAAAGACCGCTCTGGCGTAGAATGGCGGCCATCCGCCACCCGTGCGACCGCTACGATACGAAAGCAACTTCATGACGAGAGCAATTTCATGACGAGAGCAACATCATGAGCGAACAAGCCAATGGACTCCGCGAAGACCTGTGGACCTTTCCCTGCAGCCACAACCTGAAAGTGATGGGGCTTTCCCACCACCCGCTGGTCGACATCATTGCCGAGATCGTGCGCAGCGAAGTGCCCGATTTTCAGCCTGCCGACGCCCGCACTCTTCCCAGTCGCACCGGCAAGTACCATTCGATCACCGTGACCGTGCAGATTGAACGTCGTGAACAGCTGGAAAACATCTATCGCGCCCTGGCCACCCGCGAAGAGATTTCGTGGACACTGTGAGCGAGGCAGAGTCCCGCCACGTGCTTGTCCGTCATCTCGGTCTGCGCGAATACGCTCCTGTGTGGGAGGCGATGCGCGCATTCACTGACACCCGGTCTGACGCCACGACCGACGAGCTTTGGTGCGTGCAGCATCCCCCGGTATTTACCCAGGGCCAGGCCGGCAAGGCCGAACACGTGCTGGCGCCCGGTGATATTCCGGTCATAGCGGTGGATCGCGGCGGCCAGGTGACCTATCACGGGCCAGGGCAGATCGTGATTTATCCACTGGTGGATTTGCGTCGCCTGCACATCGGCGCGCGCGAGCTCGTCACCCGTATCGAACAAGCCATCGTCGCCACACTCCAGCCACTGGGCATTGAGGCCTACCCGCGCGCCGATGCCCCGGGCGTGTATGTGAACGGCCGCAAGATTGCATCACTGGGGCTGCGCATTCGCAAGGGCTGTTCCTTCCATGGCCTGTCGCTCAATGTCGACATGGATCTCGCGCCTTTCCAGCGCATCAATCCCTGCGGATATGCGGGCCTGCAAATGGCGCAAGTGCGCGACTTTATCGCCACCCCCGACTTGTCGGTACTGGAACGCAGCCTGTGCGATCAGCTGACCGAAAAACTCGGATATACTACGGCAGAATTCACTGCAGATTCCTGGACGCCCCCATGAGCGATACGCCTCCTTCCCGCCCCAAACGCCTCGAAGCCGGAGAAAAATTGCGCGGGGCCGACAAGGTCGCACGTATTCCCATCAAGGTCATTCCCACCGAAACCCTGCCGCGCAAGCCGGACTGGATTCGTGTACGCATTCCTGCCGGGGGCGAGATCCAGAAGGTCAAGAACCTGCTGCGCGAACAGAAGCTGCACACCGTCTGCGAAGAAGCGTCGTGCCCCAACCTGCCGGAATGTTTTGGCGGCGGTACCGCTACCTTCATGATCATGGGCGACATCTGTACCCGTCGCTGCCCCTTCTGCGACGTGGCCCACGGGCGCCCCAAGCCCCTCGACCCGGAAGAGCCCAACAGCCTGGCCGAATCGGTCACCGCATTGAAGCTCAAGTACGTCGTTGTCACCTCGGTCGATCGCGACGACCTGCGCGATGGCGGTGCCGGCCACTTCGCTGACTGCATCCGCGCCGTGCGCGAGGCATCACCTCACACACGGATCGAGGTACTGGTGCCGGATTTTCGCGGTCGCATGGACATCGCGCTCGATCTGTTGGCCGCCGAACCGCCCGATGTGTTCAACCACAATCTGGAAAACGTGCCGAGACTCTACCGCGAAATTCGCCCGGGCTCGGATTACCAGTGGTCGCTCGATCTGCTGAAACGTTACAAGGAACGCGTGCCACACGTGCCGACCAAGTCGGGCATCATGGTTGGTCTTGGCGAAACCAACGAGGAAGTGCTGCAAGTGCTGACCGACCTGCGCGCCCACAACGTCGACATGATCACCATTGGCCAATACCTGCAACCCAGCAAGGAACACGCGCCAGTGAAGCGTTTCGTTACGCCCGCCGAATTCGACGAGTTCCGCCGCTTCGGTGAAGCGTTAGGATTCACCAACGTCGCCAGCGGTCCGATGGTGCGCTCTTCCTATCATGCTGAACTTCAGCACAAGGGTGAAGACGTCAACCAGAAGCACCAGGCATCACTGACGCCCAATCCCACCGGCTGCTCGTGAACTTCGAAGCCATCAGTCTCTGGCTGGCCCAGCATCCAGACTGGATTCTGGGCTGTATTTTCGCCATTTCCCTGCTGGAATCGCTGGCCATGGTGGGATTGCTCTCGCCAGGTATTGCCCTGCTGTTCGCAGCGGGCACGGCGGCAGGCACGGCGAACATTTCCTATGGCGTTGTCATTTTGGCCGCCTATGCGGGCGCCGTGCTGGGAGATGTGTCGAGTTTTCTCATTGGTGCCCGCTTTCACCATCGCATCGTGCAGATACCGCCCTTCAAACAGCACCCGGAATGGATTGAGAAGGCCGAAGCGTTTTTTCGTCGCTACGGGCTCTATGGCTTGTTCGTTGGCCGCTTTATCGGGCCGTTACGCCCGGTGCTGCCGATGATTGCCGGCGCCCTGGAACTGCCTTTTCCCCGGTTTTTTCTGCTCAATCTGTGCACCGGCCCCTTGTGGGCGGCGGTATATCTCACGCCCGGTTACCTGGTCGGGAACGCGGCCGGAGCGCCGGCGGGCGCCGAACAGACGTTCCTGTTCAGTACCGGCGCGCTGCTGGTGGGCGCTATCGTCATGGCCGAGTTGTTCTGGCGTTTCGTGAACCGGGAACGTAACGCCATACAGCAGGCGCAAGCGGCTCAGGCCGTGCTGTTGATGTCTTCCCTGTTGCTGGTCACCCTGTTTTATATCGTGCTGAGCGACGTCGCCGGCCCCCTCAATCGTTGGCTTGCCCTTGAAGCCGCGTATCTGCGCCGCCCCGATGCTGACCTGTTCTTTGCCGGCTTGACCGCTCTGGGAGACAGGACGCCCATGATCGCCTGGGGTGTCGTGGTTGCCATCGCGCTGATACTGCAACGGGCCTGGTGGCCAGCCGTGATCTGGGCGCTGGGCACGCTCAGCGGCAACGGGCTGATGCAGCTGATGAAACACTTTCTGGCCATCGAGCGTCCGCACCTGACCACACGCGTTCCCGATGGCTTTTCGTTTCCCAGTGGCCATGCCAGTCTGGCGCTGATCTTTGCCGGGCTGATGAGCCTCGTGCTGTGGCCATCGCTCGCCTTGCGTGCGCGACGCGCGCTGCTGTATGCCGTGGCGCTATACGTCATGCTGATCACGGCATCGCGTTTATATCTCGGCGCCCACTGGACCAGCGACCTGCTGGCTGGCTGGGCACTGGGCAGCGCCGTGCTCGCCCTGTGCTGGTTGCTGTTGCAACATGCGCCCGCCAGACTGTCGCCAACAGTCACACGCCCGCGCGCGACCCTGGTGTTGCTTGCGACCCTTGCTACCTGGAGCATCATTGCGGTGACCTATATACAACCCCAACTCGATCAAGCCTTGTGGCATTACGCACCACGGCTCGACGCCGGTCGCCTGCCATGACACCGCATCAAAAAGCCCTGTGGCAGGTGCATATTTCAACCATGCTGTTGGCAGGCAACGGCTACTTTGCCAAGCGTATCGCGCTCAATGCCAATGACATCATCGCCATGCGCGGGCTGCTGGGCGCATCGGTGCTACTGCTGTTCATTCTGGTGCGGGGCTACTCGCTGCGCTTTCACACCCCCCGGCATGCTCCGTTCATGCTGCTGCTGGGCGCCATGATGGGCGTGCACTGGATTACGTTCTTTTATTCCATGCAGGTGGCCGGCGTGGCCATTGGCATGATCGCCCTGTATTCCTACCCGGTGTTCGTGGTGTTCATGGAGCCCTGGCTGCGTGGCGAGAAGCCGCACCTTCAGGACGTGTTGGCCGCCGTTGCCGTTGTCATCGGGGTGATCCTGATCGTGCCGGAGTTCAGTCTGAGCGACGGTGTGACGGCGGGGATTGCCTGGGGCTTGTTTTCCGCCCTGCTGTTTGCCGCCCGCAACACCCTGCAGCGTCACTTTCTGCAGGGTTACCCGGGCGAAGTGTCGATGTTCTGGCAAGGAATGGCCGCTGGCGCGATCGCCCTGCCCTTCATGGCGGTTTCCCCGCTCGATATAAGCGCCCATGACTGGGGTCTGCTGCTGATTCTGGCGGTCTTTTTCACCGCCGTTGCCCACGCTTTTTTTGCCAGCAGCCTGCGCGTCCTGCAAGCCAAGACGGCCGGCCTCATCGGTTGTCTCGGGCCCGTGTACTCGGTGCCGGTTGCATGGCTGACACTGGGGGAAGTGCCAACCCTGACCACCTTGCTGGGCGGCGCAATCATCCTGGGCGCGGCGGCTTTCGAGACCCGCAGGCTGTAGACATTCGGGCCCTGGTTGTAACAAAAGTTTATTGGAAACGCCCGGTCGATTCCGTTAAGATGCGCCCACTCCCTCGGCGGCCGGGTATGGTGAAAATTAGAGATAAAATAGCCATGCTGGAAACGAGGGAGACCAATTCTTCCCTTCCCGTGTTTTGCTCCTTCCCTCGCACATAATCTTTCCCTTAGCCCTTAGCCGCGAGCGGAACCACCGCACATTTCTGACGCCAATCATCCCCCGAAGTGACAAATTTTGGACATTTATTGATCAACTTCACAGTCCCTTCCTGAGGATGCTTCTACATTGACTAGGTATAGGCACCCAACATTCGCTGCGGTTCTCCGCAAGCACAACGGTGAACGTGTCATGGCCATTGTCGAAAGCACCCGAATTCCGAGTTCCGCACTCCAGATTGGCATGTATGTCTCTGGCCTGGATCGCCCCTGGTCGGAAACGCCCTTCCCCCTGCAAGGCTTCCATGTGGAAAACCGCGACCAGCTCGAACTGGCGCGCAAACTCTGCAAATTCATTGACGTGGACACCGTCAAATCACGGACGCGCATCGATCCACGCCTGATACAAGAGGCTCGCCCGCAGTCTGGTAACCGGTTCCTGGTCCGGGAAGAACCGTCACGCGAGGTGCTGAACCACCGGATCAAAATGATGCAGAACAGCAAACCCTATCAGATCAGCAGCCCGGTCAATTTCGAGATCAAGCAGGCGCGCAAGATCCACGACAAACTGAAGTCCCGGATTACCAGCGTGCTCAGCTCCATGGTGGACGACGGCAAATTGGCCATCGACAACCTGCGCCCTGTTGCCAATGAACTGGTGGACAGCGTGATCCGCAATCCCAATGCGTTTGCCTACCTGACCCACATGGAAAACCACGCCGAAAACGTCCTTAACTACTGTGTGCGGGTCGCCACCTGGGCGGTGCTGGTTGGGCGTCATCTCGATATCAAGCGTGACGCGCTCAATGACCTCGCTGTCGCGGCGCTGCTGTGCAAGATCGGTTACACAACGCTGGAACCCGAAATCAATTCGCTGCGCGGCACAGCTTCGGCTGCCGTCGACGCCAAGCGAAAGCATTCCCTGCTGGCCGGTCTGGAGATGCTGCAAAGTGGCACCGATTTCAGCAGCCGGGTGGCCAAAGCGGTCGCCAACCATCTGGAGCGTCATGACGGGTCTGGCTACCCCAACGGCCTCAAGGGACGCGAAATTCCCTTTCTGGGTCAGGTGCTTGGGCTCGCGGATTACTATGAAAGCCTCATCAGTTACGATTTTCGCGACCTGCCACTGTCATCGGCGGAAGCCATTCGCCAACTCAATGACGATCGCGAGGTGCTGTTCGATCGCTGCCTGATCGATGAATTCATCCAGGCCATTGGGCTGTATCCCACAGGTTCTGTCGTCAAACTCAACGGGGATCGCATGGCCATGGTGCTGTCGCAAACCCCGACTTCCCGCCTGCGCCCGGTAGTGTTGCTACTGGAAGGCAAACGCGGCTGGCTGCCGATGCTGGGCAAGCGTGTCATCGACCTCGCGACATCCGACAAAGACCAGATCGAAGGCAGTTTGCCGGCACTGCCCGGGGAGAGCCCACTGCGCCAGAAAAAATGGTTTCAACACGCCTTCGCTACCCATTGATCCGGGTCTCGCCGTTCGTCAGAACGGCGCATCCTGACACAGTAGAATAAAAAAAAGGCGGTTTAGAATATTGTCCTCACCGGGCGCGAATTTCTCGTTTTCCATTGTCTGATCCGCTATACCTATTGCCCCGCCCGGATAGCAGGCATTTCCAAGACCGATGGCCCATCTACCCTACCTGAAGGAGCACTCTGCTCCGATCGCTGACCCCGCGCTGAAACGGGAGATCAGCCACGTCTTGCAAAAAGGGTTTTACCTGCTGCGGTTTCCTGCTTTTATCGAGCAGCACTTCCGCGACAGCTACCGCTGGCTGGCCATTGCGAACGTGCGCTCCTACAGCCTGTTCGTCACCATTGTCTACGCGCTGTTTGGCGCCTTTGCCTACGCCTCGTACCCGTTTGCCAAAACCGGCGCGATCATGCCCTGTTATGTCATCGCGGGGCTGTGCCTGGCCACCCTGGTGACCCTGTCGCGGATCAAGCGGCTGAATCGCCATTTCCACTGGTACACCGGCCCACTGGCCGCCATCGGGTTGGCGGCCATCATGCATATTCCACCAACGGTCAGTGATCCCGAAATGCGTACGCTGGCCTATGGCATCGCCATTGACGGCATCATCGTGGTGTATGCCATGTCCAAGATGCGGTTCCAGAACGCCGTCATCTGGTGCAACCTCTCGGGTGTTCTACATGTCCTGGCACTCTCGCTACAGGGAATCGACGAACCGTGGTTTTCCTTTCATTCATATTTCCTGTCATCAAACCTGGTGGGCATGGGCATTTCCTACATCATCGAACACCGGGAACGCACCATGTTCCTGCAATCGTTGCTGCTCGACATCGATAACAAGGAACGCGAACTGCTCTATCGGGATCTGGAAAAACTGTCGCGCGAAGATTCCCTTACGGGACTCGCCAACCGCCGCCACTTCGATGAATGCCTGCGCCAGGAATGGAGCCGCTGCCAGCGCGAGAAGAAGCCTCTGTCGCTCGTGCTGCTCGACGTCGATTATTTCAAGCAGTACAACGATTTTTACGGACACCAGGCCGGCGACCACTGTCTGACCGAAATCGCGCGGGCCCTGCGCAAGGAAGCCGCGCGACCGGCCGAGCTGGTCGGCCGTTATGGCGGCGAGGAATTCATTCTGCTGTACCCCAACACCAATGAGCAGCAAATCAAGATCAACCTGGCGCGCATCCAGGAACGTCTCACCAAGCTGGCGATTCCGCACGAAGGATCGAGGACGTCCAGCATCGTCACGGCGAGCCTGGGTGCCGCCACCGTCCTGCCGGTCAAATCGCTGAACCCGGAAAAACTGGTCAGTTTGGCTGATACCATGCTGTATCAATCGAAAACCGAAGGCCGCAATCGCTGGAATCACGCGCCCCTGCTCTACTGCAAACCTTCCAATGTCGTTGGGCTGCACGGTAGCGACCGCTGATCCCCCGGATCAAACACAGAACACTCACAGGCATCATGCCGGCAAGCATCCCTTGAACGCTTGCTGGCGCACACAAAGGAACGGGTCATGAAACGTATCGTTATTGGATTGGCGGCCATTGCGGGCGCAGCCTTCTTGCTGTGGCCTGACGTTGCCACGCTTCCGCCAGAGCAACAACAGACCGGCGCGCCCACCACCGGTCAACCGTCGGAGCCAACAAACGCCATCGAAAATTCGGCAGCCAATGAAACGGTCACCATCGGAAAGTTTCCGCTGACGCTTCGACATGGCGCACTGCAGCCGACGCCAAGCGTTACCGGCTTGTTCAATGCCTGGCTGACTGAATCTCAGGCACGGCGTTATGAGGACTGGAAAGCGGAAATGTTGGCGCAAGCCAACGCACTTCCACCGGGTGCCCGCGAACAATTGGAAAAATGGCTTGATCAATATGTTGAGCTGAATCTTGCGATGCAACTGATGATGGTAAAGGGTGAACCCACCTGGGACAATATTCTCGACAATGTGCGCAAGGCACGCGGCGACTATTTTGGCGAGGAAGCCGGTGGTTTGTTCAGCGACCAGATCGCGCTGGAAAATTTCACCGAATCCGTGGTGAACACCTTTGAGGATGGCGGCAATCCGCTGTCGAATCTGGTCGACATGGAACAACAGGCCGCCACCCTGCCCCCGCAGGCACGCCAGCAGGCGGAAACGATGCTCAAACAACTTTCGCAGAGCCTGCAGCAGGATCCCTCCCTGAACGAGAACAGCGCAGAATGGAATCGGCTGGTGCAATCCGGCGCCGCCGCCACACTGGAAACCCCGTCTGTCGATCTGACCGAAGCCAGTGCGTCTTTCCTGCAACGCTATAACGCCTATGCTGCGGAGCGCGAAACCCTGCAGCAACAAGGCGCCAGCGAGGAACAACTGAAAGCCCTGCGCGCGACCCATTTCAGCGGGCCCGAATTGTTGCGCGCAAGCACCATGGACAAAGCCCTGGCAGAATAAGGCCCTGGCGGAATAACGCCATCAAAAGCGGTAAGCGGCCCCTATATTGAAACTCATGTCATTGATATCGATATCGCCGGCATACGTGCCCATTGCGTCCGTACGCTGGCGATAACGCAGGGAACTGGTGAGATCAACCCTGCCCGGCAGGGCAATCGACATGCCACCGCCCACGTAATACCCCACGGATTCCTCGGCATCAGACGCGGTTCCCCCGGGTTTGAGCCCGAAGAATTCTTCCTTCACCTCGATTTTGACGCGGCTGTAGAGCAACCCGCCACTGACGTAAAACCGTACCGTGTCGTAGTGTGACGTGGAAAGGCGAGGCCCGACATACGTTTCATTGGTTTCCAGATTGACTTCGTAGGTGCCACGATTGTCTTCACCTTCCTCCTTGGCGTCGCGCAATGCCGTCATGCCCATTTCGACACCGAAATAGCTGTTGAACCAGCGCCCCAGTTCGATCTGGTAGGACTCGGCAATATCAAGATCACCGCCATCGACATCGACATCGGCCAAACCCAGTTGCAAACCCGCCCAATGGGATTCCACGGCATAAGGCGCGGCGATGGCCAACGGAGAAACCAGCAAGGCGCCCACCGCCAAGGTGCACGGTATGAATTTATCAAGGCGCATAAACGATCCTTACAGTGGAACTGCGGCTGGTAATGGCGTAGCCGCCACTGAAGGCAGCCGGTAGAACGTTGTCCTGTTCACGGAAAAGCGTGACATCCATATCACAACGATCGACTTCACCCGGTGGTTGAAGAGGATCGACATCTTCCAGCAATTTATCGGGATCGATGCCCAGGACAAGGGCAGACACGTAGACGGCGATATATTCACTGACGTTGGCGAGCGTGACCGCGTAGGGCGCCACCTCGACGAAGTCATCGACCGTCATCGTATAGCTTCCGGCCGCGGTTTCGTCTTCGCCTTCAATTCCCAAATTGCGGGCAATGGAATAGGTCGTGGATTGCGACGCGTAGTAGCATGATACCGTCGCCACCAAACGCACCTGATGACCGACGTTTTCAGGGGTCCAGTTAATGGTCACGACGTCGGCTTTCGACGCATATTGTTGGCCTGGGAGCGGTGATTCAAATGCGATCGCCGGTGGGAACTGCATGCCGGTCACTGCATACCCGACCAGACTGCCGGGGCCCGGATTGACCAGGAGATCATCACTGCCAAACCAGCGATTTTCTGCGGAGGCTTCCTGATCATAATTGACAGCGACATCCACAGTGGATTCCGGGTGATCGACAAACAATGCCCCGGAATAATGCCCGTTCAAGCTGGATTGAGACAACAAAGTGACCAGTGATTGATCGGTACGTGCCTGCAACACGTCGCCGCCGACCAGCGGCTGGGCGACAGCATCCTTGTAAACCGTCGCAGCGATCTGGGCTTGTTGGCCATCGTCCGGCAAGTTGATTTGCACGGCAGCCGCAACGCCTGTCTGCGGAATATCATCACGTAAATGGTCGGACTCACTGGAGCAGGCAGCAGCCCCCAGCGCCAGCCCCAGTAGCAGCATGGATCGTGGTGCTTGGTTCGCACTCAATCCCTTGAATGAATAGTTGATTTTTGTTTGCACGGCGATTCCCTCGTAATCCGGCAGCCATGTTAACGAGGGCGATGGGCAGAATCAAATGGAGTTGATCAATCGAGCAGCAGCATCAACTCGATTCGCCCAAACCGCAATCGATCATTGTGTTCAAGTACGGCTTCATAGACGGGTTCGCCGTTGACATAAAAGGGAGAGTCGGGTGAGAGGGCCGCAGCCTGCCACTCGCCTTCCTGACGAAATATACGGGCATGCAAGGGAGCGATAGTGCGATCCCGGATGCGCAGCTGGGCACGGCTATCGTTGCCCAGCGTCCAGTGATCGGAGTCTTTCAAATTGAAACCTTGCCCACGAATGGGGGCGGTTGTAACGACCAAACAGGGAGCGTCCATGAAAGTACCTGATTAACCATGAGACCCGGCGCCTTTCACAGAGGGCGTTACGGGTGGAAAGGAGCAAACCAGGCCTCAAGAGACGAGCTGCCCGGAGCCCTGCATTTTATAGGATAATCAGCCGCCCATCACCTCTTGTGAAAGCAATATTACTCGCTAGCACAAAAGTACCACCCAGACCGTTACCTCACTCACATTTTTGCCGAACCTGAACTGAATGGCAACATGGCCAGCCATTATTTGCGTGTGACATTTTTACAGTACGCTAATGGCAAATGGTGTAAACCAGGGGCTATCGCTTGACCCATGAACACCTGCATGATTAGCATCGTTAATCCCCCCCATCACGAGATCGACATGGACCGCCAACTTCCCCGTTTACTGATTCTGGGCACAGGGCATTCCGAAGCCATTGAGCACTGGAATACCAATGCCATGATTGCCACAGCCAAGGGGAATCTGCTGATCGATTGCGGCTTCACGATCAAATATGCACTGCGCGACCAAGGGCTGGCATTGCCCGATATTGATGCCGTTTTCATAACCCACGTGCACGGAGATCATGTCTTCGGTCTCGAACGCATCGGCTATGAATCGCGTTTTGGGTACAACAAACGGGTCAAACTCTACCTCCATGAGAGTCTGCTTGGCGAACTGTGGGATCAAACCCTGAAAGGCTCGATGGGGCTCGCCAGCGAAGGCGAAAACACGCTCGCCGATTTCTTTGATGTCATCCCTCTGAAAGACCATCAATTCAACTATAACGGGGTGGACATACGGCTGTTCAATACACGTCATACACCGCGCAAGACCTGCTTCGGCATATACATCAACGAAAAAGTGATTTTCACCAGCGATACAACCCCCATACCAGACGTTATTGGCGGCTGGCCGGCGGAAGCCATTTTCCACGACGTGACCCTGCGGGATGAACACCCGGTGCATGCGGCCGTACCGGCGCTGCTGGAGGCGTATGATGAGCCCACCCGCAAGAAAATGTTCCTGATGAGCTACGAAGACCACTGGCGGGAATGGGAAGACAGGATAAATGAGGGGTTCGGCGGATTTGCCCGCCAGGGTCAGAGCGTACTTCTGTGAGAGCGGAGCGTTGATGCTCAAGGCGTTTGCGAAGATGGATCAAATTGCAGTGTTGAGGTAAGCATGTTTTATTTTTGCAGCTTGGGCAGCAACATTGATCCGGCAAATAACGTGCGCCAAGCGCTTGAGGCCCTGACCGACGCCATCGATACCTTGGTGTTGAGCCCGCTCATACAGACCGAACCGCATGGCATGCAAAGCAGCCAGCCATTTTACAATGCCCTGTTCTGGTTTGAATCAGATCAGACTCCCGAAGCGACAAAACAAGTCTTCAACGCCATAGAAGAGCGACTCGGACGGGATCGCAGCAACCCGGCCAAAAAGACCAGTGATCGCCCCATCGACCTCGACATTCTCTATGCCGGCACAAAACGCCCTCTTTCAGAGATGGTGGTTGAGGACCCTTACCTGGCTCCCCTCACCCCCATTCTGCGCGGACTGGCCCCCACCACCAGCGTTATCAGCCTGCCCTTTGCAGGCAAGCGGTTGGGGTTGGGGGCTTTCCAGATATCTCGCAGTGACAACGCCTTTTTCATCACACGCGCTGCCCTGGATTGATCCAGGCAAGCAGCGACGTTGATGGCTCAGCCAGACAAGTTGTTTGCTCTGCCAGACAAGTTGATTGCACTGTCAGACAGACAAGTATTGGCTGATGGTTTGCGTATCAAACTCACCCTTCCTTGATTCATGCACAAAGGCACCCTTGTCGATCACCAGCACACGATCGGCAACTTCCGTAGCGAAACTCAACACCTGCTCCGACACCACAATGCTGAGATTACGCATTTTCTTGATCTCGTTGAGGGTCTTGGCCAACTGCTTGATGATGGAGGGCTGAATGCCTTCCGTCGGTTCATCGAGCAACAATACTTGTGGATTGGAAGCCAGGGCCCTGGCAATGGCCAATTGCTGTTGTTGTCCGCCGGAAAGATTACCGCCTTTGCGGGCGCGCATATCCCACAGAACCGGAAACAAAGCGAAGATATCGTCAGGAATCCGGCTGGAACCCGTGACTTCGAGCCCCGTTTCAATGTTTTCCTTGACGGTCAGCGCCGGAAAAATCATCCGACCCTGCGGAACGTAAGCCAATCCGCGCGCAACACGTTGATAGCTTTTCATGGCAACGACATTGCTCCCTGCCATTTCGATCGCCCCTGACTTGGCAGGAATCACTCCCATCAGCGACTTGAACAAGGTTGTCTTACCCATGCCGTTACGCCCCATGACTGCAAGCGTTTCATTTTTATCCACGGCAAAGCTGAGACCGTGAATCACTTCGCTCATGCCATACGCAACGCGCAAATCCTTGACTGCCAGCATAACGTTCACCTCTTGCTGCGATGTAGGAATGTCCGATCAATGACCGAGATACACTTCAATGACTTTCTCGTTCGCCTGCACGACTTCCATGCGTCCCTCAGCCAGCACCTTGCCTTGATGAAGCACGGTTACCTTGTGGGCAATGTCCTTCACGAACTCCATGTCGTGTTCGATCACCACTACCGAGCGCCCCTGGCTGATCGTATTCAGCAATTTCGCCGTTTGATGCCGCTCCGAGACCGACATTCCCGCGACCGGTTCATCGAGCATCAGCAACTCCGGGTCTTGTATCAACAGCATGCCGATTTCCAGCCACTGTTTTTGGCCGTGACTCAAGAGGCCCGCCATATCATTGATCTGGTCTGCCAGAAAAATCGTGTCTGCCACTTCCTGTACGCGCTTTTTGACTTCATCATCTTCGCGGAAGAACAGACTACTGAACACCGTGCGCCCCCGTGGATACGACAACACCAGATTTTGCCTTACCGTCAGGTTCTCATAGATCGAAGGGGTCTGGAACTTGCGCCCTACCCCTGCGTGCACGATCTGGTGTTCGGACATTTTGGTGAGTTCCTTGTCCTTGAACTTGATCGACCCCGACGAGGATTTCGTCTTGCCGCAAATCAGGTCGAGCAACGTGGTCTTGCCCGCACCATTGGGGCCTATGATCACGCGCAACTCGTTTTTTTCCACATAGAGATTCACGCTGTCCACGGCTTTGAAACCATCAAATGACACGGTCAGATCTTCGATGGCGAGCGTAATGGGTGCTGCCTTGCCGGCAGGAGAAGCTGCGACTGCATTCATGACACACGTCCTTCGGTTTGTTCAAGAGAAGTGGCTGGCACCATCATGGAGAGCGGTGTTCCCGTGGGCGCGGAAGCAGGCTTCTTGCTCGACGGCGCCGGTTTGGCCTGCATACGTTGGAAAAACCCTTTGATTTTTTCCTTGGCGATCCCGCCATAACTGTCAACCAGACCTGCCAGCCCCATCGGGAAGCCCATGACCACACCGATAAACAATGCACCCATCACGATCGTCCACAACTGCGGGAAACTTTCTGACAGGTAGGACTTGGCTGTATTCACCGCCAATGCGCCGTACACCGCGCCCACCAGAGACAAGCGCCCTCCGACGGCACAGAAAACCACCATTTCGATGGAAGGTACGATGCCGACAAACGAAGGCGACATGAACCCTACCTGTAACGTGAACATTGCGCCGCCAATGGCCGAAAACATCGCAGCAACCACAAAGATGAAGATCTTGAAGTTGGAAACGTCATAGCCCGAGAAGCGTACACGGTCTTCCTGATCGCGCATGGCAATCAACATATGACCAAGGCGACTGCTGAGGATGAAGCGGCCGACCATCAGGCATCCCAACAAAAGAAACACGCACAGGTAATACAACTGATACTTGGCCGTATCAGTGCGGATATCCCAGCCCAGCATGGTGCGCAAATCGGTAATGCCGTTGACACCGCCTGTGTAGCCTTGCTGACCAATGATCAGTATGGAAAGAATCGACGCAAACGCTTGTGTGATAATCGCAAAATACACCCCGCTCACGCGGCGTTTGAACATTGCCACACCAATAAAGTAGGCGAAAATTCCTGGCACCACGAATATCGCCAGCGCGGTGAAACTCAACGAGTGGAACGGCTCCCAAAACCAGGGCAATTCTGTCAGCTGATTCCAGTCCATGAAATCGGGAATGCCCGGCGTACTCTGGATCTTCGTGCTTTCAGGATCAGAGGCCTCCAGCTTCAGGAACATTGCCATGCAATATCCGCCCAGACCAAAAAAAACCCCTTGCCCGAGGCTGAGAATTCCCCCGTATCCCCAGCACAACACGAGTCCTACCGCCACGAAGGCGTAACTCAGGTATTTGCCCATGAGATTGAGCCGGAAGATATCCAGTGTCAGCGGCAGCACCACCAACAGCAGCACTGCCAGAATGCCTACATTGATCAGCGCTGTGCGCCCACCAAACATTGCGCTTGCACGATTCATGATACGACCCTCTCGTTTTCAGCGACTCTCATTTTTTCAAGGACTCTAACTTTTTCAGGAAAAATGGCTTTTTCAGCAACTCTATTAAATTCGGGAGCACGCGCTTTCATCGACTCTCTCCTTCCAAAATCAGCGCCGCACTTTGAGCGCAAACAAACCCTGCGGGCGCGCCATCAGAATGCCGACCACCACCAGCAGCGTTATGACTTTCGCCATTGAACCTGTCAGGAAGAATTCCAGTATCGACTGCGCCTGAGCAATACCGAAGGCAGAGGCTACCGTGCCCATCAAGCTTGCCGCGCCACCAAATACCACCACCAGGAACGTATCGACGATATAAAGCGATCCCGTGGTAGGCCCGGTGGAAGCGATCGTGGTAAAGACCGCGCCCGCGACACCCGCTATTCCGCAGCCCAGTGCGAACGTCATGCGATCGACCCGATCCGTGTTGATCCCGACGGCGTTGGCCATGACGCGGTTTTGCGTAGTGGCGCGCACCTTGATACCCCAGCGTGAACGAAACAGGAACAGCATGACGCCCAGCGTGCACACCACGGTGACGCCCATCACAAACATGCCATTGATTGGAATGTCGATCCCTTCAGCGGGTTGATAGGAACCAAGCAGCCACTCAGGCAAATTGATACCCACTTCACGGGCGCCAAAGGAAGACCGGAAAATCTGCTGTAGAATAAGACCCAAGCCCCAGGTCGCAAGCAAGGTGTCGAGTGGCCGTTTGTACAAGTGCCGTATCAATCCGTATTCCACGATGAAGCCGAGGAAAAAAGCCGTGATGAACGAACACAAAACCGCAAACGGAAAATAATAGGGAAGCAATGCGGGAAAACTCTGATTCACCCATTCTGAAATCAGGTAGGTGGTGTACGCGCCGAAGGTGAGAAATTCGCCGTGCGCCATATTGATGACACCCATCTGCCCGAATATGATGGCAAGCCCCAACGCCATCAGCAGAAACACGCAAAAAAGGCTTAAACCGGCAAACCCTTGCATGACAAATATATTGGTCAGTTCCTGAAACGTATACCCTTCCATACAGTCACCTCGGCAATTGAAAGACACCGAACATCGTCACGTCAAAAAAAGGGCGGGCGATAACGCCCGCCCTGGGCTATCACTGATAGCCTTTGGGGAAAGGGTTGGGTTCAATCAAGTCAGATTCGTACAGCACTTTGGCTTGACCATCTTTTTCCCACACACCGATGCGGAGCTTGCTCCACAAGTGGTGGTTTTCATGCACTTTCACGTAACCTTCCGGCGCCGTGGTGAGCTCGATGCCCGGTGATGCTGCGGCAATCTTGTCGATATCGAAGCTACCGGCTTTCTCAACCGCGGCTTTCCACAGCCATGGGCCGAGATATGCAGCCTGCGTCACGTCACCGATAACACTGTCCTCACCCCACTTGGCCTTGAAAGCCTTCACGAAGGCCTGGTTGTTGGCATTGTCGAGCGACTGGAAGTACTTCATTGCTGAATAGTAGCCTTCCATGTTCTCGCCACCGATGCCCAGCACTTCATCCTCGGTCACCGAGATGGTCAGGATGGTCTGGTTTTTCGGAGTGATACCGGCGGCCTTAAGCTGCTTCCACCAGGCCACGTTGGAACCACCCACCACAACGGAATACACCACATCCGGTTTCTTCAGTTTGATTTTGTTGATCAGTGAACCGAAGCTGGTGCTGCCGAGCGCGTAGTATTCCTCGCCTACCACTTTGCCGCCGAGTACGTTTTCAATGTGCTTGCGGGCAATCTTGTTGGAAGTGCGCGGCCAGATGTAATCGGAACCGACCAGATAAAAGGTTTTGGCACCTTTTTCCTTGGCGACCCAGTCCAGCCCCGCAATGATTTGCTGCGTGGCTTCCTGCCCCGTGTAA
The DNA here is from genome assembly GCA_052035295.1 of Pseudomonadota bacterium. Taxonomy (GTDB): domain Bacteria; phylum Pseudomonadota; class Gammaproteobacteria; order Pseudomonadales; family Ketobacteraceae; genus HdN1. Next base: position 18,472 of record JBPOHS010000092.1, read on the forward strand.
ATCACGTTTTTCGATTGCTCCAAACCTTCATAGAAGGTCGGGTAGTACAGCATGCCGTTTTCTTTCTCGAAGACAGGCAACACGGCTTTACGCGACGCGGATGTCCAGCAACCAAAAACGGAAGCAACCTTGTCCTGTACCAGAAGTTTCTTGGCTTTCTCGGCAAAGGTCGGCCAGTCGGATGCGCCGTCTTCCTGGATGATCTCTATTTTCCGTCCGAGCACTCCACCCATGGCGTTAATCTGGTCGATGGCCAATTTCTCGGCTTCGACAGATCCGGTTTCACTGATGGCCATGGTGCCAGTCACGGAGTGGAGAATTCCCACTTTCACCGTATCGTCGGAGACAGAAAGCCCGGTCGTGTTGACCTGTGCTGTCGGCGGGGTGGCGGCAAATGCCGAAACTCCGGCAAACATGCACGAAACCAATGCGGCCACTTTGAACAGCGCTCCCTTTTTGTGCGAAGAGCGACCCCGCCCCATTCCACTACCTTGAGTCCACATACACACCTCTCGAATATTCAAAACCCGTTGGGAAAATGGACATGCCACGCCGTGCCCACGAGCCCATTCTGCGCAGGCTGGCAGGACGGCGACCATTCGACAAATGGCTCACTGCGTACGTCATTTGACGCATGGTGCAGGCCTGCACCGAGATAGAGGATCGCGCCGAACTGGCACAGGACTTGCGATGATGGAAAAACAAACAACGCTCTGGATGCAGGCAACGACGCGCATGAATGCCGTGCAGCATATTTCAAGACAGCGACGTGTATACAACCAGTGGGTCGCCGACGAGACACTGGAAGACTATGCGCTGAGATTTACTGCCAAGAGCGCGCGACGCTGGAGTGGTGCGCGTGTCGCCAATACGGCGTTGGGGGCAATATCGTTTCTTGCGCTCGAAGCCATCGGCGGTGTGATTACCATCCACTACGGTTTTGATAATGCGGTGGCAGCCATCCTGGCGGTCGGCCTCGTAATATTCCTGACCGCCATTCCCATCAGCTATTACGCCACACGTTATGGCATCGATATCGATTTGCTCACCCGCAGTGCGGGCTTCGGCTATATCGGTTCGACGATCACCTCGCTGATCTACGCCTCATTCACTTTTATTTTTTTCGCCATTGAATCCGCCATCATGGCCATGGCGCTGGAAATGCTGACGGGGTTGTCCTTTACCTTGAGTTATGTGCTAAGCAGTCTTCTGATCATTCCGTTGGTAACCCACGGGATTACATTGATTGGCCGCTTCCAGCTGTGGACGCAACCACTGTGGATGGCGTTGCAGATACTCCCGTTTGTACTGATCATTTATCAGGACGCCAGCAAGGTAACCGACTGGCAACAATTTTCCGGACTGCAATCGGGAGGCATCGATCATTTCAATCTCGCGCTTTTCGGCGCAGCGTCGGGCGTAATTTTTTCACTGATGGCGCAAATCGGCGAGCAAGTCGACTTCATCCGGTTTATTCCACCGGCCACGCCCGGAAAAAGACTGCAATGGTGGTCTGCCATGCTGGCCGGCGGCCCTGGCTGGATTGCCATTGGCAGCCTGAAAATGCTTGCCGGTTCCTTTCTTGCCGTGCTCGCTTTCAGTGTCGGAATGAGCAGCACGGAATCCACCAACCCAATCCACATGTACATGATTGCGTTCAATTTCATTACGCATTCGCCTGCTGCTTCGCTGGCGCTGGCAGGCATTTTTGTCATTCTCTGTCAGATAAAAATCAACGTCACCAACGCTTATGCCGGCAGCATCGCCTGGTCCAATTTCTTTTCGCGATTGACACATAGCCACCCGGGCCGCGTCGTTTGGCTGGTGTTCAACGTGGCGATCGCCATTTTGCTGATGGAACTGGGCATTTATGAAGCCCTCGAAGCCACCCTGGCACACTACGCCATTGTGGCCGTTGCCTGGGTGGGTGCGCTGGCCGCAGACCTCGTCATCAACAAACCCCTCGGTTTGAGCCCCCCGCAGATCGAATTCAAGCGGGCCCATTTGTATGATATCAATCCGGTAGGCGTCGGATCACTGATACTCGCTTCGATGACAGGGTTTGCCTGCCTCTCTGGCGTTTTTGGTGAGAGTGCCGAATCGCTGGCACACTTTATTACGCTGGGCGCCGCCTTGATAACGGCACCCCTGATTGCCTGGTTGACTGACGGTCGCTACTACATTGCGCGGCCACCGGTCGAGATCCCGCTCTCCATGCCCATCGTGACCTGCTGCCTGTGCGAACACCATTTCGAACGCGAAGACATGACACAATGCCCGGCCTATAGCGGCTATGTCTGTTCGCTCTGTTGCTCGCTCGATTCACGCTGCGGTGATCGCTGCAAACCCAACGCAACCTACAAAGCCCAGATAACGTCTTTCCTGGGCGGCTTTTTGCCGGAGCGCATGCTGCAGGTCGTGACATCCCGTGTCGGTCATTTCCTGTTGGTATTGGCCATGATCAATGGATTTCTCGGCTTGATTTTCGCTTTCGTCTACAGCAAGACCCCGGTACCCGATGAAGCCAGCAGCCTGTTGCTGCATACTGCTTTCGTCAAAGTTTTTGTCATCATTTCCATCATTACCGGTGTCATCAGCTGGCTGTTCGTGCTGGCGCAGGAGAGCCGGCACGTCGCGCAGGATGAATCCGCGCGACAAACACGGCTGTTACTGGAAGAAATTGCTGCGCATGAACGCACCGATCTTGCCCTGCAAGAGGCCAAGGAGCAGGCCGAAGCCGCCAACGGCGCCAAAAGCCGATATCTCACAGGAATCAGCCACGAACTGCGCTCGCCACTCAACGCCGTACTCGGATACGCGCAATTGTTGGAGAAAGATACCTCCTTGCCAAAACGCCAGGCCGATGCCATTGCGACCATTCGACGCAGCGGTGAATATCTGGCGGATTTAATCGAGGGCCTGCTGGATATTTCGAAAATTGAGGCCGGGCGGCTTGAACTGAACCGTAGTGAATTCCGCATCGATGCCATGATGAGCCAGTTGGTGCACATGTTCAGGATTCAGGCAGAAGATAAAGGCTTGCGATTTTCCTACCATTGCCTGGGCAGGCTACCCGAATTTGTGGCGGGGGATGAGAAACGATTGCGGCAAATCCTGATCAATTTGCTTTCCAATGCGATCAAATATACTGATCACGGCAGTGTCACGCTGACACTGCGTTATCGTAGCCAGGTTGCTGAATTCACCGTCACCGACACGGGCGAAGGTATCGCTCCCGAACACCTGGACCGTATATTCATGCCCTTTGAGCGTGTACGTACCCCAGGCTCTACCCGCACAGGAACGGGACTGGGTCTTACCATAACGCGATTACTGTGTGACATCATGGGAGGTGATATCGCGGTAGAGAGTACGCTTGGCAAAGGCAGCACTTTCAAGGTCAGCCTCATGCTTTCCAGCGTGCATCAGCCAACTTCCCCACTTCCACCCGCAGACACAGCCCCGTTGCAGCACTGCGATGCCCGGGGCAAGCGGATCGTACAAATCGACGACGAGGCACAACATCGCAATCTGATGCGCGCTTTCCTCGAACCGTTGGGCGTTGAGCTCATCGATGTTGATAACGCCCTGAGTGCAGTGGAGGTTGTCGCACGCGAGCAACCTGATCTTGTTTTGCTGGATGTTTCCATGCCGGGAATCGGCGGCTGGGAAGTACTGCGGCTTTTGCGGGAATCACAATACAGCATGCCGGTATTGATGATCTCCGCGGACGCCAGCGAAGGCCGCCAGGAGGGTTCCAACCAGGTCTTGCATAATGGCTACATTATCAAGCCCGTACGATTGGCAGAACTCATGGATACCTTGGGCAAGCTACTGAAGCTGGAATGGACACCTGGCGATTCCCCTGCCCCGGTGCGTCAGCGCATAGACACCCTGCAATTCCCCTCACCGGACGCCACCGCAAACTTGCTGGAACTGGCGGCCATCGGACACCGCCGAGGGCTCCTCAACGAGATTCACCGAATGGGTCAGCAAGGACTGGCGTCACCCGAATTTGTCGCACACGTGAGTACCCTGATCAATGACTTTCAGTTTGATCAGCTCACCCAATTTTTACGAGGCACATCCCATGCGTGAAAACGACACCGGACGGATTACTGTGCTGGTAGTCGACGATGCCATTGATACCGTTCGCATGCTCAACGATCTGTTGGAAGACGCTGGCATGACGGCACTGGTGGCACTGGAAGGCAACCAGGCCTTGACGATCACGGCCAACATAACCCCAGATATAATTTTGCTGGATGCAATAATGCCGCACATGGACGGCTTCGAAACCTGTCGCCGCCTGAAGCGAAATCCCAAGCTGGTCGATGTACCGGTCATTTTCATGACAGGTTTGAGTGACACGGAACACGTCCTATCCGGATTTGCCGCCGGAGGCGTCGATTACGTCACAAAGCCGGTCAATGAGCAGGAACTGGTTGCGCGCATGCGCGTACACTTGGCCAATGCGCGCAAAACCCGCAGCGCCCGTATCGCTCTCGATACCGCGGGTCAGCCCTTGTGCGCGGTCAATAGCGAGGGACAAATCCTGTGGGCAACGCCACAAGTACAGGGCTTGTTGACCCGTCGCGGCCCCCTCGATGCCACTCAACGCGAGGCATTGCAATCAACGCTGCAAACGTGGCTGTCACATCAACCGGAAGCCGGGCACACGCTGGCGCTGAACGTATTGCCCGATCCGGTTCGCATTCAGTATCTCGCCACCATTGACGAGCATGAATTCCTGCTGCGGCTGAGCGCCGTCAGCGCACCAACGGAAGCCACCGATATACTGCGTTCACAATTCAACTTGACGACACGCGAAGCGGAAGTCCTGCTCTGGATCGCCAATGGCAAAACCAACCGGGAAATTGGCATGATTCTCGATATGAGCCCGCGCACCGTCAACAAGCACCTGGAGCAGATTTTCCGGAAACTCGGCGTTGAAAACCGCACGTCGGCTGCGGCCAGTGCCTTGAAGCACTTACCCACATGATGGCTTCAGCCACTCCTCAGACACTTACAATTTCGGCAGGTGTCAACATTCGATAATCGCCCGGCTTCAGACTGGCGTCGAGCACAATGCCACCGATACTTACCCTGTGCAAGGCCGTTACCTTGTTATTGAAGTATCCAAACATGCGCTTGACCTGATGATAACGGCCCTCCTGCAGGGTCAGCCGAGCCGATCTCGGCGAAAGCACCTCAAGCACTGCCGGCCGCGTCACCAGATCCTCGAAACGGAAATAGATGCCCCGCGCAAATACATCGACGGCATCTGGATGAATCTCATCTTCTGTTTCGACAAGATAAACCTTGTCTTTCTGTTCAACGGGTTCAGTAATACGCCGCGACCAGCGACCATCATTGGTCAGCAACATCAATCCGGAGGTGTTGAAATCCAGCCTGCCTGCAATGTGCAGCTCATGTTTCCACGGCTCATTGAGCAAATCGATAACGGTAGGATGAAGGGGGTCGCTGGTGGCACTGGCGCATCCCACCGGCTTATGCAGCATCAGATAGTATGCATCACGACGCTGTAAGGTTTCACCGTCAAGCTGCACATGCGAGAAAGCATCTATTTGATGCAACCCGTCGGTAATCACCACCCCGTCGACACAGACACGCCGTTCTGCCAGTAGCTGAAGCGCACGACGACGGGCCACATGATTATGGTTACTGAGAAAACGGTCGAGACGCATGGGAATATCAATCGCATCGGAACGAGGTAAACAACACTCGTACTATAACACGACTGCGTGTCTGGTCGTTTCACGTCGATGCGGGTATCGGGAAGTACCGGCTCATCCTGTCGCCGGCACTCCCCCCCTTTTCAATGGCTGATCATCCAGGGCCGCATGGACGGGAACATTTTATTGCCGTCGGCCGTGTAGAACAGCATGGACTTGCGCACTGGCTTGTGCGCGCAACACCCGGCACCATGCTTGTGTTCGTGTCGCGCCTGTTCTTCCTTGCGAAATTCAGGCGACGAAATGATCGGTTGATGCATGGCTTTTTCATTGCGGGCATGCGCATCACGCTTGAGCGAATCCATCCCGAGCATCGCTGGCGAGATCATGATGACCCGGCCTGCCAACCCGCCACATTTCGGGCAAGGTTGAGGATTTCCGGAATCATCCATGGTCGCCAGCGCATGGAACAAGCCATGATCCTTGCACTTGTAATCATAGACTGGCATGGCATCACTCCTTGTCGGGCGACAACGGTACGCCCATGCTGTCAGAGACCTGCTTGGTCGGGCCAGCCGCGGTCGGATTGACATCAAAGTCAAAGATGCCGGTGGGCAGCCATAACGTTGCACATGCGTTGGGGATGTCAACTACGCCACTGATATGGCCCTGTACAGGTGCGCACCCGAGAATCGCATAGGCTTGCGCCTTGCTATAGCCAAATTTCGTCAGGTATTCAATGGCATTGAGACACGCCTGACGATATGCGATATGCACGTCTAGGTAGTGCTGCTTGCCCTGTTCGTCGACAGAGACACCTTCAAAAATCAGGTAATCGTCATATTTCGGCGTAATGGTGCTTGGTTTGAAAATCGGGTTTTTGATGCCGTACTTTTTGACGCCATCCTTGATCAGGTTGACACGCAAATGTATCCAGCCTGCCATTTCAATCGCACCACAGAAGGTGATCTCACCGTCACCCTGACTGAAATGCAAATCACCCACTGACAATCCGCCGCCCTTTACATACACCGGGAAATAGATTTTTGAACCGCGAGAGAGATCCTTGATATCACAGTTGCCACCGTGTTCACGTGGCGGTACTGTACGCGCACCTTCCGATGCGGCTGCTTTCGCGGCGTCTCCCGACATTTTGCCCATATGGGCTGTCTCGGCATACGGTAACGTCGCCAATGCAGGCACGCGATCCGGCTCGGTATCATAAAGTGCTTTCTCTCGCGTATTCCACTCGTCCAGCAGTTCTTTGGAAGGCAGGCAACCGATCAACCCCGGATGTATCAAACCGGGAAATTCGACATTGGGAACATGGCGAGACTTGGTGAACATCCCGTTGATATCCCAGATCGACTTCTGCGCCTCTGGGAAATGTTCAGTCAGAAATCCACCACCGTTCTTTTTCGAGAAAAACCCGTTAAAACCCCAGAGGCTCTCCTGGAAGGCACCGATATCCAGGATATCGACTTCCAGCAAATCGCCAGGTTCGGCACCTTCTACTCCCACCGGCCCGGAAAGAAAATGCACCTGGCTCAAATCGACGTCGCGCACGTCATCGGCACAGTCATTATTGGCTATTTGTCCCCCCGTCCAGTCATAACACTCAATGATAAAATCTGCACCTGGCTTGACCGTCGCCACCATCGGAATATCCGGATGCCAACGGTTATGTATCATTTCATTTTCGTAGGGCGATTTTTTCAGATCAATCTTGATGATGGTCTCAGCCATGTCTCGTCTCCTCGATGGATATCGTTGCACCAGATGAAGGGGTGGAACTCGCCTTCAGTATCTGGCGGGGGACGACTGGCGGAAATACTGCAAATGGCTCGCGGGGTACGTCATATGACGTAGACTGATTGCGGTCATGGTGCCCACGGGCAAAATCAGCTAAATTTTACCCGCCCTGCCAAGTTCGCTACGCAGAGAAACACACGACGTACTTCAAGAAATGCAAATCGGTATTAACATGAACAACACCCTACGTTTAACGAAACTACTCCTCGTCGCAGCACTGCTAGCCCTGCTTGCAGGCTGTGCGTCCAGAACTCCAATGGCAGGCAACAACGAGATATTGGCATACAAGAAGCCCGGTATGGCGCTGATAGTAGGCTCCGTGGTCAATGAAGATGGTACGTATGCCTTCAGCAGCAGTGTCTTGAAGGCAAGATTGCGAGATCCCGGCAAGGAATACACCTTCGAACTCATGGGCAGTGGTAAGCGCCCAATGCAGATCGAAGCTGAGAAGGATTTCTCCGTCGGGCGTTTCTCTGGCAATCTCGTCGCCATCGTTGTCCCGGCAGGGACGTATGAGTACTACACCTATCATCTTGCTCAGGCTACCGGAATGACCACGGTCTATTGGGATCCCAAGTTCGAATTTTCCGTTCCTTTCCATATCCAAGAGAACAAAATCAATTATGTCGGCGAGATTGTCATTCACACACAGATCGGAAAGTCCTTGCTGGGAATACCGGTGGCCGATGGCGGCATCTGGAGCATCGGAGAAGCCAGGGATCGTGACATTCCGATGCTGAAAGCACGCTATCCTTCGCTTCCTTGGGATGATCTCGTCGCCGCCCTTCCGACACGCAGCGACCAGCCAGAAATCGTGCTGGTGAACGACGCCAACCATCACCTTTATGCATCTAACGCACGGCCAAGCGCTGATCAGCAGCAAGTTGTTATCGACGAAATCAATCAGGGAAATCTTGCCAGAAACCGGGAAATTGCGAGAAAAATGGTGGCAGATCATGCTTTCGAAGAGGCCATCCTTGATGCAATGGCTACACAGGTAAAGGCGAACTATCTGCTAAACAAAGATGACAGGTTGTGGCTAGACAGCGTGGCATGGATGTGCAAAGCCATCGCGTTGAGTAAAAACCCGAAATACAAACCATTGATTGAAGAAGTCAGCAAGGTCGCTGCAAACGAAAGACTGCGCCGCTACGCAACGAGCTATTTGCCAAACTTCATCTGACAGACACGCCGAACGCTGCGGGAAAAACCGCAGCGTTCTCCGCCATTAAATTGCCGTCTTCAAAGGGGCGCTTCCATTGTCCTTAGCCCTGATTTGAATCTGGTACTCGGCGGCCCGTTTGCGATGCATCAGAAAAGCCTTTTCCGGCTCAAGAACAAGCGCACTTTCATAACTGACCAATGCATCGTTGTACCGCCTCATTTCATAAAACACGTTTCCCTGAAAATAGAAAGGCGAAGCGGAGAACGCGTTGGACCGACTGACATAGAAAGAAGCCACCAACGCATCGAGGAATCTTGATTGCTTCGCGAGTGTACGAGAAAGTCCTTCATAGCTGTCAGCATCGTACGGGGCAAGTTCGAC
>JBPOHS010000099.1:0-86293 GCA_052035295.1 Pseudomonadota bacterium
GTTTGCTATTTCGCGCTTCATGCGTGTCGTGTCCTGGACGTATAGGTTTCTGCTGACTACTCCACTCGTCGTGTTGTCCTCCTCAAGCGGGGAGTTTTCGCTTGGCTGGTGGCGCTTCATTTTGAAACGGGTTACCAATGACAAATTAACCAATTGGCACAGGTATGCGTCTTAGAACAGCGAGTGATGACAATGGTTCCAATAACGGCGATGATGAGCTTTGCAGGTGGCGTCAGAGGTTTTGGAATCAGAGACTTTGAATCCAGGACGGTTGCCTGCCTGCTTGCTAGGTGCAGCTGAGCGGATCACTATCCTTCATGTGGAAGATATATTTTCAATCGCGGGCTGGTTGCCTGACGCATTTGTTCGAACAACGTGTCAAATCAGAGTCAATAAAAGTATCCAGCCCGTATTGCTGTGTGGATCATGAGGTCTGTCGTGAAGCCAGAATGAACCGATAACACTCAAGGAGCATGTCATGAGCGCCTATCATTATTCAGACGCATCAACAATTCAGAATCACTATTTTCCGCCGGAAGATCGCGGTGTTTCAGAAATTCCATCCGCTGTTGAAGAACCTGTATTACCTGAGAATCCGGAAATCCCTGTCCAGCCAGATACACCCGAAATTCCGGTACGGCCAGAGACGCCTGAAATTCCAGCACACCCCCTTGTCCCGGACAAAGAGATACCGTCGCCTACGCCCGAGAATCCCGAGCCGACAACGGTGCCGGAATTTCCGGAACCGTCGCGCGCACCTGAAATGCTCGTTGATACGAGGACGTTGCTGGTTGGGCTTTAGTCTGGGCGAGCGTTAGTGTTGTTGTGCGTATTTGCTCGCTGCCGACGCGAGTGCACGCAGATCGGCGCTCTGTTCCAGGGAAAATCCCAGCGTGAAGGCAAGCAGTACCGCTTCAACCGGATGCGCCTGGACCAGAGCGGCAACATCGTCAGTGGTACCATTGGGTCCCATTCCCGTGTTGCCGGACGGATGTAAACTGGTGCGTTGTGGTCTGATTCTTGATCGCGCGTAGTGCCCCAAAATCAGTAATGGCACGATGCATAAAAGTGCGCAAAACAAATAGGCACCACCAAAACCAAGCGAGGGTGAAAGCCAGATGAGTATCGCCTTCAAGAAATAGAAAATGCCTGCCACTGCCAGCGCGATGATCATGACCCATAGGCTGCTGATCAAATAAATCGCAGAAAGAATACGCTTCACCTGTGTTTCCATGGCTTTCTCTCTTGCGGCGTTAGTGTTTGACCAGGAGCCTGGCAACGACAAGCCCTGTCAGAAAGCTTATCAGCATGCTGATAAAGGGGCGCTCCTTGATTCGGCTTTCAAATTGATTGGCGGCCTGCTTTGATGAGTCAGTGGCCGATTTTACGGCGGTCTCGCCCTTTGTTTTTGCAGAGTTCAGTAAGTGTTGGCCCTCCTTGACCAGATCGCTGGTAAATCGCTTCACCACGTGCTGTTGATTCTCCGAGAAGGTTTTGGCCAAAGCCGTCATGTCTTCACGTAATTTGTCGAAATCTTTTTTCAATACATCGTAAGACCCGCTCAAGTCGTCATTGGAGGCGCTGCCTTGTGAGGGCTGGTTATCGGGTTGTTTGTCGCTCGTTGCTCGTTGTTGCGACTCAAAACCCGACGTGCGGGAGGCCGTGCCCATGGTGTCTGATGGGTTTTTTAAGTCGGGTCTAGATTCATTGCGAGCGGTGGTTGGCTCTACCATTTTGTCTTCCTCGTTATTTTTTGCTGGTGTAATTAAATAGCCAAAATGAGGTTGCATCGGTTGTGCCAACAGAAAATGAGGTAAAAAGGCAGGAAATACTTGGATTGTCTCACTGAGAGGCGTTTTCTTTGAATTTATTACAGAAAATGATGCAGGCTATTGGAAATTGTTCAGAATGATCTTGCGCGCTGTAGGCAAGACGTTGGTTGCTGGCCTACAGGTGACGGCAGAACTTGTCTTTAAACATTTTGTCTACGTTCCTGAGGCGTTATTCACTGAGGGAAAGGGAAGCAAAATGCAGGATAATTCATGCGTGAAAGAATGACGGTTCGCATACTGACAATGAATGTTCACAAGGGATTCAGTATTCTCAATCGGCGATTCATGCTTCATGAGTTGCGTGCGGCCGTGCGCTGTGTCAAGGCAGATATCGTGTTTTTGCAGGAAGTCATCGGAAAACACAGAGGGCATTCGCTTATTCATGACAACTGGCCTGAGCAGCCTCAGTATGAGTTTCTCGCCGAAACCCTGTGGCCCCAATTTGCGTATGGAAGAAACGCGATCTACCCGCAAGGTCATCATGGGAATGCGCTTTTGTCGCGTTATCCCATCAACTATTATGAGAACCTGGATGTCACCATCGCGGATGAAGAGCGGCGTGGATTGTTGCACTGTGCATTGCAGATACCGCCCCTTGATCAGGAAATTCATGTGATTTGCGTCCACCTTGGTTTGCGGGAGTTTCACCGCCAATTGCAGCTGGAACTGCTTTGTAACCTGATAGCAACCTTGCCGGAGTCAGCGGTCCTGGTGGTGGCAGGCGATTTCAATGACTGGCGGATGAAGGCACATTCCGTATTAACCCAGGTTGCGTCATTAACCGAGGTTTTTGTGCATGCGCTTGGTTGCGCTGTAAGGACATTTCCCGCGCGCTGGCCACTGCTGCGCCTCGATCGCATTTATGTTCGAAATGTATGCAAGCATCACCCTGTCATTCTTCCATCGCGTCCATGGGGGCATCTGTCAGATCATGCTCCTCTGGCTGCCGAGGTGGCGATATGAGCTATCCGTGGCGTGTCGGCAACCAAATTACCCTTCTCGAAAATGGAGAAGAGTACTTTGCCAGCGTATTCATGGCCATGGAAGAAGCAAAAAAAGAAATAATGGTAGAAACCTTTATTTTATTCGAAGACAGCGTTGGTTGTGCTCTTCAAAAAGCGCTTGTCGTCGCCGCAAGCAGGCATGTCAATGTGATGCTGACAGTAGATGGCTACGGAACGCATGGTCTTTCTGAGCAGTATATTTCCAGTCTTATAGACGCAGGTGTCAAGCTTCGTGTTTTTGATCCACGCCCCAAGATGTTCGGTTTGCGTACCAACTTGTTTCGCCGCTTGCATAGAAAACTGGTCGTCATTGACGGGTGCAAGGCATTTGTAGGAGGGATCAATTTTTCGGAAGATCATCTGGATAGCTTTGGTGTCTGCGCCAAGCAGGACTATGCTGCAGAAATTAGTGGCCCTTTGGTGGTTGATATTCACGAGTTCATGAAGTCTGCCTTTGGTCGCCATGAGCAGCCTGCGGGCCGCATTCGCCATCGACCCAAATTCCTGTTTCAGGGGCATCATGAATGCGAAGCGGAAGCTGTATTCGTGTTTCGCGACAATGATCAGCATCCCACTGCCATTGAAGAGCATTATATTGCAGCCATTCGGCGCGCTCGCCGTCGTCTTGTCATCGCCAATGCGTATTTTTTTCCTGGATATCGATTCTTTCGTGAGTTGACCAACGCCGCCCGGCGAGGGGTCGACGTTGCGCTTGTTTTACAGGGGCGCACCGACATGAGATTGGCCAAGGCGGCGGCCAGATTGCTTTATGACCCTCTTCTGCAGGCGGGTGTGCGTTTATATGAATGCTGCGAACGCCCCATGCATGCGAAAGTTGCCGTGGTCGATGATGACTGGTTGACCATTGGATCCAGTAACCTTGATCCTCTCAGTCTCTCCTTTAATCTGGAATGCAATATTGTCGTCAGAGACCCTGATCTCAATTTGATGATGAGTGAAAAGCTGGAGCGGCTCATTAGCTCGTCATGCAAAAAAATTGACAAGCGTGACGTCGAACAGAGAACCGTATGGAGGTTGATGGTCAGTTTTGCGGTCTTCCATTTCCTGCGCCACTTTCCATCGTGGGCGGTCATGCTGCCAAGTCGTAAGCAGAAGATCCGTGTGCAGGGCAAGGAAGAATGGCAAGGGTCACAGAATTAGCGTATGCAGGCATCGCTGATGAGCATGATAAAGCGTGAAGTGACGGCAGGTGTGGCACGGTTAAAATTGTGGAATTTAAAGGTCTTTTTCCGGTTTGTGTTTTTCGTTCTTTTGATCCTGGCAGGGACTCTGCTTTATTCTCAAATCAAGGATACGGACTGGGAGATGGTCGGGAGATTCATGCAGGAGATATCGGTTTTTGCCTTTGTGTTGACGTTAGCTTTGGTCATGATGAATTATTTGGCTTTTATCGGTTACGATTTGCTTGCGCGTCGCTACACAAGCCATGCGCTTTCCGTGAATACGACCATGGCTATTTCCTTTGTCTGCTATGCCTTCAATTTCAATTTGGGAGCCGCCATTGGAAGTGCAGGGTTGAAGTTCAAATTATATGCAGAAAGAGGCATTTCTCCAGCGGTTGTGGGTCGCATCATCAGTTTCTGTATAGTCACGCATTGGTTGGGGTTTTGTCTTTTGGCCGGAACAGTGTTTCTGCTTTGGGGGATGGATTTCTCTGCAGTGCTTTTGAGGCAGGAGTGGTGGTTGAGACCCCTTAGTGCAGTTTTTATTTTTGTTCCTGCCTTGTATATTGTTTTGTGTTTTTGTATGCAGAAATATACATTTTCATTTTTTTCGCACGCCATTGTTTTTCCGGCTTCTTCGACAGCATTGCTGCAGGTGATTCTTGCAAGTGTTAACTGGGTGATGACGAGCGCAGTTCTCTATGTGATTTTTCAATGTAAAATTGATCCGTTTCATATGGCTCAGGTGTTTCTCGTCAGTAGCATCGCGGCGTCCATGGTGCATATTCCTGCCGGGATGGGTGTCATTGAATCTGTTTTTCTTTTCTTTTTCGCTGGCGCTCTCCCAAAAGAGGAAATTGTGGCGTCGTTGCTCATGTACAGGTTCTTTTTCTATCTTCTACCGTTGGTAGTCGCTATCGCGTTTTATATTCTGATGGAAATCAGGCATCGTTGATGAGTCGTATCTTTCGTGAGATTTTCTTTTGCGCGGGACAAGGAACATGTCATGCCGGAATCAAGAAGCGTCTTTCTTCAATCTGAAGAAGATGGAGCCGCAGCCTTGCCTTGTCGATTGCAGCGGCGTCCTTTGAGCTGGAGCGCTTTGTGCGCAGGCGCTATCTTGACGTTGGCTGTTTATGTCACGTTCATCCTGATGGGGCTTGCCTCGGGTGTTGTCGTTGTAGATGTGGTCATTGACGGGATACGTCTGGATAACGGAGCCACGAAAACTTTTGTCTGGACGACCTTGTCGATGTTGGCTGCTGTTTTTGCCGGAGGTTTTTTTGCCGCGAAATTATGCGGTCTTTCCCGAAAGGCGGATGGCCTCATGCACGGTCTTTTGGTTTGGTGTGGGAGTATAACCTTATTCGTCGTGATCGCCGGCTCTTCCAATTCTGCACTGTTCGGCGGAATTTTTACCTCCTTTATCAATCCTTTGCCGGTTTCCCAAGGGTATGTCCCAAGCACGAATTATCTTGTCAATCAGTTGCGATTCCGGGTGAAAACCTCAGCGGATTCACGCTCCTTTGTTATGCAGAATCTGGAATATCTCAATGCATTACTGATTGCCCGGGATCGCATGGGAGCCATTCGTTTCATGACGCAGGTTATGCAAGTTGACGGTACACACGCCACCCATATCATTGACAAGCTGTTGTACCGATATGCAAGGCGTTATGATGAAGCGCTGGCGGATGTATCCTACAAGAATAGCGGTGCGCATCTTTCGCTTCATCGCAAGCAGTGGCAATACTTGTTGCCGATGTTTTTTTCACTGCTTGGGAGTCTGTGTGGAGGTGTGGTGGGTGTGAAGCGGCGCGCCCTTCGCCCTGAGAGCTTTCAACACCATCGACTTGGCGGCTCTCAGGACGAAGGCATGCGATGAGTGCCTTCAACTACAACGTGCTTGTTGTATTATAGTCTTTGTATTTTTCCTCAAAATTTTTGAGTTGTTTCTCGGCCTCGTCTTTTGATACGCCGTACTGTTCCTGAATTTTTCCAGCAAGTTGCTCCCGGTTGCCCTCTATGACGTCGAGCTGATCATCGGTGAGATCACCCCATTGCGCCTGTACCTTGCCTTTGAATTGTTTCCAGTTGCCTTTGACTATGTCCCAGTTCATAAGATACTCCTTGATGTATTGGTCGGGCTCCATCCTGACGATAAGGCCCTTTGCACAGGAAAAATCGCATTGATCCCTCATGCAGTCACTATTTTGTGACAGCTTTTTTTCGTCGATGATCTGTTTACGCTGAAATATATCCACCGCCATTGATGTGAATGAACTGCCCGGTAATAAATGATGCATCCTCGCTTGCCAGAAAAACAAAGGCAGGCGCTACCTCGGCAGGTTCTCCTGCACGCTTCATCAGGGTGTTTGAGCCAAATTTACGCGTTTCCTCTGCGCTGAACGATGCTGGGATCAATGGCGTCCAGATTGGCCCGGGGGCGACACCGTTAACCCGGATACCCCGGCTGGCAAGTTCCCGAGCCAGGGAAAACGTTAGCGCTTGAATGGCCCCCTTGGTCGCTGCGTAGTCGATCAGATGCCCGCTTCCACGAAAGGATGTGACGGATCCCGTGTTGATGATGGTGGACCCGCTTTTCATATGCTGAAGCGCTGATTGGATCAGATAGAAAGAGCTGAAAACATTGGTACTGAACGTGTTGAAAAGCTGATCTTCGCTGATATTTTCGATCGAGTCTTGTGGATGTTGTTCGGCGATACAATTCACAAGAATGTCGATGTGGTGAAATTTTTCAATGGTCTTTTCAATAGCGTGCCGGCAGAATTTTGAGGAGCGACAGTCGCCTTCTATCAACAAGCATGCTTGGCCTTCGTCTTCGACCATGTTGCGTGTTTTCTCGGCATCGATTTTTTCATTGAGATAAACTATTGCAATGTCGGCACCTTCGCGCGCATAGTGTTTTACAATGGAACGTCCAATTCCGCTATCGCCGCCGCTGACCAGTGCAACGCGCCCCTTGAGCTTTTCGCTGCCTTTGTAATTCGGACGGATCGAAACAGGCTGAGGAATCATTTCGCTTTCGATTCCGGGCTGTTTATCCTGATGTTGAGCGGGACGATCCATTTTCATTGCCTTGTAATTAGCGATAGCACCTTGGCGTTAGTGGCAGGCGCCTGGGAGAAGGTTCCTGGTTTCCGGCGAATTTTAGTTGATGCAACTAAAGGATATACTGGCGGTCGAATTCAATCGAACACCAAACAGGGAGTCCAGAGCATGGCTAAAATGTTGGTAGTTCCTACAGAGAGGCAGAGTTCTCCTGTGCATGGATTTCAATCAGAATGTAAACCCGCTACAAGGAATTCATGTGAAAATACATATTCACCTGAATACTCTTTGTTTGGAAATTCACCTGTCATTGAAGATGTGAAATATAGTATTGAGCGTGTCGCACCGACATCTGCAACCGTTCTGATCACTGGCGAGAGCGGCACCGGAAAGGAAGTTGTCGCACGTATGTTGCACGAGCGCAGTCAGCGCCGACGTGAGCTTTTTTTGCCGGTGAACTGCGCAGCCATTTCGCCTCAGTTGGTCGAAAGTGAATTCTTTGGCTTTGACAAAGGAAGCTTTACCGGTGCAATGCGTGATCACAAGGGATATTTTGAATGCGCCTCCCGAGGTACCTTGTTTCTTGATGAAATCACCGAGATGCCGATCGAGCTCCAGGCTAAACTGTTGCGCGTGCTGGAAACCCACCACTTTATGCGGGTGGGTTCCGGGCGGGAGCTGGAGTGCGATGTGCGCATCCTGGCAGCCACAAACCGATCGCCGGAAGACGCTGTCAGAGAGGGTAAACTTCGCGCAGACTTGCTCTATCGATTACAGGTCTTTCTCATTGAAGTGCCCCGGTTGGCGGATAGAGGGGGCGACATCGAACTGTTGGCCAAACACTTTCTCGATGAGCTGAACCAGCTGGAAGATCAGCAGAAAGTCCTCAGTGAAAAAGCACTTGAAACGCTGCGTCGTCATGATTGGCCTGGCAATGTTCGCGAACTGCGAAACGCCATTCACCGCGCCTACATACTCGCTGACCATGTGATCGAACACGTGCCCCTATCAGCCAGGGCTTCACTGGTGGGAATTGCTGTTGCCCCTGTCAGTCGCTATGTCGGTGAAAAAAATGATAAGGATCGCATCGAAATCAACGTTGGTTGTTCATTGGCGGAAGCAGAGAAAGAACTGATTCTGGCGACTCTCGGCCGATGTGGCGGCAGCAAGGAAAAGGCAGCGAATATTCTGGGTGTCAGCTTGAAGACGTTGTATAACCGACTCAATCTTTATTCGCAGCAGCAAGGTGGGAGCAGCATGCCGGTGAATGGCACGCTGCTCAACTGATCTTTGCACTATGTATTTCTGTGGCGCCGGTTGTTGAAATAAGCCAGCACCCATACCAGTCCCGTCAGCGTGAAAACCGGTATGGCAAACCAGACGTTGACCTGAATGGTTCCCACAAACAGTCCCAATACGCCACCCAGCGTTTGGATCACCACCAGATTGCCGCCGGTGTTGTCGAGTATCATTTTTTCCAGTTCGTCGGTGTCCAGCTTCATGACTTGATCGCGGACCAGGCTGCTGACGTTCAGGCGGCTCACAAGGGTTTCAATGCTGGATTTGACCCAGGCCTGCCCCTCGCTGGAATTCATGTACTGCAGCAGCTTGTCTTTTGATGCGTTTAGCGTTGTCTGCAGATAACGGTCAATGTCCTGCCAGTGTGTTTCGTCGGCGAGATAGGTTTGCAGCGCGTCTATCCAGCGCGGCAGCAGGGTCTCGCGGGCATAACGACTGCTCTGCTCTACCCATCCTTCAATTTTGCTCTCCAGCAGTTGCTGTGTTTCTGGCGCATCCAGTTTGCTTTGCAGGTTTTCCATCAGGATGTCGGCAATGCCCAGAAACTGGATTTCGGTCGCCTCGTCACTGACAAAGTTTTCGAGCAGTTCAAGAAACGTTGTTTCATTGATGGACGCCATCTGTTTCAGCTGTTTGCCAAGCCGCCCCATGGTGTTGCTGCGGGCAAGATAGGTGTTGATCGCTTCGTCCAGCTGTTCTGCCAGTTGGGGCAGGGTTTCCATGAGGCCTTTCCGCAGTTGCGTCGCAGCTTTGCGGCGATTGTTTGCATCTCGCAGATAGCCTGAAAGTTTCTGCCGCATATCGGGCCAATGGTCGGCAATAAGCGAAGGGTTAAGCGCCATGGCCTTCAGCTTTGCTTCCGAGAAGTCGAAGACCGATCGCATCAGCGATGGCCCGTGCTCCTGTAGCAAGGCAATGACACGCGCGTTAATGCGCTGGCGAATAACGGGATCCTGCAGTTGCGCGTCCAGCCACTTTTCGAAATTCTCTGTGCCCTTGGCGATGAGTTGATGCTCATTGATGTAGCCGATGATGATGTCGGGCGAGAGCAACTGCGTTTGTATGCTTTCCCCCAGTTGTGCAGCAATCAGTGGTTTGTTTTTGGGTACCAGGCCCTCCCAGCCGAGCACGCTGCCTTGTTTAGGTTGAAACAGCATTTTCAGTGCCAGCAGGTTGGTGAAATAACCCACTACTCCCGCCATGGACAAAATGGTGGCGCCGTTGAGCCATTCGTTTTCGGTGCCAAAAATGAACTGCAATGCCATCAATACCCCGGAAACGACGACCAGCGCATTACGAAACCACGCGTCGATTTTGTTGACATCCCACTGCATGCTTGTGTCCTTTGCGATAAAACCGTGAATGAAAGTCTGTATGTCTTATATCAGGGTTTGGAAACAAAAGGATTGCCCTTGATGTAGAAACGTAACAGACGCTTGGCCCAGTGTCCGGCATAGTCAACGCCAATACGTGGTCGTTTGACGATGGTGAACTTCTCGGTTTGGTTGGGCGGTGCAATAAACAGGTGTGTGCTCAATAGATCCTGCCCGGAGAGCGATCGATCAATCCCCATGGCTTTGCACAACAAACCGGGACCGCTGGTTTTTCCCTCTATGTTCAGCTCTGGTTCGAGTGCGCGTATCAAGACAGCCGTTGCAGTTCCCTCTGGCTCGGTGACGGCATTGATGCAGTGATACATGCCGTAAATCAGATAAATATAGGCGTGGCCGGGTGGCCCGAACATTGGCCGTGTGCGATCGGTCAAGCCGCGAGAGGAGTGTGCGGCCAGGTCTTTGAGGCCGAGATAGGCTTCGGTTTCAACGATCTTGCCCACGCGCATAACGCCGTCTTTAACGTACACAAGGCGGCAACCAAGCAGTTCGCGGGCCACAGTGATCGTATCCCGGTCATAGAATGTTCGGGGTAAGGGCGTGAGTGTCAACATGGCTACAGATCGTCGCCGGGGTGCGTGGCGATTTTATTTGCCAGGCAGGGGAGGGAAGCGCGCGATAATCTGGCTCACCGCTTCGCGCAGCAGGCGCTCCCGCTTGGCAGGTTCTGTGTGCTCGCTCCAGGGGCGGGTCACTTGCCCCCGCCAGACTACGTGGGTGGTTTTGGGGTTGATGAATTGAACGTAGATTACCGCCTGGGTGTATTGGTTGACGTGCACAACGGTTTCGCCACCGATGAAAAACGGGTTGCTGAAGCCGGCGCCCATTTCCATGGTGTTCAGATCGCGTACTTCGCGGAGTTCAATGCCACTTTGAACCCAAAGTTCGGCCTCGGTGGGCGCTACAGGCTGCATGGGTTTCATGGCCAACGCTTGATCGACGGCGGTGCGGATGCGCTGCTGATCCAGGGACGCAAACGGGTCGCTGCCCTTTTGTGGCGGGGCCCAGGCGTAGCTCCCGGCGCCGACCAGCATGGTGGCGGGATCATAGTCGGTGGCGACATTGTTGATGGTGCAGGCAGCCAGCCAGGCGGTAACTACGAGGGTAAATAGGGTTCTGATCATGGGGCACCTGTTGCTGTTGGCCCGGCAGCGGCCACTTGGCAGGGCGGGCCGGGAAAAAGTTGCCAAAACAGGGGGATACTCTGATACAATCCTTAGCCCTCGTGCAAGTACCAATCTTGCCCGTGTCACCAAAGCGCCCGTAGCTCAGCTGGATAGAGCGTTGCCCTCCGAAGGCAAAGGTCGGACGTTCGAATCGTCTCGGGCGCGCCATATAAATCAAGTAGTTAGCTACTTTGCGACTCCCCTCGTTTTATCAATCGGGCCAAAATCGGGCCACTGCCCCCCGCCTTCTGTAATTAGCACCTTTCCGGTGGTATTTGCGTAATGGGGTTTCATGCAGGGTTCTGTATCTTTCAGTTGTGCGCGCGCCAATCAACCTTTGTGTTTGGCAACTGGGACATACAGTATGGCTACTATCATTCAAACCTCGGACGGCACCTATCGTGTCCGCATTCGCAGACAGGGCTACCCGCCCATTTCTCGCAACTTTACGAAAAAGGCGCTCGCGCAGCGTTGGGCGACGCAGACTGAGTTCGAAATAGATCGAGGTACTTTCAACTGGGAGGGAGAAGCGCAAAATATTGCTGTCAGCGAACTAATCGACCGGTACCTTGCAGAAATAGCCCCAACAAAAAAGTCCTTTGCAGACATTAAATCCCGATGCCTTTTGCTACGGGAAAATTTTGGGGATTATTCTATTTTATCGCTTACACCCGCAGTCATAAAAGCCTACCGTGACAGGAGGCTTTTGATTCGGCATCCGGATTCGGTACGAAAGGAAATTTTGCTCCTTGGAAGGATTCTTACTGCTGCTGAGCGGGAGTGGGATTTTGTCTTTCCGAAAACGAACCCAGTTAAGCGGCTTGCCATACCGCGCAAGGGTAGAGGCCGTGATCGTCGCCTTCTGCCCGGCGAAGAGCGGATTCTCATTGAAGAGGCTCAACGCTATGGAGGATTTATAGCGGACGTTATCCAGTTCGCCATCGAAACCGGCATGCGTCGTGGCGAGATCGTTAGGTTGCAATGGCGAGATGTGGATATTAACAGGCGCGTGGCCACCTTGCGCGATACAAAAAACTCCTTCGATAGGGACGTGCCGCTGTCCAGTCAGGCCATGGACATTCTTGAGCGGCAAAAAAAAGATCGATCAGGCAGAGTGTTTTCGATCTGTGCGGATTCTATCACGACTGCGTTCACTCGAATTACTGATAGAGCTGGGTTGCACGACCTTAGATTCCATGATTTGCGCCATGAAGCTGCGAGTAGGTTTTTTGAGCGGGGATTTTCCGTTATGGAGGTTTCATCGATTACCGGCCATAGAGATTTGGCGTCTTTGAAAAGATATACCCATCTTCGAGCAGAGGATCTGGCGAAAAAGCTGGCATGAAAATAAAGTGGGGGCCACAAAATACGGCCCCCAACTTTTTTACTTGTAGAAAACGCTTGATTTTAGGGATCTCAGGGCCTTTTTTATTAGGCGGCCGGTATCCCTCAATGTGACGTAGTGTTCCTCTGTGTACGCCGCTAGATCGTACTCCATTTCTGATGCAGAAAACCGCTTCAATTTGCTGCCATACGTACCCCGGGTTAGTCTCATGCCTATTCGGTGGACGCCTCCAGTTCCTGTTGGGCGCCGATAGGAAAATCGATAGCTGTTCGTGCCCCCTTCCCGGGAGACAAAACTATGCAAGTATCCGTATTTTCGTCCCATCGATGGCAGTGTGCGTTTGGCGTCATGGTAATCACTGCATCGAATTTTTCCCTCCAAATATGCCAGATCGTAGGCAAATTCCAGCGACTTGACGCAGTCAATAACCTGAGATTTCAGTTTTCGGCGAACCTCATCAGCAGATAGCGTAATGGGCTCGCTGTAGGGAGCGCTAATAATTTTTTTTACTAATTCGTGTGATATTTCGATCATTTTTCCGTTTCCCAGAACTGGTCTGAAATCCTGTTCATTTTTATCCATTCGTGTACCTCCGAATCCAAAAAAAGCGTCTTTTTCCCAACCTTGTATCGAGCGGGCATAGGGGCGCCGCTGGAAATTCGGTTTTGAATCGTTTTTGGTGATATTCGCAAAATAGCTGACAGCTCGTCAGTCGTTATCCATCGCACATGTGCTACCCCTAGAATTGGTTTGTACACAGATTATGCGGCACAAATTCGTAAAGGGCGCTCTGCGGATAGCACCGTAACGGTGCTATTTTCCGTGAATGAGATATGTCTGAGGATTGTTGGGCTTGCATTCTAAAAAACGGTGATAGAGTCCTGTAGAAATGCCAGTCGATCTCAGCTTTTTCAAGCAAACGGCAGTTCTCAAAAATCACCGGAATAAAATCGGAGCATATATGTATAAAAATTGCGCGCTACTCTTGGCATCAATTTTGGCAACGAGCTGCGCAACAGCACCAATATCAATAGACCCATCTGCGTCTTATGCGATGAATGTCGCCACCGCCGCCGGAATCAGCGCAAAACTGGAGGACCGGGATGTACCTATAGATACCATAACCTCCATCACCGACTCCGGTGGATATGGCGTTGCGATGGCTGCGTCAGGGTACGCTGCTCCGATCCATGGAATATCCTCTGCCAGCATGGCAGGGCTAAATCTTGCGGCGTGGCTGTTAGCGCCGCAGGCAAAATCTGCGAGAAATTCAATGATTGCTTGGATGCCAGCAGATGACGTCAAGCGGGGGACCCCTGCGGATGCTCTGGCAGATATGTTGTTGGACGCAGCAGCAAAGGCTGCAGAAGATTTGGGTTACACCCCAGTCAGAGAGATTGGCCACAACGGGACAGACAAGTCGGGGGTGGCAGTGTATCTGAGGGATGGAGATTCCACGGCTTGTAAGAACGTTGGGAAAGTCTCAAATTGCTGGGTGGTCTTTGGTGTGCGAGATCCGGTTCGAGAAAATGCAGCACCACCGATTGTAAATGAAAATTCGGCAGTATGGTTTTTCGATCCCGGCGCAAATGTCTATAGTTTTTTCAAATTTCCAAAAGAAAATGCAGGGCTGAATGAGCTGGAGGTATTAGTAAACGTAAGCAAGCATATGCCGAATTGGTTCTATTTCTATGTTGCGCCGAATAAAATCAAAGTGGGTAAAGACAAACCGCTAAAAATACCGATGATAGTAAATCAAGGTCAGGTGCATCTCTTTTTAAAGGGTGCCAAGGGAAAGGTATCTTGATCTAATGTTGGTTGTCGTTCCCACTCGGTTGAGCGGGTGGAGGGGTTAAGGAAAAACAGTGTGAAAAGACAGGTCATTTGTATAGAAGTTGAAGAAAATACATTCAACCAATGCGGAGACAGAAAATGAAACTATTTTCATGGCTGATGGGAAACCGCGCCGGAGTCAATACCAGTCAAGATATCCTTGGTGCTGCCCCGAGCATTCAAGACAAATCGCCAGGATCAGATGACCATATGCCCCTAACAGTGATCAATCCTGCATCCGGGCTTCCCATGACGGACGGAATAGGGGGCGTTGACATTGCTGGAAACGTATATGGAGTTAACAATGCTGCAATTGATTTGGGCGGTGATATCTCGACGATGGGACATTCCAGTAGTTTTGACATGGGGGGAGGTGGCTTCGGTTCGTCCGGTTTTTGACGGGCGGCCGTGGCAGGTCCGTGACCACTTCACCATGCCGACTTAATTAAAGTCCGTGCTTCCCCCTCTCTGTCGTCGCACCAACGAGGTAAAGCCAAGGATGGCGCAGACCTACCAACCAGATTCTTTTACTGTCCTATTGTTCTGGGACGGATATAAATTGGTGAGGGTAGCGGTCAGCCTTAGCGTCCTTGGAATCCTTTCCTGAATTTCGATGATCCCTTAGCTACATCCTAAGGGCCAGCGTTCTTGGTTTCCGCCCCCCATTGGTCAAAACCTAATCTGGCTAGGTCGACTGCTTTGTGACCAGTTATACTTGTCAGTTTCTAACCGCTTGAAGGCCCAACCTAATTGCTCTAATTTGTGCCACCATGCACTGATTTGTAACTCACCCGAGCAATATCCCCGGGGTAAGCCATGGAGCGCGAAATTTTGACCATTAGAGAGATGGCCGATTACCTACAGGTCAACGAGCGTACCCTCTACAGGCTTGCCAACAAGGATGCTGCCACCCCATGACCATGGATAAACTTTGGAAGCAAATCACTCTGTCCGACTTTGCCTGGGAGCAGGACGCCTTGGCGTTTGCCAAAGCGGCACTGCCTGACCACGACCCCTATCGGGCCTGGGCCAATTTTGAGTTCATTACCCGTGAAGGCTTCGTTAACGAGGTCGATCTTCTTGTATTGACCCCAAAAGGTCTGTTTTTAGTCGAAATCAAATCCCACCCCGGCGTTATCTCTGGGGATGCCGGCACATGGGTCTGGGAATCCCCAGAGGGCAAGCGCAAGGCCTTCGATAACCCCATGCTGCTGGCCGACCGCAAAGCTAAGAAGCTCGCGTCATTGCTGCAATCCCAAGACGCCGCCCGCAAGTCCACCAAGGAACGGGTCCCCTTTATTACCCCAGTTGTGTTCCTCTCTGCTCCCAACGTGGTGGTTAAGCTTGAGGCCAATGTCCGGCAGCGTGTTTGTACCCGCCAGAACTTCATTGAAGAAATCACCCACTATGACGAAACCTGGCGCTACAAAAAGATCGATAAGCCCACCGCCAAGATGCTGTCGCAAGCCATGGTGCAGGCTGGCGTAAAGGAATCCCTACGCACGCGTCGGGTGGGTCAGTTTGAATTGACGGCGTTGCTCGACGAATCGGATCTCTATCAGGAGTGGTTAGGGCGACACATTGATACAGGCGTTACACGTCGGGTTCGTATCTACTTAACCTATGGCAAGCCTGCCGATGAGGCAAAGCGCCTTGATAAGGCCGCCCATCTTGAAGCTCAGCTACTCGAGGGCATCGATCACCCGGGCATTCTCAAAACGCTCGAATTTCAGCGCCACGATCATGGCCCCGCGTTGATCTATGAAAACCTCGACGGTGCCCAGCGCCTCGACCACTGGCTATTGAAGCAAGGGGAGGGCAAGCGGCTCGACAAGATGACGGCGGTAACCCTATTGCGCACGCTCGCTGAGACCGTGCGTTATGCCCATCGCCAAAAGCTCTACCATCGTGCCTTATGCCCGCAATCCATTTATATCAAGGATGATGGCGGCAGCTTCAAAATCAAAATCGCCAATTGGGCCACCGCACAACGACAATTTGAGTCAGAGTCGCGACATGTGACGGCCTTCAGCAACCTCAACTACATGGTGCAAGAAGAATCCGCCGCCTATATGGCGCTCGAATCTCATGCGCTCGCCGAAGCCGACGGTGTGCAGCTTGATGTGTTCTCGTTAGGCGCCATTGCATACCACATATTTACCGGTAAAAAGCCGGCAGCCAATGAGTTAGAACTGCAAGATAAGTTACGTAACAACGGTTTGCAGGTGACTGACGAACTCAATGGCGCCAGCAAGGCGGTACAGGATTTAGTGCAATTTGCCACGCATCCCGATTTAGGGGCACGCATTGAATCGATGGATGATTTCCTCCAGTTTCTGGAGGATGTCGAAAACGAACTCACGCGCCCTGATCATGAGCTCACGCAAAAGCCGACCGAAGCTAAAAAGGGCGACACCTTTGAGGGCGGTTACAAGGTGCTAAAACGCTTGGGCCGTGGCGCATGCTCGGTTGTTTTTTTGGTGGAATACCAAGGCCAGCAACGCGTGCTAAAAATGGCCATCGATCCCGAGCACAATCGTCGTATCTACCAAGAGGGCGAAGTACTCAGCCGGTTGCGCCATCAAGCGATCGTAGCCTACTACAAGACGGTTGATATTTTGGGGCACACCGCCCTGCTGCTCGATTATGCAGTCAAGGGTACGCTTGCACAGCGAATTCGTCATAATGGTGCTATTCAGCTGGAGCATCTAGAGCGCTTTGGTGATGACCTGTTGGGTGCCCTCGCACACTTGGAGGATAAAGCCATCCTCCATCGTGATATTAAGCCAGACAATGTGGGCGTTACTGAGATTGGTAGCCAGCTTCACCTGGTCTTGTTTGATTTTTCATTGGTGAATGTCAGCGCTGACAATATCAAAGCCGGCACCCCGGCCTATATGGACCCTTACCTCAAAGCACACGATCGTCGACGGTGGGATGACTACGCCGAACGATTTTCAGCGGCGCTCACCTTGTATGAAATGGCTGCCGGCTCCTTGCCTGGCTGGGCCAATAATGTGTTGCTACCCGCTGATCTCAATGCCGAGCTGCACATCGATCCCTCGGTGTTCGACCCCTCTGTTCGCAGCTACATGAGCAAGTTTTTTGAAAAAGCGATGGCAAGAAAAATCGCTGATCGCTTTTCATCGGCACAAGAGATGTTGCGTGCCTGGCGACAGCTGTTTTTACAGGCGGCCAAACAATCCAAACACCCGTCGGTTCACGGTGAAGTGCCTACATGCCCAATCGATGAGGCACAAAAAGACACTCAAATCGGGTTGCTCGAACTCACCCCAAGCGCGCTCGATGCGCTCAGTCGTCGCAACATCAATACCGTCGCCGATCTGCTGGCACAAAATCGCAGCCATGTGCGTGCCTGGTCAGGCGTGGGCGTCAAAACCCGTAACGAGCTATCTGAGCTAATTCGTAAATTGCAGGCGAAATGGCCGGCCGAATCAGCGCAAGATGAATCCGAGCCAGGCGCGCGAGCGACCAGTGTCGATCGTTTGCTCGAACTGGTGTTTCCCAAAACCCCCGATGCCAATCGGGCGCGGTTTCTCAATGAATTTCTGGGTCGACTCGATGCCGAGGCCCCCAAGGGCGACCACAATGTGCATTGGCCCAGCATTAGCATGATCAGCAGCGAAATTGGCATGGATGTCAGTGAAGCACGCGTGTTGCAGAGCAAAGTGACTGCCCAGTGGAGCAAACAGCCTGATATTACTGCGCTGCGTAACGATATTGCTGCATGGCTCGCTGAGAATGGTGGGGTGATGACCGCCATGGAGCTCGCCGATACCATTCTGTTGCGCCGCGGCTCCGTTGAAGACAGCCCCGTGCGAGAGCGTCGCGCTCAAGCGGTGGTGCGTGCCGCTGTAGAAACCGAGCTCACTAAACAGCAACCCCGCTGGATTCTGCGCCGCTTTGGTAACCGTTACCTGATTGCCGACGATCAGCAAGGCCTAGGAGAAGAGCTGGCCACCTATGCGCAGGATCTGGGCCAACTTGCAAGCGAGTGTGCGCTGAAGCAGCCTTTGTTAAACCCGCAGGCCACCATCGATAAAGTCAGATCGGTTACCGCGCCGGAAACCTTTGTCGGCTTGAGCACCCACCGCTTGCTGCGGTTGGCGGCTGCAGCCTCCGAGCAAGCGGCGCTATCAAGCCGTGCCGAGTTCTACCCCCGTGACATGGAGCCATCGCAGGCATTAGCGTTAGCGCAAGGGGCATTGTTGGGTAGCCGCGCGCTCACTGTAAATGAGATTCAGGCACGCGTGAAAGGTCGCTACCCCGCTGCCAAGCCACTGCCTGGTCGCCCCCAACTCGATGAACTGGTGCGTGCCTTAGACCTGGGCCTGGACTGGGACCCCAACTACGAAGTCAACCAGCAAAAGGTAGGGGCATACTGCCTGCCGAATGCCAATTTGACTGAGTTCAGCATTATTCGAACGCCCTCACGCGTAACGCTGCAGGGCGAGATCGACATGGCAGGCAGCCAGGAATACAAAGCCCTGCATCAGACCATTACCAACTGCATCGACGCAGGGCGTTTTCTGGCGCTCAGCGTAAGCCCACGCCACATGCAGCGAGCAAAACGCAAACTGGTTGAGGCCTACGGATTAGCGTCCATCAGTTTTGATGAGCTATTGCTTCGTCACTTGCACCGGCATCTCGACGGCATGGCCAAGCCGCCCAGTTGGCAAGTCGTGTTGAGAGCCGACGCCGCCGAACAGAGCAGCCGTGACTGGGCCAACCTTCAGCGTTTGGTGCAGCAGGTGTTGCCTGCTATGGCCGAAGAAATCAAACAAACCGAACAACCCGTATTGCTGACCGAGCCGGGCCTTATCGCCCGATATGACCTGGTGCATAGTTGGCTGAATGACCTGCGCCAACATCTGTTGAATGCCGGTCAAGTGAGAGCGTTGGTGTTGCTTATCGCCGGCGATGCCCAGCAGTCGGCACCCGTCATTGATGGCACTATTGTGCCCTTGGTCGCGGGTAACAGCCAATTTGCCCGTGTGCCTAATGAATGGTTGCCACCTGTAACAGACAGTGAACAGAGAATTGCATGATTGCCCCTCCAAAACGCCTAAAAATAGTCCCTTGTTCTGGTTGAAGTGAAATGACAGAGCAACAGATTACGTCACAGGATTACAATGGTATTCGCAGCAGCATCGTCTCCTTGTTGGAAGGCGCGCGTCGTGCTGCCGCCAGAAGCGTAAACGCGCTTATGACCGCCACCTACTGGGAAATCGGTCGTCACATTGTCGAGTTCGAGCAAGGTGGAGAAAGCCGAGCCGCCTATGGCCAAGCCCTGCTTGCCCGGCTCTCAAAGGATCTAAGCCAACAGTTTGGGCGTGGCTTTGGGGTAGACAATCTGGAGCAAATGCGCCTGTTCTACCAGACCTGGCCACCAACCTTGATTTCCGAGACACTGTCTCGGAAATCCGTGAAAGCGGTACCCCCTCCAAATTCCGAGACACCGTCTCGGAGTTTCCAACTGCAGCACTTGGCAGAAGCCTTTCCGCTATCATGGTCGCATTATGTCCACCTGATGCGCCGCACGCGCTCAGCCGACGAGCGTCAGTTCTACGAATCTGAGGCCCTGCGAGGTGGCTGGAGCGTACGCCAGTTAGATCGCCAGATCAGCAGCCAGTTCTACACGCGCGCTTTATTATCCAAGAATAAGCGAGCCCTGCTGGAGAACGGAGGCCAGCCCTTGCCGGTTGACGTCGTGACGCCCGAAGAAGCCATCAAAGACCCCTACGTTCTCGAATTCCTCGACCTAAAAGACGAATATTCTGAATCCCAGCTTGAAGACGCCCTGATTCACCGGTTGGAGGATTTTCTGCTGGAGTTGGGAGGCGACTTTACGTTCGTAGGCCGGCAACGCCGCCTGCGTATTGGCGACAGTTGGTACCGGGTAGATCTGCTGTTCTTTCACCGCCGTTTGCGCTGCCTCGTCATCATCGATTTGAAGCTCACTGAGCTGGATCACGCCGATGCGGGCCAGATGCATATGTACTGCAACTATGCTCGCGAGCACTGGATGCTGCCGGGTGAGAACCCTCCGGTTGGGCTTATTCTGTGCGCGAGAACGAATGCTGCCATGGCCCGTTATGCGTTAGACGGCTTGCCCAATAAAGTGATGGCCGCTGAATACCAGACGGTCTTACCTGACGTGAAGTTCCTGGCCGAAGAGTTGGAGAAAACACGTCGCGAGCTGGAAGCAAATCCAAAAATCAAGCTGGGTGAGCCATAAGTCAACAACACCTCGGTGTTGTAGCTGCCACAAAAAATTAGCGCTTTTAAAAAGAAGATGGATCAATGATTGACCGCCAACAACTCCTGAAAGACCTACAGCGCCTGCTCCCCAAGCTGGAGAAAGATATTCTGGCCTACTGCAACCAAAATGCAGAGCGCAGCCAGCATTTAAAAGATGAATACAAAAAAGCGCAGGAAGCCGGCCGCACCGCCGAACACTTTGTGGAGTGGCAAGCCGCACAAATCACCCAAGCGGCAGTCGCGTGGGTGCTGATCTGCGTATTCATACGCTTTATGGAGGATAACGGACTGCTTGCAGAGCCTGTGTTGTCTGGCCCGGTACTTAGCCCTGGGGGTGGTCAACCCCTCAAACAGGCCAAAGACCGCATTGAGGCCTATTTTAACCAGCACCCCACGCACGCCGAGCGTGAGTATCTATTGCAGCTGTTTGCGCAACTGGAACAATTACCCGCAGTGGCCGAATTGCTCGATCATCGCCACAACCCTTTGTGGCAGATTCCGGTGTCAGCCGATGGCGCGAAAGAGTTGATCGATTTCTTTCAGAAAATTAATCCAGAGACCGGCCACCTCATTCACGATTTTACGGATCCGCAGTGGGACACCCGATTTTTGGGGGATCTTTATCAGGATCTTTCAGAGGCTGTGCGTAAACGCTATGCACTACTGCAAACACCGGAGTTTGTAGAAAGCTTTATTCTCGATTACACCCTTGAACCCGCCATTGACGCCTTCGGTTTGACGGATTTGCGCTTGATCGACCCTACCTGCGGATCAGGGCACTTTTTGCTTACCACGTTTGAGCGTGTTTTTGAGCGTTGGCAAAAGCGCGAGCCGGGCACCAATCGGCGGGAGCTGGCGCAGCGAGCACTGAATGTTGTACATGGCACTGATATCAACCCCTATGCCATCGCGATTTGTCGGTTTCGTTTGTTGATTGCGGCGATGAAAGCTTGCGACATTGCCTGTATCAAAGATGCGCCTGCGTTTCGCTTTCAGCTGGCGTGCGGGGATTCGCTGTTGCATGGTCGCCGTTTTGAATGGCAGGGGCAGGGGCTACAAACGCAGCTGTTGGATGCAGATCCCATTCAGCATGTGCTGGAAGTGGAAGATCAAGAAAAACTGCAGAAAATCTTGGGTCAGCAATATCATGTGGTGGTGGGGAACCCGCCGTATATTACGGTGAGGGATAAGGCACTTAATGGCGCTTATAGGGATAAATACCCGACTTGCCATCGAAAATATTCATTGGGTGTGCCTTTTACTGAGCGTTTCTTTGATCTGACTTTGCCTGCGCAGGGTAACCATTTCGCAGGATTTATGGGTATGATCACCGCCAACAGTTTTATGAAGAGAGAGTTTGGAAAAAAGCTCATCGAGGAATTTTTGCCACGAAAGGATTTGACCCACGTGATTGACACGTCGGG
Organism: Pseudomonadota bacterium; assembly: GCA_052035295.1. Classification (GTDB taxonomy): domain Bacteria; phylum Pseudomonadota; class Gammaproteobacteria; order Pseudomonadales; family Ketobacteraceae; genus HdN1. The sequence goes on from JBPOHS010000099.1 coordinate 21,833, forward strand.
TGCCTATATCCCCGGACATGGCACGCCAACTGTGATTATTTTTGCTCGTAATCAGTTGCCTCGAATTGACACAGTGAGGGCGGTATTGGGCATTTGTGGAGAATCTGTAACACCTGTGGTTGCTTCTCGGGGCAAAGTCTGGCGGTCCATTGTAGAGCTTTTACCCCTGCCAGGAACTGAAAACGAATTCATCACAGTTGTGGATCAATTGAGAAGCCTGTTTTCGTCACACCCCTGGAGCGTCGGTGGTGGCGGTGCGTCAGATCTAAAGGAAATCATCGAGAATTCTGAGGCCACAATGCTTGGAACACATGTCGATGGTATTGGGTTTGGCGCAATTGTAGGTGAAGATGAGCTATTTTTGTTGCCGCGGGAAAGTTCTACTTATCTGGTGGAATCGTCTTTTTTGAGGCCATTTATAGAAGGCGATGGGGTAAGAGACTGGAATATTTCTTCCAAGGTTGACTGCATTTTTCCATACAGCGAAGAAATCGAGCCTATTTATAATTTGGAGTTGCAACGTCGTTTGTGGCCAGCGAAGGATTTGCTACGTAAACGGGTCTACTTCAGAAAAACACAAGAAGAAAGAGGCCTTCACTGGTATGAGTATGGGTATATATCAAGCGAAAAGTGTAGCTCTTCGTTGTTGATTTCCTTTGCGGAAATAGCCACCCATAATCATTTTGCACTTGATCGCGGCGGTAAATTGTTCAATAAAACGGCCCCGGTCATAAAAATGCGACTAGGAGCGACTGAAGAGCAGCATTATGCTTTGCTGGGATTGTTGAATAGTTCTACTGCGTGCTTTTGGATTAAGCAGGTTTTTTACCCCAAGGGTGGCGATCATGTTGGTAATGAAGGTGCACGTGTCAGAAAGACTCTTTGGGATGAACGATTTCAGCTCGCAGGAACGGGCCTGAAAAAATTTCCCATTCCCGAAGACAACCAAAAACGAGCTCAAACGCTCACCCATCAAATTGACCAACTGGCACAGCAACTCGCTGCCGTAGGGCCTGACTCTATAATCAAGCAAGTGGATGCCGATATTCAGAGCCGCTTGAGCATTGCTCAGCAGCAGGAAACCCACATCCTCGGCCAAATGATTGCCCTGCAGGAAGAACTGGATTGGTACGTCTACACACTTTATGGCCTGATCGACGAGGCGCTGTGTTATGACGGCCCCTTGCCCGACGTGCAGCTCGGCCAACGCGCCTTTGAAATACAGTTGGCGCGGAGAATGGCTGCGGGTGAAACCCAGTCCACCTGGTTTGAACGTCACCGCAGCACGCCCGTGACGGAGATCCCCACTCACTGGCCTGCCGATTATCGCGATCTGATCGACCGCCGATTACAGGCCATGGCCAGCAACCCATGGATCAAATTGGTGGAGCAACCCGAATACAAACGCCGCTGGAATCGCGAACCCTGGCAACAACGTTTGCAGTCAGCCGCCAAAGAATGGTTGCTCGATCGCATCGAACAGGTATGCCAAACCATAGAGCTGACCACCTATGCGCAACTGGCAGACAAGTTGCGTGCCGATGCCAATGTCCAGCGCATTGCTGCACTGTTCACCGGTAACGACGCCGGTGATCTGCAGCAGCTGGTGAGCGATCTGGTAGCGGGGGATCAGGTACCGCAGATGGCAGCCGAACGTTATACACCAGCCGCCATGCCCAAATTTCGCGCCTGGCAAGAAACCTGGGACAAACAACGCCAGGAGGATGCTATTGATGCCGAATTTGGCGTCGATAACCCACTATCAGCAGAAGATGCAGCAGATGAAGCCAAGGTGGCTGCCTATGCCGAGGCCAAACGCAAGGCCGACGCCAAAAAGTCCCAGCAGGTGGGCGTTATTCCCGTGCCACCGCAGTACAAACAACCTGATTTTCGCAAGACCAGTTACTGGCAATTGCGCGGCAAGCTCGATGTCCCCAAAGAACGTTTTTTCTCGCTCCCCGGCTGCGAAAAAGACGGCGACACCACGCTCGTGATCGGCTGGGCCGGCCTCAATCATTTGCAACGCGCCCAAGCCATCGCCGCTTGGTATGAATATCGCAAAGAAAACGACGGCTGGGAAGCCCATCGCCTGATGCCCATGTTGGTAGCACTCGATGAATTGATCCCTTGGCTCAAACAATGGCACAACGACATCGATCTCGAATTCGGTGAGCGCATGGGCGATTTCTATGAAGGCTATCTGTTCGAAGAGTTGCGTCGCTGGGAATTAACGCGAGAAGAATTGACCCAATGGCAGCCTGCTGCCACCACGAGCCGAAAAGCGCGTGCGCCGCGCAAGGCCAAAGCGGGAGCCGCAGAGTGAACCAGCAAATGCTGCAGAGTCAGGTTGCGCTCGGTGAAGACAGCCGTCGCCAGTTCAAGGCAGACGTTAGTAACGTCGATTCCCTGGCCTCCGAAATGGCTGCCTTTGCCAATAGCGAAGGCGGCACGCTATTGATCGGCGTGGCTGATAACGGCGAGCTTGTAGGGCTGGCGCCAGCAGACGTTGGGCGCATCAATCAATTGATCAGTAACGCCGCCAGTCAGTGTGTGCGCAGCCCATTGACCGTCATCACCGAGAATGTGCCGGTGGGTAACGGGCGAGTGGTCATTGTGCTGACGGTGCCCAAGGGTATCGATAAACCCTATTTCGATAAAAATGGCGTGATCTGGCTCAAATCAGGGGCTGACAAACGCAGGGTGAATTCCAAAGAAGAATTGCGCCGTTTGTTTCAAATTTCCAGTCAGTTTCATGCCGATGAGCTGCCCACCAAGGCGGGCATTGATAAGCTCGACAAATTGCGTTTTCGCGATTTTTTGCGTGATGTTTACAAACAAGCTTTCCCCGATGATCCGGCCGAAGTGACACGCCTGTTGCAAAATATGAATCTTGCGACCGACGCGGGGCAGCTGAATCTGGCCGGTGTGTTGATGTTCGCCGAGCGCCCCGAATGGGTGGTGCCGCAATTTGTGGTAAAAGCCATTCGTTACCCCGGCAACGAAATGCATGTCAGTGAGTATATCGACACTGAAGATTTCGCTGGCCCCTTGCGTAAGGTCTATGAAGACAGCTTGGCTTTTGTGATGCGCAATCTGCATAAGGTGCAGGCTGGGCAAGGGGTAAACGCGCCGGGCAAACCTGAAATTCCCGAAAGTGTGTTTGAAGAGCTGCTGGTGAACGCATTGGTGCACCGGGATTATCTGGTGAGTGCTCCGGTGCGCTTGTTCGTCTTTGACAACCGCATAGAAATTATCAGCCCAGGTCATCTGCCTAATAATCTGACGGTTGAAAAGATTCGCGCCGGCAATGCCAATATTCGCAATCCCATTCTGGTTTCTTATGTGGCCAAGGGCTTGCTGCCTTATCACGGATTAGGCTCAGGCATCAAACGGGCGTTACACGATTGGCCAAGGATCGAATTCGAGGATGACCGTGAAGGCTGCCTGTTCCGGGCAATAGTCTCCCGTCAGCCGGTGGGCGAGCAGGAACTGTCAGGGGAAATGGAATCGTCGGGGAAAACGTCGGGGAAAATGTCGGGGAAAACGTCGGGGAAAATCCTGGCCCTGATGCGGCAACGACCAGAGATTACCATCCCCGAGCTGGCCGCCGAACTGGGAATTACCGAGCGCTCCATTGAGCGAAATATACAAAAATTGCAAGAAGAACATATGGTTAAGCGAGTCGGTCCGGCCAAGGGCGGACACTGGCAAGTAACCACTTCTGAAAAATAATGAGATGAGGCCAGATTCATGCCGTTGTTAAGAGAGCTGATCGACATACCCGAGAAGGTGCAGAGCGGAGATTTCGTCCTGAATCTGTCGACCGGCCTGGAACCGGCTGCCATCAAGCAGACCCTTGATCAATACGTGGTGACGCCGCAATTGGTGCGCGCGTTTGAAGATGCGCTGAGCTTTATCAAGAGCACCATTGAGGGCAATCAAAACCGGCAAAAAGGCGCCTACTTGCATGGTAGCTTTGGTAGCGGTAAGTCGCACTTCATGGCGGTGTTGCACCTGCTGCTGCAGGGCAATGCTGACGCCCGCGCGATCAATGAACTGGCGCCGGTTGTTCACAAGCACGACGCTTGGCTGCAGAGCAAAAACATCCTGCTGGTGCCTTATCAGATGATCGGGGCCGTGAGTATCGAGGCCGGCATCTTGGGGGGGTATGCCAATTACATTGCCAAACGCCACCCCGACGCGCCCATTCCTGGGTTTTACCTGTCAGACCGTATCATTAAAGACGCTGAGAACCTGCGTCGTGCGATGGGCAATGACGCGTTTTTTAAGGCACTGAATCAGTCTGCCCAAGCAGCGGGTGATGACGACGGTTGGGGTGAAGTCGACAGTGGTCATTGGGATCTCACCATCTATACCCCAGCCATTTCAGCGCATGGTAATCGCGTAGATCGAGCCCGTTTGGTGGGGGATCTGGTGCGTGCGTTTTTTCAATCGGTGACCGAGACGGCCAAAACTGACGATCAGGGGTTTGTCGATTTCGACGAAGGCTTGTTGATCATGACCGAGCATGCCAAGGCGCTCGGCTATGATGCGGTCGTGTTGTTTCTCGACGAACTGATTCTGTGGCTGGCAAGCCGCATATCCGATGACAAGTTCATCGCCAAGAATATTCAGAAGGTCGTAAAACTGGTGGAGGCCAGCGAGCCGCGTGCGCTGCCGGTAGCGAGTTTTATCGCGCGTCAGAGAGATTTGCGAGAGTTCGTTGGTGACCAATACACCGGCGCTCAACAAGACAGTCTTAGCGATGCGCTCAAATATTGGGATGGCCGCTTTCACATAATCAAGCTGGAAGATCGCAACTTGCCAGTGATCGTGCAAAAACGCCTGCTCAAACCGATCAGTGAGTCGGCCCGGATACAAATCGACGCAGCCTTTGATGCGATGGATGGCAAAATGCGGGAAGAAATCGCCAGCATTCTGTTGACCAACCAGGGCGATCGCGAGCAGTTTCGTTCACTCTATCCATTTAGCCCTGCATTGGTACAGGCGTTGGTTGCGCTGTCGACGGCGTTGCAGCGAGAGCGCACTGCGTTGAAGGTCATGTTGATGCTGCTCGTGCAACAGCGAGATTCATTGGAGCTGGGTAGCGTTATCCCGGTGGGGGATTTGTATGATGTGATTGCATCAGAAACCAAACCGTTCTCTGATGCCATGCGGCAACAATTTGAAAATGCCAAAAACCTTTTTGAGCGAAAACTGATTCCCTTGCTCGAGGCAGAGCATCAAATCCGCTATGCAGATTGGGAAGCCTTGCCTGACAACGACCCGGCTAAGCGCCCGTTTGCAGCGGATTTGCGTTTGGTTAAAACCCTGCTGCTGTCAGCGCTGGTGCCCGAGGTTGAGTGCTTTAAGCAATTAACCGCCACCAAATTAGCAGCCTTGAACCACGGCACGATTAAGTCACCTATTCCAGGGAAAGAATATGGAATCGTATTGAATCGATGCAAGAAATGGGCGGGGCAAGTCGGTGAAATCAAAATTAGCGACGATGCTGTACAAACCATAGCGTTACAGTTGTCGGGTGTTGATACCGCAAGCATTCTGGAACAAGCTAATCCCTACGACAACGATGGTGCACGCCGCAAACTGGTCAAAGACCTGCTGTATTCGGCTCTGGGGGTTCAAGAGTCCGACGACATGTTCCAGGAAACCAACCACCGCTTCTTGTGGCGGGGAACGTGGCGTAATGTCGAGGTGCTTTTTTACAATATTCGCGAAATTACTGACCTGAGTGTATTTGAAGCACGTGGTGACGATTGGAAGGTCATCATCGATTACCCCTTCGATCGCGATAATCACACCGTGTCTGACGATAAGGCCCGCATTCAAATCTATGAACAACAGGGCAATCAAACCCGGACGTTGTGCTGGTTGCCGTATTTCTTTAGTCAATCAGCTCAAAAAGATTTGGGTATGTTGGTGCGGCTGGAATATGTGCTTAAAACAGATGACCGATTCTTGTCGTTCAGCAAGCATTTGAGCCCGGTCGATCGCGGGCAGGCACGAACCTTGTTGGAAAACCAGCGCAGCCAGTTGCGGCAGCGTATTAAAGATTACCTGATGGGTGCCTATGGAGCCAGCGACCGCATTCAGGGGTCGCTGGATGACGGCGCAGGCAGCCTGGAATCGCAGATTATTTCGCTTGATTCAGGCTTCCGGCCCCGCTTGCCTATTGGTAGCACCTTAGGTAAGGCGTTTGAGCAGCTGTTGGGTCAGGCGCTGGAGTATCAGTTCCCTGATCACCCGGAATTTGATGCTGAAATCAAGTTCGTAGATTTGGGTAAAGTGTTTGAAGTGGTGCGTCGCGCGATCTTCGCTAATAACCATCGTATTGACGTCGACAGTCCATTGCGTCCTTTGATGCGCTCCATCGCGCAGCCTCTAAAGCTGGGTGAAATGCATGAGCGATATTTCATTTTCAAGCCGGATTGGCCCAATCAACTCACTCGCGAATTGGCAAAATCACAGCAGGGCGGTGCCAAGATCACGGTAAAACGTCTGCGTGAGGCGATAGATCAGCCTGCCCCTCGAGGCCTGACCGAGCACGTGCAAAACTTCTTGATACAGGTTTTTGCGGAGTATGGTCAGTATGCTTACAGCTTTCATGGGGGCGGCTATCAGGTCACATTGAAGGATATGCCCGACAACTTGGAACTGCTCAAACAGGATCTGGCAAAACCTGAAAAGTGGAAAAAGAGCTTGGATGTCGCAGGCGAATTGCTGGGGGTGACGGTAAGCCCGAATCTGACCGCCAACAATCAAGGCGATCTGCAAAAGCAAGTGCGCGAATGCATTTCAGACAATCTTGCGGCCTGTGAAAATTTAGTTAAAGAACTGAGCACAAAGCTGAGCAATTTGGGGCAGCCCCTGACCGGTAATCGACTGCGAAACGCTCAGCTTGGCTTGGAATTGCTGCGCCATTTGCAGACCAAAGAGGGTGCAGAGTTGGTAGATGCGCTAGCTGAAATCAAGCCATTCAATAATTTGTTGGCCCTGAGCAAGAGCATCACGTCTGCTGCCAGTGTGGTCACAGCCATCAAAGATAACGGCTGGTATATGTTGGAAATCGTTTGGAATGGTACGGATCCTGCAGGTAAGGCGATCAAGCAGCGACTGTGCGATGCGTTATCCAATGATGAATTGGTCACCAGCATGTCGCAAGCCTTGCGTCAGGCAGTGCAAGACGCCTCCAGGCTTATCCCGGAACGCCCGCCGGCATCCACGCCTCCGACACCGCCACCCATAACCACGCCCACAACGCCAAACGTGAAAGTGGTCAAGCAAGGGCGCAAAGTTGGGTTGAATCGCCAGGCAGCAAAGGCGTTTTTTAGTGAAATCGAAGCCGAGATGAGCCCCGGCGATACGCTGGAGGTCAGCTATACCATTCAGCACAACGACTCTCTTGAAAACAACGAAAGTAGTGGGGGCAAAGCTTGATGGAAGTTGTTGCCATCGACAAGGCTCCCAAGCCGCTTTTGACCCAGGTGCAGGCGGCGTTTCGTCGTGATGAGACTGCCGATCGAATCGCCTTGGTGTGGCCTGATCCGCTACCGCATAGCTGCTATCACGGGGAACTTGACGGGCACCAGGTAACGCTGAAGTTCTGTGTCTCTGAATTGGCCATGCGCGAAGCGTTGGTGGAGCATCAAGGTGATGCCAGATTGATACTGGTATCTCGATTTGATGTCGTGCAGCTTGCGCGGGATGTGTTGGCGCGCTTATGGCGCAACGAGCCGCAGCGCATCAGCCCCTGGAAAACCTTGGAACAGCTGACATCGGTACACTCTGTCGATCCACGCCTGCCACGGAAATACGGCAAATGGATGGCCGAGGCCCTCTTGGCATGTTATGACCGCTACGCTGGAAGAATTCAGTTCGGCGAGGTCATGGATCACGACACCGCATGGCGCGCCTTGGCATTAGGGTACTTAAACTACAACCAACCGACGGTTGATCTTGATAGTTTGTTCGAGTGGAGCCTGGTTAAAGGGAAGATTCCCGGCGCCGAGATTCCGCAGGAGGTATCTGCGCATATGGCTGATTGGTTTCAGCCTTATGTAGGGGAGCTGGCGCCCGTGCTGAGTCGTTTGATCCTGTCGGACGCTGCCGATGATTTGCTTGCTATCGGATTGGCGTGCGCAGTTCTCTACAGTGAAGAGGCGGTTGCAGAAGAGTGGGTGCCAGTTGCAGCGGTTTACACCGCGAGAGGTAAGTTCAGTGAGCGGCAGTTGGCGGGGGCTAACGTCAAAAATCAGCTCTTGTGGCAGTTTGGGCAAGACGCCGAGCAATATGTACTGAAACGACTGGCAGACAGTGGTGCAGGTTATGCTGCAGTGAAGGGTGTTTTATCCAAAGCTGAGCAATTGCTGGCGAGCATCGATGTACTACCCATGGTCGAGTGCTCTAACGTCTTGCCTGCAGGTTTTCGGTCTCGATTGCAGCAATTTGCGCAGGCGCTGGATAGATCAACAACGAAGGCAGGAACCTCGGCAGCCTACCAAGCCCTGAAGCGACTGCGTGCACATACCCTGAGCGTTATGCCAGCCAGGCAGGAGCAAATCGAACGTGCGCAAATGGCGTTACGTTTGGCTCAGTGGCTGGAGTCTGTGACTGCAAATGGTTCGGGCACTTCCTCTGCAGAGAAGGGCCTGCTCTCGTATTTGGACCATTCTTGCTTTGTGGATTGGGCCAGAACCAAAATCTGGGCGGGAGATGCCGACGAAGGGTTGAGCCAGGTGTATCAGCGTCTGGTGGATAAAGTCAGCGCCCGGCGTGAAGCTGAGAACTATGCTGTGGCGCATCACCTCGATGTTATCGCGCGCGGTGACACGTTGAATGCGCGATTGGTATATGTTGAGCAAGCGTTGGAGACCTTGCTGGCACCCATTGCCGAACAGAACCCCGTCTTATTGCTGGTGCTGGATGGCATGAGCCAAGCTGTCTTCACTGAGTTGGTTGAAGATCTGGTGCGCCACAGCTGGGTTGAACTAAGACCTGAAAGTATCCCTCAATCACGTTGCCTCGTGTCGGCACTTCCCTCGATTACTAAGGTGAGCCGCTGCTCTCTGCTGTCTGGTGTCTTACGTGAAGGCCTCGCAGCTGATGAAAAAACTGCGTTTTCGGGCCACCCTTTGTTAAAGCGCATTGCCTCTACCAAGACGCCGCCAGTTTTATTTCATAAGCAAGATTTACCGCAGCAGGCGAGCGGAGCACTCAGTTCATCTGTTCGTGCCACCATTGCAGCAACAGAAAGCCGAATCGTTGCTGCAGTCATTAATGCCATTGATGATCAGCTTTCTGGTAGTTCTCAAATGACAACGGCCTGGAAATTGACTTCGATTGACATACTCTCCCAGATACTGGAAGCCGCGAGAGAGGCCGGTCGTGTTGTCGTGCTGACGAGTGATCATGGTCATGTGCTCGACCACGATTCGTTCTATTTGGACGCACCGAGCAGTGGCGAACGCTACCACACTAGTCTGAATAACGTTCGCGATCAGGAAATTCTGGTAAAAGGCGCTCGTGTTGTGACGGAACAGCGTGCTGCAGTCTTGCCTTGGTCAGAAAAGGTTCGTTACAGCAAGACGCGCAGCATGGGGTATCACGGTGGGGCGTCGTTGCAGGAACTCGTAATTCCCTTTGGCGTATTCGTAAGTGCCGGTGAGGAAGACGTTCTACCAGGTTGGAGAGAAGTACCCGTCTACAAACCTCAATGGTGGATACTCGAAGAAGCAGTTGTTGCTTCCGCACCATCGAAAGAGGTGGTGGTACAAAAGTCACCGAAGGTGAAGCAGGAAACTGTCGCCCGCATGGACGATCTTTTCGCCGCACCGCCGGAACCCGCAGAGAAAAAAGACTGGATCGAAATCCTCTTCAATTCGGCAGTTTATAGGGATATGCGTGCACGTGTGGGGCGCTTACCAATCACAGAGGAAGAGCTCACTGCGCTGTTAAAACTATTGGATCGCAGCTCAGGGCAAGTGATGCATTCTGTCGTCGTGCGAGAACTGAATAAGCCCGAATTGCGGATGAGAGGATTTTTGTCGGCCGCTCAACGTTTGTTAAATGTCGATGGCTACCCGATTCTGCAGCTCAACCGGGAGTCTCAAACCATTACGCTCGATATCCGGGCCCTAAAAATACAGTTTGACCTATGAGCATTAGCAATCAGCGCGCCCAGGACATTATTGACGCACTTCGTCGAGGCACGGTTCCTCAGTATGGGCTGGACGCATTGGCAGTCGGCCTCTCGTCCTTTGAGAAGTCCTTCGATGAAGAGCTGGAGAAGGTCGCCAGAGGTGGCGCGGTATTCAAGGCGGTGCGTGGTGAATACGGAAGCGGTAAAACTTTTGCGGCGCGCTGGCTGCGCGAGCGGGCACATCGCAAAGGCTTCGCCTGTGCTGAGGTGCAGATTTCTGAAACGGAAACCCCGTTACACCGTTTGGAGACGGTATACCGTCGATTGATGGAACGATTAACCACACCGGATTCTACATCTGGTGCATTTCGCACCATCATCGAGTCCTGGTTTTACACGCTCGAAGAAGATGTAATGGCCCAAGAGGGTATCGACGAGAATGACGTTGATAAGCTAGTTGAAGCAACCGGTTCGCTGATGGAAAAGCGTTTGGGCGAGGTGGTGAGAGCTGCCCCTGCCTTTGCGCTGACGCTTCGTGCTTACCGTAAGGCGTTGGTGGAAGGGCGGGAGGAGATTGCAGACGGGTTATTGGCCTGGATGGCAGGACAACCGAACATCGCAGCGTCTATCAAACGTTACGCTCAGATCAAAGGTGACATCGATCACTTTGGCGCATTGAGCTTTCTACAGGGCGTATTGACGATTCTCAAGGATTCCGGGCACCCCGGGATGTTGCTCGTGCTGGACGAAGTGGAAACACTACAGCGAATGCGCGGCGATGTTCGCGATAAAAGTTTGAACGCGTTGCGGCAGCTGATGGATGAGATCGATAGTGGTCGTTTCCCCGGCTTATATTTGCTGATTACCGGCACCCCAGCATTTTTTGACGGCCCCATGGGCGTTCAGCGACTTGCCCCATTGGCACAGCGCCTTGCCGTGGATTTCTCCACTGATATCCGATTTGATAACCCTCGTGCAGTACAGATTCGTTTAAGAGGCTTTGATCAAAGCTCCCTTGAAGAGGTTGGTTGCAAAGTAAGGGATCTTTTCGCTCAGATTAGTGATCATGGCGATCGCATAAAGACCAAAGCCGATAACGCCTACATTGGCGAATTGGCACGGGCTGTGACGGGTAACCTGGGGGGCAAAATAGGCATTGCCCCCAGAATTTTCCTTAAGAAATTGGTGGGTGACGTGCTTGATCGGATCGATGTTCATGAAGACTTTGATCCAAGAAAAGATTATGCGCTCACCATTTCTGATAAGGAGTTAACGGAGTCGGAGCGTGCCGCCAAGTCGGCGTCCAATGTTGATGATATTGAGCTCGATTTATGAGCGGATTTGATCAGCTCCATCCTGCATTACAACACCATATCGTAAACAGTTTGGGATGGCCGGGCCTTCGCCCTCTGCAAGAGGCCACCATATCACCAGTATTGGCAGGGGAGCATGCCATTTTGCTGGCGCCGACGGCGGGGGGCAAAACCGAGGCGGCCAGTTTCCCGGTATTCTCTCGGATGTTGACTGAAAACTGGCATGGCCTGAGCGTTCTTTATATCTGTCCAATTAAGGCGCTGCTTAATAACCTCGAAGAGCGTCTGAGTTATTACGGCCGTCTATTGGGCCGTCGTGTCGCAGTGTGGCATGGTGATATTCGAGCGTCTGCCAAGTCAAAGGTCATTACTGATCCCCCCGACATTCTTTTAACGACACCTGAATCCCTCGAAGTTATGTTGGTTTCAGCCAAAGTCGATCATCGATGGCTATTCGAAAATTTGCGCACGGTGATCATTGATGAAGTCCATGCCTTTGCAGGTGATGACCGGGGCTGGCATCTACTATCAGTGCTTGAGCGGCTAAGTGTACTTGCCGGGCGCGAGATTCAGCGCTTGGGGCTCTCCGCCACTGTGGGTAACCCTGACGCACTATGTGATTGGTTAGCGGGAAACTGCAGTGCTCGGAGAAGCGTGATCAACCCACCTGCGCCTAATAACGTTGTGCCTGAAATCCAGGTCGATTGGGTCGGCTCGTTGCGCAACGCCGCCCTTGTGATTTCAAGATTGCACCGGGGTGAAAAGCGACTGGTTTTTGTCGACAGCCGTTCACGCGTAGAAGAGCTGGCGATGGAGCTGCGTGGTGCGGGCGTCAGGACTTATGTATCCCATAGCTGCTTGAGCCTGGAAGAGCGTCGCCTTGCAGAAGAGGCCTTTGCGCAGGGGAATGACTGCGTCATCGTGGCAACGTCCACCTTGGAGCTGGGAATTGACGTGGGAGACCTCGATCGGGTTATTCAGCTTGACGCGCCTTTCACCGTGTCGTCGTTCTTGCAGCGTATTGGGCGCACAGGACGGCGCGCTGGCACGTCTCGCAATTGTTTGTTCCTCGCGACCAAAGAAGACGCATTTCTGCAGGCCTTGGCGCTTCTTACGTTATGGCGCTCGGGATTTGTCGAGCCTATTGAACCACTACCTAAGCCTTTCCATATATTTTGTCAGCAGGTAATGGCGTTGGTTTTACAGGAACATGGTATCGCCGAAGCGGACATTTCTCAATGGATTGGAAGAATGTCTGGGTTTAGTGACATTCCCCAGCAAATGCGTACTCAAATGGTGGAGCACATGCTGTTGACCGGGATTTTGCATCCCGATGGTGGTGTGTTGGGTGTCGGGCCATCAGGAGAGAAGCTTTTTGGTCAGAAGAATTTCATGGAGCTTTTTTCTGTCTTCACCAGCCCGCCCATGGTCAAGGTATTTTATGGGAAGCAGGAGCTTGGTGAAGTTCACCAAATTACTTTCGCGACAAAAGAGGACGGCCCTGCGCGACTGACCTTGGGCGGTAGAAGTTGGCAGACAAAGTTCGTCGACTGGGCCAGAAAAATTGCTTACGTGGAACCTACCGAGATTCGCGGAAAGTCTCAATGGCTGAGCATGGGGCAGCCCCTGCATTTCAAAATGTGCCAAGCCATCAATGACGTCGTGAGTTCGGATGAGGTTTACCCATGGCTGTCTACCAGGGCTAAAGATTTGCTTGAGTCCTTACGGGAAGAATTCGGGTGGGCGCAGTCTGGCAAAACGATCCTTCTGCATGATGGAAGCGGCAATGCCACTTGGTGGACGTTTGCGGGGCGATTGTTTAACTCTACCGTGGCGCATTCGATCGCTTCAGAAGCTGATCACGTTTCGAGCGATAACTTTGCGGTAGAGTTTCAGGGCGTGCGGAATGTTGAGAAGCTGGTTCAGCGGATAAAGGAGTTCTTGGGGCAAGAGCTGGATGAACTCACCGCGATTTTGGATGATAGATTTGTACAGGAATTGAAGTTTTCTGAGTGCTTGTCGGGTGAAAATCGATCAGCTGAATTGGCGGCGAGGTATTCTGTTGTTCAGGCCTTTAAGAGGGTGGCTGAGTTTGGGGTGTCGGTGGTTGTGAGTCGTGAGGCTTAAAAAACATTAACGGACTCTTACGTAGAAGTTATGGCACGGTTGACCGTAAATGACTCTTCGTAGGCTTCTCATCGTTGTTCTGTATGTTGCTATTTTGTTCTGTCTCTGATACTTTTCATCCCGGCTTATGGGCAGATTTTGGATCGCGTATCGCGATCAGTGAAAACAATGTCCGAAAGGATTGCCTTTTGAGTGATTTGTCGTTTCGCAAATTCACTGTGCAATTGCGTAAGAGTGCCCATAAGCCGTCCTCCAAAATCTCATCATAAATTTTCGATATGAGTAAACTCCAAGCTCTTCGTGATGCAACAACAAAACGTGAGCTGGCTGACCTGTTGGGTGTAAAAACGACAACTCTTACACATGTCTTGTATGTGCTAAAGCCTGTAACACAGTACTATAGTTTTAGCATTCCCAAAAAAAGTGGTGGTGATCGTAGGATAGATGCGCCATCAAGTCGGCTAAAATTGTTACAGGCGCGTCTTTCCTTTTTGCTGCAGGATTGCATGGATGAAATAGAAAAGGACAGAAAGGGGAATGGTTGTTCGAGGTCAACTTTGTCCCACGGGTTTGCTCGTGAGCGCTCTATAATTACCAACGCTGTCATGCATCTCGGTAAAAAAAATGTATTAAATATAGACCTAAAGGATTTTTTTGATAGTTTCAATTTTGGGCGGGTAAGAGGTTTTTTTATTGCAAATAAATATTTCAGTCTAGACCCGCATATAGCGACAGTCATTGCTCAAATTGCGTGTTACAAAAACAGCCTACCTCAAGGCAGTCCTTGCTCCCCTGTGATTACTAATTTGATAACCCACTCTTTAGATATTCGTCTGGCCTCTTTGGCCAAAGCGAACTCCTGTATCTATACAAGATATGCAGATGATATCACCATATCAACGCGTGAAAAGGTGTTCCCTAGCCAAATTATGGCCGAAAGCAATGGGGCTTATGTTGAAGGGAAAAAACTGAAAAGCGAAATTTCAAGAGCTGGGTTTTCGTTGAATAATGCCAAAACCAGGATCCAATATAAAGATTCTAGGCAGGAAGTGACTGGGTTGGTTGTCAATAAAAAGCCTGGTATTAAAAAAGAGTATTGGAAAAAAGCAAGAGCTCAATGCCATTCCCTTTTTATGACAGGGGCGTTTGAGCAGGAGTTAAGCGGTGTTGTTGTTTCTGGAAATGTTAATGAGCTTGAGGGAAGGCTCAACTTCATCGATCAAATTGATCGATACAATCGTATGCGCCAAAAGCCCGCTTTAAACCCTGAGTATGCCCGCGCAACGAATGGCATTCATACTAACAAGCTCTTGAGTGGCAGGGAGATTTGTTTTGGCCGATTCTTGTACTATAGGTTATTTTATGGAAATGTCATGCCTACCATACTTTGTGAAGGTAAGACGGACAACGTTTATTTGAAGTCTGCAATAAGCGTGTTGGTGTCTGGTTATCCGTCGTTGGCAAGCCCGAAATCTAACGACAGTCCATATGAACTGTTAGTGAGGTTCGTAAAATATACTAAGCGTACGCGATTTTTGCTTCAACTTTACGGAGGTACTTCGTATTTGGAAAATTTCATCTCGGCTTTTGACAAGCGATTTGAGTTTTACAAGGCTCCTAGACCGTTAAGTCCCGTCATAATTGTCCTAGATAATGACTCTGGGTTCACCGGGATAAATAATAAATTGAAAAAAATATCCTCTGCGAAGAGCTACCCGGCTCAACTTAAGGGGGATGATTTTAGAGGCGCGGAATTTGTACATGTAATACATAATTTGTACATTGTGCTAACTCCGATATCAGAGGGGAACCAAACTGCGATTGAGGATCTCTTTGATCAGGCTGCTCGCCAAATACAGGTTTCAGGAAAGTCGTTTAATCCGAAGAATGAGAGTGATAGCACTACCGAGTACGGAAAAGAAATTTTTGCAAAGAAGGTGGTGCAAGCTCGAAAGGATTCTATTGATTTTGACGGATTTAAACCATTGCTGGATCGGATTGTAGGTGCTATCGAGCATTATCGTTCATTAGCTTGAGTGAATTATAGAATCCAGTTTATATTCACAACCTGTTGAAAGCAAAATTTTTGAAGTTGCTTGCTGGTATCCAAAGATTAATACAAGAGCAGATTGGCTGCTAAGACAGCAAAATAGGGCAGTTGTTGAAAGGTAAAGCGCTAAAGAGCGATTGATTTGCGTAGCGCTCCTGCTGATGCTTGTGTACGCACTCACTATTGGCTCTAAGAGAGTGTACCAGTCTGGTGAGTGAAAAAGTTGCAGTGTTTCGCGAGGCCTGAATATTTGCACACAGAAGTTACGGGGTTGTCTTCCTGCGCGGGCTAGCCCCTTCTCAGCATTGTCAGCGAACTTGGACCGCAGCGACACCAGCTTTGTTGCAATCGTATGTAATGAGAAACACGTATCCCATCAAAGCTCCCATGACACTGCGTTCGACCACCTTTGGTGGAGTTGCTCTAGAAGTTCTGTACGAAGATACGAAAAATGTAGCCGCCCAAGTGTATTATTTTTCGACATGCATGATTCCCTTCTTGTGTGTAGGGCTAGCCCTACATGTGTTGCTCAATGCTAGGCCGATTCTGAGAACTGCAAGATCCGGTTGAAAGCAGGTCTATCTGGTCGTGTCGGGTTGCCTTACAAATGACAAGGTCAGAGTTGATGCTTTTTCAAAGAAAACCTTTAATATCAAAGATATACGATAGATGGCATGCCAAATGCTGTTAGGTAACCTTCTGGTGGCACAGCTGGTAGTCTTTTTTACCAGATACAGAGACTTCTAGAACACGCGGTTTGAGTCGAGGAACCCAGACATTTGTATTGATGGCGCTCGTCGCTGCCACCTCTGTGTCTCTACACGATGTGTGACTGTTGCAAAACGATGATGCGATACCAGTCACTGTCCTCACTATGTGCCAGTAATCCATGAAAAACATTGGGGAAACAAACTGACTTGGCGTGACGCTCAAGACGGTAACGCAAGGAAGGAATGTTCTGTTATGCGAAGTTACAAACTATATTCACACCCGGAACAAGGCGTGAACGCCGTGATAGTGGGCGATCACGGAATTTATTTCGCTTCTACTAGTGATATTAATCACCGAGAAATGCAACAGCAGGAAAAAAGATGACACATCAGGGCGAGAGTAATGAGCAAATGGAGCAGTCACTGATCGATATCGCAGTGGAGAGTTGGCGCTTCTCACGCATGTTTGGAAAGGTTGTTAATAAACTCGACGCAGGTGAATCAAGCCGTTACATCAATCAGATCCGCTACTTCCAAAAAAGGGTTGAGGAGAGCCTCGAATCCAGTGGCCTTAAGCTTGTTAACGTCGAAGGTCAACCTTACGACGAGGGTATGGCTGCATCCGCTCTCAATCTTGGAGACTTCGGCCCAGATGAAATTTTGCTCGTTGATCAAATGGTGGAGCCAATCATCATGGGGCCGAATGGTTTGCGCAGACAGGGAACAGTAATGCTTAGGAATGTGAAAGTATGAAATACGTTGGAATTGATTTGGGCACGACCAATAGTGCCATTTGCTCGTTTGATGGTGAGACTGTCCAGCTTTACAAGAGTCCCGAACAGCACGACGTCACCCCATCCGCCATTTTTATCGATCGACGCGGTAACAAGTATGTTGGTTCGCGCGCCTACAACAATGCCGCCCGCAACCCCGATAACGCTGCCGTGCTCTTTAAAAGGCTTATGGGCACCAGCACTCCAGTCAAGCTGCCCGCGGTTAACCTTGTTATGACGCCGGAAGACTGTTCCGCTGAAGTGCTGCGCGCACTTTACGGCTACCTTCCCGAAGAGTTCCGACGTGACGGGGATACCGGGACCGTCATCACCGTTCCTGCTGCATTCAATCAAATGCAGAAAGACGCAACCATGGTGGCCGCCGAAGCGGCCGGTCTCGGGCGTGTCGCATTGATGCAAGAGCCCGTTGCCGCTGTGATGAGTGTTATGCGCCAGCGCAAGAATGACGGCGTTTTTATTGTTTATGATCTTGGAGGAGGCACTCTGGATATCGCCATTGCAGAGAGTATTTCCGGGCGAGTATCACTCCTAGCGCATGGTGGCGTCGCGATGTGCGGTGGCCGCGATTTCGATAGAATTTTGTTCGACAATGTCGTTAAGCCGTGGCTGTTGGACAATTTTGATCTTCCTGAGGATTTAATCTCAAATCCGCAATTCAAATCGCTTTTGCGCATGGCCACATGGGCGACCGAAAAAGCAAAAATTGAGTTGTCGCAAAGGGAAGAAGCAGTAGTTAGTCTTCCGGAGACTGAGCTTGGCGTGCGTGATTTGTCTGGTGAGGAAATTTACATTGATATCGCTATTGATCGTAAACGCTACGACAGTCTAATTGCTCCAAAAGTTGAAGAATCCATTCAGTCCGCTCGCGAAACACTGGAAAAAGCTGGCCTGAGCTCGCACGATGTAGAGCGTGTCGTATTTGTGGGGGGGCCGACCCACTATAAACCTCTACGCGATAAGGTCGCTTTTGAGCTGGGTATTGCCCCGTCTAACGATGTCAATCCCATGACCGCAGTAGCTGAAGGTGCAGCAGTTTTTGCTGAGTCTATCGATTGGGCTTCTCAAAGTCGTGGGCGCAAGAGTGCTAGGGGTGCCATCAGCGCTGGAGGTGACCTTGATCTGTCGTTCAACTACGTTTCGCGTACACCCGATTCAAAAGCCAAAATTGTGGCGAAAGTAGGTGGTGTTGTCCCCGCAGGTGTTGAGTTTCAGATTGATAGTCTGGACACCGGTTGGTCGTCGGGGCGTATCGCTCTCAAAAATGGCGCCGGTGTGGAGCTGGGCTTGAGTAAACCAGGCGATAATACTTTCAAAGTTTTCGTGTTTGACTCCAATGGGGCGCCCATCTCCCTTCCTGAAAACAAAATCGTCATTGCCCGCACTGCGGCGAGCATAGATGCGATTCCTGCCTCACATTCCATAGGTATTGAGGCACGGGACAAGGTGGGCGGCCCGATAGTATTGGATTACTTTGTTCGTGAAGGCGATCAATTACCCAAGAAAGGCAAGAAGTCTTTCAAATCCGTCGAGTCACTCAAAGCGGGCAGTGCGGGATCGATTAAATTCAAACTGTGGGAAGGTGACAGCGTAGACCCCGTCAACGACAATCGATTCATAGGGATATTCGAGATCAAGGGGACAGATTTTGAAGATGGTGTTATCGCCGCGGGTGCTGAGTTGATATGTGAGTACGAAGTGCTCGACTCTGGACAAATATTCCTCGAGGTTTCAGTCCCCTCGATTCGTGGTTCATTCCAAAGCGGGCGTAATTTTTACTCCAGTCAGGAAGGTAAAGTCGACTACAGTAATCAGGCGAAGAATATACGGGAGCAGTCTGATCATGCGCTGCAGCGATTGGATGAGATGGCATCCAAGGTAGAGGATCCACGCCTAGAGCAGGCTCGAAAGAGATTGGCCCAAGCGGCTAGCATTAAAGCAGGGGAAGCTGACCCAGAGACGGCAAAGCAGGCAATGGATGATGTCCAGGAAGCAAAGCGCCTCTTGGCCCTGACTCGAAAGGAGCATCTCAAAGACATTCGCCAATTAGAACTCGATAAGACAGTCGAATTTTTCGACAAGGTAGTGCGTCAGCATGCGCGCCCCAGCGAAGCTACATCTTTCGACAATTTGTTCACTACTGCACAGCGTGCGATAGAAAAAAATAATGGTGAGTTTGAATCGCATCTGGATGAGCTGCGTAGCCGTAATTTCATGATTTTATGGCGACAGGACTGGTTTGTTATTGATCGCTTCAAATGGATGGCGGAGGATAGCTATCTTTTCCCCGATGCTCGCGAGCACGCACAGATGGCGGCCGCTGGAGCCGAGGCTTTGAAGGCTAATGACATAGATAAGCTGCGTGCTGTGGTCATCCATCTCGACTCCATTCGCATAGGTTCTGTGGGTGCGGATGACATGCTGGCTAGTGCCAATATCGTGCGGAGTTAACTTGTGGCGATTGATGCGTGGCTTCCAATTGGATTCAAGTTACCAGATGGTGTGAAGGCTAGTGTTGTACTCTCGGAGGGCCAAGGCTGGCAGATCCTCGAAACTCAAGGTGGTGGGCATGCGCTAGTCGTGCAGGAGGAGCTAGCAAAGCGCTGGCAAAATTCCGGTCTGATTGAAGATGGCACATTCAGTTCTTTCGTTTTTGGGGAACTCTCTTTACGCGTTATTTCGTCCCCTTGTGAACAGACGCTGTGCCCAGTAAGCGAGGCGGAGTCACCTAATAGCAGCGCCGAAGCACTAGCGTTTGCGCTTGCCTTGAAGGCTACACGCAATATTGATGAAAACTCAGCGCTTCAGGACGCGCTATACGTAGAGAAGATAACAAGACTGTTGCCAACTTACAGCATCAGCTCAAAGGCTAATGACGACATCGTTCTCGGTTATTGGCTTACAGGTGGCGCAAGTATTTCAGCTACTTCCTTTCGTAGGCTCCGCCAGACTATGGGTTGGATAGACGCTTGTTATTTGAAGGAAATTGTTCAAGCCGCTGGCTTCGATGTATCTGAAGTTGTTTCGCTGGACAAAAAGCCACATTCACCGCCCGAAACATTCGAGAGTGCTCAGGGGGCTGAAGCAGTCGAAAGAAACACGCAATCGGTATCCCGTCAAAACCGAGTTTTCGAATTGCCAGGACGTCAGGAATTAGCGGCTTTCTTCAATGAGCACATTGTTGACATTGTACTGAATCGTGATCGCTACAAAATGCTTGGCGTCGATTTCCCTTCGGCGGTGATTCTCTTTGGGCCGCCGGGCACCGGTAAGACTTTCGCGGTTGAACGCCTGATTGATTTCCTTGGATGGCCAAGTTTCCAAATTGACGCGTCTAGTGTGGCGAGCCCCTATATCCACGAGACAAGCAAAAAAGTGGCAGAGGTGTTTGAAAAAGCGATTGACAGTGCGCCATCAGTTCTCGTGATTGACGAAATGGAAGCCTTTCTGGCCGACCGCGACATGGGATCAGGCCACCACCGTGTCGAGGAGGTGGCCGAGTTTCTGCGGCGCATCCCGGAAGCTGCCAAGCATCAGGTGCTAATCATTGCGATGACCAATCGGATCGATATGATCGACCCCGCCATTCAACGCCGCGGACGTTTCGACCATATCGTCAAAGTAGATTTTGCAAACGAGATTGAAGTGCAGTCACTCCTCGACAAACTGTTATCTACATTACCGCTTGAGGGAGACGTGGACTCTTCACCACTGGCGAAGATCCTGGCTGGAAGACCACTTTCCGACGTCGCATTCGTTGTAAGGGAAGGCGCAAGGCTCGCGGCGAGAGCTGGAAAAGAACGGTTGGACCAAGCAAGCCTTTTGGCTGCGCTAGATAAGACGCCGGCACGGGAACGTGAAGGCGGTGAAACCAAGCGACGTATTGGATTTATCTGAGGGAATCAGTAGTGGCGGCGGTATATGACGAACAAAACAAAAAGGAAGGTAAAGGCTTCGCGGGTATTTCGTCACTTGTGACTGATATCGACAAATTGTTACCACCTACAGCCAGGCGGGAAACACCGGTTGAAATTTCTGCTGCGAAAGCCGAACCTGAGCGCCAGAATGTTCAGAGCAATTCAAAACCCGAAGAACCAAAGAGCGAACGGCAACCCTATCAAGATCCGCCAAAAAAGTCTTCTGAGCTATCGGGAGGCATGGCAGTGTTCGCCGTCGCTGTTGTACTTGGTTTGCTCTGGTTTCTTGCCGAGATAGGCAATAGATCATCTGAACAAACATCGAATCAAGTTCCTGCGTCAGCCTCTTCTTTGCCTGCGCCAAAAAATGCACCAAGTTACTCTTCAGCATCCCAACAATCCCCAGTGTCATCTCGGCCAGAGGAATCTAAGCCGCCAGTCGAACACAATCTTGTGTACTCGACTGCACAAATCATGTACTGCCTCGCCGAAGAAATTCGTATTGATGGAGCTGAGGAAGTGATAAACAGATACAGGGATGCCGAAGTAAATCAGTTTAACGCCATGGTTGCAGACTACAATAGTCGCTGTGGGAGCTTCCGCTATCGAAGTGGAACACTTGAAAGCGCTCAGCGACAAATTCAGCCGTATAGAAGTCAGCTTCTAGAAGAAGGAAAAAATCGTTTCTCCCGTAAATCTGCGACCGGGGCAACTCTGTCTATGCAGGCACCGAATAAAACAACATTACCCGCACTGACGAATTCTTCCATTGATGCAACTTTACAAGCAATTCAGCGGGAACTTAATGTGCTTGGTTACAATGCTGGCCTCGCGGACGGGGTGATGGGCAAGCAGACCCGGGCAGCGATCAAATCGTTCCAAAAGGATAATGATTTGGTAGCTGATGGCATTCCAACTAAGGATCTTTTTCATATTCTTTCCTCGAATCGTCACTCTCCCAAAAAGCAAGAGTCGACTATCACGTCGGTAAATTCCTTTTCCCACCATGCTCCCTCAAAGATTGAGCAGGGAAGCAATCCTACGAACAGGATACCAAAAAATGCCAAGTTGAACTATCTCGGGAATGATTGGGAATGCAGGCCAGGCTATTACAGATACAGTAACGAATGCCGTGAAGTGTCAGTTCCTCAAAATGGCAAGCTGACCTACCTCGGCAATGATTGGGAATGTAAGCCAGGTTATTTCAGGAGCAGCAATGCATGCCGTAAAGTGTCAGTTCCTCAAAATGGAAAGCTGACTTACCTCGGTAATGATTGGGAATGTAAGCCGGGCTATTTCAGATACGGAAATGCATGCCGTAAAGTGCCAGTTCCTCGAAATGGAAAGTTGACTTACCTCGGTAATGATTGGGAATGCAAGCCAGGCTATTTCAGATACGGTGACGAGTGTCGTGCTGTGAAAATCCCTCGGAATGGAAAGTTGACCTATCTCGGCAACGATTGGGAATGCAATCGCGGCTATTACAGAGTCAGCGACGAATGCCGTGCTGTGCAACTCCCCCGGAACGGAAAGTTAACGTACCTTGGAAATGATTGGGAGTGTGAAAGAGGGTACCGTAGGCTTGGTGAGAAGTGTGTTTCGGTTTTCGATAGGTGAGTAATTTCTTATGACAATGGCAGTTTGCTACAAATGTGGTTCATCTAAGTTGGATGCGCTCATCACTTGTCTGGCATGCGGAAATGCTCCACGGACAAGCATTGAGCAGGCCACTTCACTCGCTCTATCAGAGCATCTTTCGACTCAAGATCAACTTAAGAAATACAGCCTAGAGTTGCGCTACGGTAAGTCTATGTCCCTGCCGAGTGGAGTAATGACCGAAGCCATGAATGCATTGAACGACTCGAATCTTTTGGTGCGGATGGGCGTTCAAATGCCTTCCTTGGCAACAAAAAATCTTGTTCCACATAATCAAGCCGATACATTACAGCTCAGTTCAAGTGAAGCTTATTCAGGACCGCATAGCCTTAAATACAAAATATCGACAATACACCAATCACCCTTCGCGCTTCTTGGCGTAACCAGTCGCGACGATCGCCGAAGAATCGTTGACTTGGCGGAAGAGAAATCCCTCGAGCTGGATCACGATGTTTGTCAGAAGGCTCGGTCTGATCTTACAACGCCAAGAAACAGATTGGTCGCAGAGGTTGCCTGGCTGCCTGGTGTTTCTCCAAGAAGAGCTTCCCAGTTGCTGGAAAAGCTCTTACAGGATCCCATGTCGATAAGGAAGGAATCAGGCCTGCCTACGCTCGCACATTTGAATTTGCAAGCCGCTGCACTCGAATCCTTTGATGGAGAGCATGATTTAAGTGATTTAGCCTACTTCATTCGGGAGGCCGCATACCTCGCTGAAGAACTGAATCCGGAAGCCATATTGAGAGACATCAATGAAGACCGTACCGTTTCCGGGTTCCCAGAAGTGCGAGGCGTAGAGCAAATTGAGGCAGAACTGTCAGAGCGAAAGCGTTATTACCGCAGCGCAGTCAAAGAAGCGCTAGACAAGCTACCCTCAAAAACACTTGTTGAGATCATTACTGAAATTGTGGAGATGGTAACAGAGGGCGGCGAGCATCATGCCCCAGAACTCATTGATGGACTTGTTGATGCCTACGAGCTTGATGCGCAGGAATTTCTTCAGAAAGAGGCGGAAAACGTTATAAGACTTGTTGAATCCGTCCGTGAATCGGTGGGGGCTGGAGAAGACGCAGTGAAATCATGTGTCGACAGTCTTGAAGCCGTTGCTCGGAACTGGGACAAAATCGCTCAACCCATCCAGCTGATTGCAAAAGCTCGTGGAATCGATCATAACGCAAGTCGTGCGCTGGCTAATGAGATCCGCAGTCTGTCCATTGAACTCTTTAATGAGCATGATTTGTTGGCGCAATCCCAGAGGCTCACTAGATTGCTACAGGAGTTGTTTTCAGAAGTTCCTGAGGTTTCTGAGCGTTTAGAGCAGGATGCAGATGCTCTTGCGGAGATTTTTCACGAGCGCAAGCAAACTGCTGAGCGAATAGAAGAGTGGAAACGAGAAATTACTTACTCAGCTGAAATCGGTTTGCTTTTCAAGGACAAACTGACTATTTCGCCAGATGGAATTTTATGGAAGGGAAAGCACATTCCTCTGGGCAACATCACTCGTGTTCGTTGGGGAGGTGTTCGTCAATCAGTAAATGGTATACCTACGGGAACTAATTACACGATTGCAATTGGAGATGCTCGATCTGAAACTGTTGTTGAGCTTAGAAGAAAAGAGGTGTTCAGCAAGTTTGTCGACAAGCTTTGGCGAGCTGTTTGCGTCCGCCTCTTGGGCGAGATGTTAGAAACACTTAAAGCTGGTAGAGATTTGCAGTTCGGTGACGCGATCGTCCACGACGATGGAATTTCCCTCGCTAGGCATAGATTTCTTCGCACCAAGGAAAAATTACGATGTTCCTGGGATCAAGTTAAAATTTGGAGCGCCGATGGTGCGTTGAACGTTTGTGCAAATGATGCCAGGAAAACCAGTGTTGCCATATCATATATCGAAACAGAAAACACACATATCCTAGAACAGGCCATTCGAATGGCCTTTAAGAAACCAGGATTGCAAAGACTGAGCGAGTTGATGGAATGAACGACTGCAATAAAGGGGGTGTATACTGCGAAAGCGCTGCTGAAGATCCATCGTTACATCGCTAGGGACAATCTATTTGCTTGATGCTAATGCAATGTGAATTTTGATGTGGGTAAAAACCGAGTCTCCTTAGTTTTCAATAATATGCTCATCCCTTAGTTTCTAAACGGACTAATACTAGTGGTGCTTGAAGAGTGGCACTGAAAAGTCTTGCGATGCTCTGCCAAGGAAATATGGATCCACAAAAATGAAAGAAGCTGTTGTATTGAGAGTGTCAGTTGTAGCTCAGGTCAATTTTGCCTGCCATCAGAATTCTGTACCGGTCATCAGGGAAATAGAGCTAGTCAATGACAGCAAAGAGACGCTCCGCAATTTGACGCTGGAGATGACGTCATCACCCGCATTCATTGTGCACAAGAAATGGCATATTGATCAACTTGTCGCAGAGGGCGTACTGCACATCAATGATCGCGATACTCGTCTTGATGGCGAATATCTTCTGAATCTGGTTGAAATGCAGCGGGGTGAGCTGCGGTTCAGACTTGTTTCGGCTACGAGCGAGTTGCTGGCTGAACAGACCAGCGATGTTGAGCTGCTGGCGCGAAACGAATGGGGTGGTTACGCCTACAGCCCCGAGCTTCTCGCGGCATTTTCGATGCCCAACGAAAGGAGCGTTGAGACCCTTCTTCGAGCAGCATCCGACACACTGCGGAAGAACGGACAAGATGGCACGCTCAAGCACTATGACGGCGGTGATCCAGGGCGCATTTGGCTGCAGGCGTCTGCTGTGTGGAATGCTGTGCTGTCACTGCACCTTGATTATGCTTATCCGCCCGTCAGCTTCGAGAGATCGGGGCAAAAGATTAGAACGCCGGATCTGATCTGTGATGGGCGCCGAGCAACTTGTCTGGACACGACTTTGCTTTTCGCCGCTTTGTTCGAGCAAATGCGGCTCAACCCAATCATTGTCATCGAAGAAGGCCACGCCTACGTGGGGCTTTGGCTGCGGGATGATGGCTTTTCGAGGCCATACACCACTGACGTCTTATCGTTGCGCAAGCGAGTCCAGTTGAAGGAGCTTATCGTTCTCGAAACGACGCTCGTATGCCAGCGAGCGTCGTTTAAAAATGCTATCAAGCACGCAGAGAGCAATATACTTGACCCTAACACCAAGTTCGTCGGTGTGCTGGATATAGCGCGAGCCAGGGATGAGCAGATAAGGCCTCTCTCTTTCGCCAGACAAGAATTGGCCCGCAGTGTCAACACCGAGTTGGCCGACGATGATTCCCTTGATTTGCCGCTTGATATCCCCGAAGACGCGGCCAAGCTTGGCGGTGAGGCGGTAGATTGGAGTCATGTAACAACGTCCCCCAGTGGACGGTTGGGGCAATGGCAGCGGAAGCTTCTGGATCTCACGCTGCGTAATCCTTTGCTCAGTATGCGGGCAAGTAAGACCAACATCCCGGTGATAGCGCCAAGGGTCGGTTTGCTTGAAGACGTGCTTGCTGAGGGCAAGGCGCTTTCCATTGAATCAATACCGGCCCAAGGTTCTCGAGACGAGCAATTGCACGAGCAAAGAACTGGTGACAAGCTGGAAGAGCAGCTCGCGATTGCCGCGTTGAAGCGAGGGAAAATCTATTCCCCGGTCGAGCAAAACAAGCTTGAGCCAGCGCTGGTGGAACTCTACCGAAAGGCAAAAAGTGATCTCGACGAGGGGGGCGCCAATACGCTGTTCTTGGCGATTGGTGTTCTACATTGGCAACGCCCAGGGGAGCATGAGCGAACCTTTAAAGCGCCGCTTATTCTTATACCCGTCAACATCAGTCGACAATCCATTAGGTCAGGGATCCGACTGACGCTCAGTGACGATGAGCCCCGATTCAACACAACCTTGTTGGAGATGTTGCGACAGGACTTCGAAATTGACATCAAAGGCTTGGACGGACAGCTGCCCACGGATCAAAGCGGCACCGATATCGATGCCATCCTCACCAGAGTTCGGCAAGAGATTAAAGACATACAAGGTTTCGAAGTCCGCGACGAAGTGGTCCTAGGGACGTTCTCGTTTGCAAAATACCTGATGTGGAAAGATCTGGTTGATCGCACAGAGCAGCTAAGGGACAACGCTGTTGTGCGCCATTTGATCGACACGCCTCGTGAACAGTTCGCGCAGGAGGGCTCCTTTCGGGAACCTCATGATCTGGACAAGATCATCTCGCCTGCAGAATTGTTTGCCCCGCTCAGCTACGACTCATCGCAACTTGCTGCAATTGTCGCGTCTTCTGAAGGCAAGAACTTCGTGATGATCGGTCCCCCCGGCACAGGCAAGTCGCAGACCATTGCGAACATGATTGCCCACAATCTCGGCCTGGGTAAAACCGTATTATTCGTCTCAGAGAAAGCCGCGGCATTGGATGTGGTGTTCCGCCGACTGCGGGAGCAAGGACTGGGTGAATTTTGCCTTGAACTGCATTCAAACAAGGCGCGCAAACTGGACGTGCTCAAGCAGTTAGGTGATGCCTGGCAAACACGATCAGCGTTATCACAGGATGAGTGGCGGCGTGAGACTGAACGCCTGAAGCTCCTCAGAGACGATCTCAACGAGTTTGTGAAGGCACTCCACGAGACCCATAGCAACGGGATGAGTGTCCGATATGCGCTTGGTATTGTGGTTTCTTGTGCTGATGTCCCCCAAATTACGTTGTTCTGGCCGAGCGCCGATCAACATGATCGGGAAGGGTATGCCCGTATGCTCGCGGTTGGCGAGCGAATCGATCTTAACGCAAAAGAAATTGGACATATTCAGAATCATCCGCTGGGGATTTTGCACAACAGCGATTGGTCGCTCGGTTGGCAACAGACGGTCGTGGATCAAGCGGTGCAAGTTGCCCAGCGATGTACCGAGTGGCGTGAATCCATCGACGAGATTTCACAAGTGCTTCGGCTCAAGGATGGCACCCTGGAGTTGTCCAGGCTGAAATCGCTGAGTCGATTGGCGAATGCTATCAATCGATCCGCCGGCAAAGACGTATCCTTTGTTTTTGCGCCCAATGTGGCAGATGTCCAAAAAGCATTGATCACGTGTATTGATCTCATCGAGAGCTTTAACGGTGAATTTGCACAGTTAACAGCTCAATATGACCGGGCGAAATTACTCGAGTTCAATTGTGCCGCTCACACAGCAATTTGGAATAAATCAAAATCGACCTGGTGGTTGCCACGGATCTTTTTACGGTTGAAATGCCGGTCGGCGTTAAAAAAGATCGCCAAAAAGCCATCAGCCCCGGATCCTGAAGTCGATCTGCCCAGAATTTCACGCTTGCAGGAACTCAACAAGCAGGTAATAGCGCTGGTGCCCACCCTCAATGGTTTTGCGGGATGGCGCGAGTTAGATACCGACATTGAAGCCATCAGAGAAATGGCAGAACTCTCCGCGGATCTTAGAGGCTCAATTGCTGGCCTTGCAGCCGATACGGACGACCTTGTTGATCTGCGAACCTCTGTGCGCCGACTTGTTGTAGATGCCAATGATCTGGTCGGTGCTGACAGTACGATTGGGGCGAAATTTGCCCGGTTCGGCGAAATGGAGATGCGGGTCAATGAGACACTGATGGCTTTTTCAACCTTGGCCAATCGGAGCACTGAAGAGCTGCTGGATCTTCCAAACGGCCTGGAGGAGCTGATAGGGGCGTGTCGAGAGCTACGCGGGGCGCAAAGCAAGCTGAATGCATGGTGCGCGTGGAGAAGGGCGAGGGGAGAAGCGGTTGATCTTGGTTTGCTTCCGATTGTGGAAGCACTGGAACGTGGCTATCTCGCGCCCGGTGAAGCGCAACATGCCATCCGGGTTAACTATGCGCGTTGGTGGGTTGGAAAGAAAATAGACGCCAGTGCAGTCATTAGAAACTTCGTGGCAGTTGAGCACGAACGTAAAATTATCAATTTCCGCGATATCGACGCGAAGGTGCGGCAGCTCACCGCGCAGGCCATTCGTTCGCAAGTGCGACATGGCCTCGTTGAAAAGGAGGAGGTAGGCAAAACGACAGAGTTTGGCGTTATCAAGAGGGAGCTGGAAAAGCGCTCCAGGCACAAACCTCTGCGCCAATTGCTGAGCGAAACATCGTCTGCGATTACAAGCCTGACACCCTGCTTGCTGATGTCGCCGCTGTCCATTGCCCAATATCTACCGGTCGGCCAAAAGCCCTTTGATATAGTAATTTTTGATGAAGCCTCGCAGATAACGGTTTGGGACGCGATCGGTGCGATTGCTCGCGGTAAGCAGACCATTGTGGTGGGCGACCCGAAACAGCTTCCGCCGACGAACTTCTTCAGTGCCGGTCAAGCGGCCGATGGCACCGTAGAGGACGAAGAGGACCTGGAGAGCATTCTGGATGAAATGCTGGGTGCCAATCTGCCGACCATGAGCCTTTCGTGGCATTACCGCTCGCAGCACGAAAGCCTTATCGCGTTCTCCAATCATCGCTATTACCACGGCGGACTCATCACGTTCCCATCGCCTGTCACTGATGATCGCGCGGTCACGCTCGAATTTGTCGGTGGTCTCTATGACCGTGGCGCAAGCCAGACAAACCGGAGCGAAGCGGAAGCTATTGTCGCCGAGATTGAACGTAGGCTTGCGGATCCAGTGACCAGTAAGCAAACCCTTGGTGTCGTGACGTTCAACCAGAAGCAGCAAACGCTCATTCAGGATTTGCTTGATGCGGCGCGTAGTAAAAATCCGGATCTGGATAAATTCTTCGCTGAAGACTTGATCGAACCAGTATTTGTTAAGAATCTGGAATCCGTCCAGGGGGATGAGCGGGATGTTATCCTCTTCAGTGTGACCTTTGGCCCGGATCGTACGGGGCGGATCGACATGAATTTCGGTCCGCTGAATAAAAGCGGCGGGGAGCGCAGGCTGAACGTTGCGATCACCCGCGCCCGATGCGAGCTTAAAGTGTTCTCGAGTATTCGCGCCGAAAACATCGACCTATCGCGCACCGCCGCCATTGGGGTCAGAGACCTTAAACATTTTCTGGAGTTCGCAGAGCGAGGTACGCGCGCGATTTCGGAATCGGTTTTTGGGTCCGTCGGTGACTTTGACTCGCAGTTTGAGGTCGCGGTCGCACGCGCTTTACAGGACAAAGGCTGGGTCGTGCATCCGCAGATCGGGGTATCCCAGTTCAGGATCGATTTAGGCGTTGTCGACCCCTCGGCGCCAGGCCGCTACCTTGCGGGTATCGAGTGTGATGGGGCGACCTATCATCGATCTGCAACGGCCAGAGACCGCGATATGGTGAGAGAGAGCATATTGCGTGGTCTGGGCTGGGAAATCCTTCGGCTTTGGTCAACCGACTACTGGATAGACCCCGTCGGGACACTGGAGAAACTCCATACTAGGCTCCAGCAGATATATGAGTCGTCAAAAGTGAAGGCTGAACACGCGGAGGTTTGATTGTGGGAGTGACCTGAGGAAGGTCTTTAATGTGGGTGGTGCCGGAGCAATGAAATATCGCTCTATCAACAATACCAATGATTGTCGGAAATTAGGATTTCATTCATGTTTGGAGCCATCGCGGGCGACATTGTGGGTTCGTATTACGAATTTCGGCCGATCAGATCGAAGGCTTTCGCCCCGCTTTTTCACCCGCAAGCAAAAATTACCGACGATACGATCTGCACTTTGGCGGTGGCAGATTCGCTCCTCAATAGCAAGGACCCGTCCGCTTCGCTCCGGGAATGGTGTCGCGCATATTGGTCGGTGGGAGGGTGGGGGAAAAAATTTATAAGATGGGTCGCCTCAGATAACGCGGGTCCTTACGGTAGCTTTGGCAACGGTGCGGCGATGCGCGTTAGCCCCGCAGGCTGGTTGGCCACCACGTTAGATGAGGCAGTTCTGCTGGCAAACCGGGTGACAAGGGTGACCCACAACCACCCCGAGGGAATCAAAGCGGGGGAGGCCGCCGCTGCTGCTGTTTGGCTTGCCAGGCAGGGTAATTCCCAGGCGGAAATTGGCAAGATCCTGGCCGATCGGTGGGCTTACGTCACCAATACCCCAATCGACGAGATCAGGGCCGGATATCAGCGTACGGAGGCCGCGGCGGAATCCGTGCCCCAAGCCTTGGCCTGCGCCCTGCAGGCGATGAGCTTCGAGGATGCGCTTCGTAATGCTGTCTCCCTTGGCGGTGACTCGGACACGATGGCGGCCATTGCTGGGTCGGTTGCAGAGGCCTTGTTTGGGATTCCCACCGATATTAGGTCAAAAGTAGAGAAATTTTTGGATAGCAGGATGCTAGAAATTTGCTGCGATTTTTACAAAAAATGAAAAAAGCAGGACATTCTGTTCAGCGCACTAGCTAGCAAATGGCGGATGCGTTTCACTTTTTGTTTGTGTTTTTACACGCGTCAACCACTCAGCGAACGTTGTAAAATTAATTGCTTTGAGACTCGAAAGGCTTCTTCTAGAGTTCAACGACGACGATCTTTATCGCTTTCATCTTGCAAATAAAGAACTTTCTGAAACGCGCTCGGCAACGCTCTGGATGCATTGCATTGAGCATAAATGCGGCAGTTTGTCTGGGCGCACCCGTTGATTACAGTGTTTTCCAAGGCGAGAGGGAATATGGGCCGAATATTACGGATTGGCCTACGGGCGTGGCGGTGGACGCGGTGCTTGTTTGATGACTGTTGCTATATGTGTGTGCTTTTTGATTAAGGTAAACAACAAGTTTCCCGAAGGCTTACGAGCTTTGTTTTTTGACCGTGTAATTTGTTGCTGTGAGGATGGTTCAGGCGGGGTGGTCTCGGATTGACTTTTTTATAAGCAATTGCTAAATGTCCTTAGGACATTTAGCAATTGCTTATAAGGATTCCCTTTGTCCTGTATTGCAAGAGACCGACTACGCCTTTTCGCGCATCAGATCCGCCAACCTCAACGTCCATTAATGGGTGGTCGCTGCGAGTGATGTGCTTGTGAACGGGCAGTTATCGAAGAGGAAGAGATTCGGCAGCGTTGTCATCAGCAGTATCCCTATTTGGCTGATGAAATTGATGATGAGTTGCCCAAGTTCCATGCAATTTTTGAACATGTGAAATCGTTTTATCTGGGCTTGCCCTCGTAGGTGGTGTCTTGTAGCCGTGCTTGAGATACAACTGGCGCAGTTTGGAAAATCCGGTTCATTGCATATACATGCACAGAGTTTGATACCTTCCACGCGTACTATCTAAACAGGGATTACTACACTTTGGGCTATACGAGCTTAGATTCGGCGTTTATCGGTTTTATATATACAGAATTTGATGAATAAGCACGTTTTCACGTGTTTTTGGGGAACGTTTGGTGGCGTAGCGTATTGATCCTACATAAATCTAAACAGAGAAAGATTTTTCCTGTTTTATAATGCTAGTCCATTCCCTCGATTTTCTATGAATCGGTCAGGGGAATGCGATGACGTGGCTCATCGCCAAGGAATCCCCATCCACAAACTGAGATATCAGGCGACAGCGATGAGTTTTTCAATATGTCGCCAGCGTGCGGTTTTGCCTTGGTGTCCGAGTTATAACGCCAAGGATAAACTTTCTGCGGCATTGGCGTGTCCCGCAGCCTTACCATCCTTGGAATGACCTTAAGCTAAGGTCGGCTATTGTTCTTAATGTCCTTGGCGAGACTAGCGTTGGCATGCTTGGTATCGCCAGTGTGCAACACTAGCTTGAGCAGTCGGTGTAAGTGTCGGGGAAAACGTCGGGGAAAATCCACGCCCTTTTCTGGGAATGTCCTGGCATCACCGTCCCCGAGGTGGCCGCCGAACTGCCCTCAACCTTAAGCAGGGCGACATGCTCATGCGTGCCGGATTCTCACGTCAGCAGCACCAGCGCCTGGAAGCACGTGGAAACCTGCGGCTCGATACTCTTGATGTGCTGGCTAAGGGCCTGGATTCCGAGCTTCTGTTTATCCCTAATGAGAAACTGGTTCAGGTGCTCGCGATCCTTGATAGCGACAACCACAGTAAGTAATTCAAGAATGTAAGCGGCCTTAATGTTTCAAAAATTAGCCAGGTGTGGCTCAACGACCAGCGCGCAGAAGAGAATCGAAAGGACTTGTCCATCGATCCCTGGGGTGAAGAATTGGGGAGTAGCGAATGGCGGACTAGGTCGGCATACTTCGGGACGAAGTTTTTCACCTGGTACTTGCCGGATGTCAGTAGCCTTCAAACTCAGGTGTTGAAGCCGTAAAAGCGCATGCATATGCTGTTTGCCGCCAAGCATTTGCAGGCCGCTGCCCATATCGACCATATAGATCGTAACGAAAGCCCGGAGTTGCTGATGAGCCATGTTCCCTTGAACCAGATCCTGTTTGGCCCACCTGGCACTGGCAAAACCTACAACACAATCAACCAGGCCTTAGCAATTCTGGCGCCGGAGCTACTGGCCAAGAACAACGGTAATGACCTTGAGGCCCGCAAGCGCTTAAAGGCTGCGTTCGACCGCTTCGTAACTGCCGAGCGGATACGCTTTGTGACTTTCCACCAGAGCTTCAGTTACGAGGACTTTGTTGAGGGGCTTCGGGCTGACTCCGACGCGGATACCGGACAGGTGAAGTACGCCGTTGAGTCAGGGGTGTTCAAACGTATTTGTGACGATGCCCGCACGCGCCCGGCATCTGACCTGGGCGTGCGAGCCAATCCAGCGATCTGGAAGATCTCCATTGATGGCACTGGTGCTTCGCCGACGAAGAGCTACTGCCTGGCCAATGGTGAAGCGCGGATCGGTTGGGGAGATACCGGTGATCTGCGCGGGGATTATGAACATAACGCCTACTATCAGTCTCTGGGGGGTGGCGATAAAGGCACGCTCAACTATTTTGCCGAGCGGATGGTGGTGGGCGACATTCTGCTGTGCATCCATTCGGCTGAGCAGATTGGCTCGATTGGTGTGGTGACCAGTGACTACCGTTTTGAGGAGCAAATACCGTCAGCGGTCATTGGCAGCTATAAGCATGTGCGCTCGGTGCGCTGGCTGTATAAGGATATCAACCTGTCCATACTTCCACTCAATGATCAGCGCCAATTTACTTTGAAAACAGTTTATTCGATGAACCGCTTTACCTGGGCTGATCTGTTGTCATACCTGCATCAGCAGGGGGCAAAGCCTGTTGAGTCGGTGGCGGTGGCCGGCACGGTCAATGAGCCCTATGTTCTGATCATCGATGAGATCAACCGTGGCAATATCTCGCGTATTTTCGGTGAGTTGATCACCCTGATCGAGGAGTCCAAGCGCGAGGGGGCCAATGAGGCGCTCAGCGTGAAGCTACCCTATTCGAAAAAGTCGTTCAGTGTGCCGAAGAACGTGTACCTGATCGGCACCATGAACACCGCTGACCGCTCGCTGGCTGGACTGGATATTGCCCTTCGGCGGCGCTTCGTATTTCGCGAGATGCCACCACGGCCCGAGCTGCTCGATGATGTTGAGGTGTCGGGGCTGAATATTGGTGAGCTGCTGCGGGTGATGAACCAGCGTATCGAGGTGCTGCTAGACCGCGATCACTGCCTCGGGCACGCTTACTTCATGCCACTGAAAACAGACGGCTCGCTGGCGCGACTGGAGGCTATCTTCCGAAACCAGATTCTGCCGCTGCTGCAGGAGTATTTCTTCGAGGACTGGGAGCGTATCGGCTGGGTACTGAACGACCCACAGGCCGCAGCCAAGGGAACCGAGGCTTTCATTCGGAGACCTCATGGTGAGAGAAACTTGGCAGCACTATTTGGCAGCCAGGTGGCCGAGAAGCTCAACGACCAGCGCTGGGAACTGAACGATGCTGCATTTGGCTTGCTGACCAGCTACCAGAACATCCTGGGCTGACTGTTGTGGCTCGCCAACACGTCATCATCCGCGAATACGCCCGTCTCACCACGGCGCCGGTGGTGCCCTCGCTTGACTTGGCTCAGGTATCGCCCAGTGCCTTTGACTGGTTGTGCGAGCTGAGCGCCCGCTTCAACAGTGCCGGCGCCCCGTTGCTGCAGGTCGAAGGGCGGCAGGTGTTGAAGTGGGATTCCTACGTGGGCGTACTGGAAGCACCTTGTGGTACGCGGCTTGAGATTCTGCCGAAGCACCATGAGCAGGATGACTGCCTGGTGAAGAGCCGGCAGCTGCTGCGCAAGCTGATCCAGAATGCGCTTCAGCTCAAGCCTCGCGAGGTCTCGCTGGCCAGCCTGGAACGATTCGACGCGCCGCTCAGTGAGTGGGTCATGGAGCAGTTTCTGGCAGAGCTGGATTTACTGGTGAAGCGGGGCGTTCGTTTCGACTATCAGCGTATCGACGAAGAGCAACGATTCCTGCGTGGCCAGCTCAATGTAGTGGCGCAGATGCGTCAGCCGCCGGGACGCCAGCATCACTTTCAGATTCGTCATGATGTGTTCCTGCCCGACCGTGCCGAGAACCGCCTGCTCAAGCTGGCGCTGGAACAGGTGGCCAATAGCACGCAGAACGCCGCCAACTGGCGTCTGGCCAATGAACTGCGCGCAATGCTTGGCGAGGTGCCGGCCAGTCGGCAGGTGGCCCAGGATCTGCGCGCGTGGAGCCGCGACCGGCTGATGGTGCATTACCAGGCGATCAAACCTTGGTGCGAGTTGATCCTCAATCAGCAGATGCCGATTGCGGTAAGCGGTGAGTGGCGCGGCATTAGCCTGCTATTCCCGATGGAGAAGCTTTTTGAGTGCTATGTGGAAGGCTGGTTGCGGCAACAGTTACTGCCGACAGCGCGACTAACGAGCCAGGCGAGTCGCGAATATCTCTGTGAACATGATAAGGGAAGGATGTTCTGCTTGAAGCCAGATCTACTGATCGATATGGCAGAACAGCGCTGGATACTGGATACCAAGTGGAAGCGGGTGGATGCCCGCAAGCCAGGCACCAACTATGACCTTAGCCAAGCCGATTTCTATCAGCTGTTTGCGTACGGTCATAAATACCGTAATGGCAGCGATGTGCCGAAGCTGGTACTGATCTATCCATATTGGTCAGGCTTGAAAGAAGCGTTGCCGGTGTTTGATTACGGCCAGGGCATGCAGTTGTGGGTAGTACCTTTCGATCTGGATGCAGAATATTTGTTGGACGCTGATTCCATTGGCATTCCTGTGCGGCAGCTAATTACGCAAAAAATGTCACGAGACTGATTGCTATGAGACTCGAAAGGCTGCTCCCAGAGTTCAATGACGACGATCTTTATCGCTTCCATCTTGCAAAGAAAGAACCTTCCGGAACGCGCCCGTTGGACGCGCTTGCCAAATCAAGGGAGGAGTGGACTAAGTGGCAGCTGTTCAAAGGAAATGGTAAGGATCGTTTCACAAAAGATCGAATTGTCACGTTCGCCCAAATGCATGGTGACAAGTTTTTATTTGGCGGGGTGTTTGAAATTCTGAGCCGCCACCAGAAAGTTTACAAGGTCGTGCATACCGAGGATTACAGTGAGTTAATTGGTCGGCTTATTGTTCAGTATGATGGTCTAAATAAGCGGGCGACTGTTTTCAAGCCAAGCTACATATACGAAAACACTATCATCGCGGGAATTCACGAGCATCCCTTCAAGGGCGAGCCTTTCGTTTCGTATGACGAAATCAATCACGATTTTTCTGCGTTGGAACTAATCGTTCGAAATAACCTTTCAGATTGGCGGGTAGCCCTCAGCAGCGTGGGCGGGGTGTACTTGATTTCAGATAAGCACTCAGGCAAACAATACATTGGTTCTGCCTATGGGGAGCACGGTCTCTGGCAACGATGGCATTCATATGTCACCACCTTCCATGGTCGCAACGAGGATCTTGTTGATCTGTTCAACGGCAAGAGCGAAAAATATTTTCGAGATAATTTCGTCTTTACAACGCTCGAGGTTATTCCGCTTTCCCGGCCTGTTGACGAAATCAAAACAAAAGAAGCCTTGTGGAAGAGGAAATTGTTCACTCGGCTACATGGGTACAACAAAAATTGATACTTGAGGTATTCAGCGTAGAGCTTTTAATGTCTCGGAATTGTTTGCTCCAAAAAGCAACACTATCTAGGCCTTTCTGTTGCTCCAGGCCGATAGGAGGCGTTCAAGTCTTCAGCTGAGGCATTGAACAAAGCCTCGACCGCGGCCCTGTGCCCCTTAATCAGCGAGGTGCGTTCTGCTTTTGAATTCGGAGTCTCTTCCTCGTGGTTCGAGCTAATGAGTGCAGCTGCCTGATCATTCTGCTCTTGAGCGCAGGCTGACGCCTGTTCCAATGGAGGAAGAAGTGATGCCTCGTCTTTCAAATTAGTGTTTTCTTTATCCGTTTTCCAGAGCATGTAACCGGTATAGACCGCCAACAAGAATCCAAGGAATGAAATAGCGTATGTCATGACGTGCCCCCCTAGCCAAAAGGTCGATACTTCGGATCATACCACCAAGTTTCAAAATGCAAGTGTATTGGGTGTCAGCAAAATGTTGGCAGATGTGGTTGGTGGCATCTTCGCCATCGCGCTTACCTATGGGGGCGTGCCGGTGCTCTGGAACCCCTTGGCACTGAGGCTTCGCTAATCTTCAAAAGCAAAAGGGTTAAGGAATTGCCGCCTCCAAAACAGGTTGCGATCTACAGTACTTAACCCCGCCTCATCGCAGACGTTCTCCCAATGGCTTTCAATCTCTTCGCGTTGCGTGTCAAATATTGCTTTCGCATCATTGGCTGTTAGCTGGAAATGATGGCACGCCTCAAGACAGGACTTGAGCTTGCTCAGCCTGTTGTCGCCGGAAATCAGCATGGCTTGCGTTGCTTCATTGCCTGAACGATTTTGCGGGCAAAGATCGTAGGCAGGCGTCAGGCAAAGTGTTTTGCCATTCCAGAAGGCTGCGTGGTTCCGCGCATGGTCATCGGTGTTGCCACACAAGATATTGAAGACAAGGCGAGAAAACAGCTCTTTGAGCGTTTCTTTCGGATTATCGAAGCGATGCCGAATGATTTCGGCGAATGTTTCA
Organism: Pseudomonadota bacterium; assembly: GCA_052035295.1. Taxonomy (GTDB): domain Bacteria; phylum Pseudomonadota; class Gammaproteobacteria; order Pseudomonadales; family Ketobacteraceae; genus HdN1. Next base: position 59,513 of record JBPOHS010000099.1, read on the forward strand.
TAGCTGGCATACCGCGCCATCATGTCATCAAGGCCAAAAAGCGTAAGCGCAGACACCATGGCTTTGCGCGTCCAATCACCAGCGGCTTTTTCACGATCAAATCGTTCGATCAAAAGAATGTCTTTGTTTGCCGCCTGAACAAGCTTTACGGGTGCAGTATTTATTCCGACAAGAGCAGCCAATCGCATGGCGATAAATTCAGCCTTCACCACGCTGTAAAGGTCGGCGCTCGATGAAAATTTTGCGACGTATTTTTTGCCATGGTCTTCGATCAATGCTTTGGGGCGCGCACCGCCGATAGAACTGCCATGGAAGAGCGCCTGATCCAATTCAGGTGTCAGCGGTACGCCTTGTTCGACGCGGGTGGCGGATTCGAGCAATTCTTCCAGCGCAACATTCGTTGTCGAGCGCGGAATGTATTCACTGGGCGAGCGCTGGAAATCCAGTGCGCCGATACGGTCAGAGCCAGATTCCAGCAGATAGGTCAGCTCGCCCAGTGCATCGGTATCTGCATCTTTTCCTTTGCGCCCCAGCTTTTTGTTAATGATAACGCGCCGCCCCCACGCATCAGGTGCGGCGTCGCGAATGCAGCCGGGCATAGTCAGCCCATCAAGTAGGGGCAAAACGCCTTTTCTCAGTGGCAGTTCCGGCTCGTAAATAGACATGGCGGGCAAGTCGTCATGCACGCGCTCAAGGTAACTTTTACCGTAGTTGAACTGGATGTTGCCCTGGTCGTCGGCTTCGAGCTTTCCCGCGACCACAGGCTGGGTGGCGTCGGGCAGCCATATCCATACAAAGGCTTCTCTATCACCCGATCTAGAAGTCATCGTCGGCAACCTTCACTTTCTTGCGCACCGATTTTGGGAGAAGCGTCAGCTTTTCCTCGGTCTGGCGAATATGTTTGGTCAGCGTGGTGGCTTCCGCATCGAAGAGTTTGATGCCGACGATGGTTGCGACTTCGAAGGTTGCCCCCAGCTCGCATTTGGGATCGCCTTTTTCAATGCGCTGTAAAAGCCCACGCGAGATTCCCGCGCGGTCTGCAACTTCTTGTGCCGTCATCTTGCGCTCTTTTCGTGCCGCGCGGATGAGGCTGCCGAGAAGGGCAATCGCCTCCTGGCTATAGCGGGAGTAGCTGCGGGCCGATACTTTTGGCATGGCTTAACCTTTGGGCTATAGGCGGATCATATGGCTGCCTTATGATCTATACATGATTCAATCTATCAGCTCTTCTAGCCTCTTGGCAACCAGTAAACGGTTTATGTATGAATCATAATGGCTGTTGGTGGTTTGCATATGGATCAATGCGGCGCCAGGCCCAACAAAAAATCGGGACAAAATCGGGCCAGTAGCATCGGGAAACAACGGGATCGAGCTTGACACATCGGGACGGTAAGTTAAGCTATATCAAGGCGTTAACGCATAACTGCCTGATTGGTAAAACGTAGGATTCGCCCTCCGAAGGCAAAGGCCAGGGGTTCGAATCCCTTCGGGCGCGCCATTTTGTTTTTTTGTCATCCAGCGCATCAAGCCCATCTTCCTGTTAATAGACCCACTTCTCATGCGTCAACGGTAGGCTGTTCAAAACATCCGGTCTCTCTCGCCAACGGGGTATGAACAGATCCATGTCGCAGCCTTTGGAAGCCGTCCTCAAGTATTTTTCGCTTTCGTCTATGCGCATGAAGCGCCGTCCTCGCGTTTAATCCGATCGGCCTCTGCAGCGAGGGTTCATGCACAAGTGCGCCCTGAAAGCCCCTCCCCATTGCAATATTTAACAATTCTGGCGGGGTCACCAGTGATATATTCCCCGGCAACTGCGCGCCTGCAAATTATCACTGTGACGGGCAGTTTATAGTGTGCTGGTTAGCGCAAATCAATGTAGTTGTTCTCACAGGAGTGTGACCGTGTCGAAAGGACATATTGATATCCTCAAAACGCAGATAAATAGCCTGATTTTTGCGAATCCCCGCGATATAAAGTCGATGGCAACCGATGTCGTTGCAAGATACTTCAATTCCTCAACCAGTGCTGGCGCGGCTGGCGGCCTCGCGAAAATTTTAAGCAAAAAAAGCCGTGTCATGCAAAAAGGTCAGGAGGAGTATGAAGACGCGAGAGAACAAATAGGCTGGTGGCGTAACAGTGTGCAGGATGCCGAGAAAAATCTGGCGCCGACCTTGATTTGCGTTCCCGACACTGAGGACGACGTGAGCGCCATCGTGAAGTTCGCGGCGGCCAATGGCTATCAAGTCGTTCCGCGCTCAGGCGGGCACCAGATCTGCGGCCTGAGTTCTGCGGGCGAAGCTGAAAAGACCATTCAGATGGACATGAGCAGATTCAACCAGATAGACATTGATCACGATGCCAGCGAGAGCGGGCGCAGGGTAAAGATTGGTGTCGGTGTTCGCTTGCGTGAGTTCGGGCAGATTCTGCATGAACACAATCTCTATATTCCGTTTGGCATCTGCCCGAATGTCTGTGCCGGTGGCCATTTTCAATCCTCGGCCTTTGGGGCATACCACCGAAGCTTTGGCCTGGGTCTCGATCACATTACGCATATCAGGATATGTCTGGCCTCCGGGGAAATTATCACTGCCTCCGCAGAGGATGAAGCGCATTTGCCGCTGTTTTGGGCGTTGCGGGGCGGCAGTCCTGGCGCCTTCGGCGTTGTTCTGTCGTATCAGTTCAAGGCGCTCGATGCACTCTCCCATGAGCACGCCTATTTGGCTCGCTTTTACTGGGAATATGACCCCTCAACGTGTCACCAGGTTTTCGACGCACTCAAGCGTATGAAGGAACACCCGGCCTACCGGAACCTCAAGGACCTGACCATTTATTCCGGGTGGTTTCCGGATATGTACGACCCCTATTTCGCCGGCGAAGAAGGCAAGCCGAATGTACACAGCATCATGGTGTTCCTTGGCTGGTCGGGAATCGACAGTGGCTCCCTGCACAACCCGGTTCCCGCGCAGTTTCTTGCGGAAGGTGAGGAGGGCGCGCGCTTCTACGATATTTTTGTCGAGCCGCTCAAGCGAATACCCAACATGATGGACATTTCCCGCGAGTTCGGCTTTGCGGACGATCCAAAGTACACTCTCGCCTATTTTGCCATGCTGTGCATGGGTTCCGATGTCGTGGGCAGCCTGAAAGCCATTATGACGGGCCGTTATGGATTGCTGCCCCCGTCAGAGGCAGAGCAAAATGCGCGCTTCGTCGATCTGGCCGAAGCGAAAGCGGCAGCTGGCGGCGTTGATACCGAGCACGAGGTCGCCAGGTACACGACCATTTCCAACTTCGTAAGCAGGGGAAGCCACTTTGACGAACGCGCCTTCATGGATAAGATGACCGAACGCATGGCCCTCCTGCAGGCAACGCCGCATGTGTGGGCCATGGTCCAGATTTTCGATCAGGAATTGGAGCCGGACGCATCCAGTGCGTTTCCTACCCGAGGCGACCATTATGCCTACGACATATGGGTAATGTGGCGCCCTGCGCTGGGGGAAAGCGTGGCCGCAGCCGCGATGAAGTGGGCGCAAGAAACCGACCAGGTGCTAACGCAGGCCATGGGGGGCGAAACTTTTTGTCAGACCTGGTGTTCGCGCGAGGAATCGGATCTTCGCAACCCGGATCATCGCAGAATCTATTATCCGGATGATCTGCATTATCAAAAACTGCAAGCGATCAAGCAGAAGTATGATCCCCGTGACATGTTCAGCACCCGGTTCACGGTCAAACCGTTGGGTCATGATGCCGCCATGCCAGAGGTGCAGCGCCCATCGAACCCGGCGTTACAGACAGCGTCCATTGGGGAGCATGACAAGAAATACCGCTATCGCGCAGGTGGAAACTATAATGTGCTGGTGGGGAGAATGCATTCCCACGCCATTGGCAAAGCAGACGAGCCCTATCTTACCTGGATCAATGACAACGGCAGCACGCAGCCGACGCTCACCTTCGGTCAGTTCTATAAAGACGTTGCGGCCTATGCCGCGTGGCTAAAGATTGTCAATAAAGTCGAAAAGGGCGACAGGTTGATTCTTTCCTATTTGCCGGGCCCGGATTTCATCAAGATCTTTATGGCGTGTATTTTCATAGGCGCGGTGCCTGTGCCGGTGTACCCGGCGATCAGGGACGCTGATTTCATGGAGAGATTCAATCACATCGTAAAGGCCTGCTCGCCAAAATTCATTCTCGTGGATCAGGATGTCTTTACCTACAATCTGGTATCGCTGTTTCATTCTTTTGTGGGTTCGAAAGGGCCGAGCTGGATCATCGTTAAACCCTATGTGTTGGAGACTCCACTAGAGCCCGTGGAGATCGATGAAGACGATGTTGCCCTGATTCAGTTTACGTCAGGGACCACGGGACTGCCCAAGGGCGCCGCGCTTACGCATCGAAACCTGATGGTGCAGTTCAAACTCATACAGGATGAGCTGGATTTTCATGACGATGGCATCGGTCTGATGTGGGTGCCGCCCTACCATGATTTGGGGTTGATGGGATCGCTGCTGTCCAATTTGATGGGCGGCAACCATCTCTACATGATGAGTCCCATGAGTCTGATGAAAACGCCCGAGATTTGGTTTTCATCCATCGCCCGTTTCAAGGCAACCCATACCGGTGCGCCAAACTTCGCCTATTCCATGTGCCTGGACAAGATAACCGATCAGCAATTTGCACAATGGGATCTGTCGTCGCTGCAGATGATGATGACTGCAGGCGAGCCGATAGAGCAGCCGGTCATGGATGAACTCCTGGAGAAACTGGGGCGCCTTTGCAAGGTGAAAAGCGCCGTGTACTGCCCATCGTACGGATTGGCCGAGAACGCAGTTTGCATCACGGTGGCAGGTAAGCGGGCACTCAACGTTGATCGGCAACTATTGATCAAGGGGCAGTTGACGATAACGCCCGAAGGAATGCCCATCACCAGCTGCGGAAAAGTGATACCCAACGTTCCCGTGGCGATCGTCAATGATGGCGTCGAGATTGGCAGCGATCGCATCGGCGAGATCTGGATTAGCGGCCCTTCATTGGCAACGCATTATATCAATGACGGTGTCGACGACCTGAATAAACGGCTTCCTGGTCGACATGGCCGCTGGTTTAAAACAGGCGATATCGGGTTCGTCCATGAAGGCGATCTGTTTGTCATCGGGCGCGCGGGCGATTCGATCAATGTGCGCGGATATGCGATGTGCCCGAACATTCTGGAATCAGCAGTCAATATGGCGATGGCCGGGCTTCGAAAGGGCAGTACGACGGTTTATTTTGATGAGCAGAAGGATCAGCTTTGCATCGCCGTTGAAATGCAATCCAAGGCCGATCGCGATTCAATGCGCACGCTGGCCGACGCGATTCATGAGAATATCGCCCGCTTGTTTGGCGTGCGGTTCGATAGCGTCCATTTCCTGCCGCCGAAGTCGGCCATGAAAACCAGTAGTGGAAAGCTGCAGAGACGCCAAACCGGGGCGGCGATTTCAAGCGGTAAAATCACTCCCGTTCTTACCCTGAGATTCACCTGAGGCTGGTTTTCCAAAAAAAGGAACAAAAAAAAGCCCCGGTGCTCTCATACACCGGGGCTTGGGGCCTCCAACCCGTTTACATGCTACATTGTCGCTCGCTGTAACACTTGTCCTTGCCACCAAACGGATACCATTGCGCTTCGCAATAGGTTCTTACTGCAGAACACCACGATCCGCTGTCATAACCCACCTCACGTGGCGACAAGCAGTTGGTATAGTTGGAATACGCACTCGCACCGTCATCCACCATGACTCCGGCGCAGAAATTCCGCACGCCGGTCTGCCAGCCGCTGTCGTTGATGTATGTCGTTCCTGCTGCAGCAAAACAATTCCAGTAAGTGCGGTAATCCTCGAAGCGGCCACCGGTCGGGCCACCGGGATAAGAGACGCTGTCGCAATGCTGCTTCACATGCGTTTTCCAGATCCCGTCATCGTAGGGAACTTCGCGCTGTGACAGGCACAGGCGGTAGCCATTTCCGTTGACACCGTTGCTTTGGGCGCAGTAATTGCGAACGCCTGACTTCCAGTTGTCGTCATTGACATAGGTCGTGCCGGCTGCCTTGTAACAGTTCCAGTAGGTGTTGTAATCCTCATAACGCCCACCCGTAGGGCCACCGGGGTAGGGAACGCTGTCGCAACGTTGTTTGACGTAGGCTTTCCAGACATTGTCGTCATACGGTACTTCGCGTTCGGTCAGGCACTGGCGGTAGCCGGTGATATTGACGCCGTTGCTGTTCGCACAGTAAGTGCGAACGTTGCTCTGCCAGTTGTCATTGTTCGGAAAGCTCGCGCCTCGTTCGGTGTAACAGGCAAAGTAAGGGGCGTAGTTTTCGTATTTGCCGACACCACTGCCGCTGGCGTAATACGAATTGTCGCAATGCGTGGTGATGGCTTGCGACAGCGAATTTTGTTCGTCTGTCGTGAGGCTGAAACCGGCACTCTCAATACAGTTGCGATACGCATTGGCTTGCGCGCCACGGACATTGGCGGGGTACTGCGTCGCACACGATTGATGCACATAGTTCCCCATTGCCGCGAGTTGATTGGGCGGAATCGTTGCGCCAATCTTGTTGACGCAACCAATGAATTGCGAGGTCTGGTTCTGGATCGAATACACCTGCAGACAGCTGCTGTGGGCATAGTCGTAGGCTTTTTCGTCGATGCTGTCGATATCGCCCTGCAGCCACAGTGCGAAACTCAAGCCGTTCTGCGGTTTGATCGCGCCGTTTTCAGGATATTCATGCACAAGATAGCACTGGCGAAGGTCGCTGGCTTTCCAGCCGGTGCCATCACCCAGCGAAGCCTGAATGCCACCATTCACTACCGTTTCCAGACAGTAATCATCGACGATATTGGTCCAGCCCTTGTACTGATCCCAAGGCTCGGTCACAAAGGGCTTGAATTCATAACCCGGAATCTTGCGCTCGATCAGGCACTGTTTGTACTCGGGGTAATTCGTCAGCGAGCGGGGGGCAATGTCCACCAGACCCAGGCCACCTTGCTCGTTGTAACGCCCAACCACATCGCCCACGGTATCCACCGTGCTCAGTACATAAGTGATGCCGTTGATGATGTTGATAACGCTTGAGCCACTCGGTGTGGGCGGCAGGCTGCTCATGAGAATCAGCATCCATCCCAGTGCCTCTTCGGCTTCCACCGGGTCGCCCCAGCAATGACGCACGACCTGATCGTCATAATCCGCGTTTACAGTGATGCTCGACGGCTCAACGCCTCGCTCCTGAAAACAGGTGCGATAGGCCATATGGTTGTTGCCAATGCCGCCGGCCATCCAGTTGACGTTGCCATAGCAGTGCTCACGCACTTTACCTACCCAATAGCTGTTGAACGGATCATACGAGACGCCACGATTGCTCAGGCACTGCACGTAGTTTTGCATCGCCGCGCCGCGCGCGTTCGCCGCCGTGGTGGTGCCTGTTGCCTGTTGCAGACAGCTGTCGATGGTGGCATTCAGGGCGCTGTTCGAGGAGGTCAGCCCTAGCACCTGCACCGGTTCGGCGGTTGGTGGCGTCGCGGTTTCGCAGGCATCGCCCTGGCCGTCGCCATCGCTGTCACGTTGCGACTGGTTGGCGACAGTGGGGCAGTTGTCGACCGCGTCGGTGATGGTGTCGCCATCACGGTCGGGGCCGTTGGGCGTGGCATCGCAAAGATTGCCGATACTGTCCCCATCGTTGTCAGCCTGATTGGGGTTCGAGATCCCCGGACAGTTGTCTGCATCGTCACTGATGCCGTCCAGGTCCTGGTCGGTCACCACCAACTCGTCGCAGGCATCACCAATGCGATTGCCGTTGCTGTCGAGTTGATCCGGATTGGCGATTTGCGGGCAGTTATCCTGCTGGTCGGCAATGCCGTCGTAGTCGCTGTCGGTCAGCAGGTCGCAGCGATCGCCCTGGCCATCGCCATCGGTGTCGGCCTGGTCGCTGTTGCTGATGATCGGGCAATTGTCGACATTGTCGTCGATACCGTCGTTATCGTTGTCGGTGTCACACACATCACCGAGACCATCGTCATCGCGGTCGGCCTGGTTGGCATTGGCCTGCAGCGGGCAATTGTCGGTTGCGTCCTCGATGCCGTCCCCGTCATTGTCGGTAATCGGTGGATCGGTCGGGTCCGTGGGATCTGTCGGATCGGTATTTGTGCCGCAGTTCAGCGAGAAGCTGGCCTGACGGATCTGCAAGCCCTGATCGGGCCATTCAAAGGCAATGCGAACTTCCATGCCTTCGATGCCTTCCTGGTGACAGGTGAGCAGCACCGAGCCGCCATAGAGGGTCGAGCCTGCACCGCAAATGCCGCCACTGATCGAGGGGGCGTCTCCGTTAAGGGTGTAACACACCGAATAGCCATCCAGCGCGCTCAGTTTTACCGTGCCCGTGTTGGTTGTGAAGGCGTGGCCGGCTTTTGGATTGACAAAAATCGCGTCATTGGTGGGCGCTTCGGTCTTGCAACCCAGCAAGGCCATCGCCAGGGCAGCGCTGGCAAGTCCTTTTGGTATGTCGTACTTCATTGGTTTCCCCTGTGACTTCTTTTTATCTTCAGCGGCGGATTGTAAGCGGATAGCCCGCTTTGGTCGTTGTACGAAGGGAGGATTGTCGGCCGTCCGTGATTGTGCTATGGCCGTACAGGTGGCGCCGGGCGGGGCTGGGTCCGCCAGATGCCGACACTATTGTCCAAAAGCACTAACCAGTTGAATTCTTTAGAGGTTGCCATGACACGCAGATCAATATGGAGCAATGCGTGACCGGATTCGTGCATAATGACTTGTTAAGTTGCTGATGATGACTCGTTAAGCTGCTGATAACGTTGCAGGATTTTTGCTTCGTAAATTCTCGCGAAAGGGCGGCAGAGAGCGACTACGCTTTTACATTGGGTTCCAGGGAAATCAGTGTTGAGGCGCTGTCGTGCAATCAGGTGTGGCATTTTCAAACGTAATGGTAAAACCCGCAGTGCTGACGGGGGGCGCAATGTTCTGCGCCAGTTTCGTGCTGGCATTGATGGGGCTTGGCTTGGCAATGGGACTGGATGTGCCCACTTATCTGTGGCTCGCGAACACCATCGCCTTTGGCATGCTGGTGCGCAGAGCGCATGCTGACTGGGGAATGCTACTGGCCGGTTTCATGGGGGGCGAGCTTCTTGCCTACCTGCTGGTCGAAAAACTTTGGCTAGCCGCCCTGGGGTACACGTTGGGGGATGCCGCCGGCGTCCTCTTGGGAGCATGGTTGGCACGTAAATTCGTGCCACAAGTACCGCAGACACCTAATCCCACCCAGATTCTTCTAATCTTCGCCGCCTGTTTATTGGTGGCCGCGCCGGTGTCAGCCGTGATTTATGGCCTGGTGAAGGCGCAAGTTTATGTGCTGCCCCTGAAAGCGGCGATCATGGATCGTTGGGTGTGTCTGGCGGTGGGGGCCTTTCTGTTCACCCTGCTGGCGGTCACTTTTGATCGCAGTGACCTCGATCGCTGGTCGAACAAACGTCACTTGCTCGTGTTGCTATCTTCGTTCCTGTTGATGTCGACCTTTACCGTTACCCTGTTTCAATTCGCGGTGACCCCCTTCGTGTTTTTGAGCCTGCCGCTGACCGTGCTCGCTATCGCGTTGGGAGCCAAGGATGCGGCTATCGTGGCGGTGGGTACGCTGACCGTTTGGGGAGCAGGCCAGGTGTTCGGGTGGTGGTCTCCGCCACCTATTTTGTCCGTTGTAAGAGAGTTCAAGCAGGCGTGGATTGCCGGCGCGTTTGCCTGCTTCTACCCGTTTTTCATCGGGACGATTGCCGACAAATTACGAGTCAAGGAAAAACGCCTGGCCGAAGCGCTACAGAAAATTTCCACGCATGAACGTCAACTCAAACAGTTTATCGACAACGCACCCTTTGGTGTTGCGCGTGTGTCCTCAAAAGGGCAGCTCGATGATGCAAACCAGGCGCTGTGCAAGTTGATTGGGAAACCTAAAGACCTGCTGGACACAATTTCCGAGCGGGAGTTGCTGGCGGCAGGAAAACGTGTGGCGTCACCGATCCCGCAGGATGCTGACAGTGATGTTACGGCAGACATCCGTACGTTTGTGTCGGCTCAGGGCGAAGAATTTACCGTGCGTGTCAGTACCTTGTACCCCACCGCAGAGGATCTTTCGGATTCACACTGGTTGCTGGTCGAAAATATCAGCGGAGACATGAAATACCAGCAGCAACTCGAGGCCGCAAAACTGCGGGCAGAAAATGAGACCCGGGCGAAAACCAATTTCGTCGCCAATATCAGCCACGAAATCCGCACTCCCATGACCGCAGTGCTGGGCGTGACGCAATTGTTGGCGAAGTCTGGTTTGAATGCGACCCAGCAACAATATGTCGACATGATACAAAGCGCCGGGCAAAACCTGATGCGCTTGCTCAATGACGTACTGGATTTTTCCAAGATCGAAGCCGGGCGCATGGATTTGCTGAGCGAGCCGTTTTCGCTGACAGAACTGCTGCAGAATCTGCGCAATTTCCTGAGCATAGAGGCACAAAAGAAAGGATTGCAGTGGAGTGTCGACGCGCCGCCGGAATTGCCCGCGTCCTGTCTGGGTGATGAAACCCGGCTGCAGCAGCTACTGATCAACCTGGTCAGTAACGCCGTGAAATTCACTGAAAAAGGTGCCGTGACCCTGTCACTTGCCTGCGTTGTGAAAGAGGGCCGGGAAGCAAACCTGCAGTTCCGGGTGACGGATACCGGCATCGGCATCAGTCCGTCGCAGCAGGAGAGAATATTCGAAGCGTTCAACCAGGCCGATTCCACCATTACCCGGCGTTTTGGCGGCACCGGGTTGGGCCTTGCCATCTGCCGCAATATTGCCGGGCTGATGAACGGGGCTCTCACCCTGAACAGTGCGCCCAACGAGGGCAGCACTTTCACCTTCACGCTGGTGTTGCCCGTTCACACCGTTGCACAACGGCCGTTGTTGATCGACAGCCAGCCATCGCCAGGAAAATCCAAAACGGCCAGACTGCGCGGCATCCGCTTGTTGATTGCCGAAGACGATGACGCCATTCGCACCGTGGTGAATACGATATTCCATCACGAGGGTGCCGACGTCGTCATCGTGGAATCCGGTGCCAAGGTGCTGGAAACCCTGGCACAATCGTCCGCTGCGTTTGATGCGATCCTGATGGATGTGCAGATGCCCGGCATGGATGGTTGCGAAACCACACGACGCCTCCAGGAAGCATTCAAGCTCGATACGCCCGTGATCGCGCTGACAGCGGGGCTGATGGAGGATGAAATTTCCCGTTGTCGTGAAGCCGGTATGTGCGGGTACATCGCCAAGCCACTGGACATCGAAACGGCGGTCGACACTCTCTTGAAAACGGTTCGTGGCGGTAAGCCAGCCACTTTCACGACACCCGCGATCGAAACGATTGCCAAGGCTGGGGGCGAGGCGATGTTCAATATCCAGTATCTGCTCGACACCATCGGCGAAGCCCCAGAAGAGCTGGAAAACATCGAGGCCATGATACGCCGCCTGGTGTTGGCGTTACCGCAATCGCTCGAGCAGGCGCACATGGCCATTCTCGAACAGCAGTTTGATCTGGCCGCGTCGATCTTTCACAAATTGCGTGGCAGTGTCAGTACTTTGGGCGCGCGCAGCCTGATCGAATTGTCCCGCCGTATCGAAAAAACACTGCTGAATCGCGATGCTGCGGCGATTCCGCCGCTGCTGACCGAGGTGGATCAGGCCGTGGCGGCCTTGATCACACAGGCACGTCAATGGCTCAAAGGTCGTCAAGCGGCGGCCTGAGTGTCGTCGCCTATGATTCCTGCCTTATGGCTGATAGCCATCTTTTGTAGGAGAAATGTTGCCACTCTGGATCATTAATTGATCGCTTTCGGCCCGCCTTGTACAATCGTTCCATAAAAATAACGACAAGAACGATTTATGCCATCCTCCTCCCTGCAATCTGCTCCGTCATTGACGTGGGACTGTCTGCCAATGTTGAAGCTGGCGGCGTTGTTGCTGATGTCTCTCAGCCTGAGCGCCTGCCCGGCACCCGATGTCAACAGCGACTGGATGGCCCCTTATCAGGACCGTACCCTCGGCGAACTGACGTGGGTGCAAAGTCACGATGCCGGCATGCACAAGGCCATTCCGAGTGAGCTGATGGCCTGCAAGGGGGGCGCTTTCTACAACATCGCACTCACCCAGAAATACGACATTCTTGGCCAGCTCAAAGCGGGAGTGCGGAAATTTGATATCCGGCCCGTACTCCATGCCGGCCGCCTCTACACCGCTCATGGCACCCGGGAAAGCATCGATGCGCTCGGCTTGCAGTTGAATGCCGGCTGTCGCGGGCAGGAAATCGATGCCTTGTTCAAGCAAGTGCATGATTTTCTGCTGGATCACCCCACCGAAGTCGTCATGCTCGAAGTGTCCCATATTGGTTACATGACCGGCATGTTTTCCGCTGCCACGGCCGCTGAAGTCGCCGAAGGCGTCAAGCAAAGCGCTGAAGCCCACCTCGGCGATATGTTGTTCCGGCCCTCGGGCTTTCCTGTGGCGGCACTGCAGCAGGATGCCTGGAACATGAAACTTGGTGACTTTGTGGCTGCCAATCAGCGCGTCATCCTGACCATGGAATGCGAATTCGTGGAAGCCCGGCGCGGTGCCATCGGTTGTCTATCTGCCCAGAACGACGAGCCCTTTGCGGTGACGGTGGGAGAGTTAGTGGGGTCCTGGCTGAACACGCCGTTTCCGGAGCAGGTGATTGTGCGTGCTGAAGAGGCCTATCGCGACTGGTTCGACAGTGGCGACACGATCGGGTACGAAATGAGCTGGACGGCCACCCAGGATCAGAATTGCGTGGCGGCTTCGATCGTTTACAAGCTGCTTAATCGGCCGCCGTCCCGTCTGCCGACTGCCCTCAAGGATGTCCTCGCGTCGGCAGGCATTGCCACCGAAGGCTATGACCATTGCCGTTCCATTCAATCCATGTCCAGCCCTTTGCATGTCGATTTTGCTGCACGAATCGAAGACTTCAAACAGCGCGGGCTCTTCTGTGCGCAGCGTAAGCCTCGCGTTATTTCGATGGATTTCGTCGATGGCAATCTGGCGACGCCGGTCGTGCAGCTGAATGATGCTGCTCGATATCCGGACACGGGAGTCTGTGACTGATACCAGGGCGCCCGTGTATTACTGACGGCCTGTTGTCTCTGTGCCGGGGGCGTGCGACCATGCGTGTCGGGATTTCGCGAAACCGGTGCCATCAACGCGCGAACATGGAGCAGTGATCATGCCTTTTCTTTCCCTTTCCACCGGCCCTGTTTTTTATCACGAGCAGGGTGAAGGGCGACCTGTCATTCTGTTGCACGCCAATCCGGGCGATCGACGCGATTTCAATGGTATTGTGCCTGCGCTTTCCGGCCACTATCGTGTTATCTCGCTGGACTGGCCTGTTTATGGCGATTCGCCTGCGCCAGCCAACCCGAGGCAAAGTAGCGCCATGTTTTTTGCGCGGGTGCTGAACGAATTCGTACGTGCGTTGGCGTTGCCACCGGCACTGATCATCGGTAATTCCGTTGGTGGGTATGCCGCTGCAAGGCTGGCGCTGGAACGCCCGGAGTACGTGGCGGGACTGGTACTGGTATCGCCGGGGGGCTTCACTCGTCCCTCCCTGTTTTCCCGTCTGTTTTGTGCCATGCAGGGGAGTCCGCTGGCCATTCCGCCCGATATTTTTGCACGCATTTATCTTCACCATCACGACGGTGAGGCCGCCAACGTGTTGGCGCGAGCGGGCGCCGGGCAAAAGACTGGCGACGCGCGACAAGTGAATCGTGCGGTGTGGCGCAGCTTTTCCCACCCGGAACACGACCTGGGTACGATCGCCTCGTCCATCCGCCAACCCACCCTGTTGATCTTTGGTCACCATGATCCGGTGATTTCGGCGCGCAAGGATGGACGGCGTGCCCAGGCAGCCATGCCGGACGCAGAATTCTGCGTGATGGACACCGGGCATCTAGCCTTCGCCGAGCAACCGCAAGCCTTCATTTCTGAAGTGTTGCCCTTCATGGCACGCGTTTTCGCCGGTGTGGCACCCGCGGCTGATTCCCCGCGTGAACAAGCGCGGGTGTCATGAGGCAGCCCCCTTTGCCCGGGCGATCCCCGCTAACGGCACATCACTTGCCGATTGACGGATTGACCGCGGCCGGGCTTAACCTGGTGGCGGTGTTGCCGCTTTCGACGTTGCCCGAGGAAATGCGTCAGCGCTTGGTCGCGGCGGGACATGACCTCGGGCGTTACCGTCAGGTGCTGTTGTTCGGGCACGGTGGCACCGCGCTTTGGCGCAGGCTTTCCCCGCAGGCGCTGACCACTGAACATCCGGTGGATGACTACACGGTGGTTACGGTTCGGCAGGTGCTCGACGCGGCGCTACCCCTGGCGCGTTATGAGATCCTCTATCCGGGCAGCACGTCGATTGACTTGCAGTCGTTAGGTATTCTGGCTGGCTGGCATTATCGTTCACCGTTCTGGGTGGGCATCAATGCGCGTTATGGCAGTTGGTTCGCTTATCGCGCACTGGTGCTGGCGGACAGCGAGTTTCCATTGACCGAGCCGTGGCTAGAGAGGTCGCCTTGCGATAGTTGTGAAGATAAAGTCTGCATCGCGGCTTGTCCGGCGGGGGCCTTGTCTTCAGGAACGCTGGATTTGCCGCGGTGTATTGCCTGGCGACGTCAATCCGGCTCGCCTTGCCGCCATCAATGCCTGGCGCGCAACGCTTGCCCTGCAGGCGCCGAACACCGTTATGATAGTGAACAGATGAGACACCACTATGCGGCTTCGCTGAAATTCATCGAAGCCCTGCCAGACTGACAAAAGCAAAAGGTAATTTCCTGTGGCAAAAACCACGCCGAAACGCTGTGACTGGGTCGCCGACAAGGCGCAGTTCTATCTCGATTATCATGATCAGGAATGGGGGGTTCCTGTTCATGATGATCGCAAGCATTTTGAGATGCTGATTCTCGAAGGCGCACAAGCAGGCTTGAGCTGGGAAACCGTGCTGAAAAAGCGTGAGGCCTATCGCGAGGCTTTCCACCGTTTCGATCCGAAGAAAGTCGCGGCGATGACCGACGAGCAACTGGAAGCCTGCTTGCTGAACCCGGGCATCATCCGTAATCGCCTGAAAGTATTTGCTACCCGCAAGAATGCCCAGGCGTTCCTGCGCATCCAGAAAGAATTCGGCAGCTTTGATGCCTACATTTGGGGCTTCGTGAACCATCAACCCTTGGTCAATCGTTGGTGCTCCCTTAAAGAGGTGCCTGCCACCTCCGCTGAGAGCGATGCCCTCTCCAAAGATCTCAAAAAACGCGGAATGACCTTTGTCGGGTCCACCATCATCTATGCTCATATGCAGGCCATCGGCATGGTGAATGATCATTTGTTGAGCTGTTTTCGCCATGCCGAGGTATAAGCAGTACAACAAGACCCTACTCGATCATTGGGTTTGTGCGTGGATTGCCTTATACTTCCCGCCAATTTTGCCGCAGGCAACGAATCAGACCACTGCAATTGAGGTAAACAAACATGGCGACTGCTAAGCAACTGCTTGTTTCTGCAATGATTTCTCTCGGCGTTGCCTGGGCAGCACCGGTTGTCGCGGCTGATGAAGCTGGCGGCAAGTATTCGATCAACAGCCCTGCCAAGGTGGCCGAGCGTGTAACGCCCAGCGCCAAAGTGTGCGTTGAGGGTGATGCCTGTGCATCCGGTGCCCCGGTCGCTGCTGCTGCGGTCCCTGCAGCTGCTCGCAGTGCCGATGAAATCTACAATACGGTGTGTGCAGCCTGCCATGGTACGGGCGCGGCTGGTGCTCCCAAAACGGGTGATGCTGCTGCCTGGGGCCCCCGTATTGCGCAAGGCAAGGACACGCTTTACACGCATGCCATTGGCGGTTTCAACATGATGCCGCCCAAGGGCACCTGCGGAAACTGCTCTGACGACGAAATCAAATCGGTCGTGGATCTGCTGGTCAGCAAATCACAGTAAGGTATCTCGTTACTTCGATCGAGCTGCCTGATTGAAAACCCCGCCCTCGCGAGAGTGTGCGGGGTTTTTTATTGCCTCTTGCCCGCCCGCTATTGAAAAAAACGCACCCTCGTCAATACTTCTGGGCAGAGTCATTTCTGCCAAAGGCGGTTTGTCTGGTGTCAAAAGAGACTTGATTGGCAAACAGTTTTTCTGCTCAATCGTCAAAGGGGCGGTGGTCAGACGAACAGGGCTGGTCGCACGCTGCCATTTAACCGCAGGAGAGGAGAGCAGAAATGAAACAATGGAAACGCGTAGTGCCAGGGCTGTTTGCACTTGCAGTGGGAGTCAGCTGGGCAGGAGGCGATATCCACGTCAAGCCAGGCGAAACCTGGCGTGTCGGCCCGGACCAGGCCAATCTCTCGCTGGATTCGTTGACGCTGGATGATGAGGCTCGTATCGAGTTTGCTCCCGAGGTCAACTTCTGGCAGCTCAGTGCCGACATTGTGCGCATCGGCAAAAATGTGGTGATCGATGGCAACGGTATCGCAGGTAAAGACGGCGCAGACGGGCAAGCCTCGACACCGGCCCAGGCGTGCGAAAACGGCATGGCAGGGGGTAACGGCGGTGCCGGAGGGCTCGGTGAGGAAGGCGTGACCATGGTGTTGAACCTGGGCGTTCAGCAATTGGGCAGTCTCAACATCAGCGCGCGCGGGGGTAACGGCGGCCATGGTGGTGATGGAACTCCCGGACAAAAAGCCGGTGAGCTCGATGGCTGTGAACTGACACACGGTGGCGAAGGTGGCGATGGCGGCCGTGGCGGCGAAGGCGGTAACGGCGGTCAGGTGCGGCTCGGCGTGGCACTGAAAGCCCCCAATCTCTCGCTCGATTTCCTCAAGCAGCGTATTGCCATCGACTCTGAAGGCGGCAAGGGGGGTAATCCGGGCAAAGGTGCCGAAGGTGGTGAAGGCTCTCCCGGACGTTGGTTGTCGATGAAGACGCTCAGCGGTGACAAGAAATTTGTAGCGGGTGGTCAAGCGGGTAAAGACGGCAAGGATGGCAGTGCCGGTCCGTCAGGCAGGCCGGGCGTTATCGATATCACCGAGGACATCAAGCAGCGTGTCAATGCCATGATTGAAGCCGGCAATCGCCAGATGGAAACCATCGCGGCCGATATTTCCGGGCAGAAAAGCGCGCAACTGGGTCAGATAGTGCAGCAGCTGCAACAGCAGGTGGGGACGTTGCAAAACCAGGTCAAGGCCCTGCAAGCCCAGAGCACAGCACAAAAGGCAGCGAACGATGCCGCCATGAAAGAAATCGAGGCACTGAAAAAGCAGTTGAAGATGCCCTGACATCGCTTATTGGAAACCCTGCTGACAGGGTGAGGACATAACAAGAATGAACCGGAAACTCGCATTCGCTGCACTGTTCAGACCCTTGTGCCTTGCAACATTGACACTCAGTGGCACGGCGCAGGCGCTCGACGTGGATATTTCGCCCATCGTCGACATCTCGAACATGTATCTCTATCGCGGCGAAGACCTCGGTGGCGGTGACGCACAGGTGTCAGGCGGCGTGCGTGCCAATGCCGGGGGCTTTTATACCGGTGTGTGGGCCACCAGCGCGTCCGACGGGGAATACGACTTGTATCTGGGCACAGCCTATGATCTGGGGCGGGATTTCAGCGTGGACGTCAGCGTCTGGACGTACACTTATCCGCACGTTCCCGAGCTGGATGCCCCCGGTCAGTCGAGTGAAGTGTTCCTCACCCTAGCCTGGAAAATGCTTTCCTTCACGGCGGTCGACAATATTGCCGGCAACGCGGGGTACAACTATTTCGCGATCGCTGGCAGTTACCAGCAGTTCAGTGCGACACTGGGGCTGGGCAATCCCGACACCACCCGGAATGTGCTTTCCAATGATCCAACGCTGGAAAACTACGCTGGTAATGCCGATGTCGATTATGTCCATCTGGATTTGACGTACGCCTACAACGACCGGTTACGCTTTACGGTCAGCCAGATCGTTGCCCAGGATGATCTGGAAATAGGTGAAACCCAATACGAAGACCTGCACGAAGACGCCACCCTGTTTGCGCTGGCTTACTCGATACCACTCGATTGACGGGCAGCTCGTCAGGGGTTGTTCGTTTATTCAGCAGACTGTGTTTAGTCCAACAGATAGTGCTTATTCCAGCAGATTGCGTATATTGGCCATGTAGGCCTTGCCCAGGGCCTTTTTCTGTTCCGGGCTGCGTTGTTCACCGCCTTTTCCTTCCCAAACCACGTCTTCGGCAGGCAGTTCTTCGAGAAAGCGGCTGGGGGTGGGTTCGAATTCTTCACCGTATTGCTTGCGCTTGGCCGTCAGGGTCAGCGTGAGTTCGCGCTGGGCACGGGTGATACCCACGTACATCAGGCGGCGCTCTTCCTCGATGGTGTTTTCTTCGATGCTGGTGCGGTGGGGCAGTAGCTCTTCTTCCAGTCCAATGATGAAGACGTACGGCCATTCCAGCCCTTTGGAGGCATGCAGGGTGAGTAATTGCACCTTGTCGGATTGGTCCTCTTCCTCGCGTTGTTCCAGCAGGTCGATCAGAATGAGTTTGCCGATGACGGCCTCGATGTCTTCCTCGTCCTGTTTTTGCAGCATGCGCTCGATGGACTCCACCAGCTGCCAGACGTTTTCCATGCGTTTTTCGGCCGCTTTGGGGCTGGTCGATTGTTCCATCAGCCATTGCTGATAATCGATATCCAGCAGCATCTGCTTGATGGCAGGCACGGCGTCCTGGCGCTGAATGCGTTCCGAGGTTTCCTGCATCCAGCGCGAAAATCGTTGCAATCCTTGTAACGGGCGACCTGTCAGGTGTTGTTCCAGGCCCATTTCCTCGCAGGCCGACAGCATGCTGACACCGCGCTGCGTGGCGTAATTGGCCAGCTTCTCAAGCGTCGAAGGCCCGATCTCACGGCGGGGGGTGTTCACAATACGTAAAAAGGCGTTGTCGTCATCGGGGTTGATCACGACACGCAAGTACGCCATTACATCCTTGATTTCGGAACGCGAGAAAAACGAGGTGCCGCCACTCACCTTGTACGGTATTTGATAGCCCTGCAGCTTCAGTTCCAGCGCGCGCGACTGGAAATTGCCACGATACAGCACGGCAAAATCCTTGAAATCGCGGTTTTTCTGGATTTTCTGGTGCATGATTTCCATGGCAACGCGTTCCGCTTCGCTTTCTTCGTTGGCGCAGCGAATAATGCGGATCGGCTCGCCGAAAGCGTAATCGCTCCACAGCTTTTTGGTGAAGACGTGTGGGTTGTTGTCGATGACCGCGTTCGCCGCTTTCAGGATCAATTGGGTCGAGCGGTAATTCTGTTCCAGCTTCACCACTTTCAGCGCAGGGAAATCCTCTGCGAGCTGCCCCAGGTTTTCGGGGCGCGCGCCCCGCCAGGCATAGATCGATTGATCATCATCGCCCACCACGGTAAAGCGTGCTCGGCGTCCGACCAACAGGCGCACCATCAGATACTGCGACGTATTGGTGTCCTGGTATTCATCCACCAGCATGTATTGAATTTTCTGCTGCCATTTCTCGCGCACTTCATCGTTATCACGAAACAGCAGTGTCGGCAGCAGAATAAGATCGTCGAAATCCACGGCATTGTAAGCGCGCAGACAGCGATCATAGGCGGCGTATAAATGCGCGGCACGTGCTTCATCCTCGCTTTTCGCGTAAGACAGCGCCAGCGAGGGCGTCACCAGATCGTTTTTCCACTTGGAAATCTGGTTGCGCAATTGATCGAGGTCTTCCCCTTCAACGGCTGCTTCTTTATGGCTCAGCTCGGTGATGAGCGCGCGGGTGTCCTGATCGTCAAAAATCGAGAAACCGTTTTTCAGACCGACGTGCTTGAGCTCCTTGCGCAGAATGTTCAGGCCCAGATTGTGGAAGGTCGACACCGTCAACCCCTTCGCCTCGGGGCCATTGATCAACTGGCTGACCCGCTCCTTCATCTCGCGCGCGGCCTTGTTGGTAAACGTCACCGCCACGATACGCTTGGCCGGAATCCCGCATTTCTGCACCAGATGGGCAATCTTGCGGGTGATCACGCTGGTTTTGCCCGAACCGGCGCCAGCGAGTACCAGCAGGGGTCCATCAATGTAGCGTACGGCTTCTTGCTGTCGGGGGTTGAGTTCTCTCACGGGGACTGCTCGGGGTGAATAAAGGTGTCGCAGGGCTGCTTATTCTAACGCACGCCACCCGCTTCCGGAGGGGGTGCCCGCCAAAAAGGCCTGTCTCATTGACGAGAATCGACACATCCGGTCATACAACAGGGCCATTGACAGCTTTTCGCGCGGGGGTAGTATGACCGCTCGGTCCGAAAGCAAAGACGAGAGGAAGGCGGCATGCGGGATATTTTCGACATTCAGGGGCGCGTTGCACTGGTCACCGGGGCTTCCAGCGGATTTGGCCAGTTCTTCGCCGAAGCACTTGCCGCGCGCGGCGCACGGGTCGTGATAGCCGCCCGACGGGTAGAGCGCCTGAGCGAACTCAAGGATCGCATTAGTGCGGCGGGCGGGCAGTGTCACGCGGTCGCCATGGATGTGGGCAATGCCGATTCCGTGCAGCAAGCAGTTGCCGACGCCTGGGAATGGGCCGGTGGCATTGATATTCTCGTCAACAATGCCGGAATTGGCGCCAATGCCTCGGTGTTGCACATGAGCGAAGCCGAATGGGATGCCAACCTCGATACCAACCTCAAGGGGGCGTTTCTGGTGGCCCAACAGGTCTCGCGCCGTTGCGTTGAAGCCCAGAAACCGGCCAGCATCATCAATATTGCGTCGATTCTCGGCCTGCGCGTGGCCAACCATTTGTCCCCTTACTGCGCGTCCAAGGCGGGATTGATACACCTGACCAAGGCCATGGCATTGGAACTGGCGCGTTATAACGTGCGGGTCAATGTGATTGCGCCCGGCTACGTCGAAACGGATATCAACCGGGATTTCTTCAAAACCGGCGCCGGGGAGCGTATGCTCAGTCGTATTCCGACGCGTCGCCTGGGGCAACTTGAAGAATTGCTTGGCCCCTTGTTGCTGCTTGCGTCTGATGCGGGCGCCTACATGACGGGCTCAGTGATCACGGTGGATGGTGGCCACTTGGTAAGCACGTTATAGGTGTACCATTCGAATCATATCCAATTTATGTTCAGGTTATCAGCGATAAAAACAACGGTTACGCCTTGCGCAGTTACCGCAATTTGCGACCAAGACTAGAGACCAACAGAGGTAAATTCGATGGATTTTACGTTGCCCAAAGAGGTTGAAGCATTGCGTCAACGCGTGCATGCCTTTGTCAATGATTATGTCATCCCTCTCGAAAGCAAGGCATCCTCCTACGACGAACACGAAAACATCCGCGAAGAACTCGTCGCAGAACTCCGGCTGACCGCCAAAGCCGAAGGCCTGTGGGGCTTCCAGATGCCGCGCTCACTGGGCGGCCTTGAGGTCGGCGTTGTCGGCATGGCCGCGCTTTACGAAGAAGCCGCACGTTCGCCGTTTGGTCCACTCATGTTCAACTGTTCCGCGCCCGATGACGGCAACATGATCCTGCTGAACAAGGTGCTGAAAACCGACGAACAAAAGCAACGCTGGCTGCAACCCATCGTCAATGGCGATGTGCGTTCCTCCTTTGCGATGACCGAACCACGGGGCGGTTGTGGCAGTGATCCTTCGTTGACTTACACCAAGGCCGAGAAAAAAGGTGACAAGTGGGTCATCAATGGCCGCAAATGGTTTATCACCGGAGCAGAAGGTGCCCAAACCTTTATCCTTATCGCCCGCACCAGTGACGACGAGCGCCGTGGACTGACGGCGTTTCTGTTTGATGCCAGCCAGCCGGGTTGGCACGTCGATCGTCGTATCGGCATCATGGGGCCAGAAGAACACGGCGGTCACTGCGAGCTGGTATTCGAAAACCTTGAAATTCCCGATGAAAACCGTCTGCTCGAAGTGGGTGATGGTCTCAAGATCACCCAGATCCGTCTCGGCACGGCACGTCTGACACATTGCATGCGCTGGCTGGGACTCTCCAAACGCTGCATGGAAATCGCCGCCGATTACGTCAGTAATCGTATGAGCTTTGGCTCGCCGCTGTCCGATCGCGAAGGCGTGCAGTGGATGATGGGCGACGTGGCGAAAAATATTCACATTGGCCGTCTGCTCACCATGAACGCAGCCTGGAAACTCGATCAGGGTGATTTCGCGCGCAAGGAAATCTCCATGGCGAAAATCCATGTGGCCGATGCGCTGCATCAATCGGCGGATACAGCCATTCAATTGTGCGGTGCCCGTGGTTATTCCAAGGACACTCTGCTGGAATGGATTTATCGTTATGCACGTCAGGCCCGTCTGGTGGATGGCGCCTCCGAGGTGCACAAAATGGTGTTGTCGAAGTTTTACCTCGAAGAAGGTAATGATTTCTTCCGCTGGGGTCTGTAACGCATGCTTGATGACAAGGCAATTGCGGCACTAACGGCCTGGCTGCGGGATCTCGGCGTGCCTGTGGTGGGCATGGATGGCATTCGCAAACTGTCCGGGGGTGCCATTCAGGAAAACTGGGCACTCGACATCCATGTTCAGTCTCACGTCCCGCCTGAGGGGCAAGCGGCCAGCGTGCTTCCTGTGGTGGTACGCGCCGATGCGCCGTCCAGTGTCAGCGAGAGCTGGGGGCGCCCGCAGGAATTCGCCCTGTTGCAGACAGCCTTCAGGGCCGGCGTTACGGTTCCCGAGCCGCTCTGGTTGGGCGACGAAAAGGTCTTCGGGCGTCAGTTCTTCATCATGCGTCGTGTGCAGGGTGTGGCGGCCGGTTATCGCGTCGTGAAAGAGGCGGGAATGGGGGGTGATAAAAATGCCCTGGTTCAACGCATCGGGGAAGAAATGGCGCGCCTGCACAAAGTGCTGCCGCCTGATGCGGCCCTTGCGTTTCTGCCCTTGCCGCGTCAAACGCCAGTGAAGGATGCTGTTGCTGACTGGCGAGCGTGGCTTGATCGTCACCACACGCCTTTTCCGTTGCTGGAGTGGGGCATTCGTTGGCTGGAAATACACGAGCCGGCCCCCATGCCGATCGTGCTGACGCATCGTGATTTCCGTACCGGTAATTACATGGTCGATGCGCAAGGTCTCACCGCAGTGCTCGACTGGGAATTCGCTGCCTGGTCGGATCCACGCGAAGATCTGGGCTGGTTCTGCGCGCGCTGTTGGCGCTTTGGTCAGAACGGTCCTGGCAAGGAGGCGGGCGGTCTGGGGTCGCGTGCCGATTTGCTGGCGGGCTACCGGGCTGTTTCCGGTGTTGAAATTCCCGAGCTTGATCTGCATTACTGGGAAGTCTACGCCCACGTTCGCTGGGCCATGATCGCGCTCATGCAGGGCGAGCGACATGTCTCCGGTCGTGAACCTTCGCTGGAGCTGGCGTTGACCGCGCATATCGTGCCGGAACTGGAACTCGAAATATTGCGCATGACCGGTGTTGCTGCACCCACGGAGCCGCGATGAACACAGGAACAGGACGCGTGAATGAGGAGGCTCAGCGATGAGAGAACAACCGGAAGGTCAGAATCTGCTGTCGATCGCCCGTGCCACGCTGTTGGAAAAAGTCGTGCCACTGCTCCCTCAGGATCAGCGTTATAACGCCCTGATGGTCGCCAATGCCATCGCCATCGCAGCACGTCAGTGGCAAGCCGGCGAAACCTGGCAGCAGGAAGAACTGGCACGTCTGCAATCGCTGTTGGGCGCTGACACCCTTCCTGACGGCAACAGCGTGCACACGCCAGAAGGGCGCCATGCGGCCTTGTTGTCCGCCAACCGTGCGCTGGCGCATAGAATCCGCAGCGGTGCGTTTGATGCACCTTCGCAGCCTGTCACAGAGCTGTTAGAGTGGATGGCCGTTCAGCGCGTGCGCGAAAGCGCCCCCAAGGCGCTGCAACCCTCCCATCCATCGGGCAAACCGGCATGATATCCGGAGCATTCCGGCCTGCCACGCAATGTCATAAGAAAAACAGGTAGTTGTCCCATGAGTCATACCAAGTATTACCTCGCCTTTGCATCCACTGAACAACTGGCAACCGAGACCCGCCGTCTTCTGGACCTGCGTGGTAATGTTCCTCCGAGCGCCATGCTCAAGCAGATCGAGACCATGATTGATCTGTTTGTACCGGAAGTGCTGCACAATTTTCTCGTGGGTTGTTGTGATGCGATTGGCCTGAGCCCGATGGCGACCAAAGTTGTCAACGGCGCCGTCGACACCATCAATTCGGCAGTGCGCTTGCTGATCGGCCAGATCATGAAAAAGCGTTCCGACGAAGAAATCGTTGCCATGGCAGCGTTTGTCGACGATATCTTTTTGCCCGGTGCAAACAATTCCTTGGGCAAGGACGGCGCGGGTGCTGAAATCAGCAAGGCCAAGTTTGAAGAAATGCAGTATGTGACTACCGAGATTCTGGCCGGGCGTTCACAGCAGGTATTGCCGCAGCTGCATGTCCTGATGATCGAAATTGCCGACCTGATCCAGGATTCCTTCATGAAGCGGCCGCTGGACGTTCTCAAACTCAATTTCGTCGTGCGCAAAATCGTGGATGGCACCTTCGTTACCTGCAAAGGTGCGGCACACATGGTTGTCAACCGCGTGTTCAAGAACCTCAGCGAAGAAGAGCTGGCGCGCATGGCCAAGTACTTCAGCGCCTTGCTGGTCACCGCCGAACGCGAGTAATTCCTGCTTCCACCGGCCAGGACTGGCGTCGGGCGGTCACTTTGCCTAGAATCGCGGCTTTACTCCACGCCGTGGTCAATCCGGGTATGCCGCCATGAGTCAGTCTTCCGGCCGGGACGATATTTTCTCCCGCCCCCAACCGCATCTGGTCGATTTTGCCTTTGACGAGCAGGTCGCAAATGTTTTCCCCGACATGATTCGCCGCTCGGTGCCGGGCTATGAGACCGTCATCAGCATGACTGGCGTGTTCGCCCGTCACTTTGCGCAACCTGAAAGCCGTATTTACGACCTCGGGTGTTCTTTGGGTGCCTCGACGTTGGCCATGACCACCTATGTGGATGCGCCGGACGTCGAGTTCATGGCGGTAGACAATTCTGCGGCCATGCTCGACAAGTGTCGGGGGATTGTCAGCACGCAGGCGCCTGGCCGGGCGGTGCAGTATGTCTGTGCCGATATTCGCGACGTCGAGATCAGTAACGCCAGCCTTGTAGTGCTCAATTTCACCCTGCAGTTCATTCCGCTGGAAGATCGCGTCACCCTGCTGCAAAAAATAGCGGCGGGGTTACGGCCGGGCGGGGCGCTGGTGTTGTCGGAGAAGATCATTTTTCCAGTGCAGGAACAGCAGGCACTGCTGACTGACTTGCACCATGAATTCAAGCGTGCCAATGGCTACAGCGATCTGGAGATCAGTCAGAAGCGACAGGCCATCGAGAACGTGCTGGTGCCTGAAATGGCGGAAACGCATGAATCACGCCTGGCGTTGGCAGGGTTTACGACCGCTGCGGCTTGGTTTCAATGCTTCACTTTCGCATCCTGGGTGGCAGTAAAGGCATGATTTCCATGAGTGATTCGTCCATGAATGATTCGTCGTCGCAGGATGTTGCTGCGCAGTTGGCGGAATTGCCCGACGTCCTCGATGCGTCTCCCTTTTTGCAAGGCCTGGCACAATCGCCGTTGGCGCCATGGCAGACGCTTTTTGCACAGTTGATGCAGCAAGCGTTGGCCCCGGGCAAGCATGGCGATCTGGCGCGCTGGAGTGAGGCGCTCAAAGCCTTGCCAGAGTTGCCGATCGAACGCGTACAGCTTGATCTGGATGCGGTGACAGCCACCGTCAGCGGCGAGCTGGACTTTACGGTGCGGCAACAACTTATCGAAGCACTGCAAGGACTGCACCCATGGCGCAAGGGCCCCTTCGATATCGCCGGCGTACATATTGATACCGAGTGGCGCTCCGACTGGAAGTGGCAGCGCGTCAAACCGCATATCGCCCCCTTGCAAGGCCGTTGCGTGCTCGATGTCGGATGTGGCAGCGGCTACCACCTCTGGCGCATGGCCGGTGAAGGGGCGCGTTATGTGCTGGGCATCGATCCCTCCTTGTTGTTTCTCTGCCAGTTCTACGCCATGCGACGTTATTTGGGGCAGCGAAATGCGCATTTTTTGCCCGTTGGAATAGAAGCCTTGCCAGCGGACATGGGCGTGTTCGATACGGTGTTTTCCATGGGGGTGTTATATCACCGGCGCTCCCCCATCGAGCACCTGATGGAGCTCAAGGGACACCTTCGTCCCGGCGGCCAGTTGGTGCTGGAAACGCTGATCATCGATGGTGACGTCAACAGCGTGCTGGTTCCGGAAGGACGCTATGCCCGCATGGGCAATGTCTGGTTCCTGCCCTCGGTGGAGATGCTGTTACTGTGGATGCGCAAGCTGGGCTTCAAAAATCCGCGCGCGGTTGACGTGGCGGTGACAACGACCGAAGAACAACGCACCACCGACTGGATGCGCTTTCAATCGCTCCCGGATTTTCTCGATCCCCACGACAACACCCGCACTTGTGAAGGGTATCCGGCACCCAAGCGGGTCGTGGTGGTGGCCGAATCCTGACAGCGGCTGAACCCGTCCAATGACCGCTTCCTGGCGGCTACCAAAATCTGCCTGGTATCAATACCAGGCAGATATCAAAATCAGGCTGCTGCCAGTCGGTCCATCAGCGGTCAAGACCGGCGTG
>JBPOHS010000118.1:0-58095 GCA_052035295.1 Pseudomonadota bacterium
AGCACGATTTCGGTCGTTGTGCCCTGCGGTGTCGAATGCAGGCTGAGCTGCCCACCGAAGCGATTGATCGTGGCGTGTGACAAAAACAGCCCCAGACCCATGCCGTTACCGTCATCGCGGGCACTGACGAACGGCTGCCCCAACTGCGAACGAATGGCATCGGGAACGCCGGGGCCGCTGTCGATGATACGCAAGACAATCTGAGCGGGACGAACAATAACGTCCAGGGCGGGGTCCTGACTGCTTGCACGTGCGGCGTTATCCAGCAGATTCAACATGGCCTGATCCAGCGTTTCATCGCGTATCAGTTGGCATTCTGGCACAGGGTGCGACGGCAGTTGCAATACCTTGGTCGGGTTGAGCAGGTTGAACTGGTCTCGCAAGGCTATCAACCAGGGCCCCAGGTGCATGGGTTCCGGCTCACCGTGACGCAGATGGTCGGCGCGCCGCATGATCGCGTGCAGTGTTTCCTTGCACAGACCGATCTGTTGTTGCATGAGATCGAGGTCCGGCGCGAGATCGGGTCGATCCTGCAGGCAGTCCTTCAGGTCATCGGTGACGACCATCAGAGTGGAAAGCGGTGTGCCGAGCTGGTGGGCCGCACTGGCCGCGAAGGTTGCCAAGGCGACCAGCCGCTCGTCGCGCAGGATTTTTTCCTGTTGCTGGGCAATCAATTCGCGCTGGCGTCGCATCGAACTGGCCATGGGCGTGACCAGCCCCACGATCATGCTGGCGGAAATCCCGTACGTCATCCACATGCCAATCAGGTGAATATGCATGACATGGTGCTGGGCATGGCCACCCTGACCCTCCAGCCCCACATAAAAACGCGTCAGGATGCTGTACAAACCCACCCCGGAAAGCGCCAGCAACACGGTGGAAATCCAGCCCAGCGTCGCCGCGCTCATCGCGAGCGGCAGCAACAACAGGGAGATCAATGGGTTGGTGTGGCCACCCGTGTCATACAGGAACAGCCCCATGATCGCCACTGACACCAGCAGCAAGGTCAGGCAGCCGGATTCGCGTACCACCACCCGTTTGAACGCGAGCAGGAACGTTCCACCGGTGAGCAGCATGTGTACCGGCAACGTCAGACAAAGCACGCGCGTCGGTACCTGAAAATGCCAGACATGCATGAAGGCATAGCTCAGCACACTCATCGACAGGGTAATGATGGCGAGATAGTAGGAAAGAAAACGCAGGTTGTCCTGGCTGATCGGGGAGTGAGGCCAGTGATATTCGGAAGCGCTGTGCATGGATGGAGGGAAGTCTTTGATCAGCGTCGGGGTCCCGTCCTTGGGCTCGATCCTGGGTAAGCGTAGGGATGCGGCTCAACTACCAGCGTCCCAATGCTCATCATTCTATGTCATCAGCGGCAATCACGCCCTGCGACAAATTGTCGCAGGGCGTCGCCTCGGCAAAACATCATCAAGCGCCGATCAGGTTCTGACCACAGACGCGAATGGTGTTGCCATTCAGGCCTGCCGATGCCGGGCTGGCAAAGAACGCAATGGCTTCTGCCACGTCAACGGGTTGACCACCCTGCTTGAGCGAGTTCAGGCGACGGCCGGCCTCACGTGTGACCATCGGCATGGCAGCCGTCATGGCAGTTTCGATGAAGCCCGGTGCCACCGCGTTGATGGTGACTTCGTTCTTGGCATAGACCGGGGCATACGCATCAACCATGCCGATAACGCCCGCCTTGGAGGTCGCGTAGTTGCTCTGGCCGAAGTTCCCGCCAATGCCGCTCATCGATGAGACGCACACGATGCGTCCACCGGCACGAATGGCTTCACCAGCAAACAGGGCATCGTTGATACGCTCTTCCGCCGACAGGTTGATGTTGATGACCATGTCCCAGAAGTGTTCGGGCATGCCGGCCAGCGTCTTGTCACGGGTAACGCCGGCATTGTGTACCACGATGTCAACACCGCCGAATTCTGCCTTCACTTTTTCGGCAATGGCGGCCGGCGCTTTGGCATCGGTGATGTCGAGGGGCAGGGCAACACCGCCGAGGCGGTCGGCGATTTTTTCCAGATCGGCTTGTGCCGCAGGAACGTCGAGCGCAATGACCTTGGCACCATCGCGCGCCATGACTTCCGCGATAGCGGCGCCGATGCCACGCGAGGCGCCCGTTACCAGCGCGACCTTGCCTTTCAGCGGTTGTGCCCAGTTGAAACCTTCATCGCCTTCGGCTTTGGCCTTGCCCACGCGCAGGATCTGGCCCGACACGAATGCGGATTTTGGCGAGAGCAAAAAGCGCAGGGTGGATTCAGCTTGTTTTTCAGCGGTTTTCGCGACGTAAACGAGTTGGCAGGTGGCGCCTTTCTTGCCGACTTCCTTGGCAACGCTGCGGGTGAAACCTTCCAGCGCGCGTTGGGCAACGTGTTGCGCGGGTGCGCTCTTGAGGGACTCGGGGGGCAGACCGATCACCACGATACGGCCGCTTTCCTGGATTTTCTTCACCACCGGGTGGAAGAAATCATAGAGCGCGCGCAACTGTGTGGTGTTCTCAATGCCGGTGGCATCGAAAATCAATCCCTTGAAACGCGCGGCTTCAGCGGTCGGATCGATCGGGGTGACCTTGCTGCCGGCCTTCTCGGCGGCCTTGACGATGTCCTCGCGGGCTGCAGAGACATCCGGGTATTGAATGTGCGCACCCTTGGCGTCCGACAAGGTCTTGAGGATGACATCGCTCATGCGACCGCCTGCGGCAGCGCCCACCAGCACATTGCCGGAAATGAAAGACGTCTGCGTCTGGCAATGACGCTCCAGCTCCACCGGCACCGGCAAACCGGCACCATTGAGGATCGTTTTGCCAAGATTGGAATTGAGCAGCGTTTGGTAAATGTCAGCCATGATAGGTTCCTGTGTGTATGAACTTTTTATGAAACGCTCTAACTTTTGCTGAAAAGCGCTAACTCTTAAAGCGATGCTTCATGTTTTGAATCGATGAAAGGGCAGGGCGACAATGGTCAGCGGGACAGCCTGCCCGGATTTTCAGCGTCAGCGGCAATTGGTGTATAGTGGCCGCCGGCAGACGCAGGTCTGCCGTCAGTGTGGCAGATAATACTGAACACGGCACAAAATTAGAATTGACCTATATTGAGTGACACACAGGCCGCTGAGCCAATGATAGCAGCGAACCGATTGGTACACTCCGTTTCCACCCGACCCCCCTCTACGGTCGTCCACAGTCAGAAATCAGGATCATTCGCATGAAAGTGAATAACGTCAGACGCGTCGCCATCATTGGCGGTAACCGCATCCCCTTCGCGCGCTCCAACACGGCCTATGCCGAAGCCAGCAACCAGGACATGCTGACCGCTGCCCTGAACGGTTTGGTCGAGCGTTACAAGCTGCAAGGTGAGCGTCTTGGCGAAGTCGTTGCCGGCGCCGTTATCAAACATTCCCGCGATTTCAACCTGACCCGCGAGTGCGTGCTGAGCACGGCACTGGCCCCTGAAACGCCCTGCTACGACATTCAGCAAGCCTGTGGCACCGGTCTTGAAGCGGCCATTCTCGTCGCCAACAAGATCGCCCTTGGCCAGATCGACTGCGGCATCGCCGGCGGATCCGACACCACCTCCGACGCACCCATCGGCGTGAGCGAAGGCCTGCGCAGCATCCTGCTCGAAATGAACCGCGCCAAAACCAACGGCGATCGCATGAAGGCCCTGGCCCGGTTCCGCCCGCAACACCTGATGCCACTGATTCCCACCAACGGCGAACCCCGCACCGGCCTCGCCATGGGCGAACACTGCGAAATCACCGCCAAGGAGTGGAGCATTGCCCGCGAAGACCAGGATCGCCTGGCCTATGAAAGCCACAACAAAATGGCCAAAGCCTACCAGGAAGGCTTCTTCGACGACATGATCACCCCGTTCGCCGGACTGAACCGCGACAACAACCTGCGCGGCGACACCACCCTCGAAAAACTGGCCACGCTCAAGCCCTGCTTTGATCGCGATAACGGCACCATGACCGCTGCCAACAGCACCCCGCTGACCGACGGCGCGTCGTGTGTACTGCTCGCCAGCGAAGAGTGGGCCAAAGCCCGCAATTTGCCAGTCCTGGCCTACATCAGCTACTGCGAAGTGGCAGCAGTAGACTTTGTCGGCAAGAAAGAAGGCCTGCTCATCGCCCCTGCCTACGCCATTCCACGCATGCTCGATCGCGCTGGCATCACCCTGCAGGATTTCGATTTCTATGAAATCCACGAAGCCTTCGCTGCCCAGGTGCTCTACACCCTGAAAGCCTGGGAAACTGAAAGCTTCTGCAAGGAAAAACTCGGTCGTGACAGCGTATTGGGCAGCATCGATCGCAGCAAACTGAACGTCAAAGGCAGCTCGCTCGCCGCCGGACACCCGTTTGCCGCCACCGGTGGTCGCATCATTCACACCGCTGCCAAACTGCTGGCAGAAAAAGGCAAAGGCCGCGCCCTGATTTCGATCTGCGCCGCCGGTGGCCAAGGTGTAACGGCGATCCTTGAGCGCGAGTAACCGTTGATTTGTCGCTGCGGAGGCGGTTGGTGGGAGTTCAACCAACCTCCTCAAAAGCGCATGGCACGATTTGTTTAAATTGCGACAAAAATAAAAAAGGCGACAAGACAGTCGCCTTTTTTATTAAGCGTCCAGACTGTGCAGTCACGTTAACTGACACGTTGTCCGGGATATGGATAATACTTGTTCCGAGATTCAAGAACTCAATCTGGCAATGATGTCGAGGGGGTGGGAGTGGGAGATGATTTATGGAACGTCGCCAGCATGGATGCTGGCGTCGAGCCTACAGGGAAGTATTTACGGCGTTTCCAGAAAACATCTCCCACTCACAGGCCTTTCACAAGACCAATAAATACTCGCTATCTAAGCGATGTAAAAGCATGACGCCCACAACAGCCAACGGTGCGATATGAACCAACACTACCCCCACATGCTCCAACCCCTCGACCTCGGTTTCACCACCCTGCGCAACCGCGTCATCATGGGTTCCATGCACACCGGCCTCGAAGACCGGTTCTTCCACATTGAAAAACTCGCCGCCTATTACGCCGAACGCGCCCGCGGCGGCGTCGGCCTCATCGTCACCGGTGGCTTCTCGCCCAACCGTCGCGGCGAGCTGCTGCCGTTCGCCAGTCGCATGGGTAACACAGCCACGGCGTTACTGCATCGCCGCGTCACCGGCGCCGTCCACAACGAAGGCGGAAAAATCGTTCTCCAGCTCCTGCATGCCGGCCGTTATGGCTATACCCCCTACAGCGTCGCTCCCAGCGCAGTGAAATCGCCCATCACGCCGTTCAAACCGTCAGCGCTCAGCAGCAAAGGCGTCGAAGAAACCATCGATGATTTCGCCGCCGCTGCCGAGCTGGCGCAAACTGCCGGTTACGATGGCGTCGAAATCATGGGCTCCGAAGGCTACCTCATCACCCAGTTCCTGTGCGCACGCACCAACCAGCGCAAGGACGAGTGGGGCGGCAGCTATGCCAACCGCATGCGCTTCCCCGTTGAAATCGTGCGTCGGGTACGCGAAAAAGTCGGGCGCAATTTCATCATCGTCTATCGCATTTCACTGCTCGACCTCGTCGAGGGTGGCCAGACCTGGGAAGAAATTGTGCAGCTGGCCAAGGCACTGGAAGAGGCGGGCGTCACCATTTTCAATACCGGTATCGGCTGGCATGAAGCGCGCGTGCCTACCATCGTAACGTCGGTACCGCGTGGCGCCTTCGCCTTTGCGTCCGGTCGCCTCAAGCAGGAAGTGAAAATCCCGGTTTGCGCCAGCAACCGCATCAACATGCCCGAACTGGCCGAGGACATCATTGCGTCAGGGCAGGCCGATCTTGTGTCGATGGCGCGTCCGATGCTTGCCGATCCTTATTTCGTGGTCAAAGCCGCCAACGGTCGTGCCGATGAAATCAACACCTGCATTGGCTGCAACCAAGCCTGCCTCGATCACACCTTCCAGGCCAAGCGCGCTACCTGCCTGGTCAATCCACGTGCCTGTCATGAAACCGAGCTGCGCTATCTGCCCACACTCAACCGCAAGCGCATTGCGGTCGTCGGTGCCGGGCCGGCCGGATTGGCGGCCGCTACGGTTGCTGCCGAGCGCGGCCACGATGTCACGCTGTTTGACGCTGATACCCGCATCGGTGGTCAATTCAACGTGGCCAAGCAGATTCCCGGGAAGGATGATTTCAACGAGACGATTCGTTACTTCGGCAAGATGGTACAGAAGTGGGGCGTCAAACTGCAGCTCAATCACAAGGTCGATGCCGATGAGCTGATGAAGGGCGGTTACGACGAAGTGATCGTGGCCACCGGCATTGCGCCGCGCAAACCGGGTATTCCGGGTATCGAACATCCGAAAGTGTTGTCGTATCTCGATGTGGTACTGCATCGGAAGCCGGTGGGCAAACGGGTGGCGATCATCGGTGCCGGCGGTATCGGCTTCGATGTCGGCGAGTTCCTGACGCACCACCACAGTGATGACGAAATGGGGCAGTGGTATCAGGAATGGGGCGTTGACACATCCATGAAGGAACGCGCTGGCCTGGCCGAACCCGATGTGGTGCCCAGTCCGCGCCAGGTTTACCTGCTGCAGCGCAAGGAAACCTCGCTGGGCAAGGATCTCGGCAAAACGTCCGGATGGGTCCATCGCGCCGTGCTCAAAAAGAAAGGTGTCGAGATGATTGCGGGCGTTCAATACGACCGCATTGACGACCAGGGGCTGCATATCACGGTCAACGGTCAGTCGCGTCTGCTGGAAGTCGATCAGGTCGTGATCTGTGCCGGGCAGGAGCCACGCCGGGATCTCGCCACTGCGCTGCATGCACTCGATGCCGGCAAGCGCGGCATCAACGTGCACCTGATCGGTGGGGCCGACGTGGCGTCCGAATTGGATGCCAAACGCGCCATCCGCCAGGGTTCGGAGCTCGCGGCCCGTCTCTGATTTCGAGCTGTGCAGGGAAGGCGTGGTATCATGGCGGCCCATCCGGGCCCGCCTCACGCCTTCTGCTGCGTGCACGGGTCTGCCCAACCTGTTGTGAGTGTTTCCCAGCCCATGAAAGATCCTTTTGGCCCCCAGCGTTTCATCATTGACGAAAAACTCAAGAAAGCCGAAGAGGCCTGCGCGTATCTCGCGCAACGCACCGGTTTGCCCAAAGGGCGGGTCAAGGATGCCATGAACAAGGGCGCGTTGCGCTGGCGCAAAGGGGGCAACGGCTCGATGAAACGTCTGCGCCGTGCAACCACCGCGTTATCTGCCGGTGATGACATCGCGTTCTATTACGACGAATCCCTGTTATCGATCAAACCCCTGGTGCCCGAATGCATTGCCGACGAAGGTCAATACAGTGTGTGGTACAAACCCGCCGACCTGTTGTCGCAAGGTAATGAATATGGGGACCACTGTTCCTTGCTGCGTCAGGCAGAGCTGCTGCTGGAACCCCGACGTGAAGCCTGGCTGGTGCATCGGCTCGACCGGGAAGCCACCGGCTTGATGCTGGTGGCTCATGCCAGCGATGCCGCAGGCAAGCTGTCACAACTGTTTTCCGGTCGTGATGTAGAAAAACGCTACTGGGTAAAAGTGGCGGGTATTGTCGGTGCGGTCGGTGACCGTCGGACACTCGACTTTCCGCTCGACGACAAGGCCGCCGTCAGCCATGTGCGCGTGCTCGAAGTCCATGAAGGCAGCAATACCAGTCTGCTCGAGGTCACTATCGATACCGGTCGCAAGCATCAGATTCGTCGCCATCTGGCTCAGGCCGGTTTCCCCGTGGTGGGCGATGAACGCTACGGGGGCCCTGCAGCGCCGATGTTATGCCTGACCAGCATGGTGCTCCGCTTCAAGTGTCCCTTGAGCGGCAAACAGCGCGATTATTCCCTGAATGAAGACGCCGTGGAGTGGATAGGCCTGTAGCCCGGGCAGGTATCGGGATACGCGCAGCGAATCGTTCTCTGCCCGTACCCGACCCATGCGACATTCCCGTGTCGTCGGCGTCCTGGTGTAGTCGACAATCAGAGGTGCAGGCGACAATCAGGTGCAGGCGACAATCAGGTATAGCCGTTGTCCTTGAACCACTGCACCGCGTCGACGATCGACTGACGGACATCGCGCGGGTTGTAGCCCAGTTCGCGCCGTGCCTTGCCGCTGTCCATGAAAGAATATTCCTTGCCGTAACGTATCTCGCCGACGGTGACCATCGGCCGCTTGTGCGTGATGTTATTGGCCACCCACTCGCCAATCATGGCGCCGCCCTCCATGACCGCCGTTGGCACGGCGAACATGCGTTCGTTGCGACCCAACACGTCGGCCACCAGCTTGCAAAAATCCTCGCCGGTAATGTTCGTGTTGCCGAGAATATAGACTTCGCCGGTACGGCCGCGCTCTGCCGCCAGAATATGGCCGGCGGCGACATCACGCACATCCACGGCACAGAGTCCGCCTGCCAGCTTCAGGCGCGTCATCCCCTTGATCATGGACAGGATGATATTGCCGGTAGGCGTGGGGCCCACATCGCCGGGTCCGAACGGGAACGCGGGATTGACGATTACCAGGTCGAGACCATTCTGGGCAAAGCCGAGCGCTTCCTGCTGGCTGAGGTATTTCGAGAGCACATAAGGGGTCGCGTTATAGAGATTGAACGCGGTGGTTTCGTCAGACACTTCCATGCCGGGCTTCAGGCCGATGGCGGAAAGGGAACTGGTATATACCACTCGCTTGACGGTATCGGATTTGTAGCAGGCCCACAGAATGTTACGGCTGCCCTGCAGGTTGACTTCCCAGAGTGGGCGCCAGTCTTCCATCCAGGTGGCGTAAACGGCGGCGAGGTGAAATACCGTATCGACGCCATCCAGGCATTTCTTGACGAATTCCTTGTCGAGAATGTCGCCACGCATGATTTCCGGTTTGAACCGGTCAATGTTGCGGGTGGATTCCTTGGCGAGTACCGCTGCCCGTACTTCAATGCCTTTCGCCGTCAGCTGTTCGACGACATGCGAACCGATAAAGCCGGCAGCACCGGTAACCAGTACTTTTTTCATGTTTCCCCCTTTTCTTGCTGGGCACCGGCAAATAACGGCTTCCGGGCGCAACAGCGTTCCTGATGTTGGATTATTGGTGTTGGAACAGGGGAAAAATATAGCACGACTCGCTGGTCAGCGATTGGCAGGGCACGTCAACCGGCGTGGGGTGCAAAGTCAAAAACGATATCGTCCACGTGATGTGTCAATCAAAAAAACAGGCGCATGCTGTTGGCGTAAGCAGCATCGAGCAAGGTGTCTACGGGTACTTCCTTCACTTTGGCCAGGGTTTGTGCAATGAACGGCAGGTAGGTTGGCGCGTTCTCGCGTCCCCGATAGGGAATGGGCGTCAGGAAGGGGGCGTCGGTTTCCAGCAATATGCGATCCAGCGGGGTGGCGGCTGCTACCTCACGAACATTGTCGGCCTTGTTGAAGGTCGTAATCCCGTTGAAGCCGAGACAAAAACCTTCCTGCAGACAAAATTCGGCGAGCGCAAGACTCGAGGTGAAACTGTGAATGACGCCGCCACGTTTTAACCGTCCGCTGAAATTCTGCAGGATGGCCCGCGTATCTTCATCGGCATCGCGGGTGTGAATAACCACCGGTAAATCGTGTTCGACAGCCCATTCCAGTTGCTGTTCGAATACCCGTTGCTGAGTCGGGCGATCGGTGTGTTCATAGTAGTAGTCCAGTCCGGTTTCACCGACCGCAATGATTTTTTCATCTGCCAGATGGGCCAGGATTTCTGCAGCGACATCGTCGGTGAACAAACGTGCGTCATGTGGATGGATGCCCTGCGTGCCCCATACGCAATCGTGTTCACGGGCGAGCTGCAGCACAGCTTT
This sequence comes from Pseudomonadota bacterium, assembly GCA_052035295.1. Lineage (GTDB taxonomy): Bacteria > Pseudomonadota > Gammaproteobacteria > Pseudomonadales > Ketobacteraceae > HdN1. The sequence goes on from JBPOHS010000118.1 coordinate 9,863, forward strand.
TTGATTGTCGGGAGATACGCCGATGGTGATGAAGCGCTCAACCCCCACTTGTTGTGCGGCAGCAAGAATCTCGGCCACCGGTCCCGACTTCAGGTAATCCAGGTGACAGTGTGTCTCGATGATGGGGCGGCCAAAGTGGGGAATGGGGTGATTCTTGCTGCTCATGATAATGTTTCCAAAAAAATCTGGCGCGAAGTGTAACAAATTAACCCTTTTTTGCGCTGCAATAGCGGTCGCAACTATTTTTTCCCAACTGTCTTTCTGCCATTATGTCGCCGATTCCAAATCGTCAGGGGGGATATTTTGATGAACCGTGCAATGGATGTGACCAGTTCAGTACTTGCTTCGACACTGAGAAGATGGCGTGGCACGACCGCGAGTAAAAAAGTGGCCATGCCGGAGCAACGCCCCGTGTTGTTTGATCGGGAAGGGGATTCCGAATGTCGGTTGGTGCGGGAAGCGCTCACCGAGCTCAATCTCGATGCCGACATTTTTCCAGTGCCGGAAGGGGGTGATCGTTATGTCGCCAAGCTGAAGCAGCTGTCAGGCAACGACACCATTCCCTTTCTCTACGATCCCAACACCGGTGGCAAGCATAGTGGTGCGGATGCGATCATCACCTATCTGTTCCGGCGTTATGCGCAGAGCGAAGCGCCTTCGGCGCTCAAGGCCGGTATCGTCAACCTGCTGACCTCGCGTCTTGCCACTGAGGTGCGGCGTGGTGCCGGTGTGTCGGCGCTTCCATCCAGGCATACAGAACAGCTCGTCACCTTGTACAGCTTCGAATCCAGCCCGTATTCACGGCTGGTTCGTGAAAAACTGTGTGAATTGCAGATTGCCTATACGCTGATCAATCTCGGCAAACAGCAACGTGCCGACATGGGGCCCGCCAACGCACGCCTCACACTCAAACCCTACCAACCGTTGCCGAACACCAAACGTGATGAATTTTTCCGTGCCCACGGGAATGTTCAGGTGCCCTATGTGGTCGACCCCAATAGCGGAAGCAATCTGTTTGAGTCTGCCGATATAGTGACTTATTTGATGACGGAGTACGCCCTCTAAGATGGACGGTTTGACCATAGAAATCGATGAACCCGTCAATGTGTTAGGCGGGCCGTTACAGCCGTGCAGTGCCGAACCGCTGGCCGGATTCTTTCGTGATGGATGCTGTAATACCAATGCTTATGACTATGGGTCGCATACCGTTTGCTGCGTCATGACCAAGCAATTTCTGCAGTATTCGCGTTTTCGCGGAAACGATCTTTCCACGCCCAAACCGGATCTTGGCTTTCCGGGCTTGCGCGAGGGGGATCGTTGGTGCTTGTGCGCCTCGCGCTGGCGCGAGGCCTTCGAGCTGGGAATGGCGCCACGGGTAGTGTTGGAAGCAACCCATCGCCGGGCGCTGGATGTCATTCCGCTGGACATGTTGTTGCAGCATTCCGCGGAACGGCGCATTGTCGAAAACGCCTGAGGGGAGGTTAGCTCGCCTCCGTCAAAATAAAAAACCCCGGATCTACCGGGGTTTTTTATGCATCAGACGCCGTTGCTTCGCCAGTATTCGGCCAGCAGGATGCCTGCCGCGACGCTGACGTTGAGGCTCTCTACCTGGCGGGTGCCCGGAATGCAAACCTGAAGATCACTACCTTCCTGCAGATTGGCTGACAGGCCTTTGCTTTCCTGCCCCAGCAGAATGACCGCACGGGCCGGAAGTGGTTGTTCGAACAGGTTGGCGCCCTTGTGGCTCGACGTGGCTACCACGGTATAACCTTCGCGACGGCATGCAGCCAGCATGCGCTCGAAGTCTTCGGCTTCCAGCAGCTTGACGTGTTCCGCCCCGCCTTCGGCCGTACGCATGGCAGCGCCGGAACGGGCCAGTGACGCGTCCTTCACCACCACCGCCTTGACGCCGAAATGAGCCGCTACGCGCAGAATGGCGCCGACGTTGTGCGGGTTGCCCAGGTCTTCCAGCGCCAGAATGCATTGAGCCTGTTCGGCGGCGGTCGGGTTGGTTTCCATCCAATGGAAGAAAGATTCAGCCGGTTGGTCACGTACCAGCAGGCACACCCCTTCATGATGGGTGGACTCGGTGATGCGCTCCATGTCTTCGCCGGGCACCAGGTGGTACGCGAGTTTTTCCTGGGCAAGGAATTTCATCAGCTCGCCGAAATGCTGGCGTGCCACTGCTTCGGTGAAATAGGCGCGGATGACGTCCTGTGGACGTTGGGCAAAAAATGACAGGCAGGCATTCACGCCGTAGATCTTGCGCTCGATCACATCGCCCTTGTTGCCCATCTTGAGCGTGGCGCGATCCGACTTGCTCGCGTCAACCGGCGGCAGCTCCTTGTTCCAGACCTGGTATCTTTCCTTGCGCGGCTTCTCTGTATCCGCCTGGCGATTGTCGCGATCCCCTCGTTCACGTGGCGGGCGGTCACCGCGACCGGGGCCGCGACCACGACCGCCGTCATCGGCGAACCGGCCCCCATCGCTGCGACCGAAGCGGCCTGGCGAGCCCCCGTCACGATCGACGAAGGTGGCCCGGCGCGGGCGACGATCATCGAAACGTGGCGCTTGTCTGGGTTCGTAGTCCATCCGGTTGCCGGCATCATCGTCCAGGGCTGGACGGGAATCTTCATGGCGCGGGCGACGATCGCTGAAACGGCTGCGATCATCCCGGTCAAAGCGTGGGCGGTCACCGCCTGGGCGATCGCCGCCAGGACGGTCTCCGCGCGGCCGATCCGTGCGTGGACGGTCAAAGCGGTCACCGGGCCCGTTACGGTCAAAGCGTGGGCGATCGCCACCAGGACGCTCCCCACCGGGACGGTCGCCACGTGGGCGATCCGTGCGTGGGCGTTCGAAGCGGTCACCCGGTTCGTTGCGATCAAAGCGTGGCCGATCGCCCCCCGGACGCTCTCCGCCAGGACGGTCGCCACGGGGACGATCAAAACGGTCGCCACCCCCGCTGCGTTCTGTGCGTGGCCGGTCACTGCGTGGTCTGTCGCCACCGCCTTGCCACTCGGCGCGGGCCGGGCGGCTTGGGCGATCACCGAAATCGCGGCTGTCGCGGCGGTCATTCCAGCCACCGTCGCTGCGGCCTCCTTCCTCGCGGCCGCCACGAGGGCCGCCGCGAGATTCGAAACGGTCCCCACGGTCGTGGTTGCGTTGCTCACCGTCGCGTCTGGGTGGACGGGAATCTCCTTCGCCGCGTGGGCGTCCCGGGCCACGGTTGGCCGGACGAGAAGAAGGGCCGTCCGAATGACGGGGTGGTTTACGCTCCATGAGGAACCTCCAGGGGGGATAAAGCGGGGGCGGGAAAGGGGCGCTATTGTGCACCAACGGAGCTGTTAAGCATAGTCAGTCGCCTCCCGTGGTGCACTTTACGCTGGCTACTTGTCTTTCTGTGGGCGCGGCCAGTGGGGGCGGGTCGTGTCCTCGGCGGCATTTTTCTCATAGGTTTCAAGACGCTGGTTCATGCGTTTGAGAATACTGTCACTATGGGGATCCTGCGTGTCCCAGGGCAGCTGCATGAGCAGGCTGGCCGCGTCTTCCACCCGGTCCACGGCATACAGATGAAACAGGCCCGCGCTGACAGCATCCAGCACAGCATCGTCCAGCATCAGGTTCTTGAGGTTGGACGATGGAATGATGACGCCTTGGGTGCCGGTGAGTCCACGCTGTTGGCAGACGGCGAAAAACCCTTCGACCTTCTCGTTGATGCCTCCTACGGCCTGCATCTGGCCGAATTGGTTGACGGCACCGGTCATCGCCAGATCCTGCCGCAGCGGCAGTTTGCTGATGGCACTGAGCAGCGCACACAGTTCGGCGCCAGACGCGCTGTCGCCATCCACCAGGGCATAGGACTGCTCCATCGCCAGGGTAGCCGACACTGAAAAGGATTTGTTGGGCATGAAGGTACTGGTGAGGAAAGCCGTCAGAATCATCACCCCCTTGCTGTGCAGTGCTCCCGAAAGCTCGGTTTCGCGTTCGATGTCGATCACCTTGCCATCCCCCATGCGGGAGGTTGCGGTCACGCGTGACGGCATGCCGAAACTGTAATCCCCGAGTTCGAGCACGGTCAGCGCATTGATCTGTCCGATGGTGTGTCCATGGGTGTCGATCAGCAAGGTATTGCGCAAAATTTCCTGACGCAATTGTTCCTCGGCCTGGGCAGAACGTCGACGGCGTTCTGCCAACGCTCGCGTCACATGACGACGGGTGACTTCCATTTCAGGCGTGCCGAGATTGCGTTGCTCCTGCTGTGCCCAATGGCTGGCCTCGCGCATGACATCCAAAATAGTCTGGTTGCGCAGAATCAAACGCTCCTGATCCTCGGCCAGACGGCTGGCATGCTCCATGACGCGGGCCATGGCTTCCATCGAAAAGGGCAGCAGGCTTTCGCCCTTGATGCTGTTCATCAGCCATGCCGAGTAACGCTGCACATTGACGGCGTTGAATTCGCATTCCTCGTTGAAATCGGCCAGCACTTTGAACAGCTCGGTGAAGTCGGGATCATATTCGCTGAGCAGGTGATAGGTTTCGCGATCACCGAGCAGGATCAGTTTGATGTCGAGTGCGATCGGCTGCGGCGACAGGGTCAGTGTCGAATTTTGACTGGTCCATTCTTCGACGGGTTCGATCTTGATTTCCCGGCTGGTGAGGCTGCGTTTGAGGCCTTCCCATACATAAGGTCGTTGCAGGATCTTGTCGGCGTCCAGCAGCAGGTAGCCGCCGTTGGCACGATGAAGCGCGCCTGCCTTGATCAGGGTAAGGTCTGTTGTGAGGGTCCCCATATAGGCGACGTTTTCGACACGGCCCATGACATTCTGAAAGGTGGGATTCATCTCGTATACGATTGGCGCGCCTTCGTTGTCGCCCTGTGCCACCAGCACGTTGACGTGATAACGGCGCAGCTCAGGAGACTTTGCGCGCGCTTTCGGGTTGTGCGGCGCACCATCATCGCTGTTGTCGAGAAAGTCCGGAAAATTGTCGATGACATCGTCGCGATACCCGTCCAGATAACGTTGGACGTCAGGGTAAGCAAGATAGGACGACTTGATGTGTTCGACGGCGGGATTCACCAGTCGAGCCACCATGTCGATATTCAGGTTTTCGATGGCATCCTGCATTTCTTCCTCCCAGGACGGGAGTTGTTCCAGGGTGCGGGTCAGCAGCACGTTGTATTTGTCCAGCGCCTGGCCAACCTGTTTGCGCTTTTCGGCGGGCAGCATATCGAATTGCTGCTGCTCCAGCGCCTTGCCGCCCTGGCAGGGGGCGAGATGATAGCCCTGCGGCGTCCGCAGCATGATGACATCTTCGGCCAGTGCCTGGTTGGCGAGCGAGCGCACTTCTTCGGGTTCGCGACGATCGTAGGATTCTCGAATGGGGATCAGCCGGTTGCGGTAATCATCGCTTTTGAAGAGTGCAGGAAGCGTGGTCAGCAAAGTGTGCAGCAGCTTTTCCACATCCCGGCAAAGTTGGCGACCCAGGCCCGAGGGTAGGTGTATCGCCAGGGGTTCGTGCGCGCTGTTGAAGTTGAAGACATAGCACCAGTCGCCCTGCGCGGCACGTGAGGCCGCAAACGGTGCCACGACCTGCCTGGTCAATTCGACGCGCCCGGCCCCGGCCGAGCTCGCGACGTAAAGGTTGTAGCCCGGATGCGTCATTTCGATGCCAAAACGGATGGCATCCACAGCGCGTTCCTGGCCATGGATTCCTGTTGCAGCAGTGTGGGGAACGGGTGCCAGCCATTCGATGGGGCAGGGACGGTAGAGGTATTCAGCGGTAATCGGTTTGACGGTCATGAGCGTGGGCAATATCGAATCGTTGGTGGTCGGGCCATCCGGGAAGATTGAGTGCAGCACTATAACGGCAGCACCGGCATCAGACCAGTCGAACCCGGCACAAGCGGTTGAATTGGCGATAGGAAGGCCAAAGCGGCGCCCGTCTATGACTTCCTCCGCGTACGGTTACAAGGTTGTAAATGGTTTGCGTTTTGTTACCGCGCCTTGCCGTTTGGCGGGGTGGGGTCAAGAATGTTTTTTACGAGAACAACAATATCAATGTCTGTTTTGGAGTCCCTCGCCATGAAAATCATCAAGCTTGCCCTCGTTGCTGTTGCCGCCGTGAGTCTGAGTGCCTGTGGTTTCGATCTGAGTTCCGGCTGCCAGATCATCTGTTTCTGATCCGTCTTGATCTGAATCTTGACCAACACGAATAACACGAGAGGAAATTGCCCATGAACGTATTGAAACTGATGGCGGTGGCCGCCATGGTGGTCGGACTCAGCGCCTGTGGCCTGAACTTTGGTGCTGATTGCCAGATCATTTGTTTTTGACGTTTCCCGCTGGCAACGAACGGCCGCTCCTGCGGCCGTTTTGCATTTATGGAACCTGCATTTCCGGATCCTGCGCCCGAATCTCCTCTTTTTGTTTCAAGCGTTTTGTTTCAAGCGTTTATAATCGCTTCCCTGTCACTCCAGATCAGGAACCCATCATGACCGTTCGTACCCGTATTGCGCCTTCTCCTACCGGCGATCCGCACGTTGGCACTGCCTACATTGCGCTGTTCAATCTGGCGTTTGCCCGTCAACATGGCGGCCAGTTCCTGCTGCGCATCGAAGACACCGATCAGGTCAGAAGCACCCGCGAATCCGAGCAGCAGATTCTTGATTCGTTGCGTTGGTTGGGGCTGACCTGGGACGAGGGCCCGGATGTGGGCGGCCCCTGTGGTCCGTACCGTCAAAGCGAGCGCATGGACATCTACCAGCAATATGCGGATCGATTGATTGCGTCGGGCGATGCGTTCTACTGCTTTGCCACTCCTGACGAACTCGAAGAAATGCGCAAGGCCCAACAAGCGCGTGGGGAAACGCCCCGCTATGACGGCCGTGGTTTGTTGCTGTCGTCCGACGAGGTCCAGCGTCGGCTGGCGGCAGGGGAGCCGCATGTCATCCGCATGAAAGTGCCGGAAGAAGGCATCTGCGAAGTCGATGACATGTTGCGAGGCAAGATCGAGATTCCATGGTCACAGGTAGACATGCAGGTGTTGGTGAAAGCCGATGGCATGCCGACCTACCACCTTGCCAACGTGGTCGACGATCATCTGATGAAAATCACCCACGTTATCCGTGGCGAAGAGTGGATCAGTTCCGCCCCCAAGCATCTGCTCCTATATAAGTACCTGGGTTGGGACGCGCCGGTGTTGTGTCATATGCCTTTGTTGCGCAATCCGGACAAGAGCAAGCTCAGCAAGCGCAAGAACCCCACCAGCATCAACTATTACCGTCGCGTGGGCTATCTGCCCGAGGCGATGCTCAATTATCTCGGTCGCATGGGCTGGTCCATGCCCGATGAACGCGAAAAGTTTTCGCTTGCGGAAATGTTCGCGCATTTTGACCTCAAGCGTGTGTCGCTGGGTGGCCCCGTCTTTGACGTAGAAAAACTCAGCTGGCTGAATGGTCAGTGGATCCGTGACGATTTCGCTCCTGACGCACTGGCAGAGCGGTTCCGCGAGTGGGCTTTCAACGAGGGCTATCTCGCACAGATCATTCCGCATATTCAGAAACGCATTCATACCTTGAGCGATGTCGTGCCATTGGCGGGCTTTTTCATGGCCGGGCTGCTCGACGTGAAACCACATGACTTCGACTACGCCAAGTTATCGCCTGAGCAAGTGCGCAAGATTCTGCAGTTTGCTTCCTGGAATCTCGATGCCGAGCGGCACTGGAGCAAGGACGTCATCAGCCAAAGCCTGTCGAAGATCGCCGAGGGCATGGGGATCAAGATGCGTGACTTCATGATTCCCGTGTTTGTCGCGGTGTCTGGCAAACAGTCGGCGCCGTCGATCATCGATGCCATGGAAATTATTGGCGCCGATATTACGCGTGCGCGCATCCGTCATGCCCTTGGGGTGGTCGGTGGTCCTTCCAAGAAAGAAGCCAAGGAATGGGAAAAACAATATAAGGCCTTGTTTGCGGAGGAGAATAAGGAAGCCAGCGAGTAAGAAATTTTCATCCCGCCTGTTGACAGGGGGGAGGAGAGTCCTTAATATTCGCAGCCTCTTGCGACGCAACCTTCTTTGAAGGACTAGGCTTAAAGACACGTCGCGAGAGCACAGCGCGGGGCTATAGCTCAGCTGGGAGAGCGCTTGCATGGCATGCAAGAGGTCACCGGTTCGATCCCGGTTAGCTCCACCAAATTCCCGCTTTGATGTGTCCCTTTCGTCTAGAGGCCTAGGACATTGCCCTTTCACGGCAGTAACAGGGGTTCGAATCCCCTAAGGGACGCCACTCTTTCATAGAGATTCAAAAGGCTCGACAGCAATGTCGGGCCTTTTGTTTTTGCACGTTTTTTGTCCGTAAAAAATACCGCAAACGCTTCGCGTAAAGTGCCGTTACCGGTGTCTTAAAATCTGTCACAATCCACGGAATGGTCGTACACCCGCACAATGCCGGGCAAAAGGGACAGCAAGGAGTTGGGCATGAACAGTCAAACGGGTTCTCTGGGAAGCGCAACGCACTTCGATGGCATGGCCCAGCGCCAGTGGGTGTTGCGTGCCATGGACAGCGGCCTTGAATTCATGCTGCAAGGAGAAATGCTGGTCGGCCGCGAGGCGGAATGCCAGATTCCCGTATTGAGCGGACATATTTCGCGTTACCACGCCAAGATACGCGTCACGCCGACGGGTGTCATTCTTGAAGACCTCCATTCGACCAATGGTACTTTTGTCAACGGGCGCCGCCTGACGGCCCCCAAAGTGCTTTCCATCGGTGATGAAGTGGTGTTCCACACGGAGCGTTTTCGTCTGGTATCGGGCCGATCCGGCGAAGCCGATGCCACCATGATCATGTCCTCACCTGCCAGTCTGGCGCCTCGTCGTGAAGCCGCCGCGCGAGCCAGCGCAGAGCAGCCTGAAACACCCGCAGCTGCCCCGCGTCTGGCAGAGGTCAGTCGCTTGACGCCGGTACAGACGCCAAAGGATCCCGGGCGTCTGGAAGGCAGTGTTCGCGTCAATGTCCCTGATGACGCCACCCGCATTCTCAGCGGTGCCGAGATTGCCCACAAGGCCGATCGCGCGCGTGTACATACCCATCACGATACCTCACGCGTGCCGGGTTCAGGCCCGCGCCTGGTGGTCATGACGGCCCCGTTGCGCGGCAAGGTGCTGGGGCTTGCGGAGCAAAAACTCGGAACGACCTGGCGACTGGGGCGTGGGGAAACCTGTGAGCTGCGCATCAGTGAAGGGACAGTCTCGCATGATCATGCCCGCGTCGTGCGCAGTGCCGATGGCTGGCAAATTGCCGTCACCAGCGCGCGCAATGCGATGGTCGTCAACGGCGATGTCGAAACCAGTCACGCCTTGCGTAATGGTGACCGTTTGCTGCTCGGCCGGATGGAAATCGTGTTTGCCACCGATGTTGATGAAGCCATTCCTGTGGTGTTGCCCCCCGAGCCACCGATATACAAGAATCCCTGGGTCATCGGCGGCATGGTCTTTGTCGCGGTCTCTACGCTGGGTATTCTGATCGCCTCCTGGTTCTGAAGCCGCTGTTCGCTCCCTGATTGACCGGGCGGCCTTGATGCCGCTTCTGCGCGGCGATTGACTCACCGGAATTTTTCGTGGCATCTTGGGGCCTCAATAACAAGAATTAAAGGACTACCCCATGACTCCCGCCGGACGCACGTCTGCGGCGCTCGCCTGCGCTGCCTTCCTTTCTTCGCTTCTGTCCATGAACGCTCAGGCCAACACTGCCGACAACAGCCAGGTCATCACGCGTGGATGGCAACCCCCCGTGGCTTTCGCCGGGGAGGGCGACGAAAAACGTGCCGTCTCCGCGTTGCGGGAGATTTCCACACTGCAGGAAGTGATTCTCAGCAATACCCGTTTTGACCCGCAGACCGAGCAGTTCGTCGACGGTTTGTGGGCATCGTTCGAACGTTTTGATCTCAAGAAATTTTACGAATTGCTCCCGGAACGCAAGGACGACTGGCATCTCCTGCAGGTGTACGGTGTGGTCGAAAATGGCCGTTATAACGTCGGCCCTCAGCTGGGAACGCTGCACCGCAATGGCGATCGGCCAAATGACTTCGGTGAAGTCGCCGTATTGGTCAAGGCCAGGGAAATGAACGGCCCACGGGAAACCTATCTGGTTGATACCCATGTGAGTGTCGGCATGGGTAATGTCGGGTGGCCATCGGTCGCGCGCGCCGTCGAAGAAACCTTGCGCATCGTGGTGAAAGGGGATGCTTCCTATAACGAAAAGGCTGCATGGCCAGAAGGCGACCTGTACCGCAAACGGGTATTGTCGATGAATGACCGTTTGCAGGCGGAAGATGTTGAGGTGCTGGCACCGCTATGGGCGGCATTTCCCGCGCAATGGGATTTGCTGGCCAGCCTGGGACGATTCGATGATGTCGTGGTGATCGACAGTGCCAACGGCGAGTACAAAAAGCTGAATGCCCGTTTCGTCATCGATCCGGAGAAAATGAAGAGCGCTTATCCTGCCCTCGCGGAACATCTTGCCGGCATGGGTAGTCTCAACAGCATGAACATGCGTGCGGTCGGCGAGCAAGGTGAGGTGTTCAGACTCTCATCGGATTCCGAAACCCTGACGGTCAATTTCGAGGCCTATGTCAAAGACGGTTACCTGGTGCCAGTCAAAGACGGCAAAGTGGCGCAACAGCCTCTGACTCAAATGTTCAAGCAACCCTGGCATCTGGATTTGCTGGCCGATTCCCGCATGAAAATCCTGGGCGTCGTGACGGATTTGAGCGACATGCGGATCTCGTTGGATTTTACGCCCACGACGACGGGTGCCCGCTCGGTGGCCTCCATGACACATGTACCTGACGTAAAAGTGTCCGGGAACGCGCTCGGTTTCATGCCTACAGCGGTGATCAATGCGATGATGCCTTCCGATATCGATTCACTGATGCGGGACTTTTTGCGCGTGGTGTGTGAAGGCAATGAGGGTAAAGGGCTTGTCGCTGCCATGGAATATACCCAGCCTGCCGGGGCGCCTTTGGCGACGCTGGAAACCCAGACGACCTTTGAGGGACTCAACAATTTCTTCGTGCAGTTTGGCATGGGCATCGTGAATGATCGCATCATTCCGGATCCACAAGTCTCAATTGAATTGCGCCGATTGATGTTCGATACTCAACAAGCGTTTGCGCAGGATCTTGAAGCGTATTCGCGTGTGGCTTCCCTGTCATTGAAAAGGTTTTCGTCTTGATCGCCAAACGCTCGAAGAAATCACGCCGTCCCAAGGCGGCGTCAGCACGCAAAGAAGAAGTCTCGCTGTTTGGCCAGATAACGGGCCTGGTAGGCTCGATGAAGGACCAGTTGATCACGTGGGGGCGTTGGCCTTTGCGTATGGTCGGCGTGGTCGTTCTCAATGCGGAACAGCTCGCCAGGTTGACCCCCGAGCAGAGTCGCGTGTTACGTGAAGCGGGTAACTATCTGCATGAGCTGCGCGAATTGGCGGGGCTGACGAGCAACGAGCTTGCCGAAGCGCTGGATGTCGAAGACCGCTCCATTCTGGATGCGATCGAGCAGGGCACGGCCACCCTGTCGTTTGAGCTGATCTTGCGCTTGTCGAGCGTGCTGGCGCGCCATGATCCCTTGCCGTTCGTGATTCGCATGGTACGCACTTACGATCCCGAAGTGTGGCAGTTTTTGCACGACTGGGGTGTCGGGCGGATTCCGTTGCAGTATGAGCGCGAGCGGTCGTTCGTGAATATCATGCGCTCGCGCGACAAGGCGCGGGAATTGAGCGACGAGGATTTCGCTGCGTTGGTGAAGATGACCGACAGTGCTTTTGAGCTCGGGCTTGAATTTCTTTCGCGTGGTCGTCAGAAGGCCGGGGAGACGGGGGCGGCATCTGCACCGAAAGGTTCTGACGCGCCATCGGGAGGCGAAAAATAACGTCGTTGGCGGCACCCGTCCGTCTAGCTTTGCAGTACCACATCCTTGATCATGAAAATCACCAGTTCGACCGCGATCAACCAGATGATGATCCATTCCAGTGTTGACGAATGCTGGTGTTTCTGTTCATCCGCCAACATTTCGAACAATTCACGTATCGTCTCCAAGCGTTGTGACAACACGGTCGTGCGCGTCCGGATTTCCAGGTAATTGGCGAAAATCTGGTAAATACTGTCCAGCTCGGTGTATTCCCAGAAAAATTCGGGCGTGTCGAGCAAATCGTATTTGAGAATGATATCGCTCTTGGTGAGGAACAGTCGTCCCCGTATTTTGGCAGTGTCGCGGCGCCGTAATGAAATACGACCTGTTTCGGCGAGCGCGCGCGGAATATGGGCGGTATCACGGATCGTCTGCAGGGCCTGACTCTCGAAAACGCTCAGGGTGATGGATTGTGCCATGGCATGCGAAATGGCGATCAAGGGCAACGGCTGAAAACTGACGATGTCTATGTGATCCCGCGTGATGCGATAGTGTTCCTGTTGAAGGCTGTAACTGTAGGTTTCGGCTTCTGCCTGCTGGTTGACGACATTGGCGAAGGGCATCATTTCGCTGCGCAAGCGTGTTTTGGTGTCTTCGGTCAGGTTCCAGAACACTGCCACGCCGTAAGGAAACACGAAACAGTAGCCCTGCTGTATTTCGATGCCCAGTACATCGCGGTAAAGCGTGCAGCGATAGCCCGACATCAGACGTTCTCCGAGGGCCTTGAAGTCAAAACGGTCGGTCATGCAGACCGCTTCGCATTGCAGCATTCTTTGCGTGCTGGGCGTATTGGGAATATTGGACACGTGGTCTTTTTCATTCATCCGGAGCTCAGTCCTTGTACAGGATTACGGCCGTTCTCAGGCGAGTTTGACCAAACTGGGTGATGCGGTCGAAGGCATGCACCGAAATCGGTATGTACTGGAAATCGATGGGGCGCAAATTGGATTCCGGATCAAGTTCGGGATCGTTGATATAGAAAAATTTGTCATCGAATGCCGTGATGACCACCCAGTGGGGGGCTTTCTTGCGCCACATCTGATAGACACTGATGAGAATGATGGGAATGCCGCCATTCTTCATGTGCTCACGCAATTCAATTTGTGAAATAGGTGTCTTGTGGACTTCGATGCCGGCCGCCTTTATCTGGTCGTTGAAGTCTTCATAGACCAGTTTCATGACGTCCTTTTTTTCCTTGGTGCGCACGGTATCCAGGAACAAAGGGCCTTCCTGGCTCACATAGGTCACCGGTCGAAAGCCACGTCGATGGGCGGATAACGCCAGTCCGTAGGGGTCGCAGCCTCCGTGGCCAGAGGTCATGTAAATCGTGGTGGCTTCGCGCCAGATTTGCAGTTCTTCGCGCTGGTTGAAACTGTAGGCGCTGGACAGACAATTCATGGCCATCATCAGTGCAGCGGGACCACAGGTAAAACCGGTGTTTTGCGGGTAGTAGGGCACCTCACGCAGGGTTTTTGAACCGGCGTAATGAATGATGCGTTTCTGATAACGGAGCGCGTCCTGATGGTCTTCGTAATAGTCTTCGTAGTAGCCAAACAGGCGATACCCCATTTTTTCATACAGGTGAATCGCGCCGACGTTATCCTTGCGCACTTCCAGTCGCATGTAGATACGCCCGTTGGCGGCAGCGATCTGCTCGCCTTCTTCCAGCAGGGTACGGGCAATGCCCTGGCCCTGAAAGCGTGGTGCGGTGGCGATCGAATACAAACGTGACAAACTGGTGCCGCGATGCAGGAAGAACACAGCATAACCCGCAATCTCGCCGTTGCGTGTGGCAACCAGGAAGCAGTCGCTTTCCGATTCCAGCAGGCGGCGCATGCTGCGGCGGCTCATGCGGTCCGTTTGGAAGACCTCGTTTTCGATAGCAAGCATGCCATCGATATCGTCTTCGTCGGCGCGACGCACGGCGACTGCACTGCCCGGAGTACCGGAAACGACCGGGCCGGCTGTTAGCGCATTGGATCTGTCATTCACTGAGCAAGCCTCGTATGGCCATGTCGATGGTCTGCCGTCCCTGGAACAGTACCATCGCCTGCCACGCAGCGGTGGCCGGATAGAATTGTTTGCGTATGCCCGCCTTGATCCGTTGGGTCTCGGGATGCCGCCAGTCTACGGGGCCCTGTGCATGTAGCCAGTGATCGTGGCGCAAGGCATCGAACATGTTCTCTATAGAATAGGTGCCGAACTCGAGCGTGACAAAGCAGCCCGGGCGAGAATCCGGTTGCTGGTTGATGATGGCGTGCCACGCATAGTCAAGCAGCCCGTGCTTGGGCACCGAGGTTGATGTTCCTTCTGCGGGCAAGGTAACCGCGTCCCCATACCACCGACGGGCAACGTCGACGCCGGTGCTCCCGGGGGCGTGGTCACATATGATTTCGCCATAGCCGAACGGTCCCAGCCCGGTATGCAGGTCAATCACGGCGAGTTGTCGTTCGGGCAAGCGGTATTCCTGCATGAGTTGTTCGATATGTCGTCGGGCCTGACTGGGTTCGTGACCACCAAAGAACATGCCGAGGGTATCCACGTACTGTCCGCCGCTGACGGCGAGCTCATAAGCGCGCTGACCGTGTTGATGCAGAAATGCCATGAGTGTTCGGTCTGCATCGTCCCAGTTGGAGCTGCGGGGAACGATGGCATCAGCCAGCTCCGCATAGGCGTCGTTGCGAGGCACGGGCTGACTGAAATCGACAAAATTGCGATTCAGGTCGATCCCCGCTTCGTTGCAACGCCGAAGCCAGGCAAAACCGTGCGGATTGAGCGCATGCACCACGAGGATCGCGAAATCCCGGGGCCAGTTTTCATGGAACTTGAGCCGCTGCAAAAGGTCGATTTGTATCGCCGAGCCTGCAAACCCCTCGACGCCATGGGTACCGGAAATGATCACCAATACACGACGTGCTTCGGGACTGCCCAGCCATAGCGTATCGGTATGCAGTGATTCGCCATCAGGGCCTTGACCGTCGTAGGACAAGGCACGATGATTGTGGGCCACCTCGATGGCATTCGTTGCCTGCAGAAATTGCAGACGGGCGTTCTGGTAATCCCGTGCAAAACATTGCAGGGAATGGGCATGGAGGGTTGGGGGCAGCATGGGGTGCTCGTTCATCGCTGGGCGTGATGACATTAAAGCAGTTAGGGATAATTGTTGATAGCAAGGTTTGTCGCCGCAAGCGCTTTTTGGCGTGCTGTCTGAGCCAATTCGACATCGGTTTCGATGAAATGCCCCAGAGTTCGTGACGCCTCAGTAAAAATGACGAAAATTTGGCCTGTAGCGAATTTTTGATCTATATCGATTCTTGAATTTATTAACCATTGATTTGCCGGCAAGCAATACCTCCAGGAATCAGTACGTAAATGACCAACCTGTACATAGTTGTAGACGATCTCAAGGATTGGGGCCCTTATTTTCCCAGCGATAACGTGGTGACGTTCGAGGAATACCTGGAACGTGGTCACGGCGTGAAACAGGCGAGAACACAGGTCATCAACCTGTGTCGGAGTTATCGCTATCTGAGCAAGGGTTACTATTGCTCGCTGTTGGCGGAAGCGCGTGGCCAGCATGTCATGCCTTCGGTAAAAACCCTGAATGATCTTGGCCGGCGTTCCCTCTACGTGCTGCAGCTCGAAGGGATGGATGATCTGGCAGAAAAATCCCTGTCGCGCACCACCAAGGAAGGCGAAGAAACGATCATCATCAAGAGCTTTTTCGGTGAAACGGACCGTGAGGAATTTGAGGATCTGGCGAAATCGATTTTCGAGCGCCTGCCCTGTCCGATCCTGGAAATCGAACTCAAGAAACGCAAAACCTGGCAGATCGTCGATCTGACACCGGCCTCGCCCAAATCGCTCGATGACGAAGAGCAAACCCAGTTCGCCAATGCACTCGACATTTTCAGTCGCAAGGTCTGGAAGGCGCCGCGTGCCCGTCGTAAATACCGTTATGACATGGCCATTCTCGTAAACAGCCAGGAGAAATTGCCGCCCAGTGACGGTACCGCGCTGAAAAAATTCGTGAAGGCCGGGCGTGCGCTTGGCGTCGATGTCGAAATGATCGAGAAACGCGACTTCATCCGTCTGGCAGAATACGACAGCCTGTTCATTCGTGAAACGACGTCCATCGACCATCACACCTACAAATTCGCCAAAAAGGCAGAATCCGAGGGTATGGTCGTCATTGATGATCCCACGTCGATCCTGCGTTGCACCAACAAGGTTTATCTCGCGGATTTGCTCACGACCAACAAGGTGCCCGTGCCGAAAACCCACATCCTCATCAAGAATGATCGAGAGCGCATGCAACGCGCGATTGATGAACTGGGATTTCCCATGGTGTTGAAAATTCCTGACGGATCATTTTCGCGCGGTGTGGTCAAGGTCAAGAACGAGCAGGAGCTGGCGGATCAGTGCAAGGAACTGTTCCAGAATTCGTCGTTGCTGTTGGCGCAGGAATTCATGTACACCGAGTTTGACTGGCGTATAGGCGTGTTGAATAACAAACCCCTGTATGCATGCCGTTACTACATGGTGAAAAATCACTGGCAGATTTACCAGCATGGCGGCAGCCGGGTTTCCGCAGGAAATTTTGATACGCTACCGACGTATGAGGTGCCAAAACATGTACTTGATGCCGCCCTGAAAGCGACCAAGCTTATTGGCGACAGTCTGTACGGCGTGGATATCAAACAGGCCGGTGATCGTTCCGTTGTCATCGAGGTGAACGACAACCCCAGCATCGAATCCGCGGTCGAGGACAAATTCCTCGGGGATGATCTGTATGAACAGATCATGCAGGATTTTGTGCGCCGTATGGAGGACAACCGCGGTAATTCCTGAGTAAACGGCAATTCCTGAGTAAACGGTAGTTCCTGAGGACTCAGACCATTAGTGAACGCAGTGAGTCGGCCAGCATGCCAGCCAACGGAATCCGGTTGGAGGCATGCACGATGGCATCGGTGCTGATCAATTCCTTGATGCCTGCTTCGTTCAGTGCTTCCATCGCACCCGGTGCCAGCAACGGGTGCGTGCACATCGCGGAAACGCTCACGCAACCGCGCGCCAGCAGTTGTTGGGCGCATTGTTTCAGGGTGTGGCCGCTGCTGATGACATCGTCGACCAGCAGTGCGGCTCTTCCTTCATAGTCTGTTTCGGGCAGGGTAATTTCGACGTGGCGATCGCCATGTCGAACCTTGTGCGCGATGACATAATCCAGCCCTGCTGGCGCTGCGACATGCTTGACCCATTGCTCGGATTCTTCGTCGGGCCCCACTAGCAGGGGGCGCTGCGAGTGTGTCGAGAGGGACCTGTCCATGACCAGTGTGCGGCCCATCAGTGATGCGGCTGACAATGCAATTGCCTGCCCTCTGGGAATGGCTTCGCTCAATTCGCGAATACGATGCAGATGCGGATCGACCGTGATGACGGCGTCGAAATGATCCGCCAGCAAAGCCCCCACGATTTTCTGACTGACCGCTTCGCCGGGTTGAAAGGCGATATCCTGCCGCATATAACAAAGATAGGGGGCGACCAGCAGCACCTTGCGTGCGCCGTTACTGCGGGCTGCGCCTGCTGCAATCAGCAGTTCGAGCATTTTCGCGTTGGGATGGTCGAGTGTACGGACAAAGACGACGGTTTCGGGCAGCCGGGCGGGCAGGGTGATCTTGCTTTCGCCATCGGGAAAGGCGTGAATGAGGACATCGCGGTACTCGACCTGCAGGGTGTCGGCCAGTGCTTGTGCAGGTTGTCGGTAATCTTCGAATCCGAGAATCAGCATGGTGCCTCGCGCAGTAGGTGCTATGTGCCAGTCAAGTGGCGCGTTACGGAACAGTCACGGATTATGCCGGGTTACTCCAGCCACGAATAGAGTGGTGGAGCAGCATCGGCAATGTCATATCCGCAGTGATTTGACGCCCATTTCAACGCAAATTGCATGTCCGAAGGGAACTGCGAGTAAATCCGGTACAGGCATTCGCCGGTTTTCACCTTGTCGCCGATTTTCTTCATCACATAAACGCCCGCCCCCTTGTCCATTGGCGCGCCTGCCAGGCGTGCAATCCGCGACAAGGCCAGATTGTCGATGGCCGCCACATAGCCATCGCGTTGGGCGGTGACATCGTGTGTCAATGATCCCAGTGGCCATTGGCGGGTCTGAACACCCTGGGCGCGGATAAGCGCTTCCATCTTGGCGAGGGCGCGGCCGGAATCAAGAATATCGCGCGCGATGTTGTAACCTTCGCCGCCGCGCACGTAGGTGTCGAACTCGATCAACCGTCCGGCCAACTGCAGGGATTTTTCGCGCAGGTCGTGGGGTGCATCCGGGGAATTTTGCAAGACTTGCATCACGTCCTGGGCTTCCAGCACCGGACCGATGCCGCGTCCGATCGGTTGTCGGCCGTCCGTGATGATGACCTGAATTTGCAGCCCGAGCCGCGCGCCCACATATTCGAACAGCTTGCGCAACTGAATGGCCTCACGGGCAGAGCGCACCTTGGCAGTGGGACCGGTGGGAATGTCGATCAGCAGGTGCGTTGAACCACAGGCGGTTTTCTTTGACAGGATGGAGGCGACCATTTGTGCTTGCGAATCAATATTGAGCGGTCGCTCCACCGAAATCAGGATGTCGTCCACCGGTGCCAGCCGGGCAGTGCCGCCCCAGGCCAGACAACCTTTTTCCTCCCGCACGATCTGGTGCAGTCGTTCGGGTGGCAGATCGACTTCCGCCAACACCTCCATGGTGTCAGCGGTGCCCGCCGGAGAGGTAATGGCCCGGCTCGACGTTTTCGGGCACAGCAAACCGTATGCCGCAACAATGGGAACAACGATCATGGACGTGCGATTGCCCGGAATGCCGCCGATGCAGTGCTTGTCGACCACGACAGGTTCGTGCCAGTTGAGGCGGTGTCCTGAATCCACCATGGCACGCGTCAGGTAAAGCACCTCGTCGCGATCGAGCCCCGTTTCTGCCACCGTGACAAGAAAGGCCGCAATTTCAGGCTTGGAGTAACGGTTGTCGGCGATATCCATGACGATGGCCTTCAGCTGCGACTGACTCAGGCGTTCACCTGACATCTTGGCGCGCACGTGTTCCAGCGAGTGGGGGGGTTCGGCATGGGCAACGGTAATTTCATCGCCTTCCTTCAGGCCCAACTGGGTGAAACTCTGTTCCGAAAGCCCCAGTTCGTCGGGGGCCACAATGCCATCGTCGTCCACCACATTGAGCACGGCCAGAATGCGATGCCCATGATTGGCGACCTCTATCTTGTTCAGCGCCTGAAAGCCCTCGGCCTTGTACTGGGCACACTCACGGTTCAAATAGGCCACGTTTTCGTGGTAGGTATCGATCGCCACGCGCTTCAATCGCAGCGTTTGTGGCGGCAGCGGAACCGTTACATCAGTCATGAGCCTGTTTTCCAAAGGTTTCTTGTTGACTTTAGCCTGCCCGACGCGGGATTTCCTTGATCAGGGCAGGGGAGATTGACTGTTATGGGCGTGGCTTTTGCTCGGGGGCATGCAGGGGTATAATCGGCGCCGCAATGACATGACGCCATCAGTCATGCGCTGTCCAGCAACGGGAGCCACCCATGTCCATCGAGCAATTTGAATCCATTTCCTTGTACGTTCTCGTCTCTGGACTGATTTTGTACATGTTTTTCATCATGTACAAACTCGCACGGGAGTCGAAGGCCGGCAAGTTTGGCACGTTTGCCATTTTTCTCACTCTGGGGCTCGGCATGTTCGGCTTTATTGCCAAGGAAATCATCACCTTATTGATGGAAAAATAGTCTGCGTTTGCTGCGTGGGCGGCCTTGGCCAACGAGCCGTCGCAGCGGTGCCTCTCAGTACAGGTTTTGTCGAAAAGGCTACTCGTGAGCCTTTTTTTGTTTCTGTCATTTGTCCGTGCACGCGGGCTGTTCTTGATGTGGGGGAATCCATGGCGATAGAGTTCGAGCGGCGTTTTTTGCTGGCGTCCATCCCGGAGGGTATTCCCGCCACGGCCTGGCAAACCATTCGCCAGGGGTACCTGGCCATTGATGCCTTGGGCGAAGTGCGGCTCCGGGAGCAACAGGGGCGTTATACGCTGACGGCCAAAAGCGGGGAAGGTCCCGCGCGGGAAGAAGTGGAAATCGATCTGTCGGCCTCCCAGTTCGACGCCTTTTGGCCGCTTGCGCGTGAACGCAGTCTGCACAAACGTCGCGCTGTCCTGCCGTTATCTGCGCCTGGTGCCACGTTATTTGTCGATGAATATCTCGCGCCGGTGCGATTCTTGCTGGCAGAAATAGAGTTCGAAAATGAACGGGACATGAACAGCGTTGATTTACCGCCGTTTTTGGGGCCGGAAGTGACGGATATCGCCACGATGCGTACATTTTCCCAACTGTTAGCGCGTGTAAAACAGTGGCAGATCATGGGACAATAGGGCACGCGGCGATAACGTTTTTATTGATTACAAGGTGTATTGAACCCAATGACGCTGGATGCGAATCTGATAGCTGGAAAACGGGTTGTATTTGTCATCAATTCACTGTCAGGTGGTGGTGCGGAAAAGGTGCTTTGCGAGTTGTTGAAGCAGCTCGAGACTTTTTTTGTCGACAGCAAGGTGACGCTGGTGTTGCTGGATCAGCTCGAGGAGCGTTATTCGGTACCCGCGTACGTCAACCGGATTACGCTCGATTGTCGTGGCTCGATGGTCATCAGCATGTTCGCGTTGCACCGCACCTTGTCTTCCCTGAAACCCGATGTGGTGTTGAGTTTCCTGACCCGGGCCAATTGCGCAGCCGTTTTTTCTGCTGCATTTTTGCGCTTTACCTGCCTCATTAGTGAGCGCGTGAATACGTCCAGTCACTTTGGTCATGGCTTGAAGAGCGCTGTGAACAAGCGGATCGTACGTTTTTTCTATCCACGGGCCGACCGGGTCCTGGTCGTGTCGAAGGGCGTTGGCGCCGATCTGGTGCAGAATTTTGCAGTTCCCGCAGACCGCATCGAGGTCATTTACAACCCGTATGATCTGGCGCGCCTCGCAGCGCTTGCGGCCGAGCCGCCAGCGCTGACGGTAGAGGGGGAATATGCAGTCAGCGTGGGGCGCCTGGTGCCCAACAAGAATTTTGGTTTGCTGATTCGGGCCTGGCACGACGCCAAACCTGCCGAAAAACTGGTGATTCTGGGGGAAGGCCCTGAGCACGATAATCTGCAGCGTCTCATCGACGAACTGAATTTGCACGAGCGTGTGATTTTGGGAGGTTTTCAGCGCAATCCCCATGCAATCATGCAACGCGCGCGCTACGCGGTTTTTTCCTCGCTTGCGGAAGGCTTCCCCAATGCACTTGCCGAGGCCATGGCCCTGTCTTTACCGGTGATCGCCAGCGATTGTGATTCCGGACCGGCAGAAATCCTTCATGACGAGATCCGGGTGCATCCACGAGCCGCGTTTCGTGCGAAATATGGCATATTGGTTGCTGTGGACGACAAGGCTTCCATGGTGGAAGCGCTACACTTGTTCCAGGATGTCGCGCTTCGTGATCACTATCGACAAATGAGTCGCGAACGCATCGTCGATTTTGGCATGGAGCGATCGATATCGCGGTATGCCCAGGCACTGCAACAAACGAATTGAAACAACAGTTTTCAAACACCAGTTGTCAAACAACAGTTTTCAAGCAACAGGAAAGCACGAGACCATGAAGATTTGTGTAGTTGGGTTGCGCGGTTTTCCCAATGTGATGGGCGGTATCGAAAAACACTGCGAGCAGATATTTCCGCGCATGGCCGCGCTGGATGCGTCGGCGGAAGTCACCATCATTGGTCGCAGCCCCTATTTGCAGCAAGCGCGCACCACGTTCCAGGGCGTTGATATTGTCAGCCTGTGGGCGGTGCGCAACAAATACCTCGAAACGATCCTGCATACGTTCCTTGCCATATTCTATGCGCGCCTGGTCGTGCGCGCAGACGTCATCCATATTCATGCCATTGGCCCCGGGTTGCTGGTTCCCCTGGCTCGACTACTGGGCATGAAAGTGGTCTTTACCCACCATGGTGCCGATTACAACCGGCAGAAATGGAGCGCGTTTGCCAAAACACTGTTACGCATGGGTGAATGGGTCGCGATCAGCGCCTCTCACCGTTCGATTATCGTGGGCGCATCACTGTGTGAAGATTTGAAGCGCCGTTTTCCCCGGCAAGCGGAAAAAATCCAGCATATTCCGAACGGCGCCGATGTGGGGGCTGCCGGCAACGAGAGCACTGCAGGGCATCCGGTGTTGGCTCAGTTCGGCCTTGAACGTGGGCGTTATGTGCTCGCCGTCGGTCGCCTGGTGCCTGAGAAAGGATTCCAGGATCTGGTCAAGGCGTACCAGAAAACCGCTATCGACAAGGTGCTGGTAATCACCGGCAATTCCGATCATCCGGATGCGTTTTCACGCAGTCTGCTGGATCAGAAAAGCGATCGCATCATTTTTACGGGCTTTCAGAGTGGCGCCGCGCTGGCGGCCATTTTTTCCAACGCAGGCCTGTTTGTGTTGCCTTCGTACCACGAAGGCTTGCCCATCGTCGCGCTGGAAGCCATTGGCCACGGTGTGCCCGTGCTGCTGAGCGACATCGAGCCCAATCTGGATATCCACTTGTCCAACGAGTGCTATTTCCCCGTCGGTAATGTTGATGCGCTGGCCGGGAAACTGTCCGCCCCTGACTATGAATGTTATCGGGTCGACCGGGCGGCGATATTGCACAACTACAATTGGGATGATATTGCGCAGAGAACGCTGCAGGCGTTCCATGCGGCGGCGCAGGCAAGCGCGCCTCCGCCGCTCAAGCAGGAAGGTTGACCGCTAGTCGCCGTTGCGATGGCTCCACCACAGCAGGAACATCTGCCAATACAACGCTCCCACCGACGCCAGAAAGCCCACCAGACCCACGACTGAAAAGCCGAGAAACTGTGGGCCGCGCTCCGACAGGCAGAGCAAGGCGAATGCGATCACGAACGTCGCGCACGTAAAAATATAGGTCTGCCGGTACCGCATCAACTCATGACGTTTCACCAGCCGTTCAATGGTGGCTTTTTCAATGCCGCCACCGCCCTGGGTGACTTTCTGGGTCACCGCCATGGGCTTGGGTTCTTCGTATATCTTGTCGACCAGGTTGAGTGCGCGCGTGCCCAGGCGTTTTGCCAGCGTCAGCGGGTTGTAGTGATCCTTGCCCCATTGGCGTATCAGTGGTTCGGCCTCTTTCATGAGATCGAAATCCGGGTTCAGCAAACGCCCGAAGCCTTCCAGGGTGAGGCAGGCCTTGGAGAACAGCGCGATGTCCGGCGGCAGCGCGATATTGAAATTGCGCAAGATGTCGGTGGCATCGACAATGATTTGCGGAATGTTGATTTGTGACAGCGGGATACCGTAGTACTGCTGGATGAAGTCTTCCGCTTCGCCTTGAATGGCTTCGAAATCGACGCTGCCATCGGACCACTCCATGAGCACGGCGGCAACGCTGGCAGCATCCTGCAACACGATGCTGCGGGTCAGGCGCATCAATTGTTCGCGGCGCCCCTGGCTGAGCTTGCCCACCATACCGAAATCAAGCAGGGCGAACCGGTTGCGCGGAAGAATCAGGAAGTTGCCGGGGTGCGGGTCGGCGTGAAAGAACCCGTCGACCAGCATCATTTGCCAGACGATCTTGG
Organism: Pseudomonadota bacterium; assembly: GCA_052035295.1. Classification (GTDB taxonomy): domain Bacteria; phylum Pseudomonadota; class Gammaproteobacteria; order Pseudomonadales; family Ketobacteraceae; genus HdN1. The sequence goes on from JBPOHS010000118.1 coordinate 33,507, forward strand.
CGCCGCGCGTGGCCAGCAGCTTGCGATCCAGGCCGGCAGCATCGATCTCCTTGGTGGCCTTGGCGGAAATCCCGCGCACGAATTCCTGACAGTTCAGATCCTCGCAGGTCCATTCCCAATAGACCTTGGGGACTTTCGCATAGGGAATGCCCTTGAGGTTCTCGGCAATGCGCTCGGCATTCTTGGCTTCGACCGAGAAGTCGAGTTCCCGCATCAGCGACTTCTCGAATTCCCGCACGATATCGATGGGGCGGTAGCGGCGCAGTTCCTGGCTCTGGCTCTGGGCAATACTGGCGATGTATTGCAGTAGCCGCAGGTCGGCTTCGATTTTCTCGCGAATGTTGGGCTTGCGAACCTTGAGCACGACCTCTTCACCGCTCAGGGTCACCGCGCGGTGCACCTGGGCCATCGAGGCCGTTCCCAGCGGCTTTTCGTCAACCTGCCGAAACGCTTCGGTGAGGGGTTTGCCGATCGAGTTTTCGATGCGGGCCTTGATGTCGTCGAAGGGCAGGGCGGTATTGTTGTCCTGCAGCATTTCGAGCTCGCGTATCCAGTCCTGGGTAAACAGGTCGACGCGGGTCGCAAGGATCTGACCGAGCTTGATGAACGTGGGCCCCATTTCCTCCATGGCGCGGCGCAGGCGCGTCGGCGGTTCCATGGACATGAGATCGGCCTGCATCTGGTAGCGCACCAGCTTGCCGGCCTTCTCGATGCTTTCCGACAGGCCCAGCCGGCGGATCATGTCTCCGAACCCGTACTTGATGAGGATGTTGACGATTTCGTTGAGGCGTCTGATGTCCTTGCCGGTCTTTAGAATATCCATGCTCGACTACCTTGCACCGTGGAGAGGAGGGCCCAAAGAATATCGGCCGTGTGGGGTAAACACAAGCCGCTGGTCCGTTGCGGGCTCGCTTGAGTCGCGACAGGTTCTTGCTAGGCTTGTAGAAATGCCCTCGGAAAATCTACAAACACTGATGTTTAGCAAGCATAGCACCTCACCGCCGCCGTTCCCTGTTTCCCGGTCGGATGTTCTGTCAATCCGCAGGATGCCCGGGGCGATCCGCTTGTTGATCGGGTGTCGTTTGCTGCTGGTGATGTTGCTTTTTACCTTGTGTGCGGCGACAGTCCAGGCCGTTCCCGGCGATGTTCCGCTGGGAGAGCGCGTGGATCTCGGGCCACACTTGTTTTACCTCGAAGATGCGGCAGGAACGAAATCCCTCGATGATGTGAAATCCGACAGTGACCACTGGCAACGCTTGAATGCGCCTTCGGTCAATCTTGGATTTGTGCACTCCGCGTATTGGTTTCATGTGGCCGTCGTCAAGCGCCGCGCGGAAGCACAGCAACTGGTGCTGGAACAGCGTTATGCCTTGATGGATGACATGCAGGTATATTGGCAGTGCGATGAGGGATCGAGTGCAGACTTTATTGCCGGGGATTTGCTGCCGTGGGCGGCGCGCCCACTCAAGCATCACGGATTCCTGTTTCCGTTGCAGGCCGCTGCCGGTGAGCGTTGTGACTTGTGGGTGCGGGCCAAAAACACCGAAGCCATGGAGCTTCCACTGATTCTGTGGGAAAAAGATGTCTACCACGAGCAAGCCCGCAATACCCATTTGATCGACGGCATTTTTCTCGGATTTTTCGCGATCATGGCTTTGTACAACCTGTTGTTGTACGTCAATGTGCGTGATCTTTCGTATTTTTATTACACTCTTTTCGTCGTGTCGATGTTCGTGTTTTTCGCCAGTCAGCAGGGCTATCTCTATGAGTGGCTGATGGGCGAAAGCCCGCGCATTCATCACTATCTGATTCCGTTCAACCTGGCGATCATCGTTATTTTCGGGTCGATGTTTTTTCTGCATTTTCTTGGGTTGCGCACGCTGGCGCCGCGCTTGGGCAAAGTCATCGAATATCTGGTGCTGGTGTTGGTCGCGACCCCTTTTACGGCGTTCTGGCTGGATTATGCGACCAGTGTCGGGGCCACGATCTTGTTGATTTCCCTGGGCGCGATTCTTGGGCTGTCCGGCGCGGTGTATCTCTCTTTTCAGAATGTGCGCTCGGCGCAGATTCTACTGTCCGGCTGGTTTGTGCTGGTGGTGTGCGTGGTGTTCCAGACGCTTTCCAAGCTGGGGGCGCTGCATAACGACTTCATTGCGGATTACGGGTTGCGCACGGGGACTGCCCTCGAAATCGTTATCTTCTCGCTGGCCCTGTCATATCGCATCAATGAAGAGCGCAAGGCCAAGGAGGCGGCGCTGGTGGCGGCGCAGCATGAACGTCTGGAAAAACTGCAGGCGCAGGGATTGGCGCTGGAGAAGGAACGGGAAGCGCGCGAGATCAAGGAACATGCACTGGAGCAACAACGGCGTGTCAACGAACAGTTGGAATACATGGTTCACGAACGCACGCATGAGCTGGAGGATGCCCTCAACGAACTGGAACGCACGAATCGCGAATTGCAGGCGTTATCGGTCAAGGATGCCTTGACCAATGTGTTCAACCGGCGTTTCTTCAACCAGAAAATCGCCGAGGAATGGATGCGTGCCTCGCGTCATGGGCGCGCCTTTGCGTTGCTGATGGTGGACATCGACAAGTTCAAGGTGATCAATGACACGCACGGTCATGTATGTGGTGATCATGTTCTGGCGAAAGTCGCTGCCGTATTGAAGAATGTCGTTTGTCGGCCGGGCGATACCATTTCCCGTTACGGGGGCGAGGAATTTGCCGTGCTGTTGCCGGACACCGGCATCCCCGGCGCGGAAAAAGTCGCGGAAGTGTTGGTGCAGCGTGTAGCGCAGGAAAAAATCCTTTTCAACGAGGCTACCATTCCCGTCACGATCAGTATCGGACTGGCTGTATGCAGGATCGGCGAACTCGATACGGAATTGCAAAGTTTCATTGAGCGTGCCGATAAAGCGCTTTACCATGCCAAGGAAGGTGGCCGCAATCGTTACGTCGTTAGTCTTGACGCGTAGTGGCGGTTTGACGCCGGCCAGAAAATAAAAAAGGAATACAGCAATGGGTTATTTTACCGACAAGGTGTGTGTGGTGACCGGGGGCGCATCGGGCATTGGGGAAGCCATGGTGCGAGAACTGGCGAAAGAGGGCGCACAAATCGTCGTGGCCGATATCAATGAACTGGCGGCCAAACGTGTGGCGGAATCGTTGCGTGCCAAAGGTATCGATGCGGTCAGCAAGCGCGTGGATGTCACCCAGCGTACCCAGGTGGATACACTGATCGACGAAGTCGTCAGTCAGTACGGCCGCATCGATGTGATGGTCAATAACGCCGGGGTTGTGGTGGTATCCGAAATGGAAGACACCCTCGACGAAGACTGGGATCGTCTGGTCGATGTCAACGTGAAAGGTGTTGCATATGGCTTGCGCGCCGCGTTTCGGCAAATGAAAAAGCAGGGCTTCGGCCAGATCCTGAACACGGCGTCGGCATCCGGGCTTGGCCCCACGCCCTTGTTCACTGCATACAGTGCCACCAAGCACGCTGTGGTGGGCTTGAGCACGGCCAGCCGTATCGAAGGCGCAGGGTTCGGTATCAAGATCAGCGCACTTTGCCCCGGGGTCGTGAATACGCCCGTTATCAAGACCAACGTGAGTCGTGGCCTCGATCGTGACCGTGTCGAAAAAGGCACGCCTACCATGATGACACCTGAAGCTTGCGCCAAGGCGGCCCTCAAGGGCTTGCGCAAGAATCGCGCAATCATTCCGGTGGGTATCGACGGTTATGTACCCTATCTGGCCAACCGCTTCATTCCCGGTTTGTATTCCGCCATCCTCGAACGCGGTTACGGTCTGCTGCGCAAGCAGGTCAAGAAAGGCTAGCGGTTGGCGATCTCAAGAAACGCTAGCCGTTGCCGGCGTCATAATGGGGTAGCGTTTTGCTACCCTGCAGTCTGGACCCGGTTCAGATCATAGGCTTCCGGATGCTTGCGCGCGTCGTTGATGGCGCGCTGCGCCAGCGGAATATAACGTCTGCTTTGCGGTACCAGCGGGTACAGTGTCCGCACCGCCCAGCAAAACACCTTGAAGAACTGGCGATCGCGTTTTGTGTAACGCACCCCAAAACGCTGACGGAAGTTCTCCGGCAAGGTGGCGATGGCAACCTTGTGCAGTAACCAGCCCGTCGGCCGGATCATGAGTTGCCACAGGAAATTCGGCAGCCGCGACAGTTCTTCGGGTTTCGGATAGCTGGAAAAATAATCCGGCGCCAGTAAATCCTTGATGACCTCGCCATTGATCAGGCGCTCATCGATGATCTTGTTGAAGTGTATCCAGTACGCTTCCTCGGTCTGCGGAATATGCCGCTCATGAATGCCCAGCATTGCCCCCATCTGCTTCCATTCTTCGAACATCTGCTGACGTTGGGCAGACGATACCGGCGTGCCGAAATACTCGTACATGCGTATCGACGAATCGAAGCCCGTGATATGGACCCAGGAATAGGCTTCCGGATCCAGTGCGTGATAGGGCTTGCCGGTGGCGTCGACCCCCTTGATCTGGCGATGTAATTCCCGCAAGCGTATGCCCATCTCGATGGCCTTGTCCGGTCGCGAATAGACCACGGGCCAGAGCAATGCCACTGACCCTTTGGCACGTCCCCAGGGGTCATGCTTGTATTTCTTGTCCTTGCCGACGGCCGCATCGATAACGGGGTGCGCCGACTGCAGAATGAACGCTTCCGGCAGCATGAGGTGATAAAGGTACGACCCGAAATCTTTCCAGGTCAGCGAATCCGGGCCAAGCGGAACAGGCGGTGCAGCGGCTTTGGTGTGGGTGGTCTCGGTGGGGGTGGTCTCAGCTGTGATCACAGGGGCATTCATGTGCGGGCTCCTTGGGCGATTGTTCCCGTATGAGAGTGTTTGGAGTCGAAGAGACAAAATATGTCTGTCTGTCTCTTTCGGCAAGCTGAAACCCGGAAATGTTGCAGGTGGAAACAGGATGTTTCTGGGTCTGGAGGCTGTGCGGCAAGAGAAGATCCCTGGCCATCGCCTGTCTTGACCCAATAAAAAAAGGCACCCGAAGGTGCCTTTTTCATTTTCGTCGTGCAGGCGCCAGGGGGCAGAACCCCCAGGCAATTACAGGAACGAGAAGTGGTCGGATTCCATCTGCATCAATGACTTGCTGGAGGCCATCATGGTCTCGGCGTAGGTCTTGGTGCGTGGCAGCAGACGCTCGAAGTAGAACTCGGCCGTCTGGATCTTGGCCTGGTAAAACTCGGGCTGTGCCGTCCCTGCGGCCAGTTTTTCATAGGCTACCTGCGCCATCATGGCCCACATGTAGGCCATTACGATGTAGCCGGAATACATCAGGTAATCGACCGAGGCACAGCTGACCACGTCGCGGTCGGTGCGGGCCTTGAGGGCGATACGAATGGTGTACTGGTTCCACGCTGTCAGGTGTTTGAACAAGGGCCAGATGAACTTCGCCATGTCCTTCTTGTGCGGGTTGCCGGAAATCGGTCCCTTGTCCTTGCAGAACAGGAGTGCTTCCGCGCTGAACTTGCGGAACGCCTTGCCTTTCTGCAGCAGGATCTTGCGGCCCAGCAGGTCGAGACCCTGGATGCCGGTGGTGCCTTCGTACAGGGTGGAAATACGTGCATCGCGCACGATCTGTTCCATGCCCCATTCCTTGATGTAGCCGTGGCCACCAAATACCTGCATGCCCAGGTTGGCCGATTCGAAACCGGTTTCGGTGAGGAAGGCCTTGAGGATCGGGGTCATGAAACCGAGTTGGTCGTCGGCAGCATCCTTGTCGGCCTGGGTTTCGCCATACATCATGTGGTCAGCCAGTTTGGCTGCGTAATACACCATGGCGCGCCCGCCTTCAGCGAAGGCTTTCTGGGTCAGCAGCATGCGGCGGACATCACCGTGACAGATGATCGGGTCAGCCACCTTGTCCGGTGCCTTGGTGCCGCTCAGGGCGCGCATTGATATGCGGTCCTTGGCGTAGGCCAGCGAGCCCTGATAGGCGAGTTCGGCGGTGCCGAGGCCTTGCAGCGAGGTACCGACGCGAGCGGTGTTCATGAAAGTGAACATGCATTCCAGACCCTTGTTCGGGGGACCGATCAAGTAGCCGGTGGAGCCATCGAAATTCATGACGCAGGTGGCCGACGCCTTGATGCCCATTTTGTGTTCGAGCGAGCCGCACTTGACGTTGTTGAACTCGCCCACGCCGCCATCGGCAGAGGGAGAGAATTTCGGCACGATGAACAGCGAAATGCCCTTGGTGCCCTTGGGCGCATCCGGCAGGCGTGCCAGCACCACATGCACGATGTTTTCGGTCAGGTCATGGTCGCCCGAGGAAATGAAAATCTTGGTGCCGGTGATCGCATAGCTGCCATCGGGATTGGGTTCGGCCTTGGTCTTGACCTGTCCGAGGTCGGTTCCGCATTGTGGCTCGGTCAGGCACATGGTGCCGCCCCAGGAGCCTTCCACCAGTTTGGTCAGGTAGATCTGTTTCTGGGCTTCGGTGCCGTGAACGAAAATGGTGTTCATGGCGCCCAGGCTCAGGCCGGGGTACATGCCCCAGGACCAGTTGGCCGTGCCGACCATTTCGGATTTCACAACGCTCAGTGACAGTGGCAAACCTTGACCACCGTATTCCACCGGGTGTGACAGTGATTGCCAGCCGCCGGCCACGAATTGGTCATAGGCTTCCTTGAAGCCTTTCGGCGTCGTTACCACACCGTTATCCCAGTGGCAGCCTTCGGCGTCACCGGAATGGTTGAGTGGCGACAGGACTTCTTCACAGAATTTAGCGCATTCCTTCATGATCGCATCGACCACGTCAGGCGTGGCATCGGCACCGCCCGGCAGCGTCTGATAGTGAGCGGGGTAATCCATCACTTCATTGAGGACAAATTCGATATCGCGAAGCGGTGCTTTGTATTGCGGCATGTGGAAACCCTTTGCAACGGTTGAATGGAATGTTTGACAACAACAAATGCTGTTATGTGCTGCCGTGCGCCGTCTCTTGCGCCTTCTATTGTGGAAGCGACAGTCGCCGGATGGAATAACCTTCGCCGGATGGAATAACAGTGTAGCGGCATATTGCCAGAAGTGGGGGTGATTGCATTGGCAATACAGCAACCCCTTGCCTGTCTACAGGGTCAAGAGCAGGCCTTGGCGGCTCAGGGTTCCAAACGGGCGTTTTAGTGTGGTGCGGGCCGCATGATTATGCGGTATGCGCGGGCTGAACAAAATTTCGACTTCCCGAAAAATGATCTACGCTGAAATTGAACGCGATTTCGTACTGGCGTGATTCATTTTGGGAGAGGTTCTATGCCAAAACAGTTCAAAGAAGTGAATGCTGACGACTTTACCCGCTTCAGCAAAGAGATGCCCTCGTACGTGCTGATTGAGCAGGCACTCAACGAGATTGGTGGCGGTGGAAACGGTGGTGTCGCCTTCAAGAAAGAGGCCTTGGGGGCAGCCGGCTGGAAATACGGCAAACTCATTTCTTATGGCGCACACCCGCAAACAGCGGCAGATGTGTTCAACAAGATTCGTGAAGCACTCAGCCGTACTGAAAATCGCGAGGACGTACTCACGTTGTTAAAGCAGTGATGCGATTGCGGTTTTCCGGGGTGGCGCTACAATGCGGAGCCAGAGCAGTCCATTAGTGAGGAAACATCATGGCAAGCGTATTCAGCAAGATCATCGCCGGTGAATTACCCGGGCATTTCGTGTGGCAAGATGACGTTTGTGTCGTCATTCTGACCATTCAACCGATCAAGCCGGGCCACCTGCTGGTCATTCCCCGTGACGAAATTGATCACTGGGATGATTTGCCTGCTGAAACAGCGGCGCATCTGATGAGCGTTTCCCAGAAGATGGCGAAGGCGTTGAAAGTCGCCTTCCCCTCGTTGCGCGTGGGCATGGTGATTGCCGGTCTGGAAGTGCCACATACACACATCCATGTGTTTCCGGTGGATGCGATCAGTGACTTCGACTTTACCCAGGCCAAGCCTGCGTTTGCCGAGGATCTGAAGGAAGCCGCCGACAAGCTGAAGGCAGCGTTCTGACCGGACGCCAGTCGCGAGTCGACCTCGATGAGCGAAAGGCGATAGACGATAGACAACGGGGCAGGAAAGCGATTTCCTGCCCCGTTGTCGTTTGGGGGCGCCTCAGCCGGGGCGTTGCTGGTCGTAGAGCGCCGGCAGTGTTAGCTTGACCTCGTCGCACCATGCCAGCCAGGCCTGTTCCAGACGAATGCCCAACTTCAGGGTCTGATACGGAAACTGATAATCCTCGCGCCCGGATTCGAGCAGACGACGCTCGGTGTCCAGATACTCCTCCAGGGTTTTGCGGTGCTGGACTTCGTGCTCGGCCAGCTCGGTCATCAGCGCCTCACGATCGGCGAGTGCGCCGGCAAAAATCTTGATCAGCAGCGGTTCTTTCAATGTCGTGTACTTGGCCGGTTTGGCCAACCACTCCTGCAGTTCCTGCCTGCCTTGCGGATTGACCTCATAGACCTTCTTGTCGGGCTTGCCGCTTTGTTCGATGCTCTCGAAGCGTATGCTGTGGGCATCTTCGAGGGTCTGCAGTTCGCGGTAGATCTGCTGGAAGCTGGAGGCCCAGAAATAGCGGATGCTCTGGTTGAAACGTTTGACCAGATCGTATCCCGATCCCTTCTCGATGGTGAGCATGGCAAGAATGGCGTGCCTGAGCGACATGAAAACTCCGGAATGACAATGGCGTGGGCCGAGTCGGTGATTGAATGACCGGGGTCGGCAGGGTAACTCAATTACTAAAATAGTTGAATACTCAAAAAAGTGAATATATGCTCTCCTTCAACCCAATGAACCACGTTTTCCACCCGCTCAGATCAAGGAGTGTTCCGTATGGCTACTTCGACCGCTTCCGCCAGTGATTCTGCCCGCAAAGGCCCCACCCCCAGTACTTTGCGCATCGGCAAGCGCTACCGTCCGACGCGCCTGCAGGGTCCTTATGACGCTATTGTGATTGGTTCCGGCATGGGTGGGTTGACCACCGCCGCCCTGTTGTCCCAGGCCGGGAAGAAAGTGTTGGTGCTCGAGCAGCACTACACGGCAGGGGGGTTTACCCATGCCTATGACCGCAATGGCTACGAGTGGGATGTGGGGGTTCACTACATCGGCGACATGGGCGCCGACACGGTCGCCAAGCAGGTGATGGACAGGATTTCCGGCGGGCGTTTGCAGTGGGCGCCCATGGATGATTGCTATGACCGCGGCTTCTTCGGCGAGGATACCTTTGATTTCGTGACCGGCAAGGATCAGTTCATTGCCCGGCTTGAACAGCGGTTCCCGCAAGAGAAAGCGGCTATCCGGGCTTACGTGAGTCTGCTGGGCAAAATCGGTGGTGCCATGCAGATGTCCACCTTGACCAAGCTGATACCGCCCAGTGTCAGTGGCTGGATCAAGCCGGTAGCGGATTGGATGCTGCCCGGTGAAATGAACAAAACCACCTGGGAAGTGCTCAGTGGTCTGACCCGCAATGAAGAATTGATTTCCATCCTGTGCACGCAGTGGGGCGATTATGGCGTCCCGCCGCGTCAGTCCAGTTTTCTGATTCATGCCCTGGTGGCGCGTCATTATTTGTTTGGCGGTTTTTATCCGGTGGGTGGCGCATCGCAGATTGCTGCCACCATTATTCCGACCGTGCAGGCGAGCGGTGGCGAAGTCTTTACCTACGCGAACGTGAAACAAATCCTGATCGAGAACGATCGCGCCACCGGCGTCATCATGGAAGATGGTACCGAGATTCGCGCCCCCATCGTGGTGAGCAGCGCGGGTGTACTGAATACCTTTGAAAAATTGCTACCGTCCGCCACCAGCAAAAAATTCGGGTATGACAAGCAGGTCAAGACGGTCAAGCCCTCCTGCGGCCACTTGGGCATGTATATCGGGCTCAAGGAAGATGCAGCCAGCTTGCAATTGCCGCGTACCAATTTCTGGGTGTATCCGGATTATCAGCATGACCGCAACGTGGAAGCGTTTTTCGCTGATGCAAGCAAGCCGTTCCCCGTTGTGTACATTTCGTTTCCGTCGGCGAAGGATCCCTCTTTTTCCTCGCGTTATCCTGGGCGTTCCACCATTGAAATCGTCGCGCCGGTACCTGCCGGTGAATTTGATCCCTGGTATGACAAACCCTGGGGCAAGCGCGGCGACGATTATGAAGCACTCAAGGAAGCCTACGCACAGCGTATGCTGGACGTGCTTTATGAAAAGGTGCCGCAAATCAAGGGCAAAATTGATTACTACGAAGTATCTACGCCGCTGTCGACCAATTATTTCTGTGCATATCAGCACGGGGAAGTCTATGGGTTGAACCATGATACCGAGCGGTTTTCGCAGTCATGGCTACAGGTGCAAACGAAAATTCCCGGATTGTACCTGACCGGGCAGGACGTACTGTCGTGCGGCGTGGTGGGTGCGATGATGGCGGGCTGCATCACCAGTATCAAGGTGCTGGGCGTCAGCGGCCTCAAGCTGGCTTATGAATTGTTTGCACCCAAGAAAAAATCAGCCACGCCCAAAGCGCAAATGGCGCAGGCAAAGATGTAATTACGGGCACAATCGCTGCACGCAAACACGCACAGCGGGGATCTTTATTCCCGCTGTGCGTATTACTGATCCCGCAATATTCAATGTCAGCGCGCGATTACTGCGCTTTCTTTTTTTTCTGAATGTCCTGGTAAACAAACACGGCTATTCCCAGCACAAAAACAATGGAACCACCTACGACAATCAAGCTTGCAATTATGGTGTCATCGATAAACATTTTTCGTCTCCCCTTTTAACCAGGTTTTATGTTACCCCTTGTGGCTAGTGTGGTTATTTGATTTGGGTCAAGCGTCCTTCATGCTGTGGTAAGCTTCCGTTTTACCTGAATTTTTAATCTGATCAAATCGTGCTAGACCCTGTTCTGGATCAATTAATTGTTGTTGCGGATTCGCTGCTTTCTGCTGCGGAGCGATGCTTCGAGCGTCGCGCATTGGTGCTGGCCGGGGATGGGGCACGGGTGCAGGCCATCGCGGGTGAAATGGTTTCAAGCCTGCAGGCAAGCAGGGCCCTGTCGGAAAGGTCGGTGTTGTGGATCGGCCATTCCGCGCCTGCAGGAATTTCGTGCCGGCCGGCTGCCAAGGCGCTCAATACCCTGGGAGGCGAATTCCGGATCGTGGTGTTTGATGCCTGGTCCGGATTCAATCCCGATGCTTTCTGCGCCGTGACAGGGACGCTTGTGGGTGGCGGATTGCTGATTTGTCTCACGCCGTCCCTGCAGGACTGGAACACCGATGCCGACTATCGACGCATGGTGCCCTACGGATATTCGGTTGAGACGACCAGCTCGTTTTTTCTTGCGCGTGTTGCCAACGGGTTTTTACATGGCGATGTGTTCCGCGTGTGGAATGACGTGGCGCAATGTTGGTATCCGCATCCCGGTTCGTTGATGTCGGCTGCTGCTCCCGCGCTGGAGCGGAATGAGGGTTCCTTTCCTCAAACGGGGTTCGCTGTGACACAACAGGACGCGCTGGTCAGTCGAATGGCGGCCTTGCCCTTTCCTTCCTTGTCGTTGCCGTCCCCCTTTGTCAGCGTTATCACGGCCGATCGTGGGCGCGGAAAAACGGCGTTACTCGGGCGAGTTGCCGCACACTGGGCCGGGTCTGTGCCTCTCAGGATTGCCGTTACCGCGCCGGTGCCGGCGGCGGCACAGCCCTTGTTTTCCTGGTTACAGAAAGAGTGGGTGCAAACGGGGCAGGGAACAGTTTTCAAGTGCGAAATCAAAACATCCACGCCTGATCAGGACATTCATCCGACGCCTTTTTTTCCGGAATGTCGCTTGCCTTGCGCCAAGGGTGGCGAATCGTGGATACGGTTTATTGCCCCTGATGCCTTGTTGCAAGACGCGCACGAATTTGATGTCGTACTGGTCGATGAAGCCGCCATGCTGCCGATTGCGATATTGCAGCACCTGATCCTGCGGTTTCCGCGTATCGTGCTGGCCAGTACTGTGCATGGCTACGAAGGGAGCGGTCGCGGAATGGTCGTGAAATTGTTCCCGTGGCTGGATCGTCATCGGCCTGGATGGCTGTCTTTCCAGATGAGCGCCCCCATTCGCTGGGCCGATAACGACCCTCTGGAGCGCTGGCTGGGCGATGTGTTTTGTCTCAATGACGAATGGCCTGCCATTACCGATACCACCGCCGTGTGGTCGGTGCGCAAACTCACGGGAAAACACCTTCACGAAACGCCATCGCTGTTGCGCGACGTGTTTGCATTGCTGGTGTCGGCCCATTACCGCACGACACCGTCCGATCTGCGTGATGTGCTTGATGGCCCCAATCTGGCGTTGTGGGCTCTCTTTGTCGGCGAGCGCGTGGCAGGCGTCTGCTTGCTGGCATGGGAAGGAAGCTTTACTGACAAACCCCTGTGCGATGCCATCATGGCGGGTGCTCGCCGTCCTCGCGGACATTTGCTGCCACAGGTCATGGCTTTTCATTGTCATGCGCCGGAACTCCTCGAAGTGCGTTGCGCGCGCATCGTGCGTATCGCGGTAACGCCAGACCTGCAAGGAAAAGGGTGGGGCACCCGCTTGCTTGGCGCAGTGGAAGCAGCCTTGAACGATTCTGGCGTGGACATTCTGGGTTCGAGCTTTGCGCTGGAACTGCCGGTGTTGCGATTTTGGCAGCGCCACGGTTTACAGGTACTGCGGGTCGGCGCGACGCGGGAATCCGCCAGTGGTTTGCCCTCCTGTCTGGTAGCCAAACCGCTGGCCGGTGCGTCGGCCTCCGTGATTCATTGCCTGCAGGAATTACATGCGCAGTTTGGTTGCGAGGCGCCTCGCACCTTGCCTGCTCCGCTATTCGTGTCCGACCTTGGCCTGATGACGCAAAATACTGGCAGCAATGACGCAGCGACGGAAGCCCGCCTGCGAGCGAGGATTGCGCGTTTCATTTCTGGTGCTTTGCCGTTCGAATCTGCACTGGGAGCATTGTGGCGCGCGTGGCCTGGCGTCGACACGGTAGAATCAATTTTTGCTGCGCAGGAATCAGCCGCAGAGGCACGGCGCTTTGTGAGAGCGTTAAACGACCTTGTTGAGGGGCAGGGCAGTTTGGTGACGTTTGCGACGCAGACGGGTGTCAGTGGCCGGGATGAGGCGATCCGGTTAATCCGGCAAATGTTTGCGCAGCTGGAGAACGGGGATGCATCATTCATGCACGCCTGAGCGATTTGCTGGCGATACGCGACCGGTGCGAGCGGAGCGCAGGTTCCACTGATATCGCGTGCCGAATCAGGAGTCCCGGGTCGGGAGTCCTTGGTCAGGAGTTTTGGCAGATGTCTTTTGTCAGGAGTACTTTGTCAGGAGTACTTTGTCAGGAGTACTTTGTCAGCAACGTCTTGATCTGCGCGAGGCTCTCTTCGGGATGCTCACCTCGTTGGTGGGCGCAAATGACATCGCGCTCAATCACGCAAGCCAACATTTCCTGGAAAGCCTTGTCGAAGGCCTTGCGTGACGCAGACATTTGCTGGATCACCAGTTCGCATTCGGCGCCTTCGCGAATCAGTTTCTGAATGCCCCGTACCTGGCCTTCGATGCGGGCCAGACGATTGAGCATGTCATTGCGGGATTTGTCTGCGATATCGACCATGGGGGCACCTGTGGCTGGAGCGCGAAATGACGATGGTATACCCCTCAGAGTATGATGAGAATTCCCTGTTCTGGCAAGGGGTAATACCCGGACACCCTGACCCACGTAAAGAGTTCAAGAAAAAACAACGGCATACACGGTATAATGGCGTTGTGTCGTTGGCGGGTAGCAGATGTAATGGTTCTCAACAGATCGGAAATTCGGGTGGCATGAGCAAGAAACGTACGCGACTCGTCAAGCTCGGGCGTTTTGTGCGCTGGGCAGGCATTGCCCTGGGGCTGGTCGTTTGCGTGTTGGTGGCGACCGATTTGTATGTCAGTCTGAGCACAGAAAAGTTCATCTTTGCCGACACCCAGTCCCTCCCCGAACGCCCCGTGGCTCTGGTGTTGGGCACCTCCCGGCACTATGCCGGCAAGATGAATCCCTTCTACAAGGCCCGCGTCGAAGCGGCTGCCCGACTCTATGCCGAGAAAAAGGTGCGTGCCGTTGTGGCCAGCGGTGACAACGCCACCCGCCAATATAACGAGCCGCGTATGCTGCGCAAGGATCTGATCGCGGCAGGTGTTCCGGCCGAATTGGTGACCATGGATTTTGCCGGCTTTCGCACCCTGGATTCCATTGTGCGGGCGAAAGAGGTATTCAAGCTGGACTCCTTTGTGGTGGTGTCCCAGCGTTTCCAGGTGGAGCGGGCGCTCTACATCGCACGTGCCCATGACATCAAGGCCATCGGCTTTGTTGCGGAAAATCCGCCATATTTTGGCTGGTTCTGGCGGGTACGCCTGCGCGAGGTGCTGGCGCGCTTCCTGGCGGTGCTGGATGTCACCGTGCTGGACACCATGCCACGCTTTCTTGGTCCGAAAGTCGATGTCAGCGTCGGTTTGCCGGTGCTCGAGATTGAAATTCCGGGAATGAGTGCAGGCGGGAAGGGTGAGGACGCAGCGGCCCAGGCGGATTCTGCATCGCCCGCTACGGACGACAGGAAAGCGGAACAGCAGTGATCGGGAACGATCAGTTGAAATGTGGCGGCGAGGGAGAGATTCGAACTCTCGGTGCAGTTACCCACACAACGGTTTTCGAGACCGTCCCATTCGGCCACTCTGGCACCTCGCCGAAGGCGCAAAGAATGCGGCAAGTCATGCGTTTCGTCAAGGGTATGCCGCGCTCAGGAATGTCAAAGAGTGCGACCCGGCCCATCTTGGATTAAAATCCCGCCATTCTGCAGACGCCCCAGCCATTCTTTAAGAACTAGTAGTATCCATGAGACTGAACAAGTACATCAGCGAAACCGGGCTGTGCTCGCGCCGGGAAGCAGACCGCCTGATCGACACCGGCCAGGTCACTGTCAATGGCCAGCGTGCGACCCTGGGCACCCAGGTCGAAGAGGGTGACGACGTGCGCGTGCGTGGCAAGCCGTTGGGCGAGAAGAAAAAATCCACCTATATCGCCCTCAACAAACCGATTGGCATCACCTGCACCACTGATCTGCGTGATCCGGACAACATCATCGATTTCATTGGTTATCACGAACGGATCTTTCCGATCGGGCGCCTCGACAAGGATTCCGAAGGATTGATCCTGCTCACGAATAACGGCGATATCGTCAACGATGTATTGCGGGCAGAGCACAACCATGAGAAAGAATATATCGTCACCGTGGATCGCCCGATAACGCCAGAGTTCATTCGTGCCATGGGGGAGGGGGTACCGATCCTGGAGACGGTGACGAAGCGCTGCAAGGTCTCCTTTGTTTCGAAGAACACGTTCCGGATTATCCTGACGCAGGGCTTGAACCGGCAGATCCGGCGCATGTGCGAGTATTTTGGCTACAACGTGAGAAGGTTGCAGCGGGTGCGTATCATCAACGTGACGCTGGGTTCGTTGCAGGCGGGGCAGTGTCGCTATTTGACAGATGAAGAATTGCAGGGCTTGCTGCCGCACCGATTTGGCGGGTAACGGTGAGAAAAATACTGTTGCCCATAGATTTTAATGTCGTCATTTGAGGAGATCGACATGCCCACTTACGATTACCGTTGCGAATCGACCGGTGAAATTTATGAAGTCCGCCACGGCATGAACGAGCGCATTTCCCGTTGGGACGAACTATGCGGAAAACTGGGAATACCGCTGGGTGATGTCGCGCCGGAAGCAACGGTCGTGAAACTTGCCACCGGCGGAAATGTCGTCAAATCCGGTGCGCTGCGCAACCCGACACCGCCCTGTGCGACAGGCGGGTGCCCAGGCAAGGCGATGTGTGGATTCCCGGGATAAAACCTGTCGGGTCGCCATCAAGGGTCGAAGTAAGCCTTTGACTGGCAGGCAATGCTTTTCTTAAAAAGGGATTGCCGGCACAAAGGCAGACCGCTGATGCCCGCCGTTGTGCCGGTTGTCGTGAGGATCAGCGCAACTCGCTCGATGACTTGTTGAGGAGTCGACGCGCCACGATCAATTGCTGGATTTGTTGGGTGCCTTCGAAGATATCGAGAATCTTCGAGTCGCGGCTCCATTTTTCCAGCAGCTCGGTTTCCGAGTAGCCAAGGCTTGAGCAGAGCTCGACGCATTTGAGCGTGATCGCGTTACAGACGCGGCCCGCTTTGGCTTTCGCCATGGACGCTTCTTTCGAGTTGGGCTGGCTGTTGTCGGCCATCCAGGCGGATTTCAGCGTCAGCAGGCGCGCGGCTTCCCAGTCGGCTTCCATGCGATAGAACTCGGCTTCGAGCTGGCTGAGTTTGGCGGTGGGTTGGTCGTAGCTCAGCTGCAACTCATCTTTGAGCAGTTCGCGGGTGCGCTCGAGGGATGCCTTGGCCAGGCCGACGGCCATCGCGGCCACCAGCGGGCGCGTGTTGTCGAAGGTTTCCATGACACCACCGAAACCTTTCTTGACGTCGATTTCCGGGTTGCCAAGCAAATTGTTCTTGTGCACGCGGCAGTCGGTGAAAGTGATGGCAGCGGTGTCAGAGGCCTTGATGCCGAGCTTTTTCTCCAGACGCATGACCTGCATGCCCGGCGTGCCTTTTTCGACGGCGAAGGACTTGATGGCGGCACGGCCCACGGCCTTGTCCAGGGTGGCCCAGACCACAATGATGTCGGCGCGGGCGCCAGCGGTGACGAAGATCTTTTCACCATTGAGGACGTAATGGTCGCCGTCGAGGCGGGCGGTGGTGCTGACGGCCGCAGAATCCGAGCCAAAGCCGGGCTCGGTGATGGCCATGGCCGCCCATTTGTTGCCGAAGCGACCGCGTTGTTCTTCATTGGCGACAGCAGCGATGGCGGCGTTGCCCAAACCCTGTCGCGGCAGGCTCAACAGCAGGCCGACATCACCCCAGCACATTTCCTGAATGCCGACGACCGCCGACAGGTTGGCACCGTTGGTGATTTCGCCTTCCTTGCGTTTTTCCTTGCGGGCGCTGCCGGCACCGATGGCGCTGCCCTGACCGTCGTTCATGCCGTCCAGCATGGCGGCGATCATGTCCAGTTCCTTGGGGTAATCGTGTTCGGCCAGATCATATTTGCGCGAGATGGGGCGCAACATTTCCGATGCCATCTGTCGTGACATGGTATGCAGTGATTTCAGTTTTCCGGGTAATTCGAGAAACATGTGGTTTTCCTCTCTGATTCGGTTCGGCGCAAGCGCAACTCAGGCGTTACAGGTGGATGTTGCCTTCCACGAGGGCGATGGATCGCAGGTCGCGATACCAGCGCTCGACCGGATGTTCCTTGGTAAAACCATGGCCACCCAGCAGCTGGACGGCATTGGTACCGATTTCCATGGCTTTGTCGCCGCACAACAGACGGGCGAGATAGGCTTCGCGCTGGAATTCCATGCCGCGCTCTGCGCGTGAGACCGCGCGTTGTACCATCAGGCGCATGCCATCAAGTTCGATGCCAATGTTGGCCACCATGAAGGCGACACTTTGGCGATGGCTGATGGGTTCGCCGAACGCAACGCGCTCGTTACAGTAGGTGATGGTGTAGTCGAGGGCCGCCTGCGCTGTGCCGAGGGCGGCGGAGCACCATCCCAACCGGCACAGGTTGAGGAAGGTCTGGTAGTTGAAACTTTCGTCACCGAGCAGCGCGCCCTTGTTGAGTTGCAAGTTATTCAACTGCAGGGCAACGGTGGCGCAGGGTTTCAATCCCATCGCCTTGTCGGTGCGGATGGCCAGGCCCGGCGTGCCGGCTTCCACCAGGAACAGGCGTGGCCCCTGGTTTTCCAGTTGCGCGGCGATCAGGAACAATTCGGCCTTCTCACCCAGCGGAACGAGATTTTTCTGGCCGTCGAGCACGTAGCCATTGCCACTGATCCGGGCCGTGGTTTTCAGCTGCAGGGGATTGAAGGCCGCCGCCGGCTCATTGATGGCCATGGTGGCAATCAAAGGTTTTTCTTCAAGGAATGCAGGCAAATAACGGCCTTGCTGATCGGCGGTTCCCCACTGCGTGAGCGCATTGGCCACGCCCATGGGCGTGAGGATGGCGGCAGTGATACCCAGATCGCCCCAGCCCAGGGTTTCGGCGATGATCATTTGGGTGATGGGCGAGCGCTCGTCACCTGCGCCGCCAAAGGCTTCGGGCACGGCGTAATACATCAGGCCCAGTTCCGCGACCTGCGCCAGCAGTTCGTCGCTGACAAAACCTTTGGCATCGGCGTCATGTGCGGCGGGTCGAATAACATCGCGGGCAAACGCTTGCAGGGTGTCGCGCAGCATTGACTGTTCGCTGCTGAGCGACAAGTCGAAGAGATCCTTGTTGCCGGCAGGCGCGGCGGGGCGAACCGGTTTACCCAGATTGACTGTCTGCTTGAATTGACGTGTCGCGGCCGAGATGGCCTGAAAACCGGATTTGGTGCCGTTATAGGTCAGCTTTTCAAGGGGTTTGCGTAGTCCGAGTGAATCCAGCCATTCAGCGCTGGTGATGCTGTTCATCACAGCAAGGGCGTATCCCATTGCATTTCTGCTCATGGATTTTCTCCATCATCGTTGTCATTGTGATACATACACTACCTGTATTTGCAGGCGCTGCATTGGCAACGGATACATCAGTGCGCGGCGAACGGGTCAACCTGCGATGTTCATGACACCGGCACTTTCTTGATGTTGATCAGCCCTGCCGCAATGATCAATGCCGAACCGATGATGGTCGTCATCAACAACACTTCATCAAAGAAAATCCATCCCAAGGCGGCAGCATAAATCACGCAGGAATACGTGTAAGGGCCAATTTGCCCGGGATTCGCGATCTTGTAGGCGTGCGTCATGCTCAGTTGGCCGATGGTGGCGGTAATGCCGACCGCCATCAGAAAATAGAGATCGGTGCCGGAGGGTAGCGACGGCGACAGCAGGAAAGGTACGGCAGAGATCACCGTGGCAATCAACGCGAAATAGAAAACGATCCGGTGGCCTGGTTCCGTCAAGGACATCTTGCGGATGGATACCTTGGCTTCACCCTGAAAAAAGGCCGCAAGCAGCCCAAGCAATGCAACCGGTTGGAATGTCTCGGTGCCAGGGCGCAGCACGAACATCACGCCAAAGAAACCCAGCACAATGCTGAACGCCGTGCGTGAAGTGATTTTCTCACCCAACCAGGCCCACGTGATCAGGGGCAGAATGAAGGGCACGGTGAGCTTGACCAGAATGGCTTCTGCCAGCGGCATTTGCCCGATGACGTAGAAATACAGGTACATGCCTCCCAACCCCATGCTGGCGCGAAACAGGTGCATGCCGAAACGGTCGGTCTTGAGGCTGTCGAGACGGTGATGGGCGATGACGGGAAGGAGGGCCAGCAACCCGAACAGATTGCGGAAAAACACGATGTCGGTTTGTGGAACGGCGTCGGAAATCTGCTTGATCAACGCCACCATCACGGCCAGGAAGAACTCGCCAATCAGCAGGTAGATTGCGCCTCTGGCGACGTCGCTATGCATAAATACTCCTCGGGAATGCGCACGCAGTATACGGAAGCGACTGAATGGCGTCCATGAGGTGAGTAATGCCGGTTTTCAGGTAAACTATGCGGCCATGCTTTTATCGAATTCGACAGGTTTGTCAGCAACATGACAATGGTATCCCGGGCGCATGCCCCAGTGAGCGAAGAACAACGTGCGTGGTTGATGCGATCAGCCACGTTTGCCTCTATTTCAACGGCTATCTTGCTGATCGTCGCCAAGGCGCTGGCCTGGTGGTGGGGCGATTCGGTCAGTGTGCTGGCGTCGCTGGCCGACTCGCTGATGGATTCCCTGGCCTCTTTGCTTAACCTGCTGGCGGTGCGCTATGCGCTGCAACCGGCGGACAACGACCACCGGTTTGGCCATGGCAAGGCGGAGTTTCTGGCCGGGTTGGGGCAGGCGTTGTTTATCGGGGGATCGGCCTTGTTTCTGCTGGCGCAGGGCATTGGCCGGTTACTTGACCCCAAACCGCTGGAAGCTTTTGGCGTGAGTATTGCGGTCATGGTGTTTTCCATGGTCGCCACGGGGTTGCTGGTTTTGTGGCAGCAGCATGTGGTGCGTAAAACCCAATCCGTGGCAATCAAGGCGGATGCGCTGCATTACGCCTCGGATTTGTTCAGCAATGCGGGCGTTATCCTGGCCCTTGTGTTGTCGATGCTGGGTTTCAGCTTTTTCGATCCATTGTTCGCCATCGGCATCGCTTTCATGATCGGTTACAGTGCGATCAAGATTGCGATGGAGGCCATTGATCATCTGTTGGACAAGGAATTGCCGGACGAGGTTCAGGATCAGATCGAAGGCATTGCGATGGGGTTCGAGGGGATTGTCGGGGTTCACGGCATACGCACCCGTCAGAGCGGTCATATCAAGGTGATACAAATGCATCTGGAGATGGACGGCGAGATGCGCTTGCGGGATGCACATGCCCTGGCAGAATCCGTCGAAGAAGCGTTGCGCGAGGAATTCCCGGGGGCGGATGTGATCATTCACCAGGATCCCTATCCGGCGCATGTCAGGGAGAGCTGAAAGCCCTGCCACGCATGCAGCCCATGCATGGCGTTATGGTGTCATGCATGGGCTGTTTTCTTCAGGCGCTTTCTTCTACAGGTTTTGTCTTCTTCAGGCTTTGTCAGGCGACGTGGTTGCCGCACAGGCTCGCCAGGATATCGAGCGCAGAAATTAGGCCAGTGACGCGACCGTGTTTGCTGACGAATACACGGTGAATGTGGTTGGTCACCATGGCGCGTGAAACTTCTTCCAGTGTTGCGCTTTCCTCGACGGTAAACACCGAAGGCGTCATGATGTCGGCAACACGGGCACTGTCGTCTTCGCGCACTTCGATACCGTCTTCGAGTTCCTCTTCTTCGAACGTCAGGCGATCGGTGTAATACTGGTGCGCATAACGGCGCTCCTCAGCGGCGTCGCCCTCGACGGTGAAGCGGGCAATGTCGGTGACAGAAACCACGCCGCGCAGGCTGCCTTCTTCGTCGAGCACCGGGGCGCCGGAGATGCCATTGGCAACCAGGAATTCGGCCAGGGTGATGATATCCCAGCTGTCATAGGCAGGCAGGATCTCGCGGCGCATGATGTCGGCAGCTTTCAGTGAGCTCAGGGTGGGGGTGCTCATGGTATGTCCTCGTTTCTCCAGTGAATTTTAGTCGCGGTCGCGCATCAACAGAGAATACTCGCCAATACTGTCTGCGGGTATCGGGATTTGCACAATGTGACCGTCGCCCGGGGCAACCTGGGCAGCGCCGCCTTTCTTGTCGAGCATGCTGTCAAGGCGGAAACGCACGTTGCCTTGCGGACGCATGAGCTCCAGGCTGTCGCCAACCGCGAAGCGGTTTTTCACCACAATGGTGGCCAGGCCGGTCGACGGATTGAAATCCTGAATTTCGCCGACGAATTGCTGGGTGGCGTTGACCGATGCGCCACTCTGGTAGTTCTGGTATTCCGAGGGAACATGCCGGCGGTAGAAGCCTTCGGTATAACCCCGGTTGGCGAGGCCGTCGAGGGCGACCATCAGATCCTTGTTGAACTGACGACCGGCGGCGGCATCGTCAATGGCCTGGCGGTAGAGTTGCGCAGTGCGCGCGGCATAGAAGTGCGATTTCGTACGCCCCTCGATTTTCAGGGAATCCACGCCCATGTCGGCCAGTTTCGCGACATGCTGGATGGCGCGCAGGTCCTTGGAATTCATGATGTAGGTGCCGTGCTCGTCTTCGAAGGCGGGCAGGAATTCGCCAGGGCGGCCTTCCTCTTGCAGCAGGAAAATACGGTCGGTGATCGGCGCCTGATTTTGCGGGCGCCACTGACTAACGGCGTCATTCACTTGCGCGACAGCCTGTTCCAGCACGATGTCGCCATCGGCAGTTTCACGGGCTTCGTGGGTGTCGTATTTCCAGCGACAGGAATTGGTACAGGCCCCCTGGTTGGAATCGCGGTGTGTCATGTAGCCCGACAACAGGCAGCGCCCGGAGTAGGCAATGCAGAGCGCGCCGTGCACGAACACTTCGACTTCCATTTCGGGAACGCGCTCGCGGATCTCGGCAATTTCCTCTAGCGACAGTTCGCGCGAGAGAATGACGCGTTTGAGTCCCTGGCGGTGCCAGAATTTCACGGTCGGCCAGTTGACGGCGTTGGCCTGCACGGAAAGATGGACTTCAACGTCGGGCCAGGTTTCCCGCACCATCATGATCAGGCCGGGGTCAGACATGATGAGGGCATCCGGTTTCATCTCGATGACCGGTGCCATGTCTTTCAGGAACGAACGGATCTTGTCGTTGTGGGGCGCCAGGTTGGTGGCCAGATAGAACTTCTTGCCCTGGGTGTGCGCCTCATCGATCGCCGCGGCGATATTGTCGATGTCATTGAATTCGTTGTTGCGCACACGCAGGCTGTAGCGAGGCTGTCCGGCGTACACGGCATCGGCGCCATAGGCAAAGGCGTGGCGCATGCTCTTCAGGCTGCCGGCGGGAGAAAGAAGTTCTGGTACTTTCATGGGGCTTCCGGTTGATGGGCTTCCGGTTGATAGGGCTTGCGGTTGATGAAGCTTGCAATTTGGCGCTTGGGGCGTTGCAACGCGACGTGGCGCGCATGATACCGGATTCATTCTGCTTTGGGCATGTGTTCGCCTGTTCCAACACAGATCTGCCTGATTCACAAGGAAAAATGTTCGCAGACATTGATGCGGATCGCGCCTGCGTCTCGCAGACGGGCTATTATCTGGCAAACGCGCTACTATCGTTGGCACGGGTATTTACACACGCCGGAAAATCGTTTTCCGGTCATCTCATGGGGGAATTATGGCTCGCGAAAAAATCCAGGCCGAGGTGGAACAACTCAAGGCCGAACTGGAACAGAATCCCATGCTGTCTGCCGAACAGCGTGAAGAATTGGAGGCATTGGCGCAAAAACTCGAAATCATGATGAGCGGCGAGAATGACCATCCGGAACAGGATTTGCTCGCCAAACTGGAACAGCAGGTGTTGATCTATGAAGAAGAGCATCCTGTTGTGGCGCGCGTCATGGACAACGTGATTACCCTCCTGCACAGCATCGGGATCTGATCCCGGCCTCTTCCTGTCGTCGTTATCTTCACGTCCGCTGCCTTTTTTGCATCACGCAGAGGCAGTGCGGCGAGTTGGCACTCTGCTTGCTCTCTGATCATTAATTCATCGTATCGAGCAGCAAGCAGGAGAAAAGTGGTGGCTAACGACAGTCTCTCGGTTCGCAATGGTTCCCGTTCTGATTTTGCATCGTCCGCCTTCGATGTCGGGCAATTAACGGGAAAAAATCAATCAATTAAAGGCGCATCTGCGCTCGACGGCCTGTTTGGCACGTCCTCGGAGGCGAGTTTCAGTCAGGTCCTGGATTCGCAAGTCAAACGTGAACCCTCGGTGGCATCCCGCCCGGCGGAACGCGCTGACGCGTCCCGTAGTGACAAGTCTGGCCGCAATAGCGGCAACGATTCGCCTCAGCAGCGGCTTGACGCTCATCAGAAAGAAAAGCGCGCCAATGAAACACGTGCCCAGAAAACGGCTGCAAGGGAAGACGCCGCCCCTGACAAGGTCGCCCGTGATCGCGCGGCGACGACAGATCGTCGCAACCCTTCTGCGGAGCGCTCAGAGGCAGCGTCGCCGGTAAAAGAACATCCCACCAAGTCTACCCGCAAGAACGAACAATCCAAAGACGCTGAACCCCTGGCTACGGAAAGCAATGGCCCATCGACCGCCCCGGCGACCGCCGAGGTTGTTCCTGATGACAACGCAACCCCGACGGCTGCACCGGTGGAAAATGCTGACGTTCTGGCAGAGGCCGCTGCAGTGTTGCAAACGCAGGGCGAGAGCGTTCCCGAGGACGTTCTGGCGCTGGCCCAGCAACAACTGGCGATGTTGCGTATGCCGGCGGGAGCCATGGCCGAAGGGGGCCCTGAGGCGACCACGGAGGGCGCCCTGCAATGGCAGCAGGCCATGCTGGCGGCTGCGCGCAATAGCGATGCTGCCATGCTCGGCAGTGCTGCCGTGGACGGCAATATCGACGGTGCGAGCGGGGCGTCTGGC
The DNA here is from genome assembly GCA_052035295.1 of Pseudomonadota bacterium. Lineage (GTDB taxonomy): Bacteria > Pseudomonadota > Gammaproteobacteria > Pseudomonadales > Ketobacteraceae > HdN1. Next base: position 57,651 of record JBPOHS010000118.1, read on the forward strand.
GGGCTTGCGCTCACGGGTATGGAGTCCGTTTCCGGTATGGCAGAAGTTGATCCGGCGCTCAAGGATCTTATCAGCGCCATGATGAATGCGCGTCAAGCAGCTTCTTCTGTGGCGGCGGGTGAGCAGACCGCCATAACGGCAACGTCGGTAGCAGGGGAGCAGAATGTCGCTGCAAACAGGCTTGCCAACGCAACGTTGACCGCCGCGACGGAAGACGGATTGGCCGCGACGGAAAGCGCGTCAGCCGCGATCGATGGTCTGGAAGAATCCGTTGTGCAGATGGCATCTGATAACGAACTGGCGATGTCTGAAGAAAATGTCGACACACCCCTGTCAGTGTCCGATGCAGAAACGCTGGCGACTGGAGATCTGGCGGCGGACGACGAGTTGTTGACCGCGCAGGACGCCGACGCCGGGGAGTCGGTGCTTGACGACCCGGACGCCA
>JBPOHS010000060.1:0-33564 GCA_052035295.1 Pseudomonadota bacterium
GCGTTTGGCGCCCTGAACATAAAAAGCGTCGTTGTCGGTGACGATATAGCTGTCGGCGCGTCGCACCACGATTTCGGCCAGCAGCTGCCATTCGCCGTTATCGAACTGGTAGCCGAGATCATAGAAATCGACGTCGAAATCATGAAACGCCGCCATATCCCTGATCTGACTGGCACCCTCGATATTGGCTGCGGCCAGATCGTTCAGGCTTGCCTCCAGAAGATCGAGAACGTCATTATTGAAATCCAGCGTGGAGCGGGCATGGCCGAACCGCAGCATGGAAAAGCCGTGCTCTGCAGAGATATTGAACAGGGTGGTGTCGTAATCGATATCCAGATCACCGTATATGGTGGGGAGTTCCTGTTCCAGTTTGCCGGCGGTGATATTGGCCGCGAACAAGGTCTCACCCAGGGCAAAACGTTGGGTAAGGCCACCGCCATCGACATAGGTAATCGGGTTGAGCAGGTACATCTCGCCAGGCAGTCGTGCCGTTGTTTGCGCATAGCCAATGGTGCGGGCTTCTGACACCATGAACATGGGGGTCACCACGCGTCCCAGGCGCAGCTCCAGATCATCGGTTGCCTGGTATTTGGCGAAGGCCCACTCGAAATAGGGTGTAGACGTATGATCGGCGAGGCGGCGTGACTGCATTTGCGCTGTCAGGCTCAGGGACTCCAGCGGTCTGGCATCTGCCTGCACGCCAAACACGGTGTCCAGCCCGTAATCCTTGCTTTGGGTGCGCCCCACACCTTCCGACTGTTCGTAATAACTGATGTAATCCGCCTCTTTGTCGCCGCCAAAGGCTACGCCGAGCGTGCCAAATCCCGAGAAATGAACGGGATTGACCCCTTCTGCGCTGGCGGGCGTGGTCAGCAGCGCGGCGCACAGAAGCAAGTGACCTTTTCGAAGCACGGTTTGTCGAGACGATAGATTCCGGGACAATACATTCCGGGACATTACATCCCGAGACAATGGGTGCTGAGACAATCCGTTCTGCCACCCCCCGGGCGGCAGGCAGTGGGGACGCGTCATGCAAAACAATCCTTTAGCCGTTGTTCCTGTCTGAGTGTAGACGAGCGCTTGGCAGACGCCCGGGCGTGAACGCCATCTTCAGACTGGCGGCGTCGATCACTTTGGTCATGAAGATTGATCGTTTTTGAATCTGGACGACGCAACTCCGGCTGGTTACGATGGCTGACATCAAGGAATAACATCGAAGGTCGTCAGGCGATGCCGGCCGCGGCCCCCGCCGCACGCCCCCGGTGACGCTGTCAAATCCATAAAAATGATAAGAAAAACAGGGAATTGCATGTCTCGTCTCATGAAGGCCACCGCCGCTTTCCTCCTGCTAGCCGCCAACCTTTCTCACGCGGCGTTCTGGCACAAGCCCCCGGGTGCCCCCGTGTCGGGTTACGGTTCTCCCGAGGCTTACATCACCGATCAGGTTATTGAAACCGTGCAAGGCCGGGGTGATGACGGCTCGCGTACCTGGATTTACGAGCCGGGCGTGCTCAAGGCCGGTGACAAGGCTCCGGTGATCGTGTTCCTGCATGGATTTGCTGCCTTGCGCCCTTATGTGTATCGCACTCATATCGCACATCTGGTCAAGCAGGGTTACATCGTGATTTACCCGCAATTCCAGATCAGCGAGGGGCCGGGCGTGTCGGCGGAATCGGGTCTCAAGGGCGTGGTCGATCAATCGGTGTGGGCGCGCCGAGCTGTCGCTGCTACGCAAGAGGCGTTGACGTCATTGGGCAGCAGGGCGGATCGCGATCATCTTTATATTTATTCGCATTCCCTGGGTGGCCTGATCGCGTCTGCCTGGCAATATTACGGTGGCCCTCAGCCTGCCCGTTATGTGCTGGCGCACCCGGCGTTTGACAGTCAGGCGGGCCAACCCGCGTTCGTGCGGGCATTGGTGAAAATCGATCCCATCCAATGGCAGGAAACCAGTCATTCCATCACCGCGCCGGTGACGATTCTGCACGGTGAAGACGACAAGATCGCGCCCATCGCCCAGAGCGAGTTGTTTGTTGCGCAATTGCAGACGCAGGGCATTCCGTATGCGTTGTACAAAGCCGTGCGCGATAATTATGGTTCACCCAACCTGTCTCCCAACCATTGCGCGCCCTGTGACAAGATCAGCCCGATCCCGTCAAACCTGAAATTTTTCGGGATTTCGCTGGAATTGAACGCACTGGATTACCGTTATTATTTTGCGGCACTGGATGCCATTGTGGCGGGGCAGGGCGAGGCTCCGTTGTCGTTCGACATGGGCACCTGGTCCAATGGCCGCGCAGTGAAAATGCCGCAGTTGGAGGTGTTTTTGCCTTGAAGGCACGCCGGCCGGGGCGCTACTCGCGGCTCGGCAAAAGCTGTATGGCACGCAGCAGCAACGCCTTGAAATCCAGTGCCGGTTCCAGATACCACTGCAGGAACGCCCCATCGATTACTGCCAATACCAGCGCCGCTTCGGACTCACCGAAGCGGGCATCCACCTTCGTCAGGAGCGTGCCGATAAATTGCCGGTATTCCTGATACATCGCCTGAATGCGGGCGCGAATCGTGGCGTCGAGCGTCTTCTGTGTAATGAATGAAATCAGCAGGGCATTGGCCTCGGGGTGTGCTTCAAAACCTTCGGCCAGGGCCAGCACACAGGCTTGCAGATAATCCTGTTGCGATAAATGGTTTTGCGCGATATCCGCGATCCAGGTCTGCATTTGCAGGAAAATATCGTCGACCACGGCCAGCAGCAAACCGTTCTTGCTGCCGAAATGCCAGAGTATGCTGCTCTTGGCCACGCCACTGCGGCGCGCGATGTCGTCGAGCGTCAACGACTGCAAATCGTTTTCGGCCAATAGCGTTCGTGTTTCCGCAATGATGCGCTGGCGACTTTTTTCGCCGGAACGGGTTTTTCCTCGTTTTTCGTCGGTCATGCAAAATGCATCCTGATAGAGTGCGCCGCGATATGACTGAACGCCATGATGCTCAGGCTGGGGTCAAGTGATGAGCTGGTCGGAAATACCGAGCTGTCCGACACATACAAATTCTCGAATCCATGTACCTGATGCTGACTGTTGACCACCGACTGAGTGGCATCACCTCCCATTCTGCATCCCCCGCCGGGGTGGGGGGAGGCCATAAACAAGCCGCCGGCATCAATCTCCAACGCCGCCAGTGCGGGCAGGTCTTTGGCGGAACGCAGGGTGATGGCCTGGTGGCCCGCTACCAGTAATTCACGTGCCCCCATGGCCAGTAGCATGTGCACCTGTTTGTCGATGGCATCGCGCAAAACGGCGCGTGTCACTGGCCCATACGGGTAATGCACCTCGCGTTGACCATTGCGTTTCAGCCGGATTTCACCCAGTTCCTCTTCAATGTCGTCCATCCAGCAAATCAATCCGCCCGTGCGAGGCAATGCTGACATCCAGCGACCCAACTGTTCGCCCTTCAGGGGAAGCGTTGCTGCCAGCGTGCCAGGATGCAACTGGTTTGGCATCAACAGGTAACCGCCCTCGAGATAACGATCATTCTGTGAGGGTGTCTGCTGATAGCGACGCAATCGAAATTCGTCGATGCCCCACGCGGCAGGAATATTGCGCCACTGAATGATGTCCTCATCGAACAGGGCATGCACCATGCACGAGGGATTCATCGAAAAGTGTTTGCCCAGTGCAGGCAACTGGTCGGCAAATTCCTGTTGCAGCAGGAAATGGGCACTATTGAAGCCACCCGCTGCCACCACGAATACGTCTGCCTTCACCACAAAACGGTGTGAGCTTGGCTGGTTGCGGGCCCGATCCATCACCGCCACGTCGAGTGCGGTAATGCGCTTGCCATCACGGCGAAACTGCAGGGCGCATGCATCCGCCAGCACTTTGGCTCCCTGCGCGATCGCTTGCGGCAGGTGTGTCACCATCTGACTCTGTTTGGCATCGTAAAGGCAGCCCTGCATGCAATGGCCCGATTTGGCGCAATGCTTCCGCGCCTGTGGCACCCGGTGCCCGTGCCAACCCAGTGCGTCGCTGGCGGCGCGCAGCTTGTGGTTGAGCGGGTTGAAATACTCGTCGGTGGCCGGGTGAATGTTCAGGTTGGCTTCGATCTCGGCAAAAATCGGGGCGAGGTCTTGCTCGCTGTGGTGCTCGATGCCATAACGCTGCTGCCACAGGGCGAGTTTTTCCGGCGGCGTGCGATAGCTGTCTGCCCAATAATGCACCGAAGCGCCACCGACATTGTGACCGTACATCAGCATGTTGCCGCCGCTGTCAATGCTGTCGAGCCCGTGCTCGGCATAGAGTTTTCCGGCCATGTTGAGCTCGTTCTGATCCATGCGCGAAGACGGGTAATACCCTCCTTGTTCCAGCACCACGACATCGATCCCGGCATCCGTGAGTTTTTTCGCCAGCGTGGCGCCACCGCATCCACTGCCAATGATGCACACCTGCGTGGTCAGCGTGGAAAGCGCCAGCAGCGCTGCCTGTTCGTGAATTCCCGGTTGCATTCAGACCTCCGTCAGTTGGCGATAAAGCTGGCGTTGCTCGCTCAGTTGCGGTGCCACCCGGGCGTGCGGGCCATCATAGTGAAGCGCTGACCAGGTCGATGCATGGCCGAAATACATCATGTAAATTGCCATGCGGCAGCCATTCACGGCGGCACGCACGCTCTCGAAGCGCGTGTCTTCCGTGGCGCGCAGACAGTCTTGCCGCAGCGCCAGGGGTAGTGCATCGAAAAACCGGAAACGTCCGTACAGCAGGGGCAGGGCATTGACGACCTTGAGCGCCAGCCGGAAATCGTCCTGTATCTGCGGTGCGGCAAAATACAGCTCCTCGTCCAGGCGCTGGGCTACTTCGGCCGTGCGGGCGTCGGGCCATTCCTTGCCCTGGGGTAGCAGTGCCTCCGCGATCAGCTCAACGAGTTGTGCATCGGTCTGCGTCAGAACGAGAAACCTCCGCGCCGGCGTTGCGGGTGGCATCGTGGCTGCACAGCCAACGGTCGACAGCGACAGCAAGGCCGCCCCGGACCCCGCGCCCCAACGCAGCAAGCGTCGACGTCGAAGGTGGATATTCAACATGTTCCGCATTCCCATAATCGATCAAGGAGTGACCGGACTGTAGCATGTACTGAACAGTCAGTACAATATTGGGCCGCTTGTAGGGTGGGCTGGCGTATCAGCTGGCTGATCCTTTGGCCGATCGAGCGCAGGCGGGCGAATACAGAGGGGTGACAGCGGGATCGGGCAGGGAGTTATTCCGGGTGGGGTGATGCTGGCGGGCCGGGTGTGGTCACCCGCTAGCGTTACCCTACCCGCTAGTATCACCCCACCCGACAATTGCAGGGGCTGGGCTTACAGTGCCTCAAGAATCTTCTCGGCGCTGCTGCCGTCGATGGTGCGGGGGGGCTCGACGGCAAGATGCGTTACGACGCCATTGTCGACGATCATGGCATAACGTTGACTGCGAGTGCCCATGCCAAAGCCCGAGGCGTCTGCTTCCAGACCGATGGCGCGGGTAAATTCGGCGTTGCCGTCGGCCAGCATCAGCAATTCATCGGCATTTTGGCTTTTGCCCCAGGCATGCATGACAAACGCATCGTTCACCGACAGGCAGGCGATGGTATCGACACCCTTGGTCTTGATCTTGTCAGCCAATACCACGTACCCGGGCAGGTGCGTGTTCGAGCAACCGGGCGTAAAGGCACCCGGAACGGCGAACAGAACGACTTTCTTGCCGTTGAAAATGTTGTCGGTACCGATATCCTGCGGGCCCTTTTCACCCATGGTTTTCAGGGTTATTGTGGGGATGCTGTCGCCAACCTGGATGCTCATGTGATTTCTCCGGAAACAGTGGGGGGAACAACGAGCGACAATAGTGGCAGATTCGTTCCGGCAAGAAAACAACGGTATTGCCGGTCAACACCAATTGTTCATATGATGCCGTGTATTCTTTGGGTAGTTTGTAAATCTGGGTGCTTGCAAAAAAACCGGGCAGGAGGCTTCATGGCAGAAGTCAGCGTACAAGTCGATATCAGCATGTCGTGCGACAAGGCATGGGAAAAATTGCGTAATCTTACGCTGGCTCATCATTATGTGCCGGGTGTCGTGGATACACGGCTGACCACGGCGCTTGCAGAGGGCGTTGGCGCCAGTCGCAACGTCTATCAGAAACGCGGCGGCTATCTGCAGGAGACCGTGACCGATTGGCGCGACGGCGAGGGTTTCACCTTGCGTTTGCACAAGGGGGAAAAGGATGCGCCTTTCCGGAACGCGTGGTTCCGCTACCGTATCAACGAAGTGGTGCCAGGCATTACCCGTCTGACAGCAACCATGGGTTATGAGCCGCCTTTCGGTCGGGTGGGACAGGTGTTCGACAGGTTGCTGTTGGCGCGCATCATCAAGAGCGTTATTGGTGAAGTGGCGCTCGGGCTCAAATACTTCTATGAACAGGGTTCGACAGCGACCCGAGCAGAATTACGGGCGATGAAAACCCAGTTGGTGGCGTAGTGACGCCAGCGCCAGCCGGTGGTTGAGACACTGCTGGTGGTTGAGACGCTGCCGGTGGTTGAAGAGCCACAGGCGATTGAAAAACTGCCGGTGAACGGGGTGTTGCCGTCCACCGGGCGCCGGCAACACACAACAACACTGCGCAGGTTGTGACCATCATGGCTGGCGTTATGGGTTCCTCGAGCAGCATCGCCGCAAGGCCGAATCCCAAAAACGGCTGCAGTAACTGCAGTTGACCGACGGCGGCGGTGCCTCCCCGGGCAAGCCCCGAATACCAGAAAAAAAAGCCGATCAGCATGCTGAACACCGACACATACCCCACCGACGCCCATGCCGGCCAGTGCACGTGTGCAAGCGTTGTTGGTTGCGCCCACAGCGCGCCCCCCACGCTGAAAGGAAGCGCGAGCAGCAACGCCCAACAGATGACCTGCCAGCCGCCCAGCGATTTGGCCAGTTGTGCGCCTTCGGCATAACCCAGTCCGCACACGACAATGGCCGTGAGCATCAGCAGATCGCCCGTTCCCAGGCCGTGAACCCCTTGCGTTAATGCATACGTCACCACCAGTGCACCACCGCTGACCGAAAACAGCCAGAACCGCGCGGCTGGTTTCTCACGGCTGCGCCAGACACCGAAGATGGCGGTCTGCAAGGGCAGCAGCCCCATGTAAACCAGGGCGTGCGCCGCGCTGACATGCTGCAGCGCCAAGGCTGTCAGTAGCGGGAAGCCGGCCACGACGCCGATCACGACGACCGTTATGGAAAGCCATTGGCGGCCTTGAGGCAGCCGCTGGCGCAGCAAGAGCAGAATAAATGCGGCCAGGATGCCCGCGATGACTGCACGTGTCAGCGTCAGAAAAACCGGGTCCAGCTCAGCGACTGCCACCCGCGTCGCCGGCAGCGAGCCACTGAATATCAATACCCCCAGGCCACCCTGCAGCCAGCCGTTTCTGTTCATGATGCGTGTTCCTGAGTCTGTGTCGTGGGAATCAGCATCGCCCACGGCGCGGCAACATCCCAGAGACAGTTGCAGACAGTTTGATTAAACTGTATTGAAAACTGACCGGTACAGTTGCCATGAACAAGCCTGCTCCCACCGATAAATCACCTGGTCGTATCGACCAGGTGATGGGTGTCATTCGTGACCGTCTTGCCAGCCGCACCCTGGTGCCGGGCGAAAAACTGCCATCGATCCGGCAGTTGGCGCAGACGCTCGAGGTGTCCAAAAGCACGGTGGTGGAAGCCTATGAACGCCTGGCGGCCGCAGGCGAGATCATGGCACGGCGCGGCTCGGGTTTTTTTGTGAGTGGGCATGTGCCGCCGCTGTCGCTGGCCGACATCGGGCCGGTGCTCGATCGCAGTATCGATCCGCTGTGGATCATCCGGCAGTCGCTCGATGCCGACGATGAAACCTTGAAACCCGGGTGCGGCTGGCTACCGCGTGACTGGTTGCCTGAGGAGGAGGTGCGCCGGTGTTTGCGGGCGATGGCGCGTTCCGAAGGGGCAATGCTGATGGAATACGGCAAGCCCTATGGCCATCGCCTGCTGCGCGAGCAGCTGTCGCGGCGTTTGCATGAGCGGGGTGTCGCGGTGCCGGCCGGGCAGATCATTCTCACGGATTCCGGTACCCAGGCGATCGATCTGGTGTGCCGGTTTTTGCTGGAGCCGGGCGATACGGTGCTGATAGACGATCCGGGCTATTTCAATTTTCAGGCGTTGTTACGGGCTCATCGCGTGCACCTGGTCGGGGTTCCCTATACGCCGGCAGGGCCTGATATCACCGCGCTGGAATCGGTGTTGTCTCAACATCGACCACGTCTCTACATCACCAATTCGGCGTTTCACAATCCGACCGGCAGTGTGATCACACCGGCGGTAGCCCACAAACTGCTGCGTCTGGCCGAGCAACACAATTTGCTGATCATCGAAGATGACATCTTCGCCGATTTCGAGCACACCGAGTCGCCGAGGCTGGCGGCGTTTGACGGACTTGAGCGGGTCGTTCAGGTCGGCAGCTTTTCCAAGACGTTATCGGCATCCGTGCGCTGCGGTTATATTGCAGCCCGCGCCGACTGGACAGAAAAAATTGTTGATCTCAAGCTGGCGACGTTGTTCAGCAGCAGCGCCTTTGGTGCTGAACTTGTCTATGAGCTGTTGCGGCAGGGATCGTATCGTCGTTATCTCGATACGTTACGTGCGCGACTCTCGGATTGCATGGGGGAAACCGTCGATCGCTTGCACAAACTGGGTTTGACGCCCTGGATAGAACCGCGCGGTGGAATTTTTTTGTGGGCGCGACTGCCTGACGGGTTGGATGCCGGTGATGTTTCGCGTTATGCGCTGGAAAATGGTGTTGTGCTGGCGCCGGGTAACGTCTTCAGTCTGGGGCAGAATGCAGCGGAATTTTTGCGATTCAATGTGGCGCAAAGTCAATCACCGCGTGTATTCAGTGCGCTGGCATCGGCCATGAAAATGGCACACAAGAACAAAGGCCGGTATTGAACCGGCCTTTGTTCTTGTTGCTAGTAGCGGGTTGCCAGTAGCGGGTTGCTAGAAGCAGGGCTGTTTATTGCAGGGTTCTGCTCACACGGGTGGAAACGTTGCTTTCCTGGCCGGTGCTGTCGATCGTGCTGGCGGCAAAGTAGTGGGTACCGGTGGAAAGGTTGCTGGCCGTGTAGGTCAGTGAACTTCCTGAAACGCTGGCGATACGGGTCAGGGTGCCGGTGCTGGTGGTGCCGTAGTAGATGTTGTAGCCGCTGATATCGGCAGATGTCAGTGATGTGCCATCAGTGCGCGTGGTGGGGCGGGTCCACGAGAGTGCGACAGAGTAAGTTTTCGGTTTGGCGAGAACGCTCATGGTCGCGGTGCTTGACGTGGCAGAAGAGCTGCTGCTTTTCACTACGCAGTAGTAACTTCCGGCGTCAGCCAGTGTCGCTGCCGCTGTGCTGATGCTGCTCATCGTAGCACCCGGAATCGCGGCGCCGCCGAAATACCACTGATAGCTCAAGGTGCCGGTGCCCGTGGCTGCGACACTCATGCTGGTCGGTGAGCCTTCATTGACAATGGTGCTTGAAGGCTGTGATGTGATGCTGACACTCTGGCCAATCGTTACGACAAAGCTCTTGCAGTAATAAATGGCGCGTCCATCGCTGACTTTGCAAGAGTAGGTGCCTGCGTTGGCTTGAGTGGCATTGGTGATCCAGAATTTTGGCGCGGTCCCGACCTGAACACCGTTTTTGTACCACCAGTGATTTCTGATCAAACGATTCGAGGACACTGCATTCAGTTCGAATGTATGGGATTGCCCTGCAGTAATGGTGGTATCTGTGGGCGGGTTGGCGACAGTGATTGCGGCATTCGCATTCACACTGAAAGCAAGGGACATCAACAGCGCAAGAGCTGCGATAAAACCTTTATTGATGTTGCTTCCGTTGGCTTTTGTGTAAGCGTTCATAGTGGTCACCGTTACTGCTTGCGTGAGTGAAATAATGTTCCCGTTGAATTTCAGTCTAGGTGCCGTCAGAAATCCTGCTTGCGGGCTACTTCACGCTTTTGGTCAAAAACGGGTTGGACAGGTGCTTGCTGTGCGGAGGTGCACATTTTCTTGGTGAAGAGCTTCAAAAATAGCGGTTAATCAGGCAAAAAAATTTAACAGGAGTGTTTGACATGAATACAGGAAAAGCAGAGTTGGATCGATTCATGGCGGAACATTTTCCGCAAAATACCACATGCATTGAAGAGGTTGGCGAAATGTCAGCCGTTGTTCGTCATTGTGTCAGCGAAAAAGATTTGCGTCCGGGGGGAACCGTGTCGGGGCCCGTCATGTTTGCCATTGCCGACGTGGCGCTCTATGTCGCGATTTTGGGGGAAATCGGTATTGTGCCCTTGGCCGTCACCACCAATCTCACGCTGAATTTTTTGCGCAAGCCGGCAGCTGATCGCGATCTGATTGCAAAATGCAAAATGATAAAAATTGGCAGGACGCAAGCGGTCGGTGAAGTGTATGTTTTTTCCGAAGGTAGTGATGATCCGGTCGCGCATGCCGTGGGGACATATGCAATACCGCGTCAAGGTTGATATGCGTGTTATTTTTTTGGTGGGTGCCTGTTCGAGATGCTGGCGAAGGGTTCCGCTCAAATAACGCGCTGATTAAGCCGCGAATGGTGCGGTGATGCCCGCCGCGTGGTTTGACTTAATAGTAGTCAGTGCTTTGGCAGTCTGCTTGTGAGGTCTGTCACGAAACTGATAATTCGATCAAGTCCTGGTCGTCCCGCCACGGGATCGTCGCTGTAGCGACTGGACCTGCTACGCGAGTAAGCAAAACCAGGTTTGAGGGCATGGCCAGTGGTTGGGGGCTGGCAGGGGAGCGCAAAGGGCAAGGAAACGTAATGGCAAGGAAACGTAATGGCAAGGGAACGCAAAGGGCAAGGGAACGCAAGGGTTGAGGGGGCTGCAGCGTAACGCAGCAGGGGGCTAGTGCTTTGGTAAAACAGTGGGTGGATGCGTGGCGGTTGGAAGCACAGGGCGGTCAAGACCAGGGGAGGGCGTGTGTGCCGGCTGCGCTGACAAGAGCAGGGCAATCGGTCAGCGGGTCGCGACCGTCTGGCGCTGCTTCGCGTAATAGGCCTTGTAGTAGTCGTAGTAGTACTTGACCTTGCTGACGTAGTTGGCGCGGGTGCCACGGGTGTTGGACGAGAAGCCGGCGTTGTAGGCCCCCACCGAATCCCAGATGCGCCCTTTGGTGCGGAAATTGTGCGCCAGGATCCATGCCCCTATATACACGTTGGTGCAACTGTCGTTGATCACGCGTTCCTTGGGAATGCCGAACTGGGTTTGCAGCTGCGGAAACCAGCGGCTGTTGATCTGCATCAGGCCGTAGTCGGCAGTGCCGTTGGTGTTGCGGTTGATCGCCTGCGGATTGAAATTGGATTCCACCTTCGCAATGGCGTACAGCAGTTCCAGCGGCACGGAATAGCGGTCCGCCGCTTGCTGGAAGCACGCATAGAAGGCGTTGGCCTGAGTGCTGAAGCCCATGAGGGCCAATGTGAAGAGGATTATTCTTGTCATCCTGCCAAGTTACTCAAACTAACGGGGCGAAGCAATGCCGAATTGGTGAGGGATTGTAATTAAGACAACCCTCAGGCAAGCATGTCGGCCGTCTTCGGCGCGGCTTGAGCCTACAGTGTTGACCTTTGCCCGGCCGCTGGCAACACCGCTGGTCGTGGGTGACCGGATAACACCTGTTTCCAGTCGGGAACGGGCGTGCAAAAAATCCAATGGAAACAATTTCTTTTCGCTCTTTTTGGCAGCATTCACGGTTTCCATTGCCGGCTGGCTGGGGGTAAAATCGTGGGTGAAACTCGCTGCCGTGGCGTCTGCAAACCCGCAGGCAAGTCCATGTCCGTCGCATCTACAGCCTGTATTCCCCTCTCAACCGTTCATTGGCCAATGTGAGTCTGTTCCCTATGCCCGCGTCCTCCGTGTCGTCCGCCGCCGCCAAGTCCCAACGCATGAGTTTTGTGCAGCAGCGGCTTTGGTTTGTCGAGCAGCTGCAATCCCCGGCAGGGGTGGCCAACCCGGCGGTGGCCATCCGCATCATCGGCGCGCTGGAACCTGAAAAGCTGGGGGTGCACCTTGGGCAGGCCGTTACCCGGCAAGAGGTTTTTCGTACACGCTTTGTGCTGAACGCCAGCGATGTGCCAGAGGCGCAAGTGCTCGCCCAGGCGCCGTTTTTGTTACGGCAGGAAGACATGAGCCAGCAGCGCAAGCAACTGGAGAAACGCTTGCAGCAGGAGCTGCAGGCGCGCTTCGATCTGACGCATCCCCCCTTGCTGCGTGGCCTCTTGATCCGTCTGGCAGATACTGAACATGTATTGCTGCTGTGCGCGCATCCGGTCGTGGTGGATGCTTGCTCGCTGGTGCGTTTCGCCAATGACTGGATGGCTGACTTTGCGCACAGTATCGACGGTGCAGGTGATCCGCAGGTGGCCGCGGCGGCTGTCGGTTATGGGGATTTTGCGGCCTGGCAGCAGCAGGAGTGGCACAACGGCACGTGGAATGCGGCCCTGCATGAGATATGTGATTCACTGCAAGGCGTACCCGAGGTACTGGCGCTGCCCTGGGATCGTCCGCGCCCTGATTTGCAGACGCATGACGTGTCCATGGCGGGGTTGCCGGTGCCAGCGGTGTTGCTGGGCAAGCTCTCCGCGCTCTGCGAGCAGCATTCCTTGCGGTTGGAGACGGTGCTGTTCGGACTTTATGCGCTGTTGTTGGCGCGGATTTCCTCGCAGACGGATGTGTGTATTGGTATGCCGGTCGATACCCGGGCGTCCACCTCGGTCGACAGCCTGCCGGGTCATTTCGAGAACCTGCTGCCATTACGTGTGCGGGTTGCTTTCGACAAACCGGTATTGCAACTCTTGCAGGACATTCAAGCCCATTACGACTTCATGGTGGCGCGCAAGGCGCTGCCCTACGAAAAAGTGCTGGAAACCCTGGCCTTGCCGCGCTCGGTCCGTTATGCGCCGTTGCTGCAGGTGGCGTTCAGTACCCAGCCGCTGGGGCTGCAATCGCCGGTATGCAAGAGTTTGCGCTTCGAGCGTTTCCCGCTGGCACCGGATTCCTCGCCGTTTGATCTGCAGCTGCATGTCGCGCTTCGCGACAAGCAGAATGACAAACAAGGTGAACAGACCCTGTTCACCTGGCAATACAATAATGCCTTGCTTGAGCGGCGTACTGTCGAGCAGTGGCATCAGTATTTCCTCACCCTGCTGAATTCGGTGACACAGAACATTGACGTGCCGGCCGGTCGGGTCGCCCTGCTCGACGAGGCGCAGCAGCAGGCGTTGCTGGCGCAACTGAGCGGGGATTCGGTGCAGATTGCACTCAAGCAAAGTCTTTATGGTCGCATTGCCTTGTTGTCGCGCCAGGTGCCGCGCCATACCGCCATTATTCAGGGCGAGCAGTTCGTGCGTTATCAGTCACTCATGCAGCAGACTGAAATGTGGGCAGCTTCGTTGCGTTCGTTGGGCGTTAACGCGGGTGAGCGGGTGGTGCTGGCCATGCCGCGCAGCGCCGAAGCCATCGTTGCGTTGCTGGCCGTCTGGCGTGCCGGCGGATGTGCCGTACCTGTGCCCCATGATATTCCGGAAGAGCGTGCCCGGGCGATATTGCAGCACTGTCAGCCGGCATTGACGTTGTTCCATGCCGGCACACCGGTCAGTGAAGAATCACAGCGTTGGCGCAGTGCCGCGCAGGGAATTGGCCAGTTTTCGACGTTGGCGGGCTTGCCTGCTGTGACCAATCTGCGTGACGAGGCGCTGCCCCGCATGGATGTGCCGGCCGTGTTTTTCCTGGCGCCGGAAAGCGGTGAAGCCACGATGGACTCGCGCCATGCGCCCGCGTTTGCCCAGGTGACGCATGGTGCGTTGCTCAACCTGTTCCAGTCCTTGTCCTTGCGCCTGCAGTTGCGGGCCAGCGTGCAATGGCTGTCGATGGCCGAATTCCACGATGTAACGTGCCTGGTCGAATCGCTAATGCCATTACTGAGTGGCGCAGGGCTGGTCATTGCCAGTCCGCAGGAGCTGGAAAGCGATGACGCCTGGCTGGCGCTGGTCAAACAACGCAATATCACGTGCATGGTTGGCGATGTCGCGCGTTTCCGGCCATTGCTGGCACGTCATGCCATGCCTGCCGGCATGACCTTGCTGAGTCGCAACGAAGTCATTGCAGATGACGCATTGCAGGCGTTTCTTGATGCCGGCGCTACCTGGGTCAATCTGACCGGCACCGCAGAAACGGCAGGGGTGTGTGCCCTGGATGTCGTGGCGCGCAAGTCGGGCGACGCGGAAAGTGCACCGTTGCAGATTGGCAAGCCGGTGCTCAATACCCGTCTGCGTGTCATTGACGAGCAAGGCATGCAGGTGCTGCCTGGCGGCAGCGGGGAATTGTTGGTGGGGGGGGGCAGCGTCAGCCCGGGTTACTGGCAGCGCGATGACCTCAATAACGAGCGGTTTGTGCAAGCCAATGGCGAGCGTTATTTTCGCACCGGCTTCCATGTGCGTCTGGATAGCGCAGGGCGCTTGCATTTGCTCGACCGCGTGCTGACCCGAGCCATCGAAACGAGCGATCCGCTGCCAGCTGCGTCCCTGGAGCAGGCTGTCTTGCGTTGCTGGCAGCTGATGCTGGGGCGTGACGATATCGATGCTGAGCAATCGTTTGCCGATCTGGGCGGAACCTCGCTTGCTGCGCTGCGGTTGGCGGCGCATATAAACCGTTATTTCGGCGCCGAATTGCCGCTGGCCGTGTTGTTGCAGACCGCGACGGTGCGGGCGCAGGCCTGGTGCCTGCAAAATGCAGGGGTGCCGCTTTCCGCCATGTCCTTGCTGGTCTGGCAGAAAGGCGAGCCTGGCTGTCTGCCCTGGGTGTTCTTGCATGACGAGCAAGGCAGCACCGGGCATTGGCAGGCCCATCTGACCAGTATCCCGGCGTGTGTGCCGGTATATGCCTTGCAGTGTAATCGTTATGGTGAGGCGGCATCGATGGTGGCATTGGCCGAAGAATGCCTCGCCTTGTTACCGGAAGGTGATGTGTTGTTGGCGGGAGCCGGTTTTGGCGGCGCGCTGGCGGCTGCCATGGGGGCGCAGGCGCCGGCACGGATCAGGCGTGTGGTGATGATCGATACCCCGTTATGCTGGGAAGCGCTTCCCGTGCCCGTTGAGGGGGCCGAGGTCGCTGACGACGTCACCGACGAGCACGCCGAACAGCTGTCGAATCATTACCATCAGCTCTGGAAACAACCTCCCGCCAATATCCTGCAAATGCCTGTGCAATTGCTTACCGGCGCGAGCGGGACCAATGACAGCCATCGAGCGTGGGCGTTATACGCTGCGACGCTGGATGTCGTGCCCGTTCTTGATGATGTGCCCGTTGTTGATGGCGTGCCAAAGCAAGGTGATCGTTCTCATCTGCTGGCGCAGTGGTTTGCCCAGACGGATCTGATTGTCCGTGACCCGGTGATACCTGACCCTGACGCCCATGAATGCCCTGAAGCCCCTGAAGCAACGATTTCTGCAGGAGAAGTCGCATGAGCGAACTGAATTTGAATCGCGTTGAAGCCATGCTGGCACATCTGAAAGCGCGTGGCATTACGGTGGCGGTGAATGGCGGCCAGTTCCGGCTACAGGCGCCTGCGGGCGACATTCACGACAATGATGTGGCTGCCTTGCGTGCGTTGCTGCAGGCGTTGGGGGTGACCACCGAAAACGCCCTGCCGGAAATTCGTCACGCAGTCGCGTCGTTTTCCGGGGCGCCGGCGTCGTTACTGGAAGAAGTGATTGCCGTTCCCGCGCTGGTGGATCCGCATTCTCCCGCCCGGGGCAACACCCTCAGCCTTCCGTTGGTTCCGCGTGATGTAGAAGTGCTGCGCCACAAGGCGGGCGCCTGGTTTTCGTCGACGCTGGGCGTGGGCGCGACGCTGTTCGCCATCCTGTTGTCGCGTTATCAGCAAAAGGAAGACTGGCTGCGGGAACTGGGCGTGGCCATTGCCCAGCAACCGGCGCCAGGCGAGGCGCCGCGAGCCTGGTTTGCGCTCGCGCCGTTGCTACGACATCTGCCGGCAGATGGCTCGTTACGCGAGGTCGTGGGCGGTGTGGCGGAACATCTGGCCGAGGCCGCAGTGTCGTCTGGCGACAGTCTGGATCTCGCGTTGGCGTTGCCGGATCTTCACGATGAAGATCAGCTGGTCTGGCATTTTGCAGGAGATTTGTTTGACGAGGCCTTCGTTCGACAGTTGCACGCCGATTTCGTGGCGATCATGCGCCAGGCAACGGCGCTCATTACCCCCATGTTGTCGTCCATTTCGCTCTATGGCGCGGCTGTCAGCGCGCCACCGTTATCGTCGGCCGGTGACGCCCCCGTGGCCTCGGTTGACACGCGTCCTGCTGAAAACAGACTCCCTGAACAGGCGCCAGGTGAAACCGGTCTTCGTGAAACCGGTCTTCGTGAAAACAATGCGCTTTGGCGTACCGTGCAGGCTGTGATCGATGGGCACGTCAACACGACCGCTGCCGTCGGCCCGGCACCTGAAGTTGCAGCTGAAGGTATGCGTTACCCTTTGTCGCCCCAGCAGTGGGCCTTTGTGCTGGACGAGCAGAAATTCGGCGCCGGTGCGCGTCACAATGTGACGGCCGCCTGTTTTGTGGCAGCCGGGGGCGGGCTGGCGCGCAGTTCGGGCGTTATTGATCTCGATCGTGCGCAGAAAGCCTTGTCGCTCCTGATGAAGCGCCACGCGCTGTTACGGACGATATTTGAATGGCAGACCGCACCGGAACTGCAGATGCCTGTCGTGCCGGGCGCGCAGCCAGCGGTGGCCGCGCAAACCGTATTGCCGGCGCCGCCCGCGCCCTGGCGCGCACTGGTGGTATCGACCACCGATGATCTGCAGCAGGCTGCACGTCAATGGCTGCAGGAAGCGTCATTGCAAAGCCTGGGGCTGTTTGCCGGTCTGCCCTGGTTGGCCAGCGTGGCCACGGTTTCCAATGGTATCGAATCGGCGGCGGTGTGGCGCCTGACCTTGCATAATGCAGTGGCGGATCAGGAAACGGCCGATCGCTGGATGCTGGAATGGCAGGCACTTTATGCAGGCGAAGTGCTTGCTCCTGTCGGCGAGGCCTATGCTGAATATACGCAACGGCAGTTGGGCAGGTTCGGGCCTGCGTTACAGCTCGATGCCCACAGCGATGCCTGGGCTTTCTGGGGCGAGCAGTTGCGCGCTGTTCGCCCTGTGCATTGGCCGTTATTGCCGGCGACGCTTGCGTCCCCGCCGGCAGTCGATGCGCGGGGTGAATCTGCACCGGCAGGAGGTACCCATCCGTTTGTCATTGATGCCGAACTCATGCAGAAAATACGGGTGGCTGCATTGGGGTGGCAGGTGTCGCCCGACAGCCTGTTGCTGACGGCCTTTGCCACGTTATTGCGGCGTTATGCTGATCAGGACCTGTTTGTCATTGGTGTCGAATTTGCCAATCGCCAGGCAGACGTGGAGTCGCTGGCAGGGGTGACCACCAATGTGTTGCCTTTTGTGGTTCAGCTGGATGAAGGTCGTCACAGTGTGCGTCATCGCGTGGAGCAGACGCAGGGCCAGCTTGCTGACATGAGTCTGTATCAGTCCACGCCCCTGATTTCGGTGCTGCCGTTGCTGGCTGCTCATCGCGGTGACGCGGCAGGAGCGCCGATCAACTTCGTTTTCACGTGCCGCAGCGAATTGAGTGATGCCGCGCGTCAACTGGTCGGGCGCGGGTTGCAACCGCTGGCGGTGTCGCGCCGTCAGCCACGGGTTGCGCTTGGTCTGAATGTGCGTTGCAGCGAATTGCAAGCCAGCGAGGGTGAGCTGGAATTCTACAGCGATTGGCTAAGTGCCGATGCTGCCGCCGAATTCATCGACCAGTATTTCCACCTGCTGGGTGGCATGGTCAGCGATGCCGGGGCGGCGCTCAACCAGTTGCCTTTGCTGAGCCTTGGCCGTCAGCAGGAAATGTTTGATCTGTTCAATCGTGACGCCCAGTCACTGCCGTCATTCCTGCCGCACTTCACCATGTGGTGGCAACGTCAGTGCTACAGCGCGCCGCAAAATCTGGCGGTCGTGGCTGCAGAAGGCCGAATGAACTTTGCCGAGCTTGATGCGCTGGCCAATCAGATTGCGCGTTATCTGGTGTCGCAGCAGATCGGGCCGGGTGACCGCGTGGGATTGCTGTTGCCCCGCGACCCCGTGCTACTGGCGACGGTGCTCGCTGTCTTCAAGGTAGGGGCGGCATGGGTGCCCATTCACGCCACGTGGCCACAGGCATATCAGGAAAGCGTGCTGGCACAGGCAGGTGTAAGCTGCGTGCTGTACGACAGTGAGCGCATGCCTTGGCAGGGCACGCGAAAAGTGCTGGATTTCTCGATTGCGGCAACGCCCTGGCACTCGCTGCCCAGTGATGGTTTTGAAGATGCCGATGATCCGGCGGCACTTGCCTGTATTATTTATCCCCGCGAAATAACGCCCGTGCCACAGGGTGTAACGGTTTGTCACCGTAATCTGTCGGCGCTGGTGGCCTGGGGGGTGCGGCAATATGAAAATCGTCCGCCCTTGCGGGCCGCCTTTACAGGCGACCTGTGTAGTGAAAATGCGCTGTACGAATTGTTCGTGACCCTGTGCAGTGGTGGTGCAGTCGTGTTGATGGATGATCTGATATCACCGTTGGCCCGGGAGCGACCCACCTCAAGCGCCGCGAAACTGCTGGGCGTGGTCAATCACGTCAGCATAACGCCGACGCTCGCTGGCGAGATGCTGCGTGGGGGGTGGCTGCCCAAGGGCTTGCGTACCATCACCCTCATCGGGGAACCTGCTTCGGTAGCATTACGCGACGCCTTGCTTGCCGTCCCCGGGATCAGTGATGTGCTGGTATTGCATGCCTGCGCCGAGAATTGTGGCGTCGCCTTTGTGGCCAGTTTTGGCGAGCATGCCAAGCCGGCGCATTGGCGCCAATCCCGTGCCGCGAATATCGGCGTAGGCGCTCCCATTGATGGCACCCAATGCGTCATTCTCAGTGCCCAGGGCCAATTGCAACCCTGGGGAATTGCCGGTGATCTCTATATCGGTGGTGCGGCCCTCAGCCAAGGCTACTGGCCACCCCCCGAAAACCATTCATCGCGTTTCAGCAAAAATCCCCTGACGTATTTTCCGACGCTGGGGAATACCCTGTTTCACACCGGTTATCGCGCCTGCTGGCATGCTGACGGACGTATCGAATTGCTGTCGGTGGTCGCAGAACAAGCCAGCCACATGGCGGTGACCGGGGATCGGTTGCGAGCCGAACAATGTATCCAGCAGGCCTTGGGCGGTATTCCAGCCGCGTTGTGTCCGGTCAGGAACGCATTGACCGGGGCTCTGGTCCGTGTCGCCTTTGTGCAGGGTGAGCTGCCGGCGCGCCACTATCTGCAGACGTTGCAGCGTGTGTTGCCACCGGCGCTGCAACCTGACGTCGTGACGGTGGTGGGGCATTGGCCGCGTGACGACGCTCATCAGCTTGATCGTGCGGCACTGGCGTTGCAATACGTGGACGGACGCGCACCGACCGCTGATGCAGCACCCAATACGCTCGAACTGCAAATGTTGCGGGTATGGCAGGAACTACTGGGGGAGCGTGTCCGGGATATCGATACCGATTTCTTTGCGGCAGGCGGGCATTCCCTGCTGGCGGTGCAATTGGCGGTACAATTGGCACAGCGCTATGCCTTGCACCGTGTACCGGCATTTACCACCTTGATGCAGTATCCAACGCCCCGCCGGTTGGCGCGTTGGCTGGATGCCGCCCTGCGCGGCGAAGAGAGTCGCGCCACGTTGTGGGAGCCACTGAGCATACGCGTTGCTGATCGCAGCCTGCTGGTGTTCCAGTCAGTCATCGAGGCCGGAAACGCTGTGGCTTGGCCTCAGGTTGCCCAGGCCCTGCCAGACAGCATCGCGACCTTTCGCGTGAGTGCACAGTGGCGCGAGAATGATGATACCGCCACGCTGGTGCAGCGTTATGTTGATGCCATCGAGCAGGAATGCCTGCCGTTGCCTGCAGCGTTGGCGGGTGAAGGGGCTGGTGCAGTGCTGGCCGTTGCGGTCGCGCGCGAAATGCACGCACGGGGCTGGCCGTGGCTGCCAGTCATGCTGCTCGATGGGATCACTCCCCATCCATTGGCGCCGGTGCAGAGCCGTACACTGCATGTCAACGGGCCGCGGTTGGGCGTGGCGGGGCGCGCAGGCTGGCCGAGCGTGTTGCAGGGCGAGGTGCAATGGCGCCTGGCAGCAACGCCGCTGCAGGACAATGCGGCTGAAGTGGGGCGTTGGCTGGTACCGTTCCTGGATGTCGCCGTGGCGTAATCGCCGCGGCACGGTTCAGTGATCGCTAATGGCCGCTTCCTGCACAGGCACCGCTTTCAACAGTTCAGTCAGCGCATCGAAGTCAAAATCCATGGCGTAGTCACGCATGATCTGCGCCAGCTGCGGTTGATAGATGATGGTCTCATCAATGCAATGCAGCAGCCCGGTGGCGTGACCCAGCGATACGGCCTCGTGTAGCTCGGTCTGCAGGCGTCGTGGGAGAGTGGTAACGGTTTCCCTGAGCGTTGACAGGGTGGCTGCATCAAGACGTTGCTTCTCTTGCCAGGGGGCATCGGAATAGACGTAGGCCAGCTGCAGGCAGTCACCAATCTTGCACAGTAGTTCGTGAGCCTTGAACGGCTTGCGGACATATTCGTTGGCGCCTGCATCCAGTACACCATTGCGCTCGCTCTCAAAGGCGCTGGCCGACACGACGATGATTGGCAGGCGCGCTTTGGGGTGGTGTTGGCGAATCCGCTGGATGGCTTCGCGGCCATCCATTTCCGGCATGCGCAAATCCATCAGGATCAGGTCAGGTTGCCAGCTTTCGCAGGCGGCGATCGCTTCCAGGCCGTTGGTGGCGTCGTGCAATACAAAGCCGAAGGGCCCCAGTACCTTGTGCAATAAATCGCGATTGTTGATGTTGTCGTCGACAATCAATATGCGCGGTGGCTTTTGGCCAGGTTGCAATGCGACCGGGTGCAGGTTGGCATCAGTACCGCTGACGTGAAGGGCGTCGCCGCGACGGCAGGTAATGCGCAGTCTGAACGTGCTGCCTTGCCCTTTCGTGCTGGTGAAGGTCAGGTCACCCCCCATTTTGCGCGCGTATTCCCGACTGATGGCCAGTCCCAGCCCGGTACCGACACCCGACTGCAAGCCGCTTTCCGTCTGCTCGTAAAGGCGGAATACCTTGTCGACATCCGCTGCCGCGATGCCACTGCCCGTATCCTCGACATCAATCTGCAGTTCCAGCTGATCGTCTTGTAACGGAAAGGTTCTGGCGCGCAGGAGAATATGCCCCTCATGCGTGAATTTGAGCGCATTGCCGATCAGGTTCAGCAGGATTTGCATGAGCTTGCCGCGATCGGCGAACAGATGAACCTGTGTATCGGGAGCCACTTCCGAGAGACAGTCCAGCCCTTGTTGTTCGCAGCGATTGCGAAACATGACCTCAATATCGACCAGCAATGTTTGCAGGGAAAAGTGCTCATTGACGATGCTGATGTTGCCCGATTCGATTTTGGAAAGATCCAGCACGTCGTTGATCAGCTTCAGCAAATGTTCCCCACTGCGATTAACGACCTGCAGGGAATGCCGTGCATCGGCGCTCAGGCCCGGGTTGTGCTGCAATAGCTCGGAATAACCCAGAATCACGTTCATTGGCGTGCGGATTTCATGTGACATATTGGCAAGGAAACGGCTCTTTTCCTTGTTGGCGCGTTCGGCTTCCTGTTTGTCCTGCTCCAGCTTCTGGTGGATGCCCTTCAATTCCTGGTTGGCGTCATTGAGTTGTTGCATCACATGTTTGCGTGCCTTGTCGACACGAACCAGGGCAATGACCAGGGCCAGCATCGATAACGCCACCACTGTGGACCCGACAATCCAGAAACGTTGATAGCCGATAATGCTGATTTGTTGCTTGAGTTCGGCGCGTTGCTGGTCGAGTACCTTGCGACTGCGTTCGATGTCACTCGTCAATGAGAGAATGGTTTCCTTGCCTTGCTGTAACTGTTGCATGTTGGCGGTGAGCTGGTGGCGGGAATCCTCCAGTTGTTGCTCGTTGGCCTTGCGATCCGCAATGGTTTTCGTCAATTCCTGCTGGGTGTTGGCCAGTTCCTGCTGGTTGTTGTCCAGTTGCGCGGCCTTTTCCGCCAAGGCGCGTGCCGTCTGGGCAATGGTCCCGGAAAGCGTGTCGAGCTCGGTTTCCTTGCTGGCAATCAGGGTTTCCTTTTGGGTGAGTTGTTGTTGCTGTTCGTTGAGGCGGGCTTGCTGGCTGTCGACCAGGATTTTCTGTTGGCTGAGTAGCGCCTTGTTGTTGAGCAGTTCATTTTGCTGTTTGGCGATTTCGGTCAACAGGTCGTTGAATTGACGTTCCTTGGCGGCCAGTTGCGTCTTGAGTTGTTGCAGGGTGTCTTCGGATTCGCGGAACAAAGTGGCGACATCGAGTTCGGTACCGCCCAGCATGATGATCTGTTTGTCGAGCTGCAGCTTTTCGAACACCAGATTGGAGCGGTTGATCTGGAAGTTGATGGTGTTTTCCGGTGTGCGATAGAGATTGATCATGAAATCCCGCTGCGCCTTGCTTTCCTCGGAAACGAGCAGGGTGGCCGACCCGCGCAGCTGACTGGCCAATGTCGGTACGCTGGCGGCCTGACCGGTACCGACGTAAATCAGCTGGAACTGGCCGGGAAGGGCATTCTGCAGCGATTGCAGGCGTGTGACCTTGAAGTGCTTGTCGCGTATTTGCAGGAGCGGTGCGGCCGCCGCCATTTCCTGGTAGAGCGCGTCATCGGTACCAATCACACCGATGTTGAATTCGGTGAGCCCGGCTTCATTGGGCCAGGTTACGTATTTGAAGAAATTGTATGTGAGGGCCACCTTGAGGGCCTGATCGCTCGCCTGCAAGGCGAAGGTCGAAAACGAGAGGCAAAGCAGGCACAGCGTTGCCAACGCGCGCATCACCTGACGCAGGGTGAGCGTCCGTCGGGGTTTGCACGCAGCAGGGGCGTTATGCCTGATAGGGAATGAACAGTTCCGGTCGACCGATCTCGTATCCTTGTGCAAAATCGACCCCCAGAACACGTAATTGTTGTTCGATAAGCTCATTTTCAACATATTCCGCAATGGTCTTTTTGCCCATGGCGTGGCCGATGTCGTTGATGGATTTCACCATGGCGACATCAATGCTGTCATGCTGCATCGAGCGGACAAAGGCACCGTCGATTTTCAGGTAATCCACGGGCAGATTTTTCAGGTAATAATACGAGGATACGCCACGACCAAAGTCATCGAGTGAGAAACGGCAACCCAATTGCCGCACCGACTGGATGAATTGCAGGGAACGGTGCAGGTTGGTGACGGCGCTGGTCTCGGTAATTTCAAAGCAGATTTTTTCAGGGGGGATGGCGTACTTTTTCAGGCTTTCTTCAATAAAACCGGCAAAACCAGGAACGCCCAGTGACAATCCCGACAGGTTGATCGAGCAGCAGTGGGTGTCGCTGGTTTCCGCAAGGTGGTCGGCCAGGTGACGGCAAACCCGTTCGATGACCCAGCGATCGATTTGCGGCATTACGCCGAAGCGTTCAGCGGCCCCGAGGAATTCGGCGGGGCTGATGATTTCGCCGGTTTCACACAGCATGCGGATCAGTACTTCGTAATGCTTGCCTTCAGGGGCATCGCCCAATGGCCGAATCATTTGCCGGTACAGTACGAAACGGTTGCTGGCGAGTGCGCCCATGATGCGCGGAGTGAGCCGCATTTCTTCCTGGCGCGACTGCATTTGCTTGAGATTTTCATCATAGACATGCACACGGTTGCGCCCGTCTTCCTTGGCGGCGTAGCAAGCGGTGTCGGCCATGCTCAACAGGTTTGCCACGCCACTGGCAGCACGCGTTACACCCACCAGGCCGATGCTGGCGCCGATCGTGTGGCGCTGGCCGTCGCGCTGGAATTCCAGCGCGCCAATGGCATTCAGCAGGGTTTCTGCGATCTGGCGCCCGCGAGTGGGGTCAACGGCGTGCAGAATGACGGCAAAATCATCGCCACCGAGGCGCGCTGCGATATCGCCCGACTGCAGGTGCGAGCGTAATAATTCGGCGATTTGACACAATAGTTCGTCGCCTGCGACATGTCCGGCAATATCGTTAATGACCTTGAACTGGTCGAGATCGATGTAAAGCAACACATGCTCGGTGGTATCACCGTCCATCCGGCGCAGCAGCAGATTGAGGGCTTCTTCGAAGGCGGTGCGGGTCAGCAGGTGAGTCAGGTAATCATGACGTGCCAGGTATTGCAGGCGCTCTTCGGCACTGCGCCGTTCGGCGATTTCCAGTTGCAGATGGGCATTGGCTTCGGTGAGCTCACGGGTGCGTTCGATCACCCGCAATTCGAGTTGTTCGCGAGCGGCACGCAGGTGTTGATTGGTGTCCTCGATTTCACGCATCAGCCCGCTGAGCTGAAGGTGGGTTTTGACACGGGCGAGCAGCTCCTCGCGTTTGACAGGTTTGGTGAGGTAGTCGACAGCCCCGACCTCAAAGCCGAGGCTGATGTTTTCTACCGAGCCAGTGATGAACATCACCGGGGTTGTGCGGGTGCGAGGATTTTGTTTGAGGCGGCGACAAACTTCAAAACCGTCAATGTCGGGCAGGCTGATATCGAGCAGCACCAGATCAGGGGCGATGACTGTGGCAATCTCCAGGGCGCGTTCGCCCAGGGTGGCAACACTGATGTCATAACCTTCCCCGGCCAGCATTTCGTGCAGGATTTTGAGGTTGGCGGCTTCGTCATCCACCATCAGTATTTTTCGGGCAGGCATGCTTGTTCTCATTGGCCTGACAATGCGGTGTCCGGCAGCGGCTTAGTGCTTTATAAGAATTATTGTGCGTCTCGGTAGCGGCAAGTGTAGCGCAAATAGTGCCTGCCTGAACGAGTCATCGCTTGATCCCGAGCTTTTTGGCAAGTTTGTGCAGGTTGCTGGGGTCCATGTGCAGATGGCGGGCCGTGGCTGCCCAGTTTCCCTGGCAACGGTCGAGCGTTTGCACGATGTATTGGCGCTGAAATTGCGCGACGGCCTGTTGTAACGACAACCCTGCGCTGAATTCCCCGCCAGTGGAAACTGCCGGGCCCGCGGTCGAAGTAAGGCCGACCCGATCAGCGTAAGCATAAGCGGTAGCCATCGCCGCAGAGGCAGCCGGCGCAGTAGAGCCAGCCAGATAGCCCGGAAGGTCACCGTCGAGATCCAGCAGTGACGCATCCAGCGAAATGATGTCCTGGCGCGCCGCCCCCCGACTGAGCGCCTTGAGCGCGGCCCGGCTGATGACATGCTCCAGTTCGCGCACGTTGCCCGGCCAGGAATACCGGAACAAGGCCTCTTCGGCTGTGGGCGACAAGCGCAGGCTGCGCATGCCCAGTCGCGCACGATTCAATTCCAGAAAATACCCGGCCAGCAGCAGTATGTCATTGCCGCGCTCGCGCAAGGGCGGAATGGGCACGGGGTAGACCGACAGGCGATGGTAGAGATCCGCACGGAAACCACCGTGACGGACAGTGTCGCGCAAATCGCGGTTGGTGGCGGCGATAACGCGCACATTCACCTGCCGGGGAGTATCTTCGCCCAGCCGCTGAATCTCGCCGTTTTGCAGTGCCCGCAACAATTTTGCCTGCACCGACAAGGGCAGCTCACCCACTTCGTCGAGAAACAACGTACCGCCGTCAGCCGCCTCAAAACGACCGGCGCGGTCACTGCCTGCGCCCGAGAAAGCGCCTTTGATATGGCCGAACAATTCGCTTTCGGCGAGGGTTTCGGGCAGGGCGGCGCAGTTCACCTGCACCAGGGGCGCCTTGCAGCGCGGCGAATGGTTGTGCAGGTAGCGGGCAAACAGCTCCTTGCCAACACCGGTTTCGCCCAGTAGCAAAACGGGAAGGTCGGAGTCGGCCACCACGATGAGTTCCTGCAGCAGCTGCAAAATGGCAGGGCTTTGGCCGAGGATCTCGCCATGCTCAGCGCGCTGTTCGCGCAAGGGGGTATCGTGGCCGGCCAGGCGAAGGTGGTGGCGTTCCTGTTCCAGTCGCGTGACGCGCACGGCGGCTTCCACCAGCAAGACGGTTTCGGCCAACTGGTGGCGGGCAGCGCCGTCGAAGGCGCCTGCGTGCAGCGCGTCAAGGGTCAGCACCCCCCACGGTTGGCCTTCGAGATAGAGGCTGATGCCCATGCAATCGTGGACAGGCAGCGGCTCGCCCGCATGACCATCGAGCAGCCCATCGTAAGGGTCGGGGAGTGGTGAACCCGGCTCGAAACGCACCGGCTGACGGCTGGTCAGCAACGTGGCGAGGCGAGGGTGCTGGGCGATCAGAAAGCGCCGGCCCAAGGCTTCCTGTACCAGACCGTCGATGGCGAGTGGGCGCAGGGTATCGCCTTCCAGCCGCAACAGGGCGACAGCACCGCAGTGAAACTGTTCGCGCAGGGCACGCACCAATCGCTGCAGGCGAACGGCATGCGGAAGTTCGGTGACCAGGTCGGCGAGCAGGGAGGCATCGATCATGGGGGCAGGGCTCATGGTTGCGGTGCATCGGGTAGCACGCTAGAGGGTTAAATATACCATTAAAGGTCGTCAGTACCGTGAATGGACCGGGTGAAATCTACCTTGATTGTAAGTAAATCCTTTTAAAACAATAGGATATAGGGTGGCCTGGACGTTGCTAAAGACATGGGGAGTATTTCATTCCCAACACCATAGCGAGGATTCCATGGAACTCTTGGACCAAAACATAGGCTGGCTGGCACGCAATATCCCGGGATCAACGCGGGTGTTTCATGACTTCAATCTGGACTTTTGCTGCGGCGGTAATCAGCCCTTGCGGCAGGCGCTGGCGGATCGAGGGGTAGATCCCGCAGCTGTTGTCAGCGCTCTGACGGCACTGCAGGCATCCGCTGATACCAGCATCGACTGGAGCAAGGTGCCGCGCAAGGAGCTGATCGCCCACATTCTGACCCGTTACCATGCCCGTCATCGTGACCAGCTCAACGAACTGATTCGACTCGCCAGCCGTGTCGAGCATGTTCATGGTGAGCGCCCGGACTGTCCGCTCGGGTTGGCGAGCCATCTGAACGACATGCTGCAGGAACTGGAGAGCCACATGCTGAAAGAGGAACAAATCCTGTTTCCCATGTTGGAACGCGGTCTGGGCGTAGGGCAGGTGGCCGGGCCGATTTCGGTCATGCGTTTCGAGCACGATCAGCATGGCCTGGCGCTGGAAAAACTGCATCAACTGACCAACCACATCACGCTTCCCAAGGGGGCATGCAATACATGGCGTGCGTTATATGCGTCGTTGCAGCAGTTCAAGGAGGATTTGATGCAGCACATTCATCTCGAGAACAACATCCTGTTTGCCGATGAGCGGGAAGCGGCCACCGTGTAACGGGGGCGGTCTTTTTAAATGGCCAGCTCTGGAGATGGCAGTGACGTGTGCTGCAACGGTGCGCTTCACTGTCGTTGGCGTTGGTTTTTTGGCGGTTTTTAGGTGATATGGCGGTGGTGGATTGGCGTGCGCGAGATATTTTGTTGGTGACTTTCGGATCGTCAGGAGTCACCTACACTGAAAGGTGGTAAATCTTCCTTTCGCAGGTAACGCGCATGTTCAAGATGACGTTCAACCAGAAAGTCGCCCTCGGCTTCGTGGTCATTCTGGTGCTTCTCACAACGTCGGGTGTCAACTCGCTCTGGAACCTCAACGATATCAGCAACGCCAATACCCAGGTGTCAGAAACCTCGGTGCCGGTGGTGCAGGTAGCCAACCAGGCGCAGATCGAGCTGCTCAAGCTCGCCAATCTGGGGTCGCTGGCCTATAACGCGCGTGATGAGAGCGAAATCAAGCCCTTCCAGCAGGATTTCAACACGGCTGCTGCCCTGTTCTCGACGTCGCTGGCGCGTTTGCAGGAACTCACCGAGCGCAGCAGTGAGATGAAAGTCCAGGTGCTGCAGGTGAAGGAGAATTACGAAGCCTATTCGGCATCGATGAAAGCCATGTTCGATGCCAAGCTGGCGGTGCTGGATGCCAAGTCGAAAGCGGATGCTGAAGCCGATACGGTAATAGGAATGGCCGATGATGTGGGGCAATCGTTTGCTGACATCATGAATTTCACTGCACCCGCTGAACATGCAAAAGCACACTTTGAGGCATCAGGGTTCTGTAATCAGGCCGATATGTACATGCAGCCGGTCGCCAAGACGGTTGAGGAAGTGAAGCGCGCGGGTGCTGCAGAGGAAATAGAAACAGTCACCCAGGATATTTCCGATATCATCTACAACGCGATGCTTGCGTTTGATACCGGTGCTCAGATTTTTGCGCCGATGGACACAGAGGGTTATGTGGACAATACGCGTGACCTCGTGCAAAAACTTCAGGATCGGCTGGCTATTCAACCCAATCTGGTCGATTTGAAATTGATCCATCTGAATGAAGTCCGTATGGCGCAGGAGAAGTTCGATGCGGCCAAAACGTCGGTCAGCCTGTCGGTCAAAGGGCTCGATGAAATACTGGCCAAAGCGGGCACAGAATTTGGTGTTTTGCAAAAAGTGTTATCCGACAATGTCAGCTTCGGTTTCAAGAGTACCATTGGGTTGCTGATCGTGTTGCTGAGTCTTGCAACCCAGAACTTTTATTCGATGCGCAATGCCATTCGCAAGAAAATGATCGATCTTGCCAAGCTTAACCAGATTGGTGGGCGCCTTGCTGCCGCACGTGACCAGAATACGGCGTTGGATGAAGTATTGAATACCATGTCGGAAAAGACTGGCGTGGCGCAGGGCTCAGTCTATTTGTTCAACCGGGACCATGAACTCGAAGCCAAGGCTTTTTTGCCGCCGATGGCAAACAGCGGCGAGCACAAGCCGATAAAGTTTACGTTGGGTGAAGGCGTCATGGGGCGCGCGGCAGAAATGAAATCGCCACTTTATGTGCACGATACCAGCAAGGATAAACATTACGTCGCCGGTGAGAATGAGTCGGCCCGCTCATTGCTGAGCATTCCGCTGGTCGATAATGAGATTCTGATGGGAGTGATGAATTTCTCGGGTGAAGTCGACAAGGTGCACTTTGCCGACAGCGACTATGAATTTGTTTCCACAGTGGCGCAGTCGCTGGTGACCACACTCAAGAATATCCGCATGGTGGAAGTGATCGAAGAGCACAACCGTGATCTGGAGAAAAAGGTTCAGGAACGCACCGTCGCCCTGAAACAGAAAAACCACGATATTGCCAATATGTTGTCAAACATGCAGCAGGGTTTGTTTACGATTGTCGAGGGTGGTCTGGTGCATCCGGAATATGCGGCCTATCTCGAAACGATTTTCGAAACGCCGCGCATTGCCAACCGTAACTTTGCCGATTTGTTGTTTACCGGTTCCAACCTCAGCCAGGACGCCATCGACAGCGCCATGACGGCCGTGTCTGCCATTGTCGGCGAAGACGCGATGATGTACGAATTCAATTCGCACCTGCTGGTGTCTGAATTATCGCTGACCCTTGCCGACGACAATGTCAAATTGCTGGAGCTTGACTGGAGCCCGATTGTTGATGACAACGAAGTCGTTTCGAAACTGATGGTGACGGTGCGCGATGTCACCGCATTGAAAGCCTTGCAGGCCGAAGCCGAAGCGCAAAAAATCGAACTGGAAATCATTGGCGAAATTCTGTCGGTCGACCAGCAGAAATTCGAAGAGTTTATCGACGGTTCGCGCAGCTTTATCGACAAGTGTCACAGCATCATTACCGAAACTCAGGAGAAGGATCTGGGCTGCATCGGAGAACTTTTCCGCAACATGCACACCGTCAAGGGCAATGCGCGCACCTATGGCTTCAAACCGATTACGGAAGTGGTGCATATCGTTGAAAACACCTATGACCAGCTCCGCAAGAACGACGAAATGGAGTGGCAACCGGCCAAGTTGCTGAGTGAGCTTGAAAACGCGCGTACCACGGTGGAGCGTTATGAGGAAATTGCCCGGGCGAAATTGGGTCGCGATGGTGGCGCTCCCGTTTCTGGTGGTCGCCTCGACGAGGGGCAAATCCTGCAGCTGCTGGAGCGCGTTACGGCGCTGGCAGGGAATGCCTGCAGGGACAACGTGGTGAGTCTGGTCAATGATGCGCGCCGCCTCCAGCAAATGATGCAGGGCAAGTCGCTGCAACAGGTGCTGGATGGCGTGCTCAGGTCTGTGGATTCGCTGGCGCAGGAATTGGGCAAGGAAACACCGAAAGTGGTGATTGACGATGCGGGCTACCTGATGTGTGACGAGGCTGGCGGCCTGCTCAACAACGTGTTCATGCACGTCTTGCGTAATGCGATGGATCACGGCATCGAACGCGCCGATGAGCGAGCGCAGAAGGGTAAATCGCCACAGGGCAATATCAGTATTTTGTGCCATCCGCAGTTGAATGGTGCGGCACAGCTGGTGGTACAGGATGACGGGCGTGGCATGGCGATCGGCCGCATTTATCGCAAGGCGCAGGAAAACGGATTGCTCGCCGCCGACCAACCCAGGCCGCCGGCTGCCGAGATCGCCAACCTTATCTTTGCTTCGGGGTTCTCGACCGCGGAAACGGTGACCGAGGTATCGGGTCGTGGTGTTGGCATGGATGCGGTGCGCCAGTTCTTGCAAAATGCCGGCGGGAATATCGAGGTAGTGCTGTCACCGGGCGATGAAGTCGCCGACTTCCGGGCATTTTCGATCGTGATCAGCTTGCCGTCCTCCATGGTGCTGGCTCCCGTGTTTCTGGCCAAGGCCAGCTGACGCGGCTTCCGTCTCAGGCGGGCTGCGGGCTTTGCCCATCGCCTGCCGGTGGACCGATAAAACTGGAAATGTTCGTTTGTCGGTTTCTTCTTTTCGTTTTTCTTTCCTTGTTGTTCGTTTTGTGTTTGTTGTGGTACGTTGGTGCTGGTTGCGGCTTGCGCAATCGAAAAGCTCTCGTTGATTTCCGTTCCATAACAAACACAAAAAACAAGGAAATATCATGAAATTCCCGTCTTTACTTTGCGCGGGCGCGCTGCTCGCCGCTGGTTTCACGGCGCCGACGCATGCGGCGTATTGCCCGGATTACGGTGTGGCGCAGACGCAGCCCTCTGTGCCCAACCCCACCAAGCGCAGCTTCCGCAGCTTCGGTAACCGATTGCTCGCGGCGTTGTACAAGCCCTACCACATGGTCCATGACCAGATGGTAATCGAGGGGCAGACAGCCACCGTCGTCGGCAAATTCGATTACGATCTGGCCTTGCACAAGGATCTTGAGGGTGAGTACGTGCATGCTTATGCCTATGGCACTGGCATGAGCAGCTGGCAATATCTGGGACGCTACACCACCAATTCCGATGGCAAAGTGTTTGTGCCCTTGAGTGGCAAGCCCGAAGGTGATTATGTGGTGCGCATGGTGGTGGAAGGCGATCTGACGACAGCTACCGGCTATGTAACGGTAGCCTCAAGCGGCCGCCAGACAGTGTTGTTCGATATCGATGGCACCCTGACGCTCAACGATTTTGAGGCAGTGGGGGAATATCTCGGCGTTGATACCGCGTCGAATTATGCCTACGCCAAGGAAGTCGTACAGGCCTATGTCGATCGTGGTTACCAGGTGGTGTTCCTGTCAGCACGCCCCTATTGGGTAGCAAAGTCCACCCGCAAGTGGTTTGACAACTATGGCATTGTGCCTTGGCACACGCGTCTCAATCCCAATAGCGACAATTTGCTGAACCTCCAGACCGAGCAATATAAAACCGATTACATCCGTTATATGAAGAACACGCTCGGACTCAACATCGTGCGGGCCTATGGTAATGCCACCACGGATATCAATGCTTATAACGCGGCAGGTATTCCCAAGAGCCAGACCTACATTATCGGCAGCAATGCGGGTAACAGTGGAACGCAACCGATCACGGGCAACTACGAATCACACTATTATCAAGTGGTGTTGAATTCACCCTATGCGTCGTGTATTGCCAGATAAGTGTGTGTAAACCGTAAGTTGGCGTAACAAGTGAGGTGAGTGGCCACCCGCAGGGGTGCGGGTGGCTGTCTGTTGCAGGGAATAAATGAGTAGCCGGTGATCAGGCTGCGCGCTGACGGGCCAGGCCCAGACCGATGATGCCCAATGCCAGCAAGGCATATCCAGCGGGTTCCGGTACGTGGCTGGTGACGCTGACACCATCAATCAAGTTGCCGACGGTGCTGTAAGACGGCGTGATCGACGTGAAACGCAGCGTAGTGGTGTTGCTGTTGGCGCGGAATACGTTCACGTACTGGTTCCAGGTGCCGACAACGTGGTCGTTGATCAGGGCGTCCAGCGAGCCAACGCTGAACTGGAAGCTTTCACTGTTGTCCTGGCGTGCGCTGTAGAAGAACGACACATCGTAAAGTTGGCCGACAACGGTCGTGAACGTCTGATAGATCGAAAACTGGCCCGCATTGGGGTGGGCGTTCAGTTCTGCATGCTGGTTGCCTTCCGGGGCGACAACGCCACCGAGGTGATCCCAGATTTCAATATTGCTGCCATCCCAACCATTGACCTGATTGGATGAATAATATTGCCAGGAGCCTGTTGCGACGTTGTTGTCCTCGAAGCCACCATTCACGATCAAATTTGCGTTGGCGCCGGCACTCAAGCCAACACCCAGAAGAAGACCGGCCGCTTTCACGATCGTGGATATTTTTTTCATTGTGGCACTCCCGATAGATCACAAAGTAAAAAGGAAAAAAAGACGAGGTATATAAGGCAGGATGTGTGCCAGAGATGGGAATGCGCTCCAATTCAATCAATTAGCGTGACGCAGTTATCTTTTTGCGGGCGGTTTGTAAGGAATGTCGACAAGGAATTTCTGGCGCGTGGGGATTATCCAGTCGTGAAAGCTCGCTGATTCAGGGCGTTAGCGTAGTTCGAGTGAAAAATACCAATTCCAGTGCGCAAAAGCACTGTCGGAAATCTAAATGCAAGACATGGAGAGCGAGGGGGGGGGTTAGCCGACAGCGCGCTGTGACGGCTGCGTTTGAGCGATTTCAGCCATGTTGCGTTCGATGGCGTCACGCAGGGAATGAATATCGACAGGTTTCGAGAGATAGTCGCTCATGCCACTGGCGAGGCAGCGCTCACGGTCGCCCTCCATGGCATTGGCCGTCACGGCGATAATGGGCAGCACGGAGGCGTCGCGGTTGGGCATCAAGCGAATTTGCTGGGTCGCTTCGAAGCCATCCATCACTGGCATCTGGCAATCCATGAGGATGAGGTCGAAGTGTTGTTCGCGTGCCTTGTCCACGCCCTCCAGGCCATTGTTGGCGGTGGCAACCGTGCACCCCATTTTCTTCAGGTAGCCATTGATTACCATCTGGTTGACCTTGTTGTCTTCGACGACCAGGACAAACAGGTCCAGCTTGTTTTCTTCTGTCGC
>JBPOHS010000005.1:0-143861 GCA_052035295.1 Pseudomonadota bacterium
CTCTCCGAGGCCACCCGGGAGCGGGAAGCCCGGTCGGCCGCGCAGGACACCGCGTTGATGCGGGCGCTCGGACTGGCGCACCACTGGCAACGCCTGCTGGATGAGCAGCGGGCGGCATCAGTAGCCGAGATCGCCGAGGCCGAAGGCATGGACGTGACGCAGGTACGCCGGGTCATGCGGCTGACGCTCCTGGCCCCGGATGTCGTGGAACGGCTGGCGGGTTCGCCTGACGCCGTGCTGGAGAAGGTTATGCGCCGCCCCTGGCCCAACGGCTGGGGCGACCAGATGCGCGTGCTCGTGCCACCCGGGTGAGCGCGTCGCGCTCAGCGCCAGCAACCGCCTACGGGCGGTTTTTTGTGGCCGCCCGGGATTCGGTCGCCACCGCTACAGGAGTTGCCAATCACAACCGACCGCATCTAAACCCGCGCCAGCAAAGGAAGTGGCCTCGAGAACGCTCGCGTGGCCACCAGAGAAAACGGAGAACAGAGAGGCGTCGGTGGGGGCAAAAACGACGACTTCGCAGGGGTGGCGCTCGCGAGGCTAGGCCCGAAAACCGCGCCAACACTGGGGGAAGGGGCAAAAAAAATCCCAACCGATGAGGGTTGGGATTTTGGGTATTGGTGGCGGATGGTTGACCATGCGCTGACCGGCCTCCCGAGCTTACGAGCACTGGCGCGGGCAGGTGACGGACTGGGTGCGAATTCCTACTTGACCGATGCTACGGCTTGGGTAGCGTGCTTCACGACCTCTACGATCTTCAGTCCACCATCAGGCGTCGATTCGTTCTCCAAGTACCCGGACGGTGTGATGGCGAAAATCGACTTGGTAGTTTCCATCAGTACCGCGTTGCGAGCTGCATCATCGCTGGCTGCTTTGGTGAAGGCCTGGAACGTCCGCAGCGCATTTGCCCGGTGCTTGTTGATCGCGCTCTGATGCCGGGCTGCCTTGTAGAGACGCCCGCACCAGATCGTTGCGGTGAAGAGCAGACCCAGAATCACGACCTTCGATGTAAATAACTGAATGACTTGCGGTGTCGTGGCATCTGGCTTCACCGGAACGAAGACCATGAGCAGAGATGCCAGGATCGTCACTGCCGCCAACCCTGCGGTCGTCTTGAGCCATTTCTCTGCGCTCTGATCTTGCGCATCCGCTTCAGCGTTGAAATCCGCTGTGAAATGCGCGACGCCAACACTGGCAGCTGCTTCTCGAGCTGCGACGATGATGTCACCGATTTCTCCGCGCCGCTGCTCGATATCCTTTTTCGTGCCGTCTACCAACTGCCCAGCTTCCTCAACGGAGCGGGTCAGTTCGTTGATATTCCGCTGCACGTCACCCTTCTGATAGGCGAGGTAGGGAATGTACAGATGGGCTGCAGTAAAGAACTGGTCAGCCTGGCTCTTGATCTGGCTGACCAATTGATCACGTGTACCCGTCGGATTACCCGATTCGATGGAGAAGCTGCGAATCTGATCAATGGTTTGCTTGATGGGGGGGAGTGTACTGACGATCTGCTGTGTGGGCCCGTCCGGTAATAGCTCGAGCGGCAGCAGCTTGAACTGGTTCAGCATCGAATAGGTGCGCTCCAGTTCTGGGCGACAGCCCTCAAAGGTGATCTTTCCCCAGTCAGGATTGACAAGCAACTCGTCGACAGCCGATTGGGTACAGTCGTTGATCAACTCGCGAAATTGTTTGGTCAGCGCTTCCGTAGCCATTTATCTGATCTCCCTAGATTTCGTATCGGCATTTCCGGCGAGGTCTTGTTCGACACTTTTGTAGCCACCTATTGCCGTGCCGGATTTGAATCCGGCGGATGATCGTTTTGCAGAGTAGGCGCCATCGAATACTTCGAGGCCAAGCCCGATATCCCAGACGTAATCGCCAAACCGAACAAACCGGTCGTGGCCGTCATCGCGGAAGCCAGTATTCGGAACCATAAAAACTTTTATTCGCTTGATATTCTTTCGCGGCAACTTGCCGAATACCACGCGTAGCTCAACCTCAATGTCGTCGATGGTTTTCCTGTTCTCTCCCGACAGATCAGCAGTCCAGGCGGAGTAAATCGTGACGTGCCGGTGGCCAGTGGCATCGTTATCCAGTAGCCGCAGGAACCGCTCAAGACCTGAAAGTCTGGTTTGTGGACAGGCCATGTGCTGACCAATGGCATACCTATCAACGACGCTTACAAGTTTGATTGGTGCGATTGCCAAGGCCTTGAAGCGCGTATCCCAGGTGGCTTGAAACGTATCTCCTGCTTCGATGTGCTTGCCCGCCAATGTAGTCGCAGCTTGAAAAGCATTGGCTTGTCCTGCGGCGAGAAGACGGCAGACTGAAACATCAATGCCATTGCCCGGCCGCAGCGCCTCATCACACTCATCATCGAACCCAAACTCGACCTCGGCACGGGTGTCGTCGACCAATGCCAACTGCGCCACCCCAGCGAAATCCCCAAGTGTTGTTACGGACACACTGCCATTCCACTGCGGCGTGGTCAGTAG
This sequence comes from Pseudomonadota bacterium, assembly GCA_052035295.1. GTDB lineage: Bacteria > Pseudomonadota > Gammaproteobacteria > Pseudomonadales > Ketobacteraceae > HdN1. The sequence continues at coordinate 2,496 of JBPOHS010000005.1, forward strand.
AGGAGCTCGCTCCAACACTTCTTGCCAGCGTGAGCGGACGTTCTGCGGTAAGGCCTGAACAGCCTGGTGCAAACGTGATGCGGGCAGTGAATCACCATCATGTGCAAGCAATCCGGTCCGTTGCCACACATCGAGTAGCCCGTTGTAACAGGCACGCTTCTGTGTAGGCGTCCACGCTTGGTCTGGTGCAAGGCTGTCAGCATCAATCACGAAGGGCACCAGCATTCTCAGCGCCCCCCGAATTTTTCATGGAAAGACTCTTCGAAGAATCCGCCCGGCCATTCATCAATGAAGTCGCCTTCTTCATCGATGCGCAGCTCAATGAAACGGCTGCCACGCGCTAAGGGCTCCACAAAGACGACTCCGACGTCATCGGGGCTTATCTTTCCTTCACGGATTCGACGCATCAGGCGCAGCATCAAATGCTCGCTGTGCGTTTCCAGGATGAAGGTGTTCTTGCGGTCGCCGAGCGCAGCTTCGATGAAAACATCACCCAGTTCAGCCTGCAGCGCCGGATGGAGGTGAATCTCTGGTTGCTCCATAGCCAGCAACTTGTCGCGTGATCCATAGGCCATCACCAGCACAGGTAGTACCTGAGATATGCCGATGCCGACGTCACGGTGAGTGACGACTGTGTTGGTGCGCTGATCGACCAATACCAACTCACGAATGCGGTCTGCGTCAGAAGCTTCTATTTCGTTCAGTAGGCCTGTGGCTGCGGCCTCAACGTCCTTGATGACAGGATATTCGCCAGTGACAAACGATTGCTTTTCTGCCGGGTCGTAATCGTAGTCTGGCTCCATGTCGAGCCCATCGTCTTGCAAGCGTTCGAGCCCTTCTTCCAGTGGCACCTGCAATTGGTCCAATGCTACCAGCGACCGCACCACCAGTTTGTACGGCGTTTTCAGCTTGCTCGACCCCAGCCAGCCATTCACCGCTTCGCGGACTGCATCGTCACGGCGCACCACATCCCATGCGTAGCCGCCACCGGCATACCAGTTGGCGTCTTCGTGTTCGCCAAAGGCCAGATGGCGCGGCGGAAACGAGCGCAGCGGCCCGAGGTACTGCAACTGCTTGAGGTCGTCTGCCAGCGCTTCGGCCAAGCCCTTGATCAAGTCGTTCAATGTGCGGGGCAGGACGAATCGGACAGCTTGCGCGATGTCTTCCTTGCGGTTTCCCTTGCTGACGGGGAACAACATACTGACTGGCGAGATATCGCCGCCGTCAGTCTTGGGTAGCTCCACACTGGATGGGAAGAACTGCTCGACGCGCACCACCAGTTCCGGCAGCAGTGAGGCGATGGCCTCATTGGCGCCATCGAAATCTTCGGGGCGCATTTCTTCGGACGTGGTTTGCGCCTCAACGATGGCTTTCAGTACTTGTCGAAACACGGCATGGTCGCTGGCGAGGCGGTCCAGACGAAGGTGACCAGCGTGGGCATCTGATCGCACGGTCGCCGGACGGCGGCTCATGCGCAGCAACTCCGCGCCGTCGGCGGTGATCTCGATGGAGTCCACCCGCGGCTCCGCGCCCGGCTTTGGGCGATCCTGGTCGTCCAACTCAATGCCGAGGGCGATGTTCAGGGCCACGCTGCTGACCGGTGTTAACAACTGCGCCAGTCGCTGATCCTTACCTTGGGCCAGTGCGGGCACCTTCAGCTCGGCACCCCATTCCACGCGCTTGCTCAGTTGCCCACGGTGCACGTACTGACGAAAGCCGCCAAGGTCGATGGCGCTGCCGCCCACGTCTGTGTGGTGGACGTCCAATCGGGCCAGACTGCGCTTTTCACGGCCAAACTGCGCCTCGTGCGCCAGCGCCAAGCTGTGAATGAAGCTGGACTTGCCGGCGCTGTTGGGGCCGAAGATCAGCGTGATCGGCTTGAGCGGGATTCGCTGGGTATCAGCAAAGGCTTTGAAATTGCCCACGCGCAAAGCTTGTAGACGGCGGGTCATGACAGAGCCTCCAGTTCCTTTGGCAGCGAGAGATTCAGGGCGTGAGCCTGCTGCACCATCTCGGACAACAACTCCTGAATATGGGCCTCACGCCATCGGGCGGTGAGTTGGCCAGAGAAAGCACGCTGAAGCAGAAGGCCGAATGCATCCTCCAAGCGATCGCCACCCGACTGGACGCCCGTAAGCAGATCCTTAATCGCGCGAACGTGCCTCGAAAAGTCCGCCACAAGACCTGGGGGGGGAACAAAGACAGTTACCACCTGCAGATTCTGTCGAGTTATCTGAGGTTGTGCCGCCCCAGTAATGGTGTCATTTAGGCCGCGAACATTTAGATAGCACTCCAAAAACTCAAGACTGGTTTTCCCGAGGTCGGGTTCGTCCAAGGCCATTGCGTTTCCTGTCACATAGCTTTTCGGCTCGCACACGTTGATCGTGCCGCAAGTCGCGCCACGACACGTAATCAGGAGTGTTGGCTGCTCATGGTTGTACGAGGAGTAAAACCCAATCGTTCCGTTGGCTCCATAAACAGGGAAGCCAGAATCAGTGAGCTCCTTTGAGGAAATAGTCGGCCATTGCTTTGGGCTACAAATCTTGGTGAGCGGCTCGACCTGCCAACCCATCGGATTCGTCGCGGGGTCACCAAACATCTTGAGGAACAGAGCTGGCAGGATGCGGGCGGCCTTGGCGTCTGCTTCATGGCGCAGGCGGCGCAGGCGGTCGGCTTCATCGAGCAGTTCGACGATGCGGGATTGTTCACCTAATGGCCATATAGGTATGGGCATTTTTTCGAAATTGCCCTTGTTCAGAATTGGCACTACCGCATTGTTTGCTGCGGCGGAAAGCGCATTGGCAGAATACATGAACCAGTACATGGCGAACCGGGGTAGTAGCGCCGGGCCACAGACGACCGCGTTGATTTGCTGATTGGTCGCCAAAGGGACGCCCGCAATTCCGACGCGCCCAATTGATCCGATGCAACTAACCAACACGGCATCTTTAGGCAAAACCCTTGCCCTTTCAGCTCCTTGCGCGGAAAGCATTTCAGAAGTCGCCACGATCGGTTCAGTGGAACCAAGTTCAGGTGGTTTCACCCAAGGCACATCATTCCCATAGTTTGCGTCGTCGCTCTTTGGAGGCGTATTGCCAGTGACAACTTGGGCAACAGACCGAATCGGCGCGCTTAGCCAAATCATTTAGCCAACTCCACCATCAATGTCTCTAGCCCTGAAACCACCTTACGATAGTCGCCCAGCACCTCAGCTACCAGATCGCGTGGATCTTCGTCGCTGGTCTTTTCCGCCACACGCGGTTTCCACTGGCCAGCGCCCAGGTTGTAGTCGCCCTCGGCCAACTTCTCGCGGGTGGCCCACCAGCAAGTAGGTTCATCGGTGCCGTGAGGCAGCAGGGTGTTCGCTTCCAGCCCCGGCGGGTTGGCGAAGCCGCTGGCCTTGTAGGCCTTCCATTGCGTGAGCAAGTCGGGGATGTCGTTTTTCTCTGGCGTCTCGACGCGACCGCCACCGGAAACCTTGTCCGGGTCGTAACCGTCATTGCGCACCTCGTAAAACCAGACTTTGTTCAAGCGCTTGGCGGCTTCGGAGGCTGGTTTGCGGAACACCAGTACCGCGGTCTTAACACCTGCATACGGTTTGAACACGCCAGCGGGTAGACTGACTACGGCCAACAGGTCGAAGTCATGAACCAGCTTTTTGCGCAGTTCCACGTGCGCGCCGGTGGAGCCAAACAGCAGCCCCTCGGGCACCACCACCGCACAGCGGCCACCGGGTGCGAGGTGCTGCATCATCAGCGACATGAACAGCAGTTCGCTCTTCTTGCTGTTGGTGGGCAAGTCGGCGCGGATGGAGTCCTTGGGCAACTGACCTGCAAAAGGCGGGTTGGCCAGGATGACCTTGTAGCGGCGGCGCAGATCGTCCTCGGTCAGGCCGCCCATGTCAGAAAGCGAGTTGGCGCGCTTGAGCTTGGCGTGACGGATGCCGTGCAGCACAAGGTTCATCATGCTGATGCGCAGCATCTGGCGTGACACGTCAGTGCCATATACCGAGGCTTCGAGCAGGCTCCAGTCTGGAATCTTTTCGCCCGCACCTTTACGGTAGGTTTGCAGGCGTGGGATTTCAGCTTTTAGCTCAGCCAGTGACTTACCCTTCTTCTCCAGCCAGTCCTCGCCATAGATAGGGTATTCGCTGATATGGTCAGAATATTTGGCCAACAGGAAATCCACGGCGTCGATCAGGAAACCGGCCGTGCCCATGGCGGGGTCGAACAAGGAATCACCGATGTCCGGATCCACCATCTCGACCATAAAGGCGCGAATCTGGCGTGGGGTACGAAACTGTCCGTTTAGAGAGCTGGAGCCCAAGTGCACCAAGAGGTATTCGAAGATGTCGCCCTTCACATCCGGGCCGAGCTTGCGGAATTCGAATCCGTCCAACTCGTCGATCACCTGCTTGAGCACGTTGGGGTCAACGATTTCCAGCACCGCATCGCGGAAATATTCGGCTACCTCGGGCTCGTCCTTGGCCAGCGAGGCCATATAGGGGAAGACCTCGTCGCGGATGAAATCGCGCAGTTCGGTACCGCTTTTGAAACGCCAGTGGCTCCAGCGGTAACGCTCGGACTGTGCGGGATACAAAAGCGTGGCGTTACCGCCGGTGGCACCGAGGCGAGCGCGCAGCTCGCGGTCGGACTCCTCTTCGTCTAGCAGCTTCAGGAAGATGAGGTAGGAGATCTGTTCGATGTAGGTGACCGGGTTCGTCACACCGCCTGCCCAGAGGATGTCGGTGATGTGATCGAGCTTGCGGCGTAATTGGTGATTCATGTCTTTTTCCTAATTTCGATCGGCGCTACGCCACCAAGACGGATTGGTTGATCTCGTCCATCACGTTGCGCAGACCCTGCTCGCCAAACAGTTCGATGCCGATGTTGGCGGCGTTGAGAATGGACAGCGGCGGGGCGAACAGGTCGTCGAGCGAAACCTTGCCTTTCACCAAGCCACGGTTCTTGAGCAGCGCAAGATATTGCGCCTGCTCGGGGGTAAGGTTCTTGGCCACGAGCCAAGCGCGGAAGTTATCCTCCACGCGCTCCTCGCGGCTCTTGATCTTGAGCATGCCCAGCGCGGCGCGGATGAAGTCCACCAAATTGCCACCCGGGTTGCGGTATGCGCGGCGCAGGTTGTCTTCATTGAAGTAACGCTGCGGCTGGTTCAGGCGCTGGGCGAGTTGGGCCTCTTCTTCTTCCGACAGAGCATCGCCCGCTTTGACCTTGGCGATGATGGGATCGGCCTCCGCCTCCTGCTGTACGGTGGTTTCCCAATCCGTCACGTAATCACGCTTGTCGACGCGCTCGCCGTCCGGACCCACCTCGATGTAGTGGACAGCGTCCAGCCATTCGTCTTCCAGGCCAAGCTCTATCAGCTCGCGCGGTGTCTTGCCGCCCGGTTGTTTGGGCTTGAGTGCGTACCCACCGCCACTGCTGCCGGAGAAGATGTCGGTGTCCGAGTCGTTGAAATACTCGTGGTTGCGGAAGAAGTCGTAAATGACAAACTTCTCTTTGCCGATGTGCGGTGCTGTACGTGTGCCACGCCCACGCATCTGTTGATAGAGGATGGGGCTGCGCACTCGGCGGCACATCACGAGATGCAGCACCTCGCGGCAATCAAAGCCCGTGTCGAGCATGCCCACACTGACCGCGACCATGGGCAGATCTTCCTGTTTGAAGCGGCGGATCAGGTCGTCTGCATTGGCCACGTCAGAAGTGATGACCTCGGCGTAGCGACCCTTGTGCTCGGGATGCAGATCATTCAGGTATTGCGCCAGTCGTGCCGCGTGGTGCTTGGTGATCGCAAACACCACCGACTTGCCCGGGCCATTCTTCTGCCCCGGTGCCAACTCCTTGTAGCTCTGCCACGCCAGACGGTCGAACTCTTCCATCATCAGCCGATTGCTGGCCTCATTGGTCCACTTGCGCTCGAACTCGGCGGGGTCGTAATGCTCCTCATCGACTTTGGCGCCCTCGGACACCAAAGTGGTGATGCCGGTGGCGAATTTGTAGGGCACGAGAAAGCCTTCCTTGAAGGCCTCCTGGATCGGGTAGGAGTAGTCGGGCGTATCGTCCTTGCAGTGATAGAACTGGAAGGTGTTGCGCTCGATGTAAATGGCCGGGGTGGCGGTGAGGCCGATGTGCAGGGCATCGAAGTGCGAAAGCGCAGCCTGCCACGCGCCGTAGATGGAACGGTGGCATTCGTCCATCACGACCACATCAAAGTAGCCGCTGGTGAACTCTTGATAGCGGCCAATCATGGTTTGCAGCAGGCACACTGTGACCTGCTTTTCCTGGCGGACGATGCCCGGCTTGAGCCAATAGCTGGAATAACTGGGCAGCAAGTCCTGAATGGCTTCGATGGCCTGCTTCGCAAGCTGATCGCGGTCGACCAGGAACAGCACGCGCTCGGCCTGCCCAGCCTGTACGAGGCGCTTGAGATAAAGAGCTATCAGGTCGGTCTTACCGCAGCCTGTGGGCAACTCGATCAAGAAGCGACGCTTGCCCAGTTCGACCGTGCGGTCGAGCGCCTGCATCGCTTCCTTCTGGTAGGGGCGCAGGGAGCGCGTCTCGCCCTGGCGCAGGTAGGTGTCCGGGATCGGCACCGTGGCCAACGGCTTACGCTCGGCCCGCATATGCACCAACCGCTCAAGATCACGCCGGGAGAAGAAGGAGTTGACGATGCGGGCATCGTCATTCTGGTAGTCCCAAAAATAGATCAGTTCGCCGTTGGTGAGAAAAATGAATGGCGCGCCGATCTGCTTGGCATAGGGCAGCGCTTGCTGCTTCGCGGTGTAGGGCTGAATAGCCTGCTTTTTAGCCTCGATGATGGCCAACGGACGACCACGCTGGTCCAGCAATACATAGTCGGCACGGCCCGTGGGAATGGCATCGCCATCCGCCGTGCTGAAAACAGTGGGTTGCGCCCCCGGCTCGGCCACGAAATGACCGCCTGCGACTTTGACCTCGGTGAGCACCTGGGACTTGTCTGCCGGATTCCAGCCGGCAGCACGCAGCTGATCGTCGATCAGGATGCGTGCGTCGGTTTCTTTGTTCTGGGCGTTCAAGTCAGTACTCCGTGATTACAAAATTTTTTGTTAGTATCAGGCTATAAGCACATGCCGTGCCAACTAGCCAACTCCGTACTTCTGAAGCCAGTTACTCAGAGTCTGATAGCTGCCGATCCCAAGGATTCGAGCGGCCTCGGACTTATTGCCGTGCGTCTGGGCCATGGCGCGCTCAAGGTAGTGGCGCGCGACGTCTCCAATGATGTCCGGTAGAGAAATCACTTGGTCCAGAGGGCGACCGAGGATGGTGTCAGCCTTTGGTGCGACCGTTACAGCCAAGGACTCGGCCACGTCCTGCGTGGTGATCTTGTCGCCCACGGCCCAAATGCTGGCACGCAGCAGTGTGTTGTGGAGCTCCCGAACGTTGCCAGGCCAAGAGTGTTGAATCAGAAGGTTTCTTGCGGAAACATCCAATTTTTTGTGCTTGTAGCCCGGCTGCGACGCCGCCTCTGCGTTGATGGAGGCCAGCATCGAGTCGATCAGAATGTTGAGATCGCCCTCACGCTGGCGCAGAGGCGGCAGGAGCAACACGCCTACGGCCAGGCGGTGAAAAAGGTCCTCTCGGAATCGACCGTCCCTGATCTCATCGGGCAGGACTCGATTCGTGGCGGCGATAACGCGGATATCGATGGGCTTGGCCCGTGTGGCGCCGACACGGGTAACTTCACGCTCCTGCAAGACTCGCAGCAGCCTGACTTGAGATGCCAGCGGCAGTTCACCGATCTCATCGAGGAACAAGGTGCCGCCATCGGCCGACTCGAAGTAACCAGCCCGCGCTGCGGTAGCGCCGGTGAATGCGCCCTTCTCATGACCAAACAGTTCTGCGTCAACCAGTTCTTGCGGGATAGCGCCGCAGTTGACTGCGACGAACGGCTTGGCGTTGCGTGGACTGGCCTGATGGATGGCGCGCGCGAACAACTCTTTGCCTGTTCCGGATTCCCCCTGGATGAGCACCGGCACATCGCGAACCGCCAAGCGATGCGCCATCGCCACGGTGCGTTTCATTGCAGCGCAGCGGTGGACGATTGCAGTGAAAGCTGGACTTTCGGGCGGCATGCCCATCATCAGGCGAGTCAGAGCCTCGTCTGCCTGCTTGTCAGCAACAGGCGCAAACTCGGCCGACAGCTCAAAGGGAATGCTGACCTCTTTGACACCGTGCTCCCGCGAAGACTCGATCAGTCTTGCCGGGTACCGAGTCTTGGCAAGCAGCAGCCAGATGGCCGCCATGGCTGGAGTGCCTGGGCTCAGATGAAACACTAGGTCGCCAAAAAGTGAAGCACGCTTGACTTCCTCGATCACTCCGACAGCAGCACGGAAGATCTCTTCAAAACTGGTTGGACTGGTGAGCTTGGCTTGATGTGCCGTCACCGGCACTGACGACTGCCGTCCAACCCACTGGGCGTACGCACGGGTCTTCTGGATGCTGTGATCGGACAGCAGGTGCAATGCATCAAAGGGGAACGCCTTGAGCGCGCCCAAGATGGGCCCTTGCTCATCGGTGCCTCCGGCCTCCGCAGCGCGCAGGTCAGCATTGCCAAGCCAAGCCAGCAAGACTGCCATGGATTAGAAGATTTTCAATGTATTCACAAGAAATATTGTACTTTGATCGAGGTTGATTGAACAGCAGCTTGGCTTCTTGATCGTTGAGCGCGTGAATGGTGGTGTCATCCACCAACCAAGAAGCCCCACGATGAACACCAAGACCACTGCCATCGACACCTATCTCGCCCGCACCGCCGCCATCCACATCAAGTTGGCCCGGCTTCAGCAACTGGCCGACGACCATTTCGGCCACAACCCGGACGCCATCCACTGGGGCCACGTAGGTGACCTCGGGCGGGTGGATCAGGCGCTGGATGACCTACTGGCAATCTTCGGCGGCCAGAACAAGTGAGGGGGCCGCGATGGACACCCTGCTCAAACTTTCCCCGGCCCAAAGCCTGCTGCTGCGCACTGCCGCCCGCCGTCCTGATGGGCGAGTGATCCCGCCTGACACGCTGCGCGGCGGCGCACGGGTCAAAGTGCTGACTGCGCTGCTTCAGCGTGGCTGGATCGAACCCGCCGACAGCGGCCACGCGCTGACCGACGCGGGCTACGCGGCCATCGGCCAACAGCGGCCCGTGCCGTCGGATGATGTCCAGCCGATGGACGCCACCGACGACTTCCAACTTCTGGAGGGCATCCCGATCCGCCCTGGCACCAAGCTTGCCGCGCTGGTGATGGCACTGCGCCGCCCACAGGGCGCGACCAGCCTGCAACTGATGCTGGCCACTGGCTGGCAGCCCCACACCGTGCGTGGGGCGATTTCCGGGATGCTGCGCAAGAAGCTCGGCCTGAACGTGGTGCTGGCGCACAACGACAGCGGCGAACGGGTGTACAGGGTGGTGTGATCAGCCGCCAAGGGTGTCCAGTTTCTGGAGGCCCTTGCCGATACCAAGGTCTGACGCAGCTGACGCAGTTCCACGTAACTCTCTATACGCGTGCGCGTGCGCGCGCCTCACGGAAAGTTACGACAACCTGTGTCCGATGCGTCAGACGGGGTGCAAAGGCTCGTGGGCCGATTTCTGCAACCCAGCCAGCGAATCGGCTGCAAACCCGCACCAGCATTGAGTTTTCGTCCCTGGCCGTTTTCGCGCGCACCGGGGTGCAAACCCGGTACGCACCAAGGTTCGCACTCTCCTCTTTCCCAACAATCCCGCACACGTCAGCGTTGACGCGGCATTCAGCCCGTTGACCCGCACCGCCAAGTGCGAACCGCAAACCCTGCAAACCTTGTTTCCTGGCCAGACGGTAGCGCAATGCTGCGCTGTCGCCCCCCGTATTGGAATATCGCCAGGAAGGACCCGCTTTGTCTGGGCATGTGTGCATTCCCCGACCGTAACAATAGGCGGTGACCATCACCATCGTCACAACCATCACGGTCGATGGCCCGCTGTGACAGTGGTGATGGTTGTGATGGTCGTCGCTTATTGTTTACACCGCCGGAAACGCAGATACGTCCTGCGTGTAATCGTCACGGCCTCCGCGCCAGTGACGGATGCGACAGGTTTGCTGATTTACTTCTCACGCGTGCGCACGTCATGGAAAGTTTCCGGCAAACCCGTCACATCCGTCACTCACGCCTGAAGATCGCCAGCGCTGGCTGGCCATGGCGACCAGCGTGGATGAACGTGGACGGTGCTGGATCACTCTCGGTAGACTGGCGGGTAATGAATCCGCATCTACTCACCCTGGCCCTGACCACACCGCTCGAACAACTGCTGGAGTTGCCGAACGCGGTGCGCATTGCTGCGTGCGCCCGGGATGATTTGCAGACCTTCAGCGCCGAGCAGTTGCATCAGATGTTGGCCTGCATGGACGCCGCGATCACGGATACCGTGGCATTGGCGCAAATCAAGCACGGCAGCGAACTGGTCAGCCGTAGCGAGCAGCGTGATCTGGACTGGTTCATCGAAGTGACCAATCAACCGGAATGGTTGCGCCTGCGGTCAGCCATTGCAACGGATCGTGATTACTTCCGCCTCTTGGCGCTCTACAAGTTGGGTGTGGTGATTGAGGCCACATCAGACACGCCGTCGGGGATCATCATCAGGCCAGCGGTGGATGCACTGATGGAAGCGCTCGAATCCTTGCTGCTGGCCGATCTGTTGCCGGAGTCACCCTCAACGGCGCAGATCATCGAGGAAGCATGGAAGGCCGGACTCACGCCGGAGCCCGTTGCCGCCGACGAAGTGCGCAAGGCCCAAAGCCAGGCAGTCAGACGGGCGGCCGATGCTCGACACGCCAGCAACCGGGCCGCAAAGCAAAAGGCCCTGCAACTGTTCGCATCGAATACGTACCGCACCAAGGAAGAGGCCTACCGCATCATCGGCGCGCAGGTCTGCAAAGCACCGGGCACGATCAAGAATTGGATCGCGGGCATTCCAAAAGACTCGCCGCCCAAGTAATTTCACTGCGAACCTTCACGCTGCGCGCAGCGTGATCATCGTGCGCGCACCGTGTCTATGAATGCCAATTCTTGTGGCATTCAATACAGAGCATCCCCAAACGACCACGGATGCTCGCCATGTACCAACCCCGTCCTGCACTGCCCGAAACCGGCTTCGTTCGGTTGCCGCAGATCCTGTCCCTGATCCCCATCAGCCGTTCGGCCTGGTGGGCCGGCATCCGGGAAGGCAAATTTCCCCAAGGCATCAAACTCGGCAGCAAGACCACGGTCTGGCGCGCTGAGGACATTCGCAATCTCATCGAACGCTCGCGCTGATTCGGGCGGTGATGATGAGCGCGTCCATACCCTCTGCGGACGGAGTAGTAGAGAACGACCGTCACCACCATCACGACCATCACACGGTCGAAGTGGATGGGGCGGCAACTCCGGCACCGACTCCTGACACCGATCCCGTTGGCGTGATCGAGGCGGCACTGGTCCGTCTGGTCGATGACGTGGGCGTGTTGGCCGAGGAAGACGTGGTGCGCGCCTTCTCGATCCTCAAGGCCACGGACCTGCCCGGCTACTTGCGCCTGCGCCACGCCGCCAAGAAGGCCAATCGCGATTGCTCGGTGACGGTCCTCGACAAGCTGGTGCGCGATGAACTGCCCGGCAGCGATGACGACGCGAGCGCGCTTGATGAACTGGTGGCGCTGGCCCGAGCGCAGTGCCAGTTGCACCACGACGCGGATCGCAATGCGGTGGCCGTGATTCCCATGCCCAGTCGGCGCGAAGTGTGGCGCGTGTATTCGTCAGGCTTCGAGGAGTGGCTGCGGGCCGCGTACTGGCGTGCCAAGGAAATGGGCGTGCCGGAGACCACGATGAAATCGGCCCTGGCCACGCTCGCCGCCGCAGGCATCAACGACGGTGATGAGATCGAAGTCCACGTCCGCGCGGCCCGCTGTGAAGATGGCTACCTGATCGATCTGGCCGATGAGCAGTGGCAGGCCATCCACGTCACCCCCCAGGGCTGGCGCGTGGTGAACGAATCGCCGGTTTATTTCACCCGCACGCCCTCCATGCGCCCGCTGCCGATGCCTGTGCCGACAAGGATGACCCATGGCGATGTCGGGTTGCTCTGGCAGCACTCCAACGTCCCGACGCTCAGCCGCGTGATGGTGCTGGCGTGGCTGCTGGACTGCTTCCGTCCGGACACCCCTTTCCCGGCGCTGGAGCTGGTGGGCGAGCAAGGCTCGGCCAAGTCCACCACGCAATTCGTGCTGCGCAGCCTGGTCGATCCCAACAAGGTGATGCTGCGTGGGCGGCCCAAGACGGTGGAGGACGTGTTCGTCGCCGCCGCCAACAACTGGCTGGTCAGCTACGAGAACCTCTCCGGCCTCACGCCCGAGCAACAGGATGCCTTTTGCACCCTGGCCACCGGCGGCGGTTTTGCCTCGCGCCAGCTCTACACCAATGGCGAAGAGCACGTCATGGAAACCAAGCGGCCGGTGGTGCTCAACGGCATCGCCGTGGTTGCCACGCGTCCCGACCTGATTGACCGGGTGATCCACGTCGATCTGCCGACCATTCCCGCCGAGGCCCGGCGTGACGATGCCGACACCCACGCAGGCTGGGAACGTGACCAGCCCAAGGTGTTCGCCGGTCTGCTGGATCTGTTCTCGGCGGCGCTGGCCATTATGCCGACGGTCAAGCTCACCCAGAAGCAGCGCATGGCCGATTACGAACGGCTGGGCGAGGCAGTAGCCCGCGCCTTGGGCTTCGCGTCCGGTGAATTCCAGCAGCAATACGCTGAACTGGTGCGTGCTGGCATCGACCGGGCCTTGGAGAGCAATGCCGTCGCGCAGGCGCTCGACAAGTACCTCGCGGATCGCATCCTGCCCATCAACTGGAAAGGCACGGCTGGTCAACTCTACGACCTGCTGAACACCCACAGCATCCCCGACCGCAGTAGCTGGCCACGTTCCCCGAAAGGACTGGCGGATCAGTTGCGCCGCATCGCCCCGGCCTACCGCGCCAAGGGCATCGACATCACCCACCTTGGCCACAGCCGCGACGGCGCGCTCTGGCGCATCACCACCCAAAAACAGTACGCCACGCCGCCCGGCGTCTCCCACACCTCTGTGGGCGGCATTCGATATGGAGAGCACAAATGAACGTAAACCCTTTCACCAAGAAAGCAGCAACAGCGGTCAGCCCGAAATCCGCCAAGGGCACATCGCCCGTGAACGAAATCGGGGACGTCAGCGCTGTGGCGCAAATGTTCGAGCGTCTGCGCCAGCAGAACGCCCAGTACGACCAGGCCATTGCCGCATTGGTCGCGGCAAACCGCATCACCTGCGGCTGGGACAAACCCGCCGAGCCGGAAATGACGCTGACCATTCAGCGAGATGTCCAGGCAGCCTTGGGCGACACGGATGCATTGGCGAAATTCGATCAAGAACACCAGCAGGGGCTGGCACAGGAACAAGCCGCGCGTGTGAAGGCCACGCAGCAGGTGCTGGAAGCGCCGACCCGTGTCAAGGCACTGGAACAGTACATCAACGATCTGGCCGGGCAGATGGTGACCGGGCTGGATGAGACACTGATCGATCAGGAAATCCGCCGCATCTTCCGACCCAGCGCACAGCGGATGCTGGAGGCCGCCAAGACCTTTGTGCAGGCGTGGCGCGAGATGCAGAGTGTGGAAGGTGTGTTGCTTCAACGTGTACGCCTGACCCACACCCGAGTGACGGGCGATGCCTGCACCCGTTATGACCATGAGCTGATCGGACAGACACGCGATGGCGATCTGCTGCCCACACTCATCGAAGGTCTGCCATACGAAGCACTGCGTGACCTCAATGATGAATTCACCCGCACCGACAGCGAACTGGTCACCTCACTGGACAACGCTTTGCGCAGTGCGGGCTTCGACGCCTGGGGCCTGAAGGTCTATCACCCCAAGGCCAAAGGCGATCAGCGCCGCATCTACGCGCCCGATCCCAATCCACCCAAGAAGCATCTCGACCCGGGCCACGGCTTATCGACCGTCGTGCGCGTGGATGTGTGAGGGGGGCCAGCATGGAAATCCAGCCTTCACGTCGGCATCAGCCAGATCGCTTTGAGCCACTGTCGCCACGCATTGCACCGGGGTCAGACGGTCTGGAGCGCCTGCCAGTCCGGCAGCAGCTTTTGCCACCGGCAGCACGCGCCGCCATATCGCGTGACGACGGCATTGGTGCGCTGCCTTCCGCGTCACAGGCAGCGTGGAGCGAGACCCCGTTCACTACACACTGCAGGACGTCAACCTCCATCGTACGCAGGGCGCGGCGCGTGCGGGTCAAGCTGCCGTGGTGGTGGCCTTGGTTTCTCGCTGCCGAACGGATTGACCGGCGGCTGCGCCGTTGGTGGCAGCGCCATTTCCAATGCCCGCCACGTCGGTATCGCCGTCACAGGTGAAAGGGGTCCTTCCCACGCATAAACCCATACGGGGGGCGCAAGCGCGCGCCCTCGCCAGCGACAGATGCCGAAACCGGGTTACCACCCGAGGTTACCGGTTACCACCTTACTGAAAGAGCACGGTTTGACTTGGCTTCTGCTCGCCACAGCGCGTTCATGGACCTGTCTCAACCACAGGAGTTTTTGAAATGACAGACACCCCAAACAGCAGCATTTCGGCGCAACTGGCCGGGCTGCCATCCTTGCCCATGGCCGATCTCTGGGCGCTATGGGACCAACACTTCCCACGGCGGCCCAGCCACCGCAACCGCAACTACGTGGAATCGCGTCTGGCCTACCGCATCCAGGAAATGGCATACGGCGCGCTGCCCACCAACATCCGCAAGATGCTGGTCGAGGCCGGTGCCAAGCATTCCAAGATCAAGTCGGCCAGCAGGCGAAGCACGCAAACCTTGCTGATGCCCGGCACCACGCTGATCCGCGAATGGGATGAGCGCCAGCACCGCGTCACCGTCACGCCCGAGGGCCTGTACGAACTCAACGGGCAGGTGTTCAAAAGCCTGTCGGCGGCAGCGCGCCACATCACTGGCACGCAGTGGAATGGGCCGAAGTTCTTTGGGCTGCGTGACAGCAAAGGGGCTGCGCAATGAACCGAGCCGTGGTTTCGCCGACCGTCCCGCTCAGGCGCTGCGCCGTGTACTGCCGCGTGTCCAGCGACGAACGACTGGACCAATCTTTCAATTCCATCGACGCACAAAAGGAAGCCGGGCACGCCTTCATCAAGAGTCAGAGCCACGAAGGCTGGATCGCTGTGGCCGATGACTATGACGATGGCGGCTTCTCTGGCGGCAACATGGACCGTCCTGCACTGCGCCGCCTGATGGCCGACATTCAGATGGGCAAGGTCGACATCGTGGTGGTCTACAAGATCGACCGGCTGTCACGCTCGCTGGCGGATTTTGCGCGGATGGTCGATGTATTTGACCACCACCGCGTCAGCTTCAGTGCCGTCACCCAGCAGATCAATTCGGCCACCTCGATGGGCCGGTTGATGCTCAACGTCCTGCTGTCCTTCGCGCAGTTCGAGCGCGAAGTCACAGGCGAGCGCATCCGCGACAAGATCGCCGCCAGCAAGGCCAAGGGCATATGGATGGGCGGGCCGCTGCCGCTCGGCTACGACGTGGACAATCGTCTGCTGGTGATCAACGAGGTCGAGGCCAGACTGGTGCGCCGCATCTTCGACGACTTCGTGACGATGCGATCAGCCACGCTGATGGCCAAGGCCTATGGTGCGGAAGGCATGGTCACCAAAGGCGGCAAGCCCTTCACCAAGCAGACCATCTACAAGATGCTGCACAACCGGATGTACCTTGGCGAGATCATCCACAAGGGGCAGAGCTACCCCGGCCAGCATCAGGCCATCATCACGCAAACCCAGTGGGGCGCGGTGCACGCGCTGATCGCCACCGATGGCATTGAACGGCGGCGCGAGACGAATGACCGCCAGAGTGAACCGGTTCTGTTGCGTGGCCTGCTGTTCACGTCCGACGGCGAACGTCTGGTGCCCAGCTACACAAAGAAGAAAGGCAAGACCTACCGCTACTACAGCCCGATCAAACACCGGCGCTTCGGCGCATGGGCCAGTCAACACGGCCCGTTGCCAGCCGTGCCGATTGAAGAGTTGGTCGCGCAGCAGATCGTGGCGGCGCTGTCAGCCCCGCACATCGTTCAATCGGTGGGGGACCGAATGAAGCACATTCGGCCAGATCTCACCGAACCGCAGGTCGTGCTGCCGATGCGCAACCTTGCCAGCCTGTGGCGGGAGTTGTTCCCCGCCGAACAGTGCCGACTGGCGCAGTTGCTAATCGAGCGCGTGGTGATCGCCGACAGCGGGCTGGAGATCATCTGGCGCGATCAGGGATGGCAGGAACTGGCCGGTGAACTGCTGCCCGGCACCATCGGCGCAGAATTGCAGGAAATGGAGGAAACCGTATGAAGCCGAAAATGCAGACCTTGGGTGCAGCCATTGCCCGCGAATGCCGGGATGGCGGGCAGGTGAAGCTGTCGACCTTCATCCCGCTGAAGATCCGCAAGCGTGGCGGCAGCAAGGTCGTGGTGCGGCCCGATGGCCAGGTGGATAAGACGGGGGCAAGTGCTCCTCAGCTCGATCAGCCCTTGCTGGTAGCGCTGACGCGGGCCTTCCACTGGCAGCAACTACTGGACGACTGCGTGGTCGGCAGCGGTAGTGAAATTGCCCAACGCGAAGGTTTGCACCATTCGACGGTCAACGAACTGCTACGCCTGACGCTGCTGGAGCCCGCCATCATCCAGACCATCTTGGCTGGCAAGCAGCCCCGGTGCATGAGCCTGCTGTGGTTCCAGCGGAACCCATTGCCAACCGACTGGGCGGCACAACGGGAGGTAGTGGCACGGTTTGATACCTAACCGCTCGCCTTGGTTGACGATGAACTGCGGCGCGTAAGTTGTTGATTCGTATAGAGCCAAAACTGCGCCATACCCGCAGGCCAAACAGAGAATAGAGACAGATTTGGAGCCGAAAACGCTGAAAACTGGGTATTTCGGCAGTTGGCCACCCGCAGCACATGTAGCCGGAACCCCGCGCCGCGCGGGGATTTCAGGCAAGAAAAAGGGCCCGGAGAATATCCGAGCCCTTCAATTTGGTGGAGACGGCGGGAATCGAACCCGCGTCCGCCAGTACTCTGCCTTAAGCTCTACATGTGTATCCCTATCTACTGTTCTCGCGCTGAACGGCCCGAAGGGGCAGGGCGATCAGCACCAGTCTGTACTTTTTAACTCCCCAGTGCCAGACACACCGAGGTCGCGATCCCATGTAAATTACCGATGATTCCCACCCATGGGCGAGCAGGGTCAACGGTCAGCAGCGATTAAGCTGCTAAAGCGTAAGATTCGTCGTTTGCGACTATCTTGTGCAGCACTTGGAGTACGTGTGTTGCTACCCACACGACATGCACCTAAGGTTTCATCACCGACGTCGAAGCCAGGTCGTCCCCTTGGATATTTCATTATGTGGGGGCGACCCCCACATAATCAACTGTTGAATGCTGGAAAGTGGCAGGACACCCATATCTGTTCACATCAGGCTGCACCCTAAGCGGGTTAGGTTTCAGCCATCCGCCTATGCTGCCACCGCGCTCTGCGCCGGAGTCTCGCGCTTACCAAAAGGAACGACCTCGCTTGCCTTGGCCGCGACCGCTGCCGTGACGCTTTCCACTTTACTGCGGGTAGGCAGTGAATACTTGAAGATGCGCTTCACTACCGTCGTAAACTGGCGCACAAACGATCCCGTGTTGTAATGCTGGCCATAGCGGGCGCAGATTTCCTGCACTTTCTCGGCCATTTCCGGGTAATGCAGGGACGGAATGTCCGGGAACATGTGGTGCTCGATCTGGCGGCTCAAGTGCCCCGTCATGAATTCGAAGGTCTTGCTGCCGGTCAGATTGCTCGATCCCCGCAGCTGACGCAAATACCACTCACCGCGCGTTTCATTCTCGATATTGTCTGCAAACATCTCGGCATCTTCGGTGAAGTGGCCGCAGAAAATAATGCCGAAAGTCCACAGATCCCGGATCGTGTTGGCGGCAATGTTGCCGGTCAATACCGGCAGGAATGACGGGCCGGCGAGCACGGGGAATACGACATGATCCTTCATGCTCTGGCGTACAATTTTTGCAGCGAATGGCTTCAAATCCGCTCGCAAATCGGCCAGGGATCTTTTGCCGTCGACCACATGATCGAGTTCCAGGTCATACAATGAGATGCCCCATTGAAAATTGATCGCCAGCAGGCTTGCCGTTATCGGTTGAATGGCATGCCACGGCTTCCAGGGTTGCTCATCGGTGAGGCGCAACAAGGTGTACCCGACATCGCGATCACGCCCGACCACGTTGGTATAAGTGTGATGCAGGTAATTGTGCGAGTGGCGCCAGGCAGCGCTCGTGCAGGCATGATCCCACTCGTAATTGCTGCCGCGCAGGCTCGGGTCGTTCATCCAGTCATATTGACCGTGGATCACGTTATGGCCGAGTTCCATGTTTTCAATGATTTTGGAAACACCCAGCAGGGCTGCGCCTGCCAGCCAGAAAGGTGGCAACCACCCGAGCATCAGTGAACTGCGGCCAGCGATTTCGGTGTAGCGCACCAGATCGCGTACACGATAAATGTAATCGGAATCCCGCTTGCCCAATGTGGCGAGCGTGTCGCGTCGCAAGGCGTCCAGCTCATCTCCGAAGGCCTTGATTTCCTCTGCGCTCAGCGGGCGGCTTTTGCTGATTGATCCCATGATGTGTCTCCCTTGAATCACGATAAAAACAATAAATCGGTTGGCGACTAGCTTTCGCGTGTCGCGTGGTGTCGATCAGATATCCAGTGTCACGGCACTCAATGGCTCGCTGACGCAAATGCGTATCTGTGAATTTGGTGCATCATCGATGGCGCCAGTAATGCGGTCGCGTACCACGCCAGATACCTTGGTACAGCTACAGGTTTTGCAGATGCCGATACGGCAGCCGTAGGCCGGGCGTGCGCCAGAGGCTTCAATGCTCTCCAGCAGGTTGGCGCGGGTGTTGGTGATGACTTGTTGGCTGCGGCGCAATGCAATAGGCATGGCGTTGTCGGTGACTTCGCCAGTAGAGGCTGGCGGGCCAAACAATTCCTGCTTGAGATTCGCTTGCAAGCCCTGTTCGTCCCATGCCGTGCTCACGGCATTCATCAAACCCTGCGGGCCGCAGACGTAGGTCATGCGCTGGGCAGCATCAGGAATCGCCGCTTCCAGTTGTGCCCTGCTGAATCGGCCTGCGTCGCCATCTGTGGCCAGGGCAAAGTGCAGCCGTAAAGTGGGGTGCTGGTCGGCAAGCGTTTGCATGTCGCGGGCAAAGGCCAGGTCTTGCGCTGTGTTGACGTAGTACATAACGGCGACATCTTGATCTGCGCGCTGTGTCAGGGCTTCCGCCAGCAGGCTGTAAATCGGGGTGATGCCGCTGCCACCGGCAATCAGCAGCAGCTGCTCGGGCAGCTCGTTCGGCAGGACAAACTCGCCGCTGGCGTCGCCAAGCTCAATCAGGTCACCGGGCATGAGGTGGTCGTGCAGCCAGTTCGATACCTTGCCATGTGGCTGACGCTTCACGCCAATCTCTATCCGGGCATTTCCCTGCGCACTAACCAGGCTGTAGCAGCGTTCATGGAAGGCGCCGTCAATCATCGCTCGCACGGTGACGTATTGCCCTGCAGTGAATCCCTTCCAGTTGCCGTTGGGCGCCAACACAAACCGTTTGATGTCAGGGGTTTCATCAATGACCGATTCCACTCGGGCCAGCACGCGATTGACAGCCAGCAGCGGATCTATGCGGGCCAACACGAAATCGAGCCAGTCTTCCTTGGCGATGCGGGTGGCAATACGGCGAACGGTGGGGCTGAAAACCGACATAAGCAGAACTCCGTGTCATGATGGTTTGTGAACACTTGTTCACCCAATATAAAGGGTTTTTATTTTCAGTCAACATGTGTACACATAAAAATGCAGGTGAAATTGATGATCTGGATCATGGATCGATATTTGCGGTGTTTTTGCTCGTATTCAGCAATAAATGGCAGGATTCATGTGGACACATGGTCATGCATTTAAGGTGTTGGAAACCAAGGGGGAGTGGTTGGAGGAGGCGGGTAGGGGGCAGAAGGCGGGCTGCAAGAGATAAAGAATGAGCACAAGTGTGTTTTTTGGGCGGGCCTGTTACTCGTGATCTTGTACCAGTCGCCCGTGGCCTTGTATCAGATGAGGCGCGCGCTGGCCTTTGCCCCCGGAAAGCGCCGTTGCTCAACCCGGTAATACGCCTCGATCAGTTCCGGCTCCAGCCCCAACGCTGCGCGTGCCTCTGCCAGCGGCACATCCAGCAGCGGGGAAAAATCGGCCCGGTCCAGCGGCTGGCACTGGGAAATAGCCCCCAGTTTCACGGCATCCCGAAAGATCTCTTCATCCTCGTGATCAAAGCGATAGATGCGAGGGTACAAATGGCGGGCAATCTTGCAGAAAAGGGTCTCCTCCACGGTGCTGACCACTCCGGTGCTGCCCATGGTGAATCCAATGACAAACGCTTCATCTTTCGGCAGCAGTCCACGTCCCAGCAGTAGGTGGATGCAGTCGTGCTGGCGCAGTTCCACCGAACCATGAAAGAGGGTGATCCCGGGAATCTTGTAGCGGGGGTTTTCGATCAGGCGGATCAACAGGGGGATTTCATCGGCGCGGGCGGCGAGGGTGGCGAGATAGTCCAGACCCTGGCGCAGGGTGATGTCGCTGCGCGACCAGGGCACATGCCAGTCCCGATACGATTTGACGGCAGGAAGACCCAACATCATGACTCACTCCGCCGGCCTGCAGGGAAACAGGGGGAAGGCGCTTACACAGGCCGCACGAGCACCTATGGAAAGTATAGTCGCGGCGCATGACCTTCACATGACGGCATAGCAGAGAGTTTGCAGGGTTCGACCATTGCCCGTACAGCGAGAATGCTACTTGCGCAATACCCGTTGCTTCTCGCGCGCCCAGTCGCGGTTCTTCTCTGTTTCGCGCTTGTCGTGCAGCTGTTTGCCGGTGGCGAGGCCAATCAGGCACTTGGCGCGGCCGCCCTTCCAGTACAGTGACAGCGGAACGCAGGTGAGGCCCTTCTTGGAAATGGCCCCAAACATCTTCGACAGTTCCCGTGTGTGCAGCAACAGCTTGCGCTCACGGGTGGGGTTCGGTTGGACGTGGGTCGAGGCTGAAATCAGCGGGGTGATGTGCATGCCCCACAGGAAGGCTTCGCCGTTCTTCATCAGCACATAGGCTTCATTGAAGCTGATCTTGCCGGCGCGCAGGCTCTTGACCTCCCAGCCTTCCAGCACCAGGCCGGCCTCAAAGGTTTCGCCAATATTAAACTCATGGCGCGCCTTCTTGTTTTGCGCGATGGTGTTGTTGCCTGAGTCAGACTTGGCCATGGGAACAGGTGCCTTCAACTAGCAAAGAGAGTCGGGAATTATAGGGCCGTCGCCCCAAAGTGGAATACGCTGGCGGTGAATTCACTTGAGCTGGGGGGCAAAAAACCCGAATATTTCAAGGATACAGGCAGCAGATAGAGGTGTTCAGTGACAGATGAATTCATTCAGGTAGATGTGGCCTATGCCACGCCCGACAAGCAGCTGGTGATTCCCCTTAAGGTCAGGGCCGGAACCAGCCTCTACGACGCGGTGTTGCAATCCGGTATTGCGGCCAAGTTTCCTGGATTGGATCTCGAATCTGTCACGCTGGGGGTGTTTGGCAAGGCTGAACGCAGTCCACGCGAGCGAATTCTGATCGACGGTGAGCGGGCTGAAATCTACCGCCCCCTCATTGCCGACCCCAAAGAGGTCCGCAAGAAACGGGCGGCCGCGAAAGGCGACGCCGAGTAAACGGGCGGGTTACTTGGCCGGAATAGCGTCTTCAGGTGCCGAGAAAATCTTGCGCTGTTTCTTGAGATCGGCTTCGGCATCCAGTTTCTGCTGCACCTTGTCGTTCAGGGCTTTCGAGTCGACGTAGTTTGATTTGTCGATCTTCACCAGCGTTCCCTTGTCGAAGTAGAGGGTCAGGTGATTCTTGAGCAAACGCCCCTTGCCGGTTTCCAGGTGATAGAAATAATCCTGGCGATCCGGGTGGAAAGGGTCCTTAACCATGGCGGAACCCATCAGGTACTCGACCTGGCGGGTGGTCATGCCGATTTTCAGTTTTTCCACGTTTTCGGCCGCGATGATGTTGCCCTGCGGAATGTCGATGCGAAACACGCCGGGGAAACGCAAAGAAGAACATGCCCCAGTGAAAGTCAGGGCAAAAATGAGTATCATTCTGGTCAGATTTCGCATCGTGGCGGCGATCCCTATTCGTGGCTGGCGAGCAATCATACTTGAATGTGTCGGAGACTCAAGCCGGCACCCCAGTAGCGCTGAGGCACCTATGACAACAGAAAACCAGGAATTACGCAAAGCCGGTCTCAAGGTGACGCTTCCGCGCATCAAAATTCTGCAACTGCTTGAATCGCATGACGCCTCTCGCCACCTGAGCGCTGAAGATGTTTACAAGACCCTGCTTGATGCCGGCGAAGACGTTGGTTTGGCTACGGTCTACCGTGTGCTGACCCAGTTTGAGGCTGCCGGTCTGGTCGAGCGTCATAATTTCGATGGCGGCCACGCCGTGTTCGAACTGGCCAAGGGTGATCATCATGATCACATGGTACGTATCGATACGGGCGAGGTCATCGAGTTCATCGACGCCGAGATTGAAAAACGCCAGCGCGCCATTGCCGAGGAGCACGGTTACGAGTTGGTGGAGCATAGTCTTGTGCTGTATGTGCGCCCCAAAAAGTAAGCGACCGCCTTCCGGCTACCCCGCCTGACTTTCCAGAATCAGCTCTTTTGCATGCGCCATGGTCTGGTCGGTGATCTTGACGCCACCCAGCATGCGCGCAATCTCACTGACTTTGTCATCGCCACCCAGCACGTCGATGCGCGTGTGCGTCGAGTCCTTGCGGGTGATCTTGTTGACGTGCAGGTGGTGGTGCCCTTGCGCAGCGACCTGTGGCAAATGGGTCACGCACAGCACCTGGTTCTTGTGGCCCAGGGAACGCAGCAGTTTGCCCACGACCTGTGCCACGCCTCCGCCGATGCCCACGTCCACTTCGTCAAAGATCAAGGTCGCCACCTGGCTGCGGGCCGCGCAGGCCACCTGAATGGCCAGGCTGATGCGCGAGAGTTCGCCGCCTGAAGCTACTTTGCCCAGCGCCTTCGCGGGCTGTCCGGGGTTGGTGCGTACCTCGAATTCCACGACCTCCAGCCCGTGGGCGTTGGCCTGTTGTTGTGAAAGATCGGTCAGGGTGACAAAGAATTCTGCGCCGGGCATGCCGAGCGGGCGAATCTGTTCGGTGATTTTCTTGGCGAGTTTCTGCCCGGCTTTCTTGCGTTCACCTGACAGTTTTTGCGCTGAATCGAAATAGTTGTTCCAGCCGGCCTTCGCCTCGGCTTCGAGGGCCTCGAGTCGTTCATCGCCGCCATCGATATCGGCCAGCGAGGCTTTCAGGCGGGCGTGCAGGTCGGCGAGCTCGGTCGGATGAACCCGGTGCTTGCGTGCCAGTTGATAGGTCTGGGTCAGACGTTGGTCAATCTCTTCGTAGCGATCGGGGTCGATATCGAGACTCTGGGCGTAATGCTGGAGGTTGGTTGCGGTCTCCTGCAGCTGGATCTGCGCCTGTTCCAGCAGGTCGATGGTGTCCTGCAGCCCGGCATCCTGGCGTGCCATGTCCTGCAGGATATGCAGTACCGAGGCGACCTGATCGACCAGGTTGTCATCACCGTCGGAAAGCGCTTCCAGCGCCTGCTGGCCACGCTTCAGCAAACCTTCGACGTTGCTCAGTTTCTTGTGATCGCGTTCCAGGCTTTCCAGTTCGCCCGCCTGCGGGCTGAGGGCGTCCAGCTCGCGGATCTGGAATTGCAGCAGATCGGCTTTTTCCATCAGGGCGGCGCGATTGTCGCGGAACTCGCGCCATTTGGCGTCTTTCTCCTGCCAGCTGCGGAAGGCTTTGGCGACTTCCTTCGCAAGCGGTTGCATGCCGGCGAACTCATCGAGCAGTTCGCGATGGGTATCCTTTTTCAGCAGGGTCTGGTGTTCATGCTGGCCGTGGATGGCGACGAGTGTCTCGCCAAGATCCTTGAGTTGTTGCAGCGTGACGGGGGTGCCATTGATGTAGCCGCGCGAGCGTCCATCCTGATTGATGACCCGGCGCAGCAGACACTCATCATCGGCATTGAGCTCGTGATCCTGCAGCCAGTGCTTGGCCGCCGGATTGGTCGAGACATCGAAACTGGCCAGAATGTCGGCCTTGTCGGCCCCCGCTCTGACCATGCCGCTGTCGGCGCGATCGCCCAGCACCAGCCCGAGCGCGTCGATCATGATGGACTTGCCCGCCCCGGTTTCGCCGGTAATCACGGAGAGTTGTTGCGGAATGTCGAGGTCGAGGGATTCCACGATGGCAAACTGGCTGATCTTGATATGCGTAAGCATGTGTATTTAAACAGGTGTTGTGAGGTTTGTCATAACATAGCAGAAAATCCCCCCCACACCACAAGTCGTGCAACCTGCTATGATGTCGGTGAATTTTTTGATCTGCATTCAAGCCCATGCGCAAGTTCAGCAATCGATCTGCAGACATACTCAAAACGCTGGTGGAGCGCTACATCCAGGACGGCCAGCCTGTCGGTTCCAAGGCGATCGTGCGGGAGCTGCCCTTTGCCGTGAGTTCGGCGACGGTGCGCAACATCATGGCCGACCTCGAAGAACAGGGGCTGATCAAGTCGCCGCATACCAGCGCGGGCCGCGTTCCTACGGCATTGGGGTATCGCATGTTTGTCGATGGCCTGATCACCTATTCGCCCTTGGGCCCGGAGGATATCTCCCGCGTCAAACACGTACTGGATCCTGACAAAACCCCCAAGGAGCTGGTCGAAAGCGCGTCAAAAATGCTTTCAGAGCTGACCTCAATGGCTGGAATCGTGCTGGCGCCCAAGCAGGAGCGGGCCATTCTGCGCCAGGTCGAATTCCTGCCGCTGCAAGGCAACCGAGCCCTGGTTATCCTGGTCCTTAATGACAAAGAAGTGCAGAACCGCATCATACAGACAGCCCGACCTTTTACAGAAAGCGAGTTGCAGCAGGCTTCCCATTACATCAATCGTCGATATGCCGGTGTCGATCTGCAGATGGCGCGGGAACGCATCCTTTGCGATATGCGCGAAGACAAGTTCACGATGGACTCTCTCATGTCGGCTGCGCTCGAAGTTGCCGCCGATGCGCTCAATACGCCACCGCAAGCCGAGCAATGTGTCGTCAGCGGCGAAACCAATTTGTTGCCCATTGCCGATGAGCAAGGGGTGGATCGGCTGCGGGACCTGTTTGATGCCTTCCAGCAGAAAAAGGATCTGCTGAGCCTCATGGACAGCTGTCTGCGGGCTGACGGAGTGCAGATCTACATCGGGCAGGAGTCCGGCTTTCAAGTGCTGGACGACTGCAGTGTGGTGTCGGCGCCTTATGGGTCGGCGGGCGGGGTGGTCGGTGTGCTGGCGGTGATCGGTCCGACCCGGATGCCATACCAGAGGGTGGTGCCGATGGTCGATCTCACGGCAAAAATTCTCACCGCTGCCTTGAAGTCTGGCGAATAGCCCCCATACCAAGCCCCCAAGACACTTCCGGGTTTGCATATTCCCGCAGACCGTCGTCGCGCTTTGCCGGGTGCACGGCCATGGCCGGTGCCTCGCCGCGGGACGTCGCGAGAAAGCAGCATTCCCTTTGAATTTGAAGAGTGGTTTCGAGTCGTCACCATTTTTGATTAGACACCTTTTGATTAGTCGCCTTTTGAATAGACACCCTGGAGTTGATGATGTCCGAGCAGGAAAACGAAGCACAGGTTGCCCCGGAGCAGACAGAAGCCGCGCCGCAACCTGAAGTTAGCATTGAAAGTCTGGTGGCCGAACTGGAGCAAGCACGCACGCGTGCTGCCGAGCTGCAGGATCAGGCCTTGCGCGTGTCTGCCGAAATGCAGAACGTGCGTCGTCGCGCCGAGCGTGACGTCGAGAACGCACACAAGTACGCCCTTGAGAAATTCAGCACCGATCTGCTGCCTGTGGTCGACAGTCTTGAGCGTGGCCTGCAGGCCGCCGGCTCTGATGAAAGCACCCAGGGCGTGCGTGAAGGGGTTGAGTTGACCCTGCGCATCCTGACGGACGTGCTGCGCAAATACGGCGTCGAGTCCGTCGAGTCGGTCGGGCAGCCGTTCAATCCGCAGATGCATGAGGCCATGTCGATGGTGCCCAGTCCCGATCATGCGCCGAACACGGTCATGGCGGTTCTGCAGAAGGGCTACACCCTCAATGGCCGCCTGGTACGTCCTGCCATGGTGGTAGTGGCAGCCGCATCATGAGTTGTGTGGGTTTTGTCGGATCAGGCCTTGAAAAGGTTCCCGGCGGACCCATTTAAGAGATCAAAGGGCGGCAACAACTGCCGTCACGCCCGAATGAGTCAGTCACCCAACCGGTTTTCACCCAAGGGGCGACTCCGGATGATTGTGTATCAACAGACTTTTGTATCAACAGCTTTTTGTATTAACAGATTCGTGATTGGAGCAAAACAGCATGGGTAAAATCATTGGTATCGACTTGGGAACGACCAACTCCTGCGTTGCCGTCATGGAAGGCGACAAGGTGCGCGTCATCGAGAACGCCGAGGGCGCTCGTACCACCCCTTCCATCGTTGCCTACAACGATGATGGCGAAACCCTGATCGGCCAGCCAGCCAAACGTCAGGCCGTTACCAACCCGTTCAATACCTTGTTTGCCGTCAAACGTTTGATCGGCCGCAAGTTCACTGACAAAGAAGTCCAGAAAGACATCACCCGCGTACCGTTCAAGATCACCAATGCTGACAACGGTGACGCGTGGATTGATGTAAAAGGCAAGAAGCTGGCGCCGCCGCAGATTTCTGCCGAAGTTCTGAAAAAGATGAAAAAGACCGCGGAAGACTACCTCGGTGAAGAAGTCACCGAAGCCGTCATCACGGTGCCTGCCTACTTCAACGACAGTCAGCGTCAGGCGACCAAGGACGCCGGCCGTATCGCCGGACTTGAAGTCAAGCGCATCATCAACGAGCCTACCGCTGCCGCACTGGCCTACGGTATGGACAAAAAGCGTGGTGACTCGGTCATCGCGGTATACGACCTGGGTGGTGGTACCTTCGACGTTTCTGTCATCGAGATTGCTGAAGTCGACGGCGAGCACCAGTTCGAAGTACTGGCCACCAACGGTGACACGCACCTCGGTGGTGAAGACTTCGATCTGCGTCTGATCGAGTTTCTGGCAGCCGAATTCAAGAAAGAGTCAGGCATTGATCTGCACAAGGATCCGCTGGCACTGCAACGCCTCAAGGAAGGCGCCGAGAAAGCCAAGATCGAGCTGTCTTCCAGCCAGCAAACCGAAGTCAATCTGCCCTACATTACGGCGGATGCGTCTGGTCCCAAGCATTTGAATATCCGAGTGACCCGCGCCAAGTTCGAGTCGCTGGTCGAAGAAATGATCGACAACTCGCTGAAGCCTTGCGCCCAGGCGCTGCAAGACGCCGGCCTGAAAGCGTCCGACATCCAGGAAGTCATTCTGGTTGGTGGTCAGACCCGCATGCCGCTGGTGCAGCAGAAGGTCAAAGACTTCTTCGGTCGCGAGCCGCGCAAAGACGTCAACCCCGATGAAGCCGTAGCGGTTGGTGCTGCCATTCAGGGCGCCGTTCTGGCCGGAACCGTAAAAGATGTACTGTTGCTCGACGTGAGCCCGCTTACCTTGGGCATTGAAACCCTGGGTGGCGTGATGACTCCGCTCATCGAGAAGAACACCACGATTCCGACCAAGAAATCGCAAGTGTTCTCGACCGCCGACGACAATCAGACTGCCGTGACCGTGCATGTCCTGCAGGGTGAGCGCAAGCAAGCCGCACAGAACAAGTCGCTGGGCCGTTTTGATCTGGCAGACATTCCGCCCGCACCGCGCGGTCTGCCGCAAATCGAGGTCACTTTCGACATCGACGCCAACGGTATCCTGAACGTGTCGGCCAAAGACAAGGCGACTGGCAAGCAGCAGTCCATCGTAATCAAGGCTTCGTCTGGTTTGTCAGAGGCCGAAATCCAGAAGATGGTGCGCGATGCCGAAAGCCATGCCGAAGAAGACCGCAAGTTCGAAGAGCTGGTGCAGGCGCGTAACCAGGCCGATGGCTTGATACATGCTGCTCGCAAGAGCATCCAGGAAGCAGGCGACAAGGTGACTGCAGAAGAGAAAAACAGTATCGAAACCGCCATCGCCGATCTGGAAGCCGTGCTCAAGACCGACGACCAGGATGCCATCAAGGCACGCACTGATGCCCTGACCCAGGCGTCTGCCGGTCTGGCCCAAAAGTTGTACAGTGAGCAGCAAGCAGGTGCCGGTGCTGCCGGTGCAGGCCCACAAGCGCACGATGCCGGTGCCAAGCGTGCTGATGACGCGGTAGATGCGGAATTCGAAGAAGTCGACGACCGCAAATAATCTCTCCGCCAAACAGGCGCATGAGAAGATAGTTTGTTCACAACATTGCGCGGGGGGAGTATCCTCCCGCGTTTCTGTTTCTGGCCCGAAAGATTGATGAGTACCCCATGGCGAAACGAGATTTTTACGAAGTTTTAGGCGTAGAGAAGGGAACCGCGCAGCAGGATCTCAAGAAAGCCTTTCGCAAACTGGCCATGAAGTATCACCCGGACCGCAATCCTGGTGACAAAGACGCGGAATCCAAGTTCAAGGAAATCAACGAAGCCTACGAAGTGCTTTCCGACGAGCAGAAGCGCGCGGCCTACGACCGCTTCGGGCATGCCGGTGTTGATCCCAGCGCGGGAGGTGGCGGCTTCGGCGGCGGTGGTGCCGGTCCCAATTTTGCCGATATCTTCGGTGATGTATTCGGCGACATCTTTGGTCAGGGCGGTGGTGGTCGTGGCGGCTCGCGCAACAATCGTGGCGCGGATCTCCGTTACACGCTGGAGCTTGATCTCGAAGACGCAGTGAAGGGCACCACGGTTGAAATCCGCATTCCGACGCTGGTCGAGTGCGAGACCTGTCATGGCTCAGGCGCCAAACCCGGCACCTCGCCAACAAACTGTACCACCTGTGGCGGCATCGGTCAGATCCGCATGCAGCAGGGCTTCTTTTCGGTGCAGCAAACCTGCCCGGCCTGTCGTGGTAGCGGCAAAATCATCAAGGATCCTTGCACCGACTGTCATGGTCAGGGCCGCAAGGAGAAAAAGAAAACCTTGTCGGTCAAAATTCCGGCAGGCGTCGATACCGGTGATCGCATTCGTCTGGCCGGTGAAGGCGAGGCGGGCGTCGGTGGTGGGCCGGCCGGTGACCTGTACGTGCAGGTGGCTGTGCGCGATCATTCCCTGTTTCGTCGCGAAGGCAAGGATCTCTACACCGAAGTGCCTATCAGTTTCGTCGATGCGGCGCTGGGCGGTGAGCTGGATGTGCCGACGCTCGACGGTCGCGTGAAGTTGAAAATTCCGGCTGAAACCCAGACCGGCAAGATGTTCCGTCTGCGTGGAAAGGGGGTGACTCCCGTGCGCGGCGGTTCCCCTGGCGACTTGCTCTGCCGTGTCATCATCGAGACGCCGGTCAATCTGGGCAAACACCAGAAAGACATTTTGCGCGAGTTCCAGGACAGCCTGGAAAAAGAAGACCATCGTCAGTCCCCGCGCAAGCAGTCCTGGTTTGAAGGCGTCAAGAAGTTCTTTGACGACATGCTCTGATCGCATGGCAGAATACACAGGCCGCTTGAATGCGGCCTGTGTCGTTGATCCGGCTGGCAGATAAGGGATGCTGGTCGACTTCATAAAATGGAACGTTTCGAGAGAATTCATCGTGTCTAATCCCGTAAGAGTTGCAGTCATTGGAGCCGCCGGCCGCATGGGTCGTGCGCACGTTCAAGCCGTCCAGGAAACCGAAGGTGTTGTATTGGCCGCCGCCATCGAGCGTGCCGGCAGCACGCTGGTGGGTGCCGATGTCGGGGAAGTGGCGGGGCTGGGCAAGTCGGGCGTGCTGATCGTTGATAGTCTGGAGGCCGTCAAGAATGATTTTGACGTGCTGATTGATTTCACTGCGCCTGGCGCCACCATCGCCAACGCCCATTTCTGCGCCGAGCACGGCAAGAAAATGGCCATCGGTACCACCGGCCTCAGCGACGAACAAAAGCAAATCCTGGCTGAGTGCGCGCAAAAGACCGCGATCGTATTCGCGCCCAACATGAGCGTGGGGGTCAACCTGTGCTTCAAGCTGCTGGAAGTCGCTTCCAAGGTGCTGGGCGACGAAGTGGACATTGAAATCATCGAGGCTCACCACCGTCACAAGGTGGATGCGCCATCAGGTACTGCGCTGGGCATGGGCGAAGTCGTTGCCAATGCGCTGGGCCGCGACCTCAAGGAAGTCGCTGTTTATGGTCGCGAAGGCTATACCGGTCCCCGTGATCGCAAGACCATTGGATTTGAAACCATCCGCGCGGGCGATATCGTGGGTGAGCACACCGTCATGTTCTGTGCCGATGGTGAGCGAGTGGAAATCACCCACAAGGCTACCAGTCGCATGAACTTCGCCCGTGGCGCCGTTCGTGCCTGCCTGTGGTTGCGTGATCACGCGACCGGGCTTTACGACATGCAGGATGTTCTCGGTTTTCGTTGAGTCTGAGTGATGCACCGTGATTGCCTGATGGGCTGATCAAAATGCACCAAATGAAAACATAGACGCTTCCCGGTCATTTCGTTAGAATACGCGCCAATCTGCGCCCGGCCCGGCGCGGGTGGCGCGACTACCCTCTGAATCTCCAACCTTTTTCAGTCTGGCTATACAGTTTCTGTTTAGCCCGGTATCGCTCGACCCGCAATCTGGTAAAACCCAGGCGTGCAAGTATCACCGTGCACCTGAGTCTGTTGGAGGTTGGCTTGAGCAAACCCGCCATATTGGCCCTCGAAGACGGAACTGTGTTCCGCGGCGTTTCCATCGGCGCCGAGGGGAAGTCTACCGGTGAAGTCGTTTTCAACACTGCAATGACAGGCTATCAGGAGATCCTCACGGATCCTTCCTATGCCCAGCAGATGGTGACTCTCACTTATCCGCATATCGGCAATGTCGGCGTCAATGACGAAGACGAAGAGTCCCCGCGCGTGTGGGCGACCGGTCTGATCATTCGCGACAACTCGCCCGTTGTCAGCAACTTCCGTTCACAGATGTCGCTGGGCGATTACCTTCGCAAGCACAATGTGGTGGGCATCGCTGATATCGACACGCGCCGTCTGACGCGGATTCTGCGCGAAAAAGGTGCGCAAAACGGCTGCATCATGGCCGGTGACAGCATCAATGAAGAAAAAGCCATCGCCGCCGCCCGCTCATTTCCAGGTCTCAAAGGCATGGATCTCGCCAAGGAAGTCAGCGCCGCTGAATCCTTCACGTGGTTGCAGGGCAGCTGGGCGCTGGGCAAAGGGTTCAAGACCTATGAGCCGCAAGAACTCAAGTTCCATGTCGTCGCCTATGATTTTGGCGTCAAGCTCAATATCCTGCGCATGCTGGTGGATCGCGGCTGCCGCCTGACGGTGGTGCCTGCGCAAACGCCCGCTGCCGATGTGCTGGCGCTCAATCCGGATGGCATCTTCCTGTCCAATGGCCCGGGTGATCCGGCGCCTTGCGACTACGCCATCGAGGCGATCCGCCGCTTTCTTGAAACCGATATTCCTGTCTTCGGTATCTGCCTGGGGCATCAGTTGTTGGCCTTGGCCAGTGGTGCGAACACGCTGAAAATGAAGTTCGGTCATCATGGTGCCAACCATCCGGTCAAGGATCTCGATAACAATCGCGTGATGATCACCAGCCAGAACCATGGTTTCGCTGTCGATGAGAAAACGCTGCCAGCCACCCTGCGCGCCACCCACGTGTCGCTGTTCGATGGTTCCTTGCAGGGCATTCATCGTACCGATCGTCCGGCGTTCAGCTTCCAGGGGCATCCTGAAGCCAGCCCGGGCCCGCGTGATGCGAGCCCCTTGTTTGACCACTTCATTGATTTGATGGAAGCGCGTCGCTAGTTGCGAAAACGGGGCTTTAAGCCCCGTGTTTCTATCTGGAGGTTGGTCAGGTGTAGACAGTGCGCCTGTCGCGCCAGGCACCCGCTGGGGTGCCACACAAATTTCCTAACGTATTTTGTTTCGAGTTGACGGGTAAGTGTCATGCCAAAACGTACCGACATAAAAACCATACTGATTCTGGGCGCGGGTCCTATTGTTATCGGCCAGGCCTGCGAGTTCGATTATTCCGGTGCCCAAGCCTGTAAAGCCCTCCGCGAAGAAGGCTACAAGGTAGTGCTGGTCAACTCCAATCCGGCCACCATCATGACCGACCCGGCCATGGCGGATTCCACCTATATCGAGCCGGTGAACTGGCAGACGGTCGCCAAGGTCATCGAGAAAGAGCGCCCTGACGCACTGCTGCCCACCATGGGCGGCCAGACCGCCCTCAATTGCGCCCTTGATCTGGCCAAGCACGGTGTGTTGGAACAGTTCGGTGTCGAGTTGATCGGTGCCAACGCGGATGCCATCGACAAGGCTGAAGACCGCGAGCGCTTTGACCGCGCCATGAAGTCCATCGGTCTGGATACGCCGCGCTCGTCGATTGCCCACAGCATTGAAGAAGCCATGCAGGTGCTCGATCGTGTCGGCTTCCCCTGCATCATCCGGCCATCGTTCACGCTGGGTGGCTCCGGTGGTGGTATTGCATACAACCGTGAAGAATTCGTCGAGATTTGCACGCGCGGTCTCGATCTGTCTCCGACCAAGGAGCTGCTGATTGACGAATCGCTGATCGGCTGGAAAGAATACGAGATGGAAGTGGTGCGTGACCGCAAGGATAACTGCATCATCATCTGTTCCATCGAGAACTTCGATCCCATGGGTGTTCATACGGGGGATTCGATCACGGTCGCGCCCGCCCAGACCCTCACCGACAAGGAATACCAGATCATGCGTGACGCATCGATCGCGGTATTGCGTGAGATCGGTGTCGAAACCGGGGGCTCCAACGTTCAGTTCGGCATCAATCCCGAAGACGGCCGTATGGTGGTCATCGAGATGAACCCGCGTGTATCGCGTTCCTCGGCGCTGGCTTCGAAGGCGACCGGCTTCCCGATTGCCAAGGTCGCGGCCAAGCTGGCGGTGGGTTGCACCCTTGACGAGCTGATGAACGACATTACCGGCGGCAAGACACCGGCGTCGTTCGAACCTTCAATCGACTACGTCGTGACCAAGATTCCGCGCTTCAACTTCGAGAAATTCCCCAAGGCTGACGCCACTCTGACCACCCAGATGAAATCCGTGGGTGAAGTCATGGCCATTGGTCGCACTTTCCAGGAGTCGCTGCAAAAAGCGCTGCGTGGGCTCGAAGTCGGTGTTGATGGTCTGGATCCCAAGGTCGACATCAAGGCAGAAGATGCGCTTCAGATGCTGCGTCAAAAGCTCAAGATCCCCAACGCCGAGCGCGTGTGGGCGCTGGCGGATGCCTTCCGCTACGGTATGAGCATCGAAGATGTGTTCGACGCCACCAAGATTGATCCCTGGTTTCTGGTGCAGATTCAGGATCTCGTCCATATCGAACAGCAGCTCGGCAAGATGGGGCTGGCGGATCTCGACAAGCCGCGTCTGTATCAGCTCAAGCGCAAAGGCTTTTCGGATGCGCGCCTGGCCAAGTTGCTCGGCATTACAGAAAAACAGGTGCGTCAACGCCGTCTGGATCTCGGTGTGTTGCCGACGTACAAGCGCGTAGATACCTGCGCTGCCGAATTCGCAACGACCACAGCCTACATGTATTCCACCTATGAGGAGGAATGCGAGGCGCTGCCGACCAACCGCGACAAGATCATGGTCTTGGGCGGAGGCCCGAACCGCATTGGTCAGGGAATCGAGTTCGACTATTGTTGTGTGCATGCCGCGCTGGCGATGCGCGAAGACGGTTTCGAGACCATCATGGTCAACTGTAATCCTGAGACCGTGTCGACCGATTACGATACCTCCGACCGTCTCTATTTCGAACCGGTCACCCTGGAAGACGTGCTGTCGATCGTGGCGCTGGAAAAACCCAAAGGAGTTATCGTCCAGTTCGGTGGCCAGACGCCGCTCAAGCTGGCGCGCGCTCTGGAAGCGGCTGGGGTACCCATCATCGGAACCTCCCCTGACGCGATCGACCGCGCGGAAGACCGTGAGCGCTTCCAGCAGATGATCGAGCGCCTCGGTCTGCTGCAACCCCCCAACAGAACCGCCCGCTCTGAAGAAGAAGCCGTGCGTTATGCCGAAGATATCGGCTATCCGTTGGTGGTGCGCCCGTCTTATGTGTTGGGTGGTCGTGCCATGGAAATCGTCTACAGCGAGCAGGAGCTGCGCCGTTACATGCGCGAAGCCGTGCAAGTGTCCAATGATTGCCCGGTATTGCTCGACCGCTTCCTTGATGACGCCATTGAAGTCGACCTGGATTTGGTCAGCGACGGCCAGGCCTCGGTGATCGGTGGCATCATGCAGCACATTGAGCAGGCGGGTATCCACTCAGGTGACTCGGCGTGTTCGCTCCCCCCGTATAGCCTCGCCGCCGACCTGCAGGAAGAAATGCGTGAACAGGCGCGCCGCATGGCCAACGAGCTGGGCGTGATCGGTCTCATGAACGTGCAGTTCGCGGTCAAGAACAACCAGGTCTACGTGCTGGAAGTCAACCCGCGCGCCTCACGCACGGTGCCCTTTGTTTCCAAGTGCATTGGCACCTCGCTCGCCAAGGCGGCTGCCCGTTGCATGGCAGGCATGAGTCTCGAGAAGCAGGGCTTCACCAAGGAAATCGTGCCGCCGTACTTTAGCGTGAAAGAAGCGGTGTTCCCGTTCAACAAATTTCCGGGTGTCGACCCGATACTTGGCCCCGAAATGAAGTCCACAGGCGAAGTCATGGGTGTGGGCGACAGCTTTGGCGAGGCCTTCCGCAAGGCGACCCAGGGTGCAGGTGACAAGATACCCCAGCGTGGCCGCGTGTTTATCAGTGTCCGTGAAGGCGACAAGCCGGTGGCAGTTCAAGTGGCGCGCAATTTGCGTGAACTGGGCTTCCAGCTGGTGGCGACGCGCGGAACGGCGCGTGTGCTGGCCGATGCCGGTATCGACGTTGAAACCATCAACAAGGTGATCGAGGGGCGTCCGCACATCGTGGACAGCATCAAGAATGGTGACATCGACATGATCATCAACACGACCGAAGGCACCCAGGCGATTGCGGATTCCTATACCATTCGTCGTACGGCCCTGCAGAACAAGGTGGCATACACGACCACCATTGCGGGTGCACAGGCGATTTGCATGGGCTTGATGGACAAGTCCACCGAGACGGTCAGAAGGCTGCAAGACCTTCACAAGGAGATCAAGGCATGATCAAGCGTGTTCCAATGACAGTAGAAGGTGAAAGCAAGCTGCGCCAGGAGCTCGATCACCTGAAAAAAGTAGATCGCCCGCGGGTTGTGGCGGCGATCGCAGAAGCGCGTGCACACGGTGACCTCAAGGAAAACGCCGAATACCACGCGGCGAAAGAGCAGCAAGGGTTCATTGAGGGGCGTATTGCGGAAATCGAAGGCAAGCTGTCAGATGCTCAAGTCATCGACATCACCAAGATCAACAATACCGGCAAGGTGCTTTTTGGTGTCACCGTCAAACTCTTCGATATCGACAAGGAAGAAGAGCGCACCTACAAGATCGTGGGTGATGATGAAGCCGACATCAAGGAACAGAAAATCTCGGTGAATTCTCCGATTGCGCGTGGATTGATCGGCAAGAGCGTGGGCGACGAAGTTTCGGTGGACACGCCGGGAGGCGGCGTTAGCTACGAAATTCTCGAGGTGACGCACGCCTGATCCATGGCGACGTCGATTTGGGGCTTGTGATGCCAGAGTCTGCTTGCGTGGCAGACAGACTCTGGTATGATGATGGCCCTTTTCCTGGCACTTGAATAAACCCGCTTCACCGTGCGGATGGCCTGAGGGCATCAAGCGGCGGTAGGCCTACGAGGTAAATGAAATGAAAGCAGATATCCATCCGGCGTATAGCCCGATCACCATCACTTGCACCTGTGGTGCCGTGCACCAGACCAGCTCTACCTTGTGCAAGAACATCCACGTTGACGTGTGCAACAAGTGCCACCCCTTCTTCACCGGCCAGCAAAAAGTCGTTGATACCGGCGGTCGCATCGACAAATTCAAGAAGCGTTTCGGTGGTCTGGCGCGTGCGAAATAAGCACAGCCCTGTCAAAACGATTCAAAGCAAAAAGGCTCCTTCGGGAGCCTTTTTGCTTTATGGGCTTTCTGTCTTTTTCTGTTGGGCCTGCGGTCTTGCACGCGCGGCCTGTGATGTCGAGCCCCAGCGAATGCAGGGGAGCGCCTGGCAGCAGTCGGTTGTGCGTAAAGTGATTGATGGCGACACACTGGAGCTTGAGGGCGGCGCGCGGGTGCGGATGGTCGGCATCAATGCGCCCGAAACGGCAAAGTTCGGCAAACCGGGTGATCCTTTGGGGTCAGAAGCCTGGCTGCGTTTGCAGACGTTGGCCGCACCCGGTCAGACCTTGTTTTTTCATCGTGATAAAACGCATCATGACCATTATGGCCGATTGCTGTTACATCCCTTCGACAGTGAGGGGCAAAACATCACGGCACGCTTGTTGGCGGAAGGCATGGGTTTCCATGTCGTGATTCCGCCCAATGGCTGGCAAGCGGAGTGTTATCGCTCGGTTGAACAGCGTGCGACCAAATCGGCGCAGGGCGTTTGGGGGCTCGCTTACTACCAACCCATCGACGCCACAGAATTCGAACGCCTGCACGGCGGTTATAGCCGGGTAATGGGGCGCATCGAGTCCGTCGTGTTGACGCGGGCCTCTGCCTGGGTTGAGCTGGAAGGGCATGTTTCCCTGAAAGTAGCCAAGCAGGACCTCAAAACCGTCGATGGGGATGTCTGGCAACGTATTGTCGAGGCGGCGGCCCAACAGCAACGCCTGGATCAACTCCCGAGGCTGGAGGTGCGAGGATGGATGTCTGATCGGCAGCAGTGGGGCCCGGAGATACGTAGACAAATAGCAGACGGCACCCGCAAAGCCTTCCAATTTAACGTCTATCACCGCTATCATTGGCGGTGGCTGGACACCACCCAAAGTGGTCAGGCCACCCCTCCGGCGCCACAAGTGCTGACTGCTATCCCTTAGTGCGCGTTACGCACGCCACAAACGGTTTCTCATCCAGGTCAAGCGCTCGCAACTACTGAGCGGGCCGCTGGTTGAGGGGACTGTTGTCCTTCAATGGTTCTTGCAAATGGCTTTGCCCCTGCCAACCCGGGGTTTGGCGTCATTTGCGATTGCATGATCGTCTGTGTTCAGGCGACCCAATGTCAGGCAAAAGAATTTTCTGAATGGCGGCCAAAGGCCGCGGCAGGCGTGTTGCCTGTTTTTATTATCGGATAAGAGGTTTTCATGTCAGAGTTGAAACAATCGATAGATCTCAAGCAAGCCGCCCTTGATTATCATGAGTTCCCCCGCCCGGGTAAGCTCTCTGTTGAATTGACCAAGCCTACTGCTAGCCAGCGTGATCTGTCGCTCGCCTATAGCCCCGGGGTGGCCGAACCGGTGCGCGAAATAGCCCGTGACCCGGAAAACGCCTATCGCTATACCGGCAAGGGCAATCTGGTCGGTGTCATCAGCGATGGTACGGCCATTCTTGGCTTGGGCAATCTGGGCAGTCTCGCCAGCAAGCCGGTCATGGAAGGCAAAGGGGTGTTGTTCAAACGTTTTGCCGGTGTCGATGTATTCGATATCGAGGTTGATGCCGAAAGCCCGCAAGCCTTTATCGATACGGTCAAGCGCATTGCGCCAACCTTTGGCGGTATCAATCTGGAAGATATCAAGGCTCCCGAATGCTTTGAGATCGAGCGAGTGTTGATTGAGCAATGCGATATCCCGGTCTTCCATGACGATCAGCATGGAACAGCCATTATCACGGCGGCAGGCCTGCTGAACGCGCTTGAGTTGCAGGGTAAGCGGCTTGAGGATGTCGTTATCGTCTGTATCGGTGCAGGTGCGGCCGGTATTGCTTCGCTGCGCCTGCTGGTGAGTCTCGGTGCGCGCAAGGAGAACATCATAACGCTTGATCGTACGGGCGTTGTTCACAGCGGGCGCTCGGATCTGAATCAATACAAGGCTGAATTCGCTATTGAAACCGACAAGCGCACGCTTGAAGACGCCATGGTTGGGGCCGATGTCTTCATTGGTGTGTCGAGTGCGAATCTGCTGGCTCCCGCCTTGCTGCAGTTGATGGCGTCCAATCCGATCGTGTTCGCGCTTGCGAATCCGGATCCCGAAATTCGCCCGGAACTGGCTTATGCCACACGTAACGACGTTATTGTGGCGACCGGACGCAGCGATTATCCCAATCAGGTCAACAATGTACTGGGGTTTCCGTATATTTTCCGGGGGGCTCTGGATGTTCGCGCGAAGCGCATCAACGAAGCGATGAAGATCGCCGCCGTGCATGCCATCCGTGAGATTGCGAAGGAGCCGGTGCCCGAGGAAGTCAAGGCTGCTTATGGTGTGAAGCAGATGGGCTTTGGCAAGGAGTACATCATTCCCAAGCCCATGGATCCGCGCTTGTTGGGGCGGGTATCAGCGGCGGTTGCTCGCGCCGCGGTGGACACTGAAGCAGCGTCGTTACAGTATCCCTCGCACTATCCATTGAACACCGTAGCGGATATTCGCTAGATCAGAAGCTTCTTAAGGTCAAAACAACTGCTCGGGAATGACCAGTTCTTCCTCGGATCCCGGAATGATGGTCGGGGTGCTGGCCATCTCCGGGACTTTCTCTTTTTGAAAGCTCTCAAAGATCGCGTCTTCCTGACCGGGGCTGGCCAGCATGCCGGAATAGGGATCGATACGCACTGTCACGAGCCCTTCTGGTGGTGGCGCAGGGACATCGGGTATGTCCTTGAGCGCTTCGCGCATGTAGTCAATCCATATGGGTAACGCGGCCGTTCCGCCGTACTCAGCCCCACCAAGGTTGGTGGGGTTGTCAAATCCCAACCAGACGCTTGTCACGACGTTGGGGTTGAAGCCTGAAAACCAGGCGTCTTTCTGGTCATTGGTGGTACCGGTTTTGCCGGCAATGTCTTCGCGCTTCAGTTCCAACGCCTTGCGTGCAGTGCCACGCTTGACGACATCCTTCATCATGCTGTCGATCAGCCAGATGATCCGCTCTTCCTCCACGCGCGGTGCCTGCCGGTACTGCAGTTGGTCGCCTGCGCCCACACTTTCAACGCTCTCGTTATAGGATGCCATGCCAAGTGTGCTGTCTTTGGCGACGGTCTCATCTTCGTTGTCCAGGGATTGCAGGGCCGAGGCGGCCGCTTCTTCTTGTTGTGCAACGTTGACGCAAGGGGGCGGGCAGGCGGCGAAAGGGTTCGCCAGGTAGACCGTCTCTCCCTTGTCGTTCTCGATACGGGACACCCACCAAGGCTCAAGTTTGTAGCCGCCGTTGGCGAAGACCGTATAACCGGTGGCAATCTGCAGGGGCGTGACGTTGCCCGTTCCCAGTGCCAGCGACAAATGATGCGGCAGGGTGTCGGGATCCAGCGAAAACTTTTTGAGATACTCAAGCGCATACTCAATGCCGATTTCTTCCAGGACGCGGATCGAGACCAGGTTTTTCGACTTGTATAGCGCTTCGCGCAAGCGCATTGGGCCGAGGTATTCGCCGGAGTGGTTTTGGGGTCTCCAGACCTGCTTGGTCCAAGGGTCTTCGTAAACGATAGGGGCATCGTTCATGATGGTGGCTGGTGTCATTCCTTTGGCCAACGCCGCGGTGTAAATGAACGGTTTGAAGCTGGAGCCGGGTTGACGCCCGCCCTGAACGGCGCGATTGAATTTGCTGAGCGAGAAGTCGAAGCCGCCCACCAAGGCAATCAGTGCCCCGGTATTGGCGTCCAGGGAGACCAGCGCGCTTTGTGCAACAGGTAATTGCGCGAGTCGCCACTTATTGTCGAGTTGTTGCAGGCGCACGATATCACCCGGCTTGAGGATATCCTGGAAGCGTGTCAGCGGGCGGGCCCAGTTGCCATTGGCCTGGAGGGGTCTTGCCCAGCGGGCATTGTCGAATGCCAGTTCGATTTCATTGCCATCGGCACTCACCAGGTTGGCCGTTTTGTCGGTCAGCGATATAACGCCGGCCGCAAGGAGCGAACCGCGGGCGGGGGTGTTCTTGAGCGCCGCGATAATGCGTTGCTGAGTGGTAACAGGGTTGAGGTTGTTGACGGCAACGTGTGCTTCGGGACCTCGATAGCCATGTCGTTGGTCATAGGCGATCAAGCCTTTTTGCAAGGCGGCGTTGGCCGCCACTTGCAGTTGATCGTCAATGGTCGTATACACTCGAAAGCCACTTTCATAAACCTG
Organism: Pseudomonadota bacterium; assembly: GCA_052035295.1. Classification (GTDB taxonomy): domain Bacteria; phylum Pseudomonadota; class Gammaproteobacteria; order Pseudomonadales; family Ketobacteraceae; genus HdN1. The sequence goes on from JBPOHS010000005.1 coordinate 43,070, forward strand.
TTCGCCGAAACGCTCGACTGCGAATTGTCTTGCCATTTCGGCGACATAAGCGGCATCGATTTCCGTCTCGACGGCGTGCAGATGCGTTTTCGCCGAAGAATTCACGGCCTCCTGATAGTCCTCTTCGCTGATCATGTCCAGTTCGAGCATGCGGCCGAGAATCCAGTTGCGACGTTCCAGCGCGCGGGCAGGATTGCTGATAGGGTTGTTAGCGGAAGGCGCTTTCGGTAGTCCGGCAAGCATCGCGGATTCTGCAATGGTCAGATCTTGCAGGGGTTTTCCGTAGTAGACGTAGGCGGCGGCGACAATGCCGTAAGCGCGATTACCGAGATAGATCTTGTTGAGATAGAGTTCGAGAATTTCCTGTTTGCTCAGTTCACGTTCGAGCTTAAGGGCGAGAAGCACTTCCTTTGCCTTGCGAATGAAGGTTCTTTCACTGCTGAGAAAGTAGTTTTTGGCGAGCTGCATGGTGATCGTGCTGCCGCCTGTCCGAATCGAGCCTGAGGTGGCGAGCTCGATGAAGGCGCGGCTGAGACTCTTGAAATCAACGCCTGCATGCGAGAAAAAACGGGCATCCTCGGCGGCGAGGACTGCGTTGATCAGCGACGGGGGCACATCCTTGAATGCAACAGGGGTGCGTTTTTTTTCGCCAAATTCTGCGATCAGCTTCCCACTCTTGCTGTAAACCCGTAATGGTGTCTGCAGTGGAATTTGGCGTATTGTTTCAACAGAGGGCAGTTTCGGATTGAGAAACAGGATGGATCCACTGATACCGGCTACCGCTCCGCCGATGACGAGCAACGTGACGCGCAAAAAAAACAAAATAATGGCTTGTGATTTCGTCATCGGTTCTAGACTTTGAATGAGGGGGGAGCAGGCGAAGAATATGACGTTCCTCTCGTAAGCGAGAATTATACGATGAACTGGCGGCACGATCTAATTACGTGAGCTATTATTGTATTATTTAATGTGCCGATGTATGAGTGTTATGTAAGCATCGGTTTTCTCAGGAAAAACGGTAAGAACCAAAGGGAAGATCACAGTGCTACCCTTCCTCTCAAAGAAAGCGTCGAGCGCAAAATTGGGCATCGACATCAGCTCCTCGACGGTCAAGCTGCTCGAACTGAGCCGCAGCGGCAACCGCTATCGTGTGGAGAGCTATGCGGTGGAACCTCTGCCTCCCAATGCGGTGGTGGAGAAGAACATTACGGATGTCGAGGGAGTCGGTGAGGCCATAGCGCGTGTGTTGGCACGTTCGAAATCCGGGCTGAAAGTGGCCGCTGTAGCGGTGCCTGGATCGTCTGTGATCACCAAGCTCATCGAAATGGATGCCAAGCTCAATGAAGACGAGATGGAAAGTCAGATCCGGATTGAGGCTGACCAGTACATTCCTTATCCCCTGGATGAGGTGGCAATAGATTTTGAGGTGATGGGCGCAGTCGAGAACAATCCGGAGCGTGCCGAGGTGCTGCTCGTTGCCTGCCGCAACGAGAATGTTGAGATGCGCGTCGATGCCTTGCAGGTGGCAGGGCTGACCTCAAAGGTGGTTGACGTCGAAGCCTATGCGATGGAGCGGGCGTTCGGGTTGGTGGCTGACCACATCGATGGTGGCGAAGATCAGACCGTAGCCATTCTGGACATCGGTTCGACCATGACTACCTTGAGTGTTCTGCATGATGGTCGCACCATCTACACCCGCGAGCAGCTGTTTGGTGGCAAGCAGCTTACCGAAGAGATCCAGCGCCGCTACGGTCTGTCGTTTGACGAAGCCGGTCTGGCCAAAAAGAAAGGCGGCCTGCCCGACGATTATGATTCCGAGGTGCTGCAGCCGTTCAAGGAGGCTGTGGTGCAGCAGGTCATGCGGTCATTGCAGTTCTTCTTTTCTTCCAGTCAATACAACGATGTTGATCACATCCTGCTGGCAGGAGGGACGGCGTCGATTCCCGGGCTGGCCGACATGGTCCAGGACAAGGTGGGAACATCGACGACTGTGGCCAACCCGGTTGTCGATATGGCAATTTCATCCCGCGTGGATGCGCAGCAGCTCAGCAATGATGCTCCGTCGTTGATGATTGCCTGTGGCCTGGCTTTGAGGAGTTTCGACTAATGGCAAAAATTAACTTATTGCCCTGGCGCGAAGAGCGCCGTCAGGAACTCAAGCAGCAGTTCATTGCGGTGCTCTTTGGTGTGGCTTTGCTGGGTGCCGGCAGCGTCTACGTGATGAACATGCAGGTTGAAGCCGAGATGAAGTACCAGCAGTCACGCAATCAGTTCGTTACGGATGAAACCCGTAAGCTGGATGCACAGATCGCTGAGATTGCCGAACTCAAGAAAAAGCGGGAACGGCTGATCGAACGCATGAATGTCATTCAGGATCTGCAGGGCAACCGTCCGTTGGCGGTGCATGTGTTCGACGAAATTGCGCGGTCGATACCGGATGGCGCTTTCTTCACTTCGGTTGAGCAAAAAGGGGATGCGTTGACTGCCACGGGCGTCGCGGAATCGAATACGCGTATTTCCAACCTGATGCGCAATCTGGAAACCTCATCAAGCTTTGTCTCGCCCAATTTGTCGAAAGTGGCGGCGCACTCGGCCAAGGATGCAGACGAGAAGGCAGGGAGCGAATTCAACCTGTCGTTCAAGATCGAGAAGCCCAAAGCAGCTGACGGGGAGGGCTAAGCCGTGGACGTCAAACAGTTTGTTGATTCGCTGAATAATCTCGATTTCGAGAACGTGGGTTCCTGGCCCATGCCGGTGAAGGCTTTTTTCTGGCTCATTACCATCGTGCTCTCTGGGTGGGGTGTTTACCATTTCATGTTGTCCGAGTCGCTCCTTTTGCTGGAAGCCGAGCGAGCGAAGGAAACCAAACTCATGCAGGAGTATGAGCGCAAGGCGTTTCAGGCAGCCAATCTTGACCGTTACAAGGCCCAGATGGACGAAATGGAGAATACCTTTGGAGCCTTGCTGCGGCAGTTGCCCAAAGATGCCGAAGTGCCTGGCCTGCTTGAAGATATTACTCATACCGGCTTGAGTGCAGGGCTCGAATTCCAGTCGATCACGCTGGCCGGTGAGCAGTCCAGGGAGTTCTATATAGAGCTGCCCATCAATATCTCCGTGCGCGGTGGTTATCATGCTCTTGGCGCATTTGTCAGTGGTGTGGCCTCCTTGCCTCGCATCGTGACCCTTCATGACTTCAGGATCAAGGCGGGAGAAGCTCCCAATGATCTGACCATGGAAATCCTGGCCAAGACGTACCGGTACAAGGAGGAATAAGCCATGTGGAAGCGAATACTGTGTGCCGCATTGGTGTTGGGATTGACGGGCTGTGTCGGTGACAGCCAGTTTGCCGACCTGCGTGCGCAGATGGACGAAATAAAGAAGCGCCCCAAGGGCAATATTGAACCACCACCGGAGTTCAAGGCCTATACCAGTTTTTCCTACAGTGCTGCGGCCCTGAGGAGCCCGTTTTCACCACCGCTTGATGTCGAGCTGATTGAAGCGACAACCCAGAAAGCAGCGGTAAAACCGGATCTGGAACGTCCGCGGGAGGCGCTTGAAGAGTTTGGCATTGACTCGTTGTCGATGGTGGGAACGCTCAACAAGCCCGGAAATACGTTATTTGCCCTGGTGCAGGATACCAACAATGGCTTGCACCGGGTGGCAGTGGGTAACTACATGGGCCGCAATCACGGCAAGGTAGTGACGGTCACGCCACAGAAATTAGACGTTATCGAAATTGTGTCCGATGGTCAGGACGGGTGGATCGAGCGCCCACGTACCATCGCGTTACGCGAACAAAAATAAGTGAAGGTGGGAGAGTGAGCGTTATGACTTCAAGATGGACGAGCCATGGCAAGCCGGGCAAACCCACAAAGTACAAGAAACTGGCAGCATCGATGCTGCTGCTTTCCTCCTTCGCTGCGCTGGACGTAAATGCTCTGCAATTGAAGAGTGTCGAGTCGGCGGCGCTGTCGGGCGATAGCATCGAAATCAAGCTTGGCTTCGATTCGGCGCCCCCTCAACCGTCGGGGTACACCATCGAGAATCCTGCCCGTATTGCGCTCGATTTGCCGGGTGTCAGCAACGGCATGAAGGACAAGTATCATAACCTGGGCAGCGGCAATGCCCGCACCCTGACCGTGATGGGAACACCGGACCGCACGCGCCTGATCATCAATATGACGTCGCTTTCAGGCTATAACACCCGTGTTGACGGTAACAATCTGTACGTCACGGTGGGTAGCACGGTACAGCAGGCCAAACCGGCGTCCGCACCGGTGACTCCGGTAGCCGCTCAGGCAGCTTCGCCGGCAGCCCGTGGTGGCGCCCCTGCGATTTCCGAGATCGATTTCCATCGGGGAGACAGTGGCGAGGGGTTGATTGCGATCAAACTGACCGACCCGAATGCGCCCATGGATCTGCGTGAGGAAGGCGGCAAGATTGTGGTGGATTTTGTGGGGGTTGAGCTTCCGGATGACCTGCGTCGGCGCCTGGATGTGATCGACTTTGCCACGCCCGTCAAACAGATCGATGCCACCCGGGAAGGCCGTAATTCCAAGGTCGCCATTGAAGCGAAAGGTGACTACGAATACATGGCCTACCAGACCGACAATTACTTCACTGTGTCAGTGAAGCCGGTGGCTGGGGTTGATCTTGAGCGCAAGAAAAAAGAGCGTTTCCAATACACGGGCGAAAAACTGTCGCTCAACTTCCAGGATATTGAAGTACGTTCAGTCCTTCAGCTGATCGCAGATTTTACCGAACTGAACCTGGTGGCGAGCGATACCGTCGGTGGTCGCATCACCTTGCGCTTGCAGAACGTACCCTGGGATCAGGCACTTGATCTCATCCTGAAAACCAAGGGCCTGGACAAGCGCAAAGTGGGCAACGTGTTGCTGGTGGCGCCTGCCGAGGAAATCGCGGCACGCGAGAAGCTCGAACTGGAAAGCCAGAAACAGGTGCAGGAACTGGCACCCACCAAGACCGAGTACATCACGGTCAATTATGCCAAGGCCGAAGAGCTGGCGAAGCTGCTGACCAAGGAATCAGGATTCCTGACCGATCGGGGCAGCGTAGCCGTTGATACCCGCACCAATACCCTGATCGTGCAAGAGACCCTCGGCAAGATCGATGAAATCCGCTATATGCTGGAACAGCTCGACGTCCCCGTGCGACAGGTGTTGATCGAGGCCCGCATCGTCATAGCCCGGACCAATGTCGGTGAAGAGTTGGGCGTGCGCTGGAACGTCATGCAGAAAGGCAGCTTCAAGGAAGACTTCGACAACATTTATGTTGGTGGCACTGGCGCAGGCATAGAAGAAAACATCGAGAGCTTGACCCAGGATAACGAATTCACCATCAGCGACAAAACCAGCGCACTTGATTTCGGAATTGGTGGCGGCGATGCGTCATCCATTTCGCTGGGGATATTCGATGATAACGGTCTGCTCGATATCGAACTATCAGCGCTGGAAAGCGAAGGCAAGGCCGACATCGTGTCCACGCCCAAGGTGCTCACGGCGGATCAGCAGAAAGCCCGCGTAGCGTCCGGTACCGAAATTCCATACCAGGAAGCCTCGTCCTCTGGCGCTACCACCACGTCTTTCAAGGAAGCTGTATTGTCGCTGGAAGCGACTCCCCAGATCACGCCGGACGGTCGCATCATCATGGATCTGAAGGTGAATCAGGACTCCGTGGGTGATATTGATACGGCATCCAATATCCCCGTTATCGATACAAATGAGGTGATTACCAACGTAATCGTGGATAATGGCCAAACGGTGGTGTTGGGTGGCGTGTTCCGGTCGGAAGAGATCAGGAGCACGGCGAAGACGCCATTCCTGGGTGATCTGCCTGTGTTGGGTCGACTGTTCCGTAAAAACGTCAGCACGCAGGAGAAAGCCGAACTACTGGTCTTCATCACGCCGAAGATCGTCACAGACGTCGTTTCTTCGCAATAAGGTCGCATGCCGTTTAATCGTAATGTCATTCTGGTCGGGCCGATGGGTGCTGGCAAAAGCACCATCGGTCGCCAGCTAGCCGCGCTGTTGCGCTATGAATTCGTGGATTCCGACCAGGAAATCGAGGCCCGCACGGGTGCCGATATTCCCTGGATTTTCGATGTCGAGGGTGAAGAAGGGTTTCGCAAACGCGAGGAGTCGGCGATCGACGACCTCACGCAGCGACAGCATATCGTGCTGGCCACCGGGGGTGGTGCCGTGCTCAAGGAAACCAACCGCCGTGCCATCAAAGGGCGCGGTGCTGTGGTGTACCTGAAAACCTCTATCGATCAACAATTGTCCCGAACCTCCCGTGATCGCAATCGTCCCCTGTTGCAAACCGACAACCCACGCAAGGTGTTGACGGATTTGATGAACTTGCGCGAACCCCTGTACCTGGAGGTGGCGGATTATGTCGTTGAAACCGACAGTACTGCCATCAAGGATGTCGCCGGGAAAATTGTCGAGCTGTTGACGGCGGAATGACGTCAATCCTCCATCGTTGAACCATGCCGGGACTGCGTAAATCTTGATACCATAGGGCAAGTTTCCAAGTGAGAGCCTTTCATGGATCGTGTTGACGTAGATCTCGGTGAACGCAGTTACCCCATTCATATCGGGGCCGGTCTATTGCCGCGCCTGTCTGAATTCATGCCCACGCTGGCAGGCAAGCAGGTCATGGTGGTCACCAATACCACCATTGCGCCGCTGTATCTCCACACGGTTGAGCAGGCACTGTCGGCTTACCGGGTGGATCACGTCATCCTGCCTGATGGCGAACAGTACAAAACCCTCTCTACGCTCGACCAGATTTTCAGTTCCCTGCTTGAAAAACGTCACAATCGCACGACCACGCTGATTGCGCTGGGCGGGGGAGTCGTGGGCGACATGGCGGGTTTTGCGGCGGCGGCCTATCAGCGAGGGGTGGAATTTATCCAGATTCCCACTACGTTGTTATCGCAGGTGGATTCGTCTGTGGGTGGCAAGACCGGTGTCAATCATCCGCTGGGCAAGAACATGATCGGGGCCTTCCATCAGCCGCGTGCTGTGATTGCCGATCTGGCGACGCTGTCGACTTTGCCTGCGCGCGAGTTGTCGGCGGGCATTGCCGAGGTGATCAAGTATGGGCTGATCTGGGATGCCGCGTTTTTTGAATGGCTTGAGGGTTGCATGGAGCGTCTGGTGGCGCGGGATCTTGACGCTTTGACCCATGCGGTGAAGCGCTCTTGCGAGATCAAGGCTGAGGTGGTGGGCAAGGATGAGCGCGAAAGCAGTCTGCGGGCGATTCTCAATCTGGGCCACACCTTCGGACATGCCATCGAGACACAACAGGGATATGGCGAGTGGCTGCACGGTGAGGCCGTGGGTGCAGGCATGGTCATGGCGGTGGAGCTTTCCATTCGTGAAGGGTGGCTGCCGGAGTCCATGCGTGAGCGCATAATTTCGCTTAGCCAGCGGGCAGGGTTGCCCGTGAAAGGTCCGGCAGGAATGACAGAGGCCCAGTATCGGACGCTGATGGCCGTGGACAAAAAGGTACTGGATGATAATTTGAGGTTGGTTCTTCTGGAGAGTCTGGGCAAGGCGGTGGTGACCACGCGCTTCAAGCCTGAAAATCTCTCCGCGACTTTGCGAGCATGCACATGAGGCTGAAAGGCGGTGATCAAGAGGTGTCCTTCGGCAGTCTGCTGGAAGACATGCCCATGATGGATGACGTGCGCCTGGAGGGCGGCTTTTTTTCCGGGCTCGATCGCGGTGAATGGATTCGTAATCTGGAACACCATTTTCGCTATGGCGAAGAGCTGCTCATGCTTTGGGGCGATCCCGGCGTGGGGAAGAGTACGCTGATCACGCAATTGGCCAGTCGGCTGGATCCCGAGGTTTACACGGTGGTGACGCTCGATGCCAAACGTGGAGGCTCGGCCGAACACTTGTGGGGTGCGCTGGATCGTCGCCTGACATTGCCGCATGGGGCAGAAGGTTGGGAAGCGCTCAAGCGCACGGCCAAAAAGCTGGCGTCTTCCGGGCAGTCGCTGGCGATCATCATTGATCATGCCGACAAACTCAGCAAGGAAGCCGTCCAACTGCTGCGTGCCATGCTGGATGTGCGCCTGCCGGAATGCCGGTTCGTGTTGACCCTGGATGGTACCGGGGATTCGGCGCATGGACAGTGGCCCGTGATCGAGGTGCAGCTCTTTGAAAAAGGTCAGGTGGCGCGCCTCTGGCCCTTCAAGGAGGAAGACGCAGAAGCCTATGTGGAATTCCGATTGCAGCATGCCAATCTGGACGATGTGATCCTCACGGACAAGCAAAAGCAGGGCATTCTTACCCGCAGCCAGGGAAATGCGGGCGTGATTCGGTATGAGCTGCAGCGATTGCTCAATGACGGCGCCCTGGTGGGAATGCCCGCAAAACCTTCGAGGAAGACATCAGCGGCAAAGAATGCCCCCAAATCTGCGGAGTTGCCTTCCACCAAAGATGCGCAAGAGGCACCTGCAGCGCACAAAAAGCCAAAGAAACCCAAACAACCATGGGTGCTGCCCAAGGCGCATACCGTTGCCATGAGTGTGCTGGCGGTAGCCCTGTTGGGCTTCTATCTGGTTTGGGAACAACCGGTGCCTTCGTCGGTCATCTCGACTCCCTCACCGACTGCGCAAAATTTGCCGCCGGTGGTGAAGTCGCAGAAGCCGGTGTTGCCCATGCTGTCCGAAATCGAGAATAACCCGCCGGCCTCGGGCGGCTTGCCCAGCCCGGTCAAATCGTCGTTGCTTGCCGCCGATGAAACAGCGACGGCGCCAGCTGTGGACGCAGTGGACGCAGTGGACGCAGTGGACGCAGTGGATGGCGTCAAAGGCTGGGGTGGCTCAGCGGATAGTGCAGCGTCCAGAGCGTTGGGTAGCCGTGCGCTCATGCAGCCGCCCGCGGGCTTTGTTCCGAGCAATGTGCCCTTGATGTCCACCGAAGCGGTGGAAGGGGCGGCCAAGACTCCCTCTGCGTCGCTAAAAACCAAATCGACGATGCCGCCTCCCGTCAAGGATGCGCTAACGACCGGGTCTCAACGGTCCATGGACAGCGCCCCAGCGTCATTGGCGCCAGCGCCCGTCACGCAGCCGAAGAGTCCCGTCGCTCGTTCTGCAGCGCAGGTGGTGCCCAAAGCATTGCCGGTTCCCAAACCTGTTGCCAAACCAGCACCAAAGCCTGTTGCTGTCGCCAAAGCGACCCCGGTGTCCCTGCCGAAAAGTTCGCAAGCTGCGAAAGCGGCCCCCGTCCAAGGCGGTGGCCCTTTCACCTTGCAGATCATGGGCTTGAAAGATCTGCGATCGGTGCAGGCGGTGATGCAGCGCAATGCGGGAGTGAAGGGCTTGCGCTACCATACGGGCACGCTTAACGGAGAGCCTTGGTATGTAATTGTGCAGGGTGAGTACCCGTCGCGGCAGGCGGCGCAATTGGCGGCGAAGTCGCTGCCGGCGGCGTTGCAGGCCAGCAAGCCGTTTCCCAAGAGTGTGAGTGCATTGCCGTAGCGAATCGCGGGTAAACGCTGGTCAGATAAGGCATGATTTGTTGCAAGGGCCAGTCTTACACTGGCCCTTTATGTTTTTTAAGGGGGAAGCCAATGACTGAATTGAAGAATGATCGTTTTTTGCGGGCCCTGCTGCGGCAGCCCGTCGATGTCACACCAGTATGGATGATGCGCCAAGCCGGACGTTATCTGCCTGAATACCGCGCCACCCGCTCCCGCGCGGGCGATTTTCTGGCGCTCTGCAAGAACGCAGAACTGGCGTGTGAAGTAACCTTGCAGCCGCTGGAGCGTTTCCCGCTGGATGCTGCGATCCTGTTCTCGGACATCCTGACCGTTCCCGACGCGATGGGGCTGGGACTTTATTTTGAAACCGGCGAAGGCCCGCGGTTTCGCAAGACGGTGCGGACCCAGGCGGATGTCGATGCGTTGCCGATTCCCGATGTGGCGACCGATCTTGATTATGTCATGGCGGCCGTACGCACGATTCGTTCGGCATTGGGAGGGCGCGTGCCGTTGATCGGCTTCTCGGGCAGCCCCTGGACCCTGGCGACCTATATGGTGGAAGGGGCGGGCAGTCGTGATTTTCGTGAAATCAAGAAATTGATGTTCACTCAGCCCGACGTGTTGCATGGGCTTCTCGACAAGCTTGCGGTCACCGTTACTGCATACCTGAACGAGCAGATTCGTAACGGCGCCCAGGCGGTGCAAATCTTCGATACCTGGGGCGGCACCCTGAATACGCCGTGCTACCTGGAATTTTCGCTCAACTACATGAAGCGCATTGTTGATGGACTGATTCGTCATCATGACGGGCGTGAGGTTCCCTGCATCCTGTTCACCAAGAACGGCGGGCAATGGTTGGAACACATTGCTGCCACTGGCTGCCACGCGGCGGGTCTCGACTGGACGATCGAAATCGGTCAGGCGCGAGCCCGAGTTGGTGACAGGGTAGCGTTGCAGGGCAACATGGATCCATCGATCCTGTATGGCACGCCTGCCCGGATCCGCGCCGAGGTTAAGCGAATCCTGGCGGATTTCGGCGACAACCCAGGCCATGTTTTCAATCTTGGCCACGGCATTGCGCTGGATGTGGATCCTGATAATGCGAAGGTGTTCATTGAGGCAGTTCATGAATTGAGCGCGCGCTGATTCCTTTCTTTGCAAAAATTCGACCGTCTCGCATTTTGAAATATACTTCAAGAGATATGCTGACCCGGTGATGCGTCTTCGCCGGGGCAACAAGCAACTCGGCTGGATTGCCGATGTACAGTAGATTTTCTTACCCGGGATTCCCATATGCATTCCTATCTCAGAATCTTGCTCCTTTCGATGTTGTCGGTTGTCATGCTGACGGCGTGTCAAGGCGATTCTCCCTATGATGGCGACCAGGACACTTCGACGGATACGCCTGATGATGGCGGCGGTTCCGGAGATGGTGATGGCGAAGAGGAGGGAAATACGGCGCAGGGGATCAGTTATGTGCCGCTGAATGTCTATGAGGCCAGCGACACTTTCTCAGGTTTGGGCTTGAGTGGCGTGTTCCGGACCCAATGGTGGACCAATGATCTCTCTATCGATCCGGTCATTGACGCCTACCTCATTAACCCGATTGATGCCGCGACGTTGCTCTCCTATCCGGCGGCGGTGGCAACCGACTACACCGTGACTATTGACGGTATAAAAATCGATAACTCGGAAAGCTATCCCTTGCTGCAAAAAGTCATTGGTACTGAGACTTATCTGCAGACGGCGCTGGTGTTTGACTTGAGTGATAGCGTCTCGGGCGTCGACATGGAGGCATTGATCGATGAAACCAAGGACTATCTGACTCGGGTGCGCGCAAGCACTGACACTACCATTCGCGATCAGGAGTTTGTGGTCTGGGTGTTTGCTGATGAGGTGTATGAAGTTACCAGCGGGTTTACCAGCGATGCCGCAGCGCTTGATGCTGCGCTTGATCGGGTCATTGAAATCAATGCAGCGCGATCATTCGAGCCTGATGATCCTGATTACGGCACCTTTGGCGGCGTGAGCAATTTGCATCGTGCCATCGTGCAGGCGATTGGTCGTTACCTTGAAGGCGATTATGACTTCCGCACGGATGGCGATAACGATCTGGTCGACTTTGCAGGTTTTAACGGTGTGAATTTGAGTCAGCTGGTGGTGTTTTCTTCGGGCCCCGATACTTATCTTGAGTTTAGCGCCGAGGAAATGGTGGCTTCCATCGAATCACAATCGTTCGTGAAATATGATACGACCGCAGCGGCCGATTCCGGGACCATGACGTACCTGAAAAAACCGGTGTTTTACTACGTGATGGGCGGCACCTCGCGTGGTACCACTTATTCCGAACTGAGCACCGTGGCCGAATCTACAAAGGCGTTGACGCTTGCTGCGGGGGCTTACGATTTTGAAGAAGACCTGGTGACCAACCAGATCAAGGCCATTGATGCCCGCGTGGATCTGGAAAACCAGCACTTGTTCCGATTCGCCTTTGTCCCGCGGTTGGGCACTCACACGGCCGTTTTCAAATCGAATGCGACTGGCTTCAATTATTCCCTCACGGGTGATTTCGATGACACGTATATGGATGCTATCGCCGACATTGGCACGCCCGAAGAAACCTTGATTTCTCTGGTGGAAATCACGGGGCCCAATGGGGAGTACATCTCAGGAAATGACGTTCCCCTGTCGGAGGCCAGCACTTTCCGTGCAGTGACACGCTGGACGGCACGCACCTACGACGGTAACGATTATGACTGGAGCATTGTTGGCGGCACGGGAACGACCAACTCGGACGGTTCCTTTACCGTAACGGACGTTGATGATGGCGGAGCTGTATTGACCGTGACTAACGTGACTCGCAATACCGAAGATGCCGAATTGACGTCGCCCGTGCGCGATCACGAGGCGTCAATCCTGGTGACGGATTGACATTTTGGAGTAGGCCTCAGACTACAAAAAAACCCGCTCAGGCGGGTTTTTTTGTAGGTGTACGCTGGTTCAGTGCCGGGTGCTATCCGATTGTTACTAACGGCAGGTTCAGAAAAAGGTATTTATAAACATCTGATGGGAGTGTCGTGTTGCGTTGGTTGCCGGTCATCTACTAACAATCTGGAGATGAGTAGATAGGGCCAGCGAGTGGACGCTTTCGGAGGGATGAGCTTTCAGCCGCAGTGCCTGAAGATCAGCGAGCCCGTTGATTATCGTGGTGGGACATGAAGGCAGAAGCCACTGGGAACAACTAAAGGCTTGATTGGAAAGGAGAAAAACTGGTGCCGGAGATAGGAATCGAACCTACGACCTTCGCATTACGAATGCGCTGCTCTACCGACTGAGCTACACCGGCGTCCAGAGCGTGAAAGTATACCTGTCATTTCCGAAAACAAAAGGGGCTGGCTGGCAAACCATGAACAAATTCAATAGCATCACGCCTTTGCGGTCTCAGCATCCCCGGGCCAGCCAGTGATCAGGATCACTCAACCAGCGGATGAGTGGCGACACAATGCTCATTCGGCGATAAACTGGTTGCCCGGTTTTTACGGGTCGGATGAGTGCAAGCCAGACCGGCGTGTTGGCACGCAGGCGGATTCAAATGTTGAGAGGTTTCGGGTGCCGTTAGAGGATCTGGTTCGAGAGTTTGGCTATCTGGCCGTGTTTGTCGGCACCTTTCTGGAGGGTGAGACCATCCAGATCCTGGGCGGGCTGGCTGCTCATGCCGGATTCCTGCAGCTGCATTGGGTCATCGCGGTGGGCTGTGCCGGCACTCTGTTGGGCGACCAGCTTTATTTCTACATTGGGCGTCGTTACGGTCAGCGGTTTCTGGAGAAGCGACCCGGCTGGCAGGTGCGGGTCAGCAAGGTCCACCATTACATCGAACGTTATGACGCGTTGGCGATCCTTTCCTTCCGGTTCTTCTATGGCATCCGTAATGTGGCGTCATTCGCCATGGGCACCAGCAAGATCGCGTTCGTGCGCTTTGCTATCCTCAATGCCATGGGGGCCATCATCTGGGCCGTCGTCATGGCGGGTATTGGCTACTACTTTGGCAAGGCAGTTGAATCGGCCATGGGCGACATCAAACGCTACGAAACCTATGTCCTGTTGGGCGTGGCGGGTATCGGTGTGATCGTCTATGCGGTGCACGTCTTGCGTGCGCGTCGAGAGGCTCGCAGGGCTGCCGCCAGGATCCCGTCCGGCAACCCCTGATGCAAGAGGGCGCTCAGCGCTTGTGCAGGCGAGCCTGATAGGTCGCGTTGGTCGCGGCCACGACGGTGCCATTGGTGTCCTTGAGTTCAAGTACCAGCACGTAATTCGATTTGCCCTGACTCTCCAACTCGGCGTTGACCCGCGCGATATCCTCTTCTGACAAGGTCGCTTCCACGAATACGTCGGTGGTGGCGGGTTTGAGAAACTTGATGTTCATATCCACCAGAATCGGGTAGCACTTGCTCAAATCAAAGGCGCTCATGAACAACGCGCCGCCCGGGATTTCCGCAACCGTGAACAAGGCGCCGGCATACATGATGCCGATATGGTTCTGGTTGCCCTGAAACGGGATCTTCATTTTTACGCGTCCGCGTTCAAACTCCACCAGATCTACGCCTGCGCGTTCAGCAAACGGGACGGCACCGGTACTCATCCGGCGAACGGTTTCAAAGTCGAAATTCATGACGGTTATCCTGCATTGTGGAGTGACTGATGCGTCAGCATGTTAGCAAGGACAGGGTGGTGAAACCAGCGGGTTTTGAATGTCGGGAAGGCGGCAGCGCTACCCGGAAGCCATGCAACCGGGATGGCAGCAGATCAGGGGGTGAGTTCCTTGCCGGCGGTCTCGATGTGAGGTTTTTTCTCGACCAGACGGGCCAGCACCAATCCCAGCTCGAACAGCAGGCACATGGGAATGGCCAGCATGGTCTGGGAAAGTGGATCGGGCGGTGTCAACAGCATGCCAACGATGAAGCAGATGACAATGACGTATCGGCGCTTGTCGGCAAGCCCGGCGCGATCAATGACGCCTGACCAGACCAGTAGCACGATCGCGACCGGAATCTCGAAGGCCGCACCAAAGGCAAAGAACAGGGTCAGGGCGATGGAAAGATACTGGGAGATATCGGGACTTACCACGATGCTGGCCGGCCCCGACGAGACGAAAAACGCCATGATCATCGGGAATACAAAAAAGTGGGCGAACGCAATGCCCCCATAGAACAGCACCACGCTGCTGATCAGAATGGGAATGGCCACGCGTTTCTCATGCTGATACAGCCCGGGGGAAATGAACTTCCAGACTTGGTGCAAAACAATGGGCATGGCCAGAAAAAGCGCTACGACAGCGGTGAGCTTGAAGGGGGCGAAAAAGGTGTCGGTCACGTTGGTGACGATCATTGAAGTCCCTTCCGGCAATTGTTTGCGGATGGGTTCGGACACGATCAGGTAAATGTCGTTGGCGAAGTAGATCAGTCCCAGAAAAATGAGCAGAATTCCGCATATGGCCACCAGCAGCCGCTGACGCAGCTCGATCAGGTGCTGGATCAGCGGCATGGGCGTGTCTTGCGCCTGATCGTGGGGCAGCTTGTCGGTCATGTCGGCTCCTTCGGTGTCGAAGCGACAGAGGAGGCGACAGCAATAGCGACGGGTGGGATGCTGACATCTGAGGGCGTCGCAGCGACCTGCCCGGCACCAGGGGGAGCAGTAACGTCGGTGTTTACAGACAGCGCAGGGGGCGGTGTGGCCGAGGCCGTGTCTGCCTGGTTGGCAGGCGGGGTTGCCGTGGCATTGAAGCCTTCCTGAATGGCTTTTTGCGCTTCGGTCAGTTCTTTCCGCAAATCGCCGATCATGCCCTCTTCAACCTGCTTCTTGATGCGCTGCTGCATTTCGAAGACGTTGACCTCGCGCTCAATCTCGTCACGCACGGAATGCACCATGCGCGACATGCGCCCCAGGAAGGCACCTGTCATGCGCGCGGCATGAGGGAGGCGCTCAGGACCAAGCACCAACAGGGCAACGATTCCGACCATCACGATCTCAAGAAAGCCGATGTCGAACATGGCTTATGCCTTGGTCTCTTCTTTCTTGACGGCCGTGCTGTCGATGGGCGGCTGCTCGTGCTGCGCCAATTGCTTGTTGGCTTCTTCATCGTTGGCGCCTTCATCTTTCATCGACTTTTTGAAGCCTTTGATGGCGTTGCCAAGATCGGCGCCAATATTGCCCAGACGCTTGGTGCCGAACAACAGAACGACAATAACGAGGATGACGAGAAGTTGAGTCAGACTGAAATGCATCGTGGTAATCCATGGTGTTGAAGTGGATATCGACTCTGCCCGATATCGCGGGAGGCTACATCATACACCACAAATTGTGGCGTCATGCAGCTGAGACATGTGAGGAGTGAAACCGCCATCACAATGATGACAATGACGGCTTCACCACGGGGCCAGAGAGGATTCTGGCCTGGGGTCACGGCCTGGGGGTCACGGCCTGGGATCAGGTACCGATCACGCCGCCGTCTTCGCGGGTAATGGCCACGACGGCTGACCGCGGTTTGGCGGCAGGCTTGTGGCTGGCGGTGGTCGGGCCGTTGGTGCCGCTGTCAGGCCAGGTGGAGTTGGCCGTGAAGCTGCCGGCCCAATCCTCGCCCGGGTGCTGAATACCGACGAAGCAGGTGCGACCGTCCGGGGTCCAGGTCACGCCGGTCACTTCACAATGTTTCGGGCTGGTCAGGAAGCGGCGCGTCTCGCCGGTAGCCGGATTAGCGCACATCATGACGTTACCGCCGATGTTGGCCCAATCCCCCAGCGCATCGCCTGGCTGGTCGGTTTGAATCCACAGGCGGCCCTGCTTGTCGAACGCCAAGCCATCTGGCGCACCATAATCGTCACCGAGGATGTTGCCACGGTGGTGGGCGTCAGCATCCAGCTTGTCACCGCATTCTGCGAAAATGTCCCAGGAAAACGTGTCGGCAGCAACATCGCCACACGCTTCGCGCCAGCGGATAATGTGACCGTAGCGATTGTCCTGGCGAGGGTTGGCGGCGTCTACCGGTGGGCGGGCGCTGGCGGCAGTCGTCGTGCCATCGATGGCATTGACGCTGGCCGGATTGCTGCCCCGACGGTTGTTGTTGGTCAGCGTGAGATAGACCTCGCGTGTTTTGGGGTGTACAGCGATCCATTCCGGGCGATCCATCATGGTGGCGCCCACGCGATCGGCGGCCTGGCGACACTTGATGACGACTTCGCCCTGGTCGGCAAAACCGTTCTCGGGGGTCAGACCATTCTTGTTCCATTTCAGCGGCAGCCAGTGCCCTGTGCCATCCGCGTTAAACTTGGCGACATACAGTGTACCCTCGGCCAGCAACTCACGATTGGCGCGTGGATCCAGGCTGCTGTATTTGCGCTTGCTGACGAACTTGTAGACGTATTCGTTACGCTCATCGTCACCCATGTAAACGGCAACTTGCTTGTTGGCACCGACAACCACGGCTGCGCTTTCGTGTTTGAAGCGACCCAGCGCCGTGCGCTTGACCGGTTTGCTGGTCGGATCGAAAGGATCGATTTCAACCACCCAGCCGAAGCGGTTGGGTTCGTTGGCGTTTTTGCGGATGTCGAAGCGATCATCGACTTCATGCCAGCGGTAGCCAAACCCGGATCTTGAAATGCCATAACGGTTTTCGTGAGCGGTCAGCGGCGCGGTGGCAAGCGCATCGGCAGTGCTACCGAAATAACCGTTCCAGTTTTCTTCACAGGTCAGGTAGGTTCCCCACGGCGTATATCCGTGCGCGCAGTTGTTCAGGGTGCCAAGAATGCGCTTGCCGGCAGGGTCTGCCGACGTTTTCATCATGGGGTGGCTTGCTGCAGGGCCAGTCACTTTGCAGGGAGTATTACCGGTGATCCGGCGATTGAAGAATGAATGACGCTTGACGTCAAAGCCGGTCTTGCTTTTGCGCACTTCAACGACGGAAACACCGTGTGCCGCTTGCTGCGTGCGCGCACGCTCAAGAGTCATCACATCGGTCGCGTAAGTGGTGGTGCTATGCACCAGACCCGGGTCGTTATATTCATGGTTGGCAACCAAGAGGCCATGATTGTTGCCGTTTACCGGAAACGGAAAGTAGTGCATGCCATCAGTGTGGGCACCGTAGGTGCGCAGTTGGGTGGCCTCATCCATTTCGGTGGCCGGATCCCAGTGTGGCGCTGGGGTCAGTGCGTCGCCCCAAGCGATCAGCACTTCCGCTTTATAGCCGGCAGGAACTGCGACAGCATCAGCCATGGGAACGATATTGGCGGGTACCGGGGTAAAACCGATGCTGCCGCGAGGCGCAGGTGCGGCTTCAGCCGATGTGCCCAGGCTGCTGAGCACCGTGCCGCCCATGATAGCGACCGTGGTGGCACCAAAGGTGCCTTTCAACATGTTACGGCGCGAGAGTTTGTGCGCGTCGATAATGTCGTTGATGTTTTCGCTTTGGGTGGGGTTGATCGTCAGATCATTGTCGGGGTGCAGTGTGCTGGCCATCTGTCATTTCTCTCCGCCGTGGATGTCGCGAACCAAGTGATTGAATCGCAAGCAGCCTAGGAAAAGTTGATGACAGTATCTTTACCGGATTTTGAATTGTGACGCGCGGTGTACGCGCGGTTGATTTTCGTACAACGATGGTTTTTAGCGCGGGTAGCCCAACAAATGGTAGTGCACGTGAAAGACTTCCTGGCCACCGCCGCGACCAGTGTTCACATGAATCTTGAAGCCACTGTCGAGACCGAGTTGCCGGGCAATCACGGGTAACGTCAGAGTCAAGTGGCCAAGGGCAGTCTGGTCTTCCGGGGTGGCATCAAACAGGGTCGCGATATGCTTCTT
The DNA here is from genome assembly GCA_052035295.1 of Pseudomonadota bacterium. Classification (GTDB taxonomy): domain Bacteria; phylum Pseudomonadota; class Gammaproteobacteria; order Pseudomonadales; family Ketobacteraceae; genus HdN1. The sequence goes on from JBPOHS010000005.1 coordinate 61,436, forward strand.
GGGCACGACCAGCACATGCACGGGGGCCGACGGGCGAATGTCGTGGAAGGCGAACACATGCTCGTCCTCGTAGACCTTTTTGCAAGGTTTGGCCCCGGCAATGATGTCGCAGAAGATGCAGCTCATTCCTGGGTCCGATTGGCTTTTTCAACGTGGCCCGACAGATTGAAGCGTCGCGCCAGCTCGTTGGTGATATCGGTGCTGGAAAGCCCGAGATGGTGCAACATCACCAGACTGTGGAACCACAGGTCGGCCGTTTCGTAGATAACGTCCCGGGTGTGTTCATCCGACGCGTCCTTGGCGGCGATCAGGGTTTCGGCGCATTCCTCGCCGACTTTCTGCAGGATTTTGTTCAGCCCCTTGTGATACAGGCTGGCGACGTAGGACGAATCGGGTGCGGCACCCTTGCGTGCTTCCAGCACGGCATCAAGCGCGCTCATAACGTCAGCAGGAAGGGGCGTTTGGTTATCGTTCATGTTCAATCATTCCGTAAGGCTTGGGCGGCATCGGGCTGCGCGGGCGAACCGGTGACTCGGCGGATCATTGCCGTGGGGGGCGTGGCAACAGGCGGCTGCCGACCAGTGCGGCGCCAATGGCGGCCATCCACCACGCGGGCCAGGGCACATCACGCATGGCCGGAACCAGTTCCGGCTTCATGGCCCACAACACTGCCACAATCAGCGCGCCACTGCCAAGCAGCATGGACACGCGATCCTGTCGCAGCTGCTTCATGTGGCGTTGCTCGATCTGTTCCAGCAGGGCCTGCTGGTTATGGCTGAGTTTGCGCATTTCGTTGAGCGCATCCCACGCCAGCTTGGGCAGATGCGGTACTTGCTCGAACAGGGCGGGTGCGTTGCGTTTGAAGCTCTGCCACAGGGCACCGGGGCCGACCTGTTCACGGATCCAGTTTTCCAGCAGCGGGCGACCGATGGTCCAGATGTCGAGGTCGGGGTAGAGCGTGCGACCCAGTCCTTCGACGTGGATGAGGGTTTTTTCGAGCAATACGAATTGCGGCAATGCCTGCATCTCGAAGCGGCGCGCAGTCTGGAACAAGCGCATCAGGACGGGGCCGAATTCCACTTCCGACAGCGGGCGCTCGACAATCGGTTCGAGCACGGTGCGCAAGGCGCTTTCGAAGGCTTGCACGCGGGTGTGGGCGGGCACCCAACCGGCTTCGATCAGCAGCAGCGCCATTTGCTCGTAATCCTTGTCGAGCAAGGCCATGAGCTGACGGGCGAGCAGGAAGCGTTCTTCCTTGCTCAGGCTGCCGACAATGGCGCAATCCAGCGACAGGTATTGAGGTTGTGACGGGTTGGCCAGCGACACCAGGACGTTGCCCGGGTGCATGTCGGCATGGAAGAAGTTATCCCGGAACACCTGGGTGAAGAAGATTTCGACGCCGATTTCGGCGAGGGTCTTCAGATCCATGCCGGCCGCCTGCATGGCGGCAACGTCCGAGACTGGCACCCCGTAGACGCGTTCCATGGTCAGCACGTTCGGGGTGCTCAGATCCCAGTGGATCTCGGGGACATACAGCAGCGGCGAATACTCGAAATTACGGCGGAACTGCGCACCGTTGGCAGCCTCCTGGCCGAGGTCGAGCTCACCCAGCAGGATATGTTCATAGTCGTTGACGACTTGTACCGGGTGCAGGCGGCGCGTTTCCGGAAGGAACTTTTCCAGCAGACCGGCTCCGAAGCGCAGCAATGCCATGTCACGTTGCACCGTCGGGCGGATGTCCGGGCGCAGGATTTTGACGACGACGTCGCGGCCGTCGAATAGCGTGGCGGTATGCACCTGCGCGACGCTCGCCGAGGCCAGCGGTTCAATATCGAAGCGCAGAAACAGCTCGCTGACCGGCTTCTTCAGTTCCCGCTCGACAATCTCGCGGGCCTGTGTTGAATCGAACGGGGGAACGCGGTCTTGCAGTCGAGCCAGGTCATTGGCAGCGTGATCCGGCAGCAGGTCACGCCGCGTCGACAGCAGCTGGCCGAACTTGATGAAGACCGGGCCCAGCTCCTCGCAGGCCAGTCGCAGGCGTGTCCATGGGTCGTCGTCACGGTCTGTCGCCGTCCACGCTGAAGGCATCAGCCGTATCAGCAGGCGTAACGGCCAGGCAAGGGCATGAGCAGGCAGCAGGGCGTCGAGACGGTGTTTGGCAAAAACATGCAGAATCGTGATCAAGCGACGCAGGGCTTGCACAGGTTACTCCTGGGATGGGGTCATATCTTGGTTGTGGGCGGCGCGCTGTTGCACACGCTGTAGCACTCGCTGTTGCAGTAGCGCTACACGTGCTTCCAGCCGGTCGTGGTCCTGGCGCAGGTGGGTGACGGCGTTACCAAAGCGGTCGAAATCCGGGCGTTCCACCAGCATGGGGCGCTCCGACACCAGATAACGGCGGCCATCGTCGAGCGCCTTGCGGGCGAAGGCGCCGAGAAAACTGGCTCCCCAGCGCAACGTCTGGCCGATCTGGTGGGCAGCGACATCGCCGAGACGGTCGGCCAGCAGCTCTTCCCAGTCGAAATCAAGCTGGCGGGCGAGTTGGCTCAGGGTTTGGGCCAGGGCGATATCGCCTTCGACGCTAACCCCGGCACCGGCTCGAAACTGACCGGGTTGCATCAACTGGCGCAGTAACGCCGGGGCTGAGCCTTCGATGGTTACCGCTGCGGGAAGTTCGCAGTGCTGTGTCAGGCGAACACTGCCCTCCACAAACTCGACGAACACATCGAAGCGCGGCAGGATGATGGCGATATGGGCGACGCGGCCTTCCAGTGATTTCAGGCGCAGTCGCGTCGCCGGCGAATACTCCAGAACTTTCTGCGCCAGCGCTTCAATCTGTGAAAGCAGCAGTACAGGCGCGAGGGATACGCGTGATGAGGGTGACGTCATTCTAGTATTTGAAACCGCGGTGCAGGGCGACGATGCCACCCGTCAAATTGCTGAACTCGACCTGTTCGAAGCCCGCCTCGCGCATCATGTGCTTGAGGGTTTTCTGGTCGGGATGCATGCGGATGGATTCCGCGAGATAACGGTAGCTCTCAGCGTCGTTGGTGACGAGCTTGCCCATCAGCGGCAACATGCTGAAGGAGTAAGTGTCGTAGGCCTTGCGCAGGAATTCGCTTTCGGGTTTGGAGAATTCCAGCACCAGCAGGCGCCCGCCGGGCCGCAATACGCGAAAGATGGATTCCAGCGCTTTTTGCTTGTCGGTGACATTGCGCAGCCCAAAGCTGATGGTGCAGACGTCGAAGCTGTTGTCGTCGAAGGGCAGCATTTCGGCGTTGGCCTGCACGAATTCGATATTGCCGGCATAGCCCTTGTCGAGCAGGCGATCGCGCCCGACGTTGAGCATCGAACCGTTGATGTCGGCGAGAACGACTTTCCCTGTGCTGCCCACCAGTTTCGAGAATTTCATGGTGAGATCGCCGGTGCCGCCGGCCAGATCGAGTACGTGCTGACCAGGGCGCGCGGCCGCCATCTCGATGCAGTAGCGTTTCCACAGGCGGTGGACGCCGAATGACATGAGGTCATTCATCAGGTCGTATTTGTCGGCGACGGAATGAAAGACCTGGCCCACCATTTTGACCTTGTCCTGGGTGGCTACGGTCTTGTAGCCGAAATGCGTGGTTTTTTCTTCCGACATAAGCCGCTCCTGCCGTTGGCAAACTGGCCGGTATCTTCGCGGATTAGGTGGGGGGAGTCAATGGAAAGGGCGGGCTAGCGCCGGGCTGGCGGCGTCAAACGGGAAAAACCTGAAGGGGGATTCCTGTGGTGGAACGGGGCGTCCCCGGTGGGCAATGGGGGGGCATCCTGCGGACCTGTTCAGGTTCTCCTGTGGACTGTTTCTGCTCTCCGTCAACGCTTGTATTAAAAAGGAATGAGCCTGAAAACAGATTGGTATAAACACTTGCTGGTCTTCAATCCTGGGTTGATGCACTATGAGTTTCACTTCAGCGGTAGCCGCTTGTAACGCTCCGTATGAAGGTCGTCGGACCAATCCATTGCGAGGTCGACTTCATGGATGCTTCCAACTACAAGCTGTATGTATTGTTTGCGCAATTGGGGCTGCCAAATTCCGAATGCGACATTGAAGCGTTTCTGGAGCTGCATTCGCCGTTGCCAGACGATGTCCTGTTGAGTCACGCCCCTTTCTGGTCGCCTTCCCAAGCCCAATTTTTAAACCAGGCCATCAAGGAGGATGCCGATTGGGCGCTGGTCGTGGATGGGCTCAGCACGCTTCTGCGACATTAATGGTTTGTTTTCATTACATCGCGCATGGCGGATGCCATGTTTTGACGTGAATAGCAGGGGTATGCCTTCATGAAGGCAGTCAACGTGCGAGTGGAAAGCGATAGTTTTGGCGCAATTGATGTTCCTGAAGACAAGTATTGGGGAGCGCAAACACAACGTTCGCTTATTTACTTTGATATCGGTGGTGAGCGCCTGCCGCGACCCATGATTCGTGCGCTGGGAATCGTCAAGTATTGTGCTGCCCAGGTGAATTCAACATTGGGCATTCTGGATGCGACGGTCAGTCACGCGATCATGGAGGCCGCTGGTGAAATTATTGCCGGTAAATTTGATGAGCATTTTCCATTGGTGATCTGGCAAACCGGTTCCGGCACGCAGTCGAACATGAACGCCAATGAGGTGATCGCGCATCTGGCAAGCATGCGCCTCTACGGGCTGACGGGCACGCAAAAGCCTGTGCATCCGAATGATCACGTTAATCGCAGCCAATCTTCCAACGACGTCTTTCCCACCGCGATGCATATTGCGACCGTGGAGCAAATCCAGCATGTATTGATCCCGGCGATGGAGGATCTTCATTCTGCCTTGAGCGAAAAGGCGCTGCTTTGGCAATCGATCATCAAGATGGGGCGCACCCATTTGCAAGACGCGACACCCCTGACGCTGGGGCAGGAATTTTCCGGTTATGCAATGCAGGTCGAGCTGGGCATTGAGCGCGTCAGCGACAGTCTCAAGCGACTCTATCCGTTGGCACAGGGAGGGACCGCAGTAGGTACGGGCCTTAATGCACCGACGGGGTTCGACCTGCTGTTCGCACAACAGGTGGCGGAATTCACGCAATTGCCCTTTGTTTCCGCACCAAACAAATTTGAGGCGTTGGCCTGTCACGATGCGCTGGTTGAGTTTTCCGGCGTATTGAACTGCATCGCGGTGAGCATGAATAAAATTGCCAACGACATTCGCTGGCTGGGGTCCGGTCCGCGAGGGGGGCTTGGCGAGCTTTGTCTTCCGGAAAACGAACCGGGTTCATCCATGATGCCAGGCAAGGTCAATCCGACTCAGTGCGAAGCGATGACCATGGTGTGTGCGCAGGTGATGGGGAATCATGTCACGGTGACCATGGCTGGTGCTCAAGGAAATTTCGAATTGAATGTCTTCAAACCGGTCATTATTTACAACGTATTGCAATCGATACGATTACTGGGTGACGCCATGCGCAGCTTTACCAGTCACTGCCTGCTCGGTCTTGAGCCCAATCGTTCCCGGATTGCTCGCCATGTCGAGAATTCCCTCATGTTGGTGACGGCGTTAGTACCGCACATCGGATATGACCGGGCTGCGTTGATTGCAAAAAATGCCTTGAAAAATGATCGTACTTTGCGTGAGGAAGCCGTTGCCAGCGGGTTGGTCAGTGCAGAGGATTTTGATTCCATCGTGCAACCCGAGGCCATGGTGGGAGAAAAACTGCAGCGTGAGCTTTGATCCGTTCTCACGCGGCAGAAATATCTTTATTGGACGCTGGTTTTAAGCCTGAGATCATTTTTGACATCGTTGACGCCTTTGATCTGGCGGACGACCTGCGTTGCGCGCGCTATATCCTCCGGGTCGCGCACAAATCCACTCAACTGAACCACTCCCTTGTAGGTCTCTACATTTACCTCGATGGCGCTCAATTCAGGGTCATCGATGAGCGCAGCCTTCACCTTCGTCGTGATGACGCTGTCATCCAGATATTCACCTACACGCTCGCCGGTACCCTCATGCGCGGGATCTCTTGGGGTCGATTCCTTTGCCGGATAACATCCTGACGATAGTGTGATAATCGAAGCGCCCAGTAGTGGGAGCAAAAATGGTTTGAAAAAGTCGGCTTTCCAGTATTTCATCTTTTTAGATCCTTCTGTCTCGATGTTTCAATGTGGAGAGTGTCCGTAGATCGCCTCCATGCCGAATTGTGACTTCGTAATCCGATAATGGTTCACCCGGACATGCAAACGCCTGCTGTCAGTCGCCGATAACAAGGGAACAATGCTTCTGTTTTGTTTTCCAATAGAAGGTCAGGACGATGTGATGGATGCAAAGGAGACTATCCAATGAATAATTCATGGAAAAGAGTAATCGCAATCGGATGCGTCATCTGCGGGCTGGGTGTTTCGTCGTTGGTGCTTGCCGATATGATGTACGAGCCCAGTGGTTATATCGGTGCCGCTGCTGGTCGAATCGATGTCAACGACTCGGATTTTGAAGATGACGACATGTCTGGAAAAATTTATCTCGGTGGGAAATTTGGCCCTTATCTGGGCGTTGAAGCCAGCGCCAATGATTTTGGCGACTCATCAACGAGCGTGTCGGAATGGGAGCTGGATGGCGCTACGTTGGCGCTCGTTGGTTTTTTACCCCTGAATGAGCGATTCGGCTTTTTTGCCAAGATAGGAAATTTGTGGTGGGATGCTGATGCCCGGTTCATGGGGGTAGGCGACGATTTCGACGGTAGCGAACGTTTTGGTGGCGTTGGCGCGCAGTTCAATTTCAATGACAACTTCTCCCTGAGGTTGGAGTATGAGCGCTACAAAGTGGAAATCGACGAAGACGAGTTGAATGTTGGTCCTGGCGTTGACATTGACGTCGATTCTCGTGTGAATGTCGCCAGCGCTGGGCTGCAGTTCAATTTCTGAGGACAGAATTCGCGCGTACTGCCCATTTTTCCATAACGGTGGTGGGCAGTGTTTCCTGTGCGTTGCTGAAAAGGCGGCTTGTCGCTGCTTGCGATGAACTTTGAGTGGGTCAACGGGTCTGTAAAAGAACGACAAACTCCACGAATTTTCTCGGAATCCGAGAACGCCAAAAAGGTGAGACTGGATGTTCTACCTGCCGCCGCCCAAGGATATGGTGCTCTTTCTTGATATCGATGGAACCTTGCTCGATTTCGCCGATACGCCTTCGATGGTTTTTGCGTCTGATTTCTTGATTGATGGATTGAATGACTTGCGCGCGATGCTGGATGACGCTTTGGCGTTTGTCAGCGGGCGGATGCTTGTCGATGTGGATGCGCTTTTCTCGCCGTTGTGTTTGCCTGGCGCATTCTCTCATGGCGGTGAAATTCGTGATCCGGAATGTCGTGTTGTCCGTACCCTGGCCGATGTGGAACGCATCAGCGCGGTGGTCGAGATGGCTGTGGACTGGTCACGAAAGCATGTTGGTGTTCACGTTGAAAACAAGGGCGATGCCGTCGCCATGCATTATCGTATCGCCCCTGAGAAAAAAGCTGCGGTAGCCCACTTTGCTCAGGAAATGCAGCAAATACTGGGCGAGGAATATCATCTTCTTGAAGGCAGCTCGGTGGTGGAATTGAAACCGGTTAACAGAAACAAGGCATTGGCGATTGGTGAATTGCTCAGGTTTCCGCAGTGGGCTGATCGCATTCCGGTGTTTGTGGGCGATGATGTTACCGATGAAGACGGCTTCAAAATGGTCAACGCCTTGGGCGGGGTCAGCATAAAGGTGGGGACAGGTGTCACACAGGCGACATGCGCACTATCAGATCCCCGGGCTGTTCGCTATTGGCTGCGGTCGTTGGTGTCAGCAGTGGCCTAGGCGCGTGCGCCAGAGGAGACATTCATGCGGCATTTGCAATTAGGGCTGATAGGCAATTGTGCGATCAATGCGTTGGTGGATACCCAGGCAAATATCGTCTGGGCGTGCATGCCACGATTTGACAGCGATCCCCCATTTTGTGCATTGATCAACAACTACCGTGAGAAAGCAGAGAACGACGGCATTTTCAGTGTTGAAGTCGCCGATACTGCCAGTACGGATCAGCGTTATATGGACAACACCGCGGTTCTGGTTACACGCATTAACGATTCTCACGACAATGCGCTGGATATCATCGATTTTTGTCCGCGCTTCAAGCACAGCGGGCGTACGTTCCGGCCGGCGATGATTGTACGCATCTTGCGGGTGGTAAAAGGCGCTCCGAATATCCGGATAAAAATCAGGCCGATGCAGGATCACGGTGGCGCCAGGCGCGCTTATACGGTGGGCAGCAATCACATTCGCTATGTTTCTCCTCACAATGTCGATCGCTTGACCACCAACATGTCCCTCACAGCCATCATCGAAGAACGCTGGCAACTTCTGAATCGTGACGTTGCCTTCATTCTGGGCCCCGATGAGAGCCTGCAGGAATCCGTGCGCGAAATTTCGGATCAATACTTGCGCGATACCTGCGATTACTGGGTGAACTGGGTGCGCTACCTGGCCATTCCTTTCGAGTGGCAGGAACAGGTCATTCGCGCCGCCATCACGCTGAAACTCTCGGCTTATGAAGACACCGGGGCCATTATCGCGGCGCCGACCACCTCATTGCCTGAAGCGCCGGAAAATGTGCGCAATTGGGATTATCGATTCTGCTGGCTGCGTGACAGCTATTTTACGGTGAATGCCCTTAATCGCCTGGGCGCGACTCAAACCATGGAGCGTTATCTCGACTACATCACGAATGTCGTCGCCCAGGCCCGTCAGGATTGGCTACAACCGGTTTACGGCATTACAGGGGAGGCCGAACTTGATGAGCACGTTATTCCTCACCTTGCGGGTTATGACGGATACGGCCCGGTGCGCATCGGTAATCTTGCTTACAAGCAATCACAGCATGATGTTTACGGTGCCGTCGTGTTGTCGTTGGCGCAAATCTTTTTTGACCGTCGCATTCTGCGCCCTGGCAATCTCAATCAGTTTGAGCGTCTGGAACGCATTGGCGATATGGCCATGCGAACGTTTGCCAAACCGGATGCGGGCCTGTGGGAGCTGCGTGGGCGGCAGGAAACGCACACCTTTTCCAGCGTGATGTGCTGGGCCGCTTGCGATCGACTGGCACGCATCGCTGATCGGCTCGCCTTACCTGATCGCGCCCGCTTCTGGAAAAGTACGGCCGACCGCATGCACACCGACATTGTTGCCCATGCCTGGAATGAGCGCAGACAATCGTTTGTAGCCACTTTCGCAGGCGAAGGCATGGATGCCAGCCTGTTGTTGCTGCGCGAGCTCGGGTTTCTGCGTGCCGATGATCCCCGCTTTTCGAGTACCGTCGCAGCGATTGCGCAAGACCTCAAGCGGGGAGGTTATGTCTTCCGTTATGTCATTGCCGATGACTTCGGCGCGCCCGATCATGCGTTCACGATTTGCACCTTTTGGTACATCAAAGCCCTGGCGGATCTCAATCGTCGCGATGAGGCGCGTGCGCTTTTCGAAAGCCTTCTCGCACGCAGCAACCATCTCGGCCTGTTGGCAGAACATATCGATCCTGCGACAGGCGAAATGTGGGGCAACTTCCCGCAGACCTATTCCATGGTTGGCGTCATTCTCTCTGCGATGAAACTCAGCATCCGCTGGGAGGAAGCCATATGACGTCGTTGGTGATGGTTTCGAATCGGGTGCCTGCACCGGCTGCAGCCCAATGCGCAGGTGGGTTGTCAGTTGGGATCATGGACGCCTTCGAAGAGAGCGGTGGCATTTGGTTTGGGTGGAGTGGCCATATTGGTGAAAGTCGTAGCGAGTGCCCTCAGGTTTCGACGGCAGGTCGCGTGCAATTCATTACCGCGGATTTAACGCAGGAGGACATCAATCGATATTATCTCGGCTTTGCCAATTCCGTGCTTTGGCCGTTATTGCACACGCGTTTGCCGGCCATTGACTATCGCCGCCAGGATTGGGAAGCCTACATCGATGTCAACCGTTACTTCGCTTCCCTGTTGTACCAGCAGCTAAAGGGCGGTGAAACCCTTTGGGTGCATGATTACCATTTCTTGCCCATGGCCAGAATGCTGCGGGAAAAAGGTGTCACTGAAAAAATCGGACTTTTTCTGCATACGCCTTTCCCCGCCGCTGACGTGTTTCGGGCGTTGCCCAATTATCGCGAGATACTGGAAGCACTCAGTCACTATGACCTGATCGGCGTACAGACAGCGATGGATCTGGGCAATCTGCGAAACTGTTTTGAATGTCTGGCACGAGTGAAAATGACGGTCGACGGCGTCGGGACAATGCATGATCGCCTGTTTCGACTCGGCGCTTTTCCGATAGGCATCGAGCCATTGCGCGTGGCGGAAAAAGCACGCCTGTCCTCTTGCTCCGAAGAGTCCCAGCGCTTGCGCGACAGCTTGCTGGATCGCCAACTGATCATTGGTGTCGATCGTCTCGACTACACCAAAGGCTTGGTGGATCGCTTTCTGGCGTACGAATGCTATCTGGAAAAATATCGCCAAGGCGCTGAGAGCGACGTTGTTTTTTTGCAAATAACGCCACCCTCGCGTGCCTCCATTCCCGAATACATATTGATCATGGAAACGCTGGAGCGTCAGGCCGGGCATATCAATGGCCTCTATAACCGGTACGACAAAATGCCTCTACGGTATCTCAATCAGCAGTTTGATCGCGATACCTTGCTGGGGTTCTTTGCCTTGTCACATGTCGGGCTGGTGACGCCCATGCGGGATGGCATGAATCTCGTCGCCAAGGAATATGTCGCGGCGCAGCCGGAAAATGATCCGGGCGTATTGGTGCTTTCCTGTCTGGCGGGTGCCGCCGAAGAAATGGGTGCGGCTTTGCTGGTAAATCCCCATGACAAGGAATCCGTCGCCGAGGGCATTGAACAAGCGACCACGATGCCGCTTTTGGAAAGGCGGCAACGCTGGGAATTGTTGATGGAAAAGTTGCTGGCCAATACGGCGTCGCACTGGCGGGAAAAATTCCTGCGGGCATTGCAGGCGCCCCTGCGGCCAACGCTACGCCCGCGTAGTATTGAAGTGTTTACCGATCAGCCCGGGCTCCAGCGACCAATCAAGGCGGGTTCCCGTTTGGCGCCGGATTCGGCGAGCCGGTCGAGGTAAATCTGCCACATCGTGTCGTGGTGACGACCGAGTTCAAGCAGGTAGTCCCAGGAATACAGCCCGGTGCCATGCCCGTCATCAAAGGTGATCTTGATGGCGTAATTGCCGACCTGCTCGATGGCGTTGATGTTCACGAATTTCTTGCCGGTTTGCAGCACTTCCTTGCCGTGCCCCCGCACTTCGGCAGAAGGCGAGTGCACGCGCAGGAACTCGCAACTCAGCGTATAACGCTCACCGTTCGTGTACACGAGTTCCAGCGTACGTTCCTGCCGGTTGAAGTTGATATCATCTGGAACCATGCATGCACCTGTAGTTTTACTTTTACAGAATAGTGGCCGTTACAGAACGTAGGCCGTTACAGGATGTAACGGCTGAGGTCTTCGTTGCCGGCCAGCGCTTTCAGACGCTCATCGACATGGTTGCCGTTTAGCACATAGGCATTTTCACCGTGCTGCATGGCCAGTTCCGCCGCTTCGTAGGAAATATCTTCCAGCAGCTTTTCCATGACCGTGTGCAGGCGGCGGGCGCCGATGTTTTCCACACGCTCGTTCACCTGCCAGGCAATTTCGGCGACACGGCGAATGGCATCGGGTGCGAATTCCACCTTCAAGCCTTCAGCGCTCAGCAAGGCCGTGTATTGCTCGGTGATCGAATAATTCGGCTCGGTGAGAATGCGCTCGAAATCATCCGCACTCAGTGCCTGCAGTTCCACGCGGATCGGCAAACGGCCCTGCAACTCGGGCACCAGATCGCTCGGCTTGGAAAGATGGAAAGCGCCCGACGCAATGAACAGGATATGATCGGTGCGCACCATGCCGTATTTGGTGGTCACGGTGCAGCCTTCGATCAATGGCAGCAAATCGCGTTGCACACCTTCGCGCGATACGTCACTGCCGGCGTATTCGCCACGTTTGGCGACCTTGTCGATTTCATCGATGAACACAATGCCGTTTTGTTCAACGGCTTGTACCGCGCGCGTCTTGATGTCGTCTTCATTGACCAGACGGCCCGCTTCTTCGTCCTGGATCTGCTTGAGTGCTTCCTTGATTTTCAGCCGCTTTTTCTTGCGCTTGCCGGTCGACAGATTGGAAAACATGCTCTGCAGCTGATTGGTCATTTCCTCCATGCCCGGCGGTGCCATGATCTCAATGCCGACATTGGGGGCCGCGACCTCGATTTCGATTTCCTTGTCATCGAGCTGGCCTTCACGCAATTTCTTGCGGAAGATCTGCCGCGTTGCAGAGTCCTCGTTACGCTCCAGATTGCTGGCCTGCCAGTCGCTGCTGCGTGGTTGTGGTACCAGCACTTCGAGTATGCGATCTTCCGCCGCATCCAGCGCGCGGTTGCGGACCTTTTCCATTTCCTGCTCACGCACCAGCTTGACGGCCATGTCGGCGAGGTCACGAATGATGGTTTCCACGTCGCGGCCGACGTAGCCGACTTCGGTGAACTTGGTCGCTTCCACCTTGATGAAGGGCGCTTTGGCGAGCTTCGCCAGGCGGCGGGCGATTTCGGTTTTGCCGACGCCAGTGGGGCCGATCATCAAGATGTTTTTCGGGGTGATCTCGTTGCGCATCGATTCCGGCAGTTGCATGCGGCGCCAGCGGTTCCGCAGGGCGATAGCCACGGCACGCTTGGCGTCTTGCTGGCCGATGATGTGTTTGTCGAGTTCGCTGACGATCTCGCGCGGAGTCATGTCGGTCATGGCGTGTCCGTTCCTTAACAGCTCAGTTCTTCGATGGTGAAGTTGTGGTTCGTGTAAATGCAGATGTCCCCGGCAATGCCGAGCGACTTCTCGATGATGTCACGGGCGGCCATGTCAGTATTTTCGTAGAGGGCGCGAGCCGCCGACAGCGCAAACGGGCCGCCGGAGCCAATGGCAATAAGGTCGTTTTCTGGCTGGATGACATCGCCGTTGCCGGTGATGATCAAGGATGCGTCCTTGTCGGCCACGGCAAGCAGGGCTTCAAGGCGACGCAACATGCGGTCGGTGCGCCAGTCTTTCGCCAGCTCGACGGCGGAGCGCACGAGATGGCCCTGATGCTTTTCGAGCTTGGCTTCAAAGCGCTCAAACAGGGTGAAGGCGTCGGCAGTGCCCCCGGCGAACCCGGCCAGCACTTTGTCGTGGTAAAGGCGGCGTACCTTGCGGGCATTGCCCTTCATGACGGTGTTGCCGAGGGTGACCTGACCATCGCCCCCGATGACAACTGTGCCGTTGCGACGTACCGAGAGGATGGTGGTGCCATGAAATTGTTCCACGAATGCGATTCCTTAGCAGTGCATGAAAAGACTGTTATAGGGGCATTCGTGGCGATTTCAAGCGTTCTCGACGTTCAGGAATTTTTCATGCGGATAACGATGTGCTGTATGCGCGCATCCTTGAGGGTCTTCTGGGCGTTGGCGAGCGAGCCAGGATCGTTGAACGGCCCGGCTTGCACGCGATGCCAGGTCTCGCCCGGGCGCACTTCCACCCGCTGGATGCTGGCGGGCAGCCCCAGCAAAAGAATCTGGGCGCGTAGCTTCTCTGCATCCTGCGGTCGCTGGAACGAGCCGGTCTGCAAGAGGGTGCGCTGTTTTGTTGCGGTGGCGGTTTTGGTGTCGTCAGCCTTGGTGGGATCGGGTTTGGCGGTTTCCGCCGGTTTTTCTTCTTCGGCAGGGATACCCAGGGTTTCGGCTTCTGGCAGCAGTGTATAGAACTCGAAGCGACGGGCACGATCTTCGGTGCTCAGCGGTTCGCTGGGCGTGGTGCCAGAGGACGCATTATTGCCGCCGGAAGCCCCTGCGTTGCCCGTGGCCGGTTTGGTGGTGTTCACCCTGCCTGCTGATGTGGGCGCGCTGTTGTTGTAACTGGCGGCATTGTTGTAGCTGGAGGTGCTGTTGTAGCTGGAGGTATTGTTGTAACCGGCGTTTGCTTTGCCGTTGTAGCTGCTGTTCGCCCCGTAGCCTGGCCGTTGCGGGCCTTGCACGGGGGCGCCTTTGACGTTGGCAAGATAGACCAGGAAGGCAGCAAACAGCCCCGTGACAACGCCGGTGAACAGCCAGACCCAGGCGGGCAGTTGTGGTTGTGCTTTCTTCTTGGCCATGTGCCTACCTTACATGCTTTCTGGTGCCGATACGCCGAGCAGCGTCAGACCGTTGTTGATCACCTGTCTGACGACTTCACTGAGGGTCAGACGCGCATTGCGCAGACCGGCGTCTTCCATGATGACCTTGTGCGCGTTGTACCAGCTGTGAAAATCACTGGCCAGATCCTTGAGGTACTGTGCCAGCTGGTGTGGTTCATAGGCCAGTGCGGCACGTTCGAGAACTTCCGGATACTGGGCCAGTTTGCTGATCAGCCCCTGCTCATACTCGTTATCGAGCATGGACAGGTTCGCCATGCCGGCTTCGCGATCCCAGGTGTGACCATCGTCGGCGGCGCGCTTCATGATGCTGCAAACACGGGCGTGTGCATATTGAATGTAATAGATCGGGTTGTCCTTGCTCTGGGATTTTGCCAGATCCAGATCGAAATCCATGTGTTGCTCGGATTTACGCGTCACGTAGAAAAAACGGGCCGCGTCATTGCCCACGTCCTCACGCAGTTCACGCAGCGTGACGAACGAACCGGAACGGGTCGACATCTGCACGCGTTCGCCGCCGCGATAAAGAATCGCGAACTGCACCAGCAAGACGGTCAGTTTGTTCGAATCGACGCCGAGCGCTTCCAGTGATGCTTTGACACGTGGAATATAGCCGTGGTGGTCAGCGCCCCAGATGTTGATGACCTGATCGAAACCGCGCTCGAACTTGTTCATGTGGTAGGCGATGTCCGATGCGAAGTAGGTCGTCTGGCCGTTGTCGCGTGCTACCACGCGATCCTTGTCGTCCCCGTAGTCGGTGGAACGGAACCAGATCGCACCATCTTTTTCATACAACCTGTCTTTTTCGCGCAGGATGTCGATGGCTTTCTGTACCTTGCCGTCGCGGGTCAGTGACATCTCGGAGAACCACTCGGTGTATTCCACGCCGAATTCAGCCAGGTCGGCGCGGATATCACCCAGAATCGAATCCAGTGCTGCGTCAAAGAAAATCTTGTAGCCATTGTGGCCGAGCAGCAGTTTGGCGCGCTCGATCAGGGCATCGATGTGCGCTTCCTTGTCACCGCCTGCCGGTTCGTCTGCAGGAATGTCCTTGAACACCTCAGCGACCGGATGCACCCAGCGGTTGCCTTCCTCGTCTGACAGTTGCAGGGAAATGTCCTTGATGTAGTCGCCCTTGTAGCCGTTGCTCGGGAAATCGAATTCCGCGCCCAGAATTTCGAGATAACGCAGCCACACGCTGGCGGCGAGGATGTTCATCTGACGACCAGCGTCGTTCACATAATATTCGCGATGCACGCGGAAACCAGCAGCATCGAGCAGATTCGCGACCGTCGCGCCATAGGCAGCGCCGCGACCGTGGCCCACGTGTAACGGACCGGTCGGGTTGGCGGAAACGTATTCCACCTGAACATGCTTGCCCTGGCCGACCTTGCTGTGACCGAAGCGCTTGCCTTCGTTCAGGATGCGACCGATCACTTCAAATTCACTGCCATCATGCAGATAGAAGTTCAGGAAACCGGGGCCGGCAATTTCGACTTTGGCGACGGCGGGGTCAGCAGGCAATGCAGCCATCAAATCACCCGCCAGATCACGGGGTTTCTTGCCGGCCGGCTTTGCCAGCACCATGGCCAGATTCGAGGCAAAATCCCCGTGCTGCTTATCCTTGGTACGCTCGACCGTAAACTTCGGGTCAAGTTCGGCAGGCAGTTGCTGGGCAGCCTGGAGTTGGCTGAGGGCGGCTTTCAACAGGGATTCGATCTTTGATTTCATCGGGGGTACGTCAAGTAAAATCGGGCTAGTGGGTGCAGGCCGTTGGGTCAGGGCGCAAACAGCCGGTCATTATCGCTTGTTGGGGGGCAGAATGCCACTGGCCAGCAACGTGACGGGTTAATCGTCCAGTTGCACGGGATCGACATCCAGATGCCAGCGTGCCTTCTTGCCGCTGGGCAGCGCCTCGACCAGCAGCAGCCAGGCATGCAGAAACCGGTGCAGGGCCGGGCGCTGGGTGGATTTCAGTACCAGCTGGAACCGATAACGGCCGGACTTGCGGCCCATGGCGGCGGGAATAGGGCCGAGCATGTCGATGTCCCGGGCGAAGCTTTCCCCGGCGTTTTTGGCGTCCAGCAGAAACATGCGCGCGGCGATGGCGTGCTGGGCTTCGGCACGCAGCACGGCGATATGGCCATACGGCGGCAGCTCCACCAGCCGGCGCTCGAACAAAATACTGTTGGCGAGGGCGCGATAGCCCTGTTCCACCAGCAGGCGCAGGGCCGGGTGTTCCGGGTGGTGGGTTTGCAGCAGCACCTGGCCGCGTTTTTCGCTGCGCCCCGCCCGCCCCGCGACTTGATCGATCAGTTGTCCGGTGTGTTCCAGGCCGCGAAAATCGCCCGAGAACAAACCGCCGTCCACATCCATGATAACGACCAGGGTAACGTGCGGAAAATGATGCCCCTTGGCCAGCATCTGCGTGCCTACCAGCAGGCAGGGCTTGCCTTCATGGATGACCCGCAATTGTTTTTGCAGACGGTCGGCGCTGCGTGTCGAATCCCGGTCAATCCGTACCACCGGGAACTTGGGAAAAAGTTCCGTCAGGGTATCTTCAATGCGTTCCGTACCCTGGCCCACCGGACGCATGTCGCTGCTGCCGCAGGTCGGGCAATGGGATGGCACCGGGACATGTGTATCGCAGTGGTGGCAATGCAGATGCACCGGATCGCGGTGTAACGTCATGTGTGCGTCGCAGTGGCGACATTTGGCGTGCCAGCCGCAATCGTGGCAAAGCAGTACCGGTGCATAGCCACGTCGATTCATGAAGAACAGCACTTGCTCGCCGCGCTTCAGACATTGGGTGCCCAGCTTGAGTGCGTGTTCCGAAACGCCGGCCTTGAGTGTCTGACCCTTGATGTCGAGTATCTGGTAAGGCGCCTTGGCGGCGTCGCCGGCACGGTTGGGCAGGGCCAGCAGACGATAACGGCCCTGATCGGCGTTATGCAGCGATTCCAGGCTGGGTGTGGCGCTGCCCAGAATCACGGGCACGTTCAGCTGCTTGGCGCGCACCAGCGCCAGATCCCGTGCGGAATAACGAAAGCCGTCCTGTTGCTTGAAAGAGCTGTCGTGTTCTTCGTCGACAATGATCAAGCCGGGTTTGTGCAGCGGCGTGAATACGGCGGAACGGGTGCCAATGATCACCGCAACGGCGCCGGCGCGGGCTTGTCGCCAACCCAGAAGCCTTTCCCGGTCACTGAGCCCCGAATGCAACGCCAACACCGGCACATTGAAGCGCTGGCGGAACCGGCCCAGGGTTTGCGGCGTCAGGCCGATTTCCGGAATCAACACCAACGCCTGCTCTCCACGGCGCAGGCATTCCTCAATGGCTTGCAGGTAGACTTCGGTTTTGCCGCTGCCAGTGACGCCTTCCAGCAAAAAAGCCTGAAAACCTTGCTGGGCGACAATGGCGTCGAGCGCTGCTTGCTGGTCAACGTTTGGCGTGAGGGGCGTTTCGGCCAGCACAGCGTCGGTCGTGAAGGGTTCCAGCAGCGCGTTGCGGGTGTGGAGTTCGGCCAGGTGCTTGGTGGCGAGTGCCTTCAGGTTGGCAGGTAAAATACCCAGGTGCTTGAGCATGCCGGTGCTCAGCCCCTGTGGGTGATCACGCAAGAGCAACAGGGTTTCCCATTGTTTCTGCGAGCGCTTGAGCGTGTCAGGGCCGATCAGCAAGCCTTTTTCGGTGGCCTGCCAGAATGTCTCGACTTCCTCGGCCTGATGTTCGGCGCTGCGCAATAACGTGGGCAGTGCCTGGTGAAACACCTCGCCCAGCGAGTGGTGGTAATACTCCGACGCCCAGCGACACAAATCGATGATATCCGGGGGAATTGCCGGTGCGTCATCGAGCACTTTTTCGATGGGTTTCAGCTTGGAAAATTCCAGCTCGCTGTGGTCGGCGCTGCCCACCACGATGCCGACATCCTTGCGGCGTCCAAACGACACCAGTACCCGACACCCGGGCGTTAACGGTTCCTGCACATGGCGTGGCGCCAGGTAATCAAACAGGCGCCGCAGGGGGGAAGCAATGGCGATGTGGTATACGGGCGGTGAACTCATGTTCTGGCGTCAGTAACGGCGCGGGTGAGCGTCAACGCGGTTCGACCGAAATGCCGAGGGCTTCACTTTGCCGGAACACCACTTCGCGACCAATTTGGCTCTTGTCGAGCTTTACGTCTTCACGCACGAGGTAGGTACGCTCCCCACCGTCCGGAAAACGCAGCGTGGCGGTGTGGTATTCCAGATCGAGTGCTTTCACGATGGCCGTCTGTTCCTTGCTGCCGGTCACGACCAGTGGTGGTTTCTGGCCTGCAGGCGCGGTAATCGCCACAGCGTTGGCGCCACTATTGGCAACCGGCCCATTCCCTTTCACGAAGACGGCCAATTCCTCGGCATATTCGACCTTCACCGTGTCGCCGACTTTCACCTGTTGCAGTTGCGCGGCTTCGGGACTGATACGCAGTGTCTTGCGATTGCCCTTGGCGTCAACCAGCACGACTTCACGGGATGGATAATCAATTTTTTCCACTGTGGCCACCAGCGTGGTCAGTGTCGACATGACGCCTCCCGGCACCCCGTCCACGTGCGCGCGCGATTGTGTCGTGGTCACGGCGAGGGAGTCGTCGGGTACCGAGGTGCAGCCTGTCATCAAGGCGGAGCACAAAACGGTGAGCGTCAACAGGCGGGCTGTCTGATAGGCGGTTTTCATGAGGTTCCCCGTGATGGTTCGTTAGGTAGAGATTAACCGGAGAATCGTCTGTGTGAGCACTTTTTTTCATGTTTGCCAGTGTCTTGCAGTCCTTGCGGGGAAACCGCTCAAGACGTTTGTGTCGCTTTTTGTCCAAGGCGTGTCGTGATGAGAGCTTCAACCGTAGATACACTCATAGCAGAATGACTGCTACAGATAAGCCTTCTACAAATAAGCCTGTTGCAGGCCTGACTGTTGCTGGCATTTATGCGCCAGAAAAGCCCGTTGCAGAATGAACGCCATCCCTTGACGAGAAAATACATGACATCGACCTCACCATCGACCGACGCATCACGTTCCCCCCGCGTTACTGTGGCTGACTTGCCGTATAAACTGCTGCTGGAAAACGCAGACACGATGAGCGCCATGTTGTTGGGCGGTTTGCGCTCGCTGCTGCCGCTCCGCGATCGCGCCGAGGACGCGCCGATACAGGCGACTGTGGCCGCACCTTCCCTTGCGTTGGTCAATGCCTTTGCCGCCTGGTCTGGAACCCCGTCGCCGGTGACCGCCGTGCCCGTGCCGCTGGTGTGCGCCAAAATCACCTTGCCCGTGGTATCGGCGTTGACGGCGCGGTCCCCGTATCCCCTGTTGAGCGTGCTGAATCAGGGCGTGCGTCTGCGCATTCACAAGCCGCTACCGCTCAATGAGCCGATTCATCTGGTTGGGCGTTTGCTCGATGCCAGCGATGACGGTTATCGCGCCCGCATTTGCTCGTCCATTACGGTGGGAACCGCCAGTGCCCCGGAAGCCATGGAGGTCGAAGCCATTGCCGCGGTCATGCTCAAGCCGCGTCCCGCCTCGGACGCGTCGGCGCCCCGTGAAACCCCCGATTTCGAGACGGTGGGCGAGTGGCAAGCCTCCGCCGAGGAAGGCCAGACCTTCTTCTGGTTGACCGGTGACTTCAACCCCATTCATACCGTGCCGTTCATTGCGCGGCGCACCCGTTTCCGGGGGTGCATCATGCACGGGTACGGCGCGTTCGCGCAGGTGTATTCCTGCCTCGAAAACAGTGGTGCGAGCATCGCCGACATCGAGGTGCGTTTTCTCTCGCCCTTGCCCTTGCCCAGTTCGCGGCTGCTGATACAGCGCGCTCGCGCCGCTGATGCCGAAGGACGCATTGCCTTTCGTCTGATGGACGCCGGGAGCAAGGTTTATCAAGCAGGATCCTACAAGGAGGTGCTCTGATGCCAGCCGTCAACGATCGTTTGCCGGTGCTGGTGGCCGGCGCGCGCACCCCGTTTCTCGACAGTGCCGGCGCTTATTCCCCGCTGATGAGCTATGAGTTGGGAGCCAAAGCGCTTGCCGGGCTCATGTCGCGTGTTGCGCTCGATCCCGCTCGCGTGGGCCTGGTGGTGATGGGAACGGTACTGCATGAAATCAACACCACCAACGTGGCGCGAGAGGCGATGCTGGCGGCAGGTTTGCCGTCGATGGTGCCCGCCTATACGGTCGCCATGGCGGGCTTGTCACCCACCGTCGGCGTGATCAATGTGTGCGACCAGATCGCGGCAGGACGTCTGCAATTCGGTATCGCGGGCGGCACCGAGAATTTCTCCGATGTACCCATCCGTCTCTCGCAGGCGATTCGCCGTACCTTGATGAAAGTGCGTCAAAGCCGCTCTACCGGCGATCGCCTCAAGCTGCTGGCGGGATTGCGCCCACGGGACCTCGGACTGGATCTGCCCAAAAGTGCCGATTTCACCACCGGCCTGACAATGGGCGAAGCGTGCGAAGCCATGGTGCGGAAATTTGGCGCGGCCCGCACAGACAGCGATGCCTTCGCTGCACGCAGTCACGCACGCGCCATCGCGGCACAGCACGCTGGCTGGCTGCGGGAACAAATGGTACCGGTGCAAGTCAGTGGCATGAGCGTCACCGAGGACAACACACCGCGCGCCGACGCCACCGCAGAAGGGTTGGCGCGCTTGTCGCCGGTATTCGACCGCAAACAGGGCATTATCACGGCCGGCAACTCATCGCGTTTTTCTGACGGGGCAGGGGCATTGATGCTGGCGTCATTGGGCGCCGCCAAAGCCGAGGGCCTGCCGGTGCAGGCGCTGATCCGTGATTATGTGCTGACCGGGGTTCCCAGCCTGACCGAAGAAATGTTGCTGGGGCCGGCCATGAGCATTCCTGCCTTGCTGTTGCGCAACCAATTGGGCTTTGCCGACATCGGGGTGTGGGAAATCCACGAAGCCTTCGCGACGCAAGTCCTGATCAATCGCCAATGCATGGCGTCGCGTGACTTCATCCGCGAGCGCTTTGGTGAGCGGGCCCCCTTTGGTGAAATACCACTGGAACACCTCAATGCCTGGGGGGGATCCCTGTCTCTGGGGAATCCGTTCGCGGCTACCGGCGTGCGACTGCTGCAAACCGCGGCGCAGCGCATGGCCCGTGAGAATGCTCGTTATGCGGTGGTGTCATCGTGCGCGGGCGGAGGCCTGGGGGCGGCAGTGTTACTCGAGAATCCGGGATGAAACAGGGTCAAGCACGGCGCCCGACGCCGTGCACGTCCACGAGTTGCACGTCCACGAGTTGCAATTCCCGCTCCACATAATGGCCGATCATGTTGGCCAGTCCGTCCACCAGCTCGTCAAAGGAGATGACCGGATTACGCTCGTTCATGTGGTGAATGAAAGCGTGCATGCCGCCATGAATGAAAATATAGATACTGATCGACGGATTACCGTTCATCCGCAGGTATTCCGGGTGTTTCAACAGGTACTGCACGGCCAGTTCGCGTAACGCCTGCTCTATGGGGGCACGGTTGAGTTCTGTTTCCGCCCGCAGTGCGTGTTGGGCACAGCGCAGTAATTTGCCGTCGTCCCGCCGCAGCATTTCGCCCACTTTCACCAGCATTTCCCGAATGGCCTCGCGCACCGGCAGATTCACCATCAAGGGTGTCAAGTCGCGAATGATACCCACCGTTTCATCAATGACCCGCCCGAAGATTTCCTCGAATACGGCTTCCTTGTTGGGAAAGTACTCATAGAAGGACCCGATGCCCACTCCGGCGCGGTCGGCAATATGCTGCGCGGTGGTGTTCTGCAGGCCGCGCTCCGCTACCACGCTGAAAGTGGCTTCCAGTATGGCCTCGACGGTTGCCTTGGCGCGCTTTTGGCGGGGTTGGCGCGGGGGACGTTTGTTCATGACAGCCATCCGAGTTGTATCCGAGTAATTCGTCGGATTACAGTGCCTGTATCCCAACGCGCCGTCAAGCTCTGGCGCATGAGCCTTTGGAGACACCTGTCATGACCAGCACTCACCCCTCCCGTCACAGCAGCGCCGTCGTTACCGGTGCCGGTAGTGGCATCGGCCGCGCCTTCGCGCTCGAAATCGCTGCCCGCGGTGGTCGTGTCATCTGCGCTGACATCAACCCCGACACGGCTGCTGAAACGGTGCGCAGGGTGCAGGCGAAGGGCGGCTCAGCACTGGCGTTGCAAGTCGACGTCGCCAGCATCGATCAAGTCGAACAGCTCGCGGCTGAGGCCGAGCGTTGGCTGGGTGGCCCGGTATCGCTGGTGGTGAACAACGCCGGTGTCGGCGTCGGCGGCAAGCCGGTGGGCGAGATTCCGCTGGCTGACTGGCAGTGGGCGATGGGCATCAACCTGTGGGGCGTGGTGCACGGTTGCCATGTCTTCGCGCCCAAACTGCGGGCGATGGGGCACGGCGGCATCATCAATGTCTGTTCCACGGCGAGCTTCGCCGCCGCCCCGGGAATGTCGCCCTACAACGTGTCGAAGGCGGCCGCTCTGGCGCTTTCGGAAACCCTCGCCGCAGAGATGGCGGGAACCGGTGTCAAGGTGACAGCGCTGTGTCCCACTTGGGTCAAGACCAACATCGTGCAGGGCGGGCGTATTGCCACCAACGCTTCCGGGCTGGCGGGTCAGCTGATCAATCGCGGCATGGCGCCGGCACGGGTCGTGCGCGAAACCCTCGACGCCCTCGATAGCGGGCGCCTGTATGTGTTGCCGCAGCTCGATGCCCGACTGATATGGCGTTTCAAGCGCCTGATGCCCGACAGCTACCGGTTCGGTGCCGGGCTGCTGGCGCGTTACGCCCTCAAGAGCTGAAGGCTTCCTTTCACCCAACACGCAGGAGAATCATCATGGCGTCCATCGATCTGGACCAGATGCTGATCAGGATTCGCGCCACGCAGTGGGCGCTCGACGAGTTCGACTGGGAACGGCCCGGGGCGGACTGCATCTCCGCCGAACAATGGCCGCAACTGAAAACCTTCATGGCCGATCTGGTGTGGATCGAACACATTGGTGCGCGTGGATTCGCGGCATTGGCCAAGATGGCGCCGAACGACACGTTGCGCGAGATATACACGTATTTTCACGCCGAGGAACAGCGTCACGCCAATGCCGAAATGGCACTGATGAAGCGGTGGGGCATGCTGGATGGCGATACGTTGCCACTGCCCAATATCAACATCCGGCTGGCCATCGAGTGGCTGGACCGTTACGCCGATGACATGCCGCTCAACGTGCTCGGCTCGGTGATCCCCATGTTGGAAGTAGCGCTGGATGGTGCACTCTGCAAGTTTCTGCTCGACACCGTTGATGATCCGCTTTGCCACGACGTGTTTGCCCGCATCAACGACGACGAGGCCCGCCACCTGGGTGTTGGCTTCACCGTGCTGGAAATGCAGGGCCGTTCGCCGCTGTTCGGCCAGCTGTTGCGTTGTGCGGGAACGGTGATCGATCCGCGTCTGCTGTTGGGCGTTATCGCTTACTTGCCCCTGCTTAATCGTATGCGTGACAACCTGGTGACACTCGGCTTGCCCGAAGAGAAGTTGTACGCCGCCATCACCCGCTTCGAAAAAATCGGTGGCCGTACCGACGATGGTCGCCGCAACCCGTGGTTCCACCTGATCCGCCTGCACGGAAAAGCGATGGTGAACCGCCGCAACCGCTGGTATCACCTACCGGCAGATGCACTCGTGTCGGTCAGCGACCGGCTGCCGGCGAGCCTGATGCCGGCGGTGCCCAGCTGGGTGAAAGAACTTGACCCCCGTCCCGTGGTGTAAGGAGTCCCGACAATGAGCCTCGCACAAGCACTCAATAACGCTGTTACTGAGCGGGATACCGCTTTGCATGACGTGGTAGTGATCGGCGCCGGTTTTTCCGGGTTGGGTGTCACCCATCGTCTGCGCGAAGCCGGCGTGCGCGATATCGTCATTCTGGAACGTGCCAATGATGTTGGAGGGACCTGGCGCGATAATCGCTACCCTGGTGCCGCCTGCGATATTCCTTCCAACCTGTATTCCTGGTCGTTTGCGCCGAATCCGGACTGGTCGCGCAGCTATCCTTCGGCGCCGGAAATCCATGCCTACATCCGCCGCACTGCGGAGCGTCTGGATCTGCTGCGCCATGTGCGCTTCCAGCAGAACGTTACAGCCCTGCATTTCGACAACAATCACTGGCGGGTCGATATCAACGGGGGTAGCAGCGTGCGGGGGCGTACCTTGATCATGGCGTCAGGGCCGCTGGCGAATGCCAGGTTGCCTGCCATCGCCTGTATCGAAACGTTTGCCGGCAAGCAAATCCACAGTGCGCGCTGGGACGCCGACTACGATTTTCAGGATAAGCGGATCGCGGTGATTGGCACCGGGGCCAGTGCCATTCAGCTGGTGCCCGAGCTGGTGAAACAGGCCCGACAGGTGAAAGTGTTTCAACGCACGCCACCGTGGGTATTGCCGCGAGCCGACTTCGCCACGCCGGATTCGCACAAGCAGTTGTTCAACCGCCTGCCGGTGGCGCAGCACGCCGTGCGGGAAGCATTGTTCTACGGCCATGAGGTCATGGCGACGGCGCTGATCTGGCGTTCGCCGCTGTCATCGGTATTGGAAAGGGTGGCACGGGCACATCTGCATCACCAGGTGCCCGATCGCTGGTTGCGACGCCAGCTGACCCCTCAATATCGTATTGGCTGCAAGCGCGTGCTGATTTCCAATGACTGGTATCCCGCGTTGCAACAAGCCAATGCCAAGTTGGTAACCTGGCCCATCGTGGCGTTGCGGCCGGAGGGTGTGCAGACCGCCGAGGGAGCTGTGCATGCCGTGGATTGCGTGGTATTTGCCACAGGCTTCGAGGTCGGCAAGGCCGGGACCCCGTTTCCCGTATACGGTCTTGGTGGTGTAGAGCTAGGGACGCAATGGAAGCGTGGCGCGTCAGCCTACAAGAGCATCAATGTCGCAGGGTTTCCCAATCTGTTCATGATGCCCGGGCCGAATTCAGGGCCAGGCCACAACTCCTATCTTTACTACATGGAGGCGCAATTCGAGTATGCGGTGCGGGGCGTGAAGGCCATTCTCGATGACAATCTGGCGCAGTTGGATGTCCGGTCTGGTGTGCAGGCGGCCTACAATCGCGATATTCAGAAACGCTTGGCGGCGACCAACTGGAACTCGGGCTGCAAAAGCTGGTACCTGACCGAGGAGGGTTTCAATGCGACCATGTTTCCCGGATTCGCAACGCAGTATGCGCGGCAGATGCAGGCGTTTCGTTTGGGGGATTATGTTCAGCGGGGGAGGACGAAGGTATAACTTCGCTGCCAGGCACAAACAAAAAAGCCCGCGTTAGCGGGCTTTTTTGTTTGATCGATCAGTTGTCACCAATCGATATCAGAATTGGTGCCGAGGAGAGGACTCGAACCTCCACGGGTCGCCCCACTAGTACCTGAAACTAGCGTGTCTACCAATTTCACCACCTCGGCATGCAACTTTAGCGAGATTCACGCCTTTGAGATGTCAAACAACTTACAAGATGTCAAACAACCCGCAAAGGTTTATAGTGTGAACACAAGCATCAGCAGCGGAGGCGAACTTTACAGAAGCTGCGGTTGCTTGTCAAATGGGATTTTAGGGAATAGAGTGCCCCGCCAAGGAAATCCCCATTCCTGCCTTTTCAAAAGCTTATCGAGAACCCTGAATGACAAAGTGGTCCGCATCCGACGACCCGAATGCCGGCAAAGAAGCCGAAAAATATGAAAATCCAGTCCCCAGTCGGGACTTTATCCTGGAGCTGCTGGGTAAACGCGGCATCCCCCTCTCTCATCGCCAGATCTGCGCCGAATTCAATATTTTCGACGATGAACGCATCGAAGCCCTGCGCCGCCGTCTGCGCGCCATGGAGCGCGATGGCCAGCTCATGCGCAACCGCCGCGAGGCCTATGGCGTCACCAACAAGCTCGACCTGATCGTTGGCACCATTATCGGTCACCGCGACGGGTTTGGCTTCCTGAAACCTGACCAGGGTGGCGAAGACCTGTATCTCAGCTCCCGCCAGATGCGTTGCGGTTTTGATGGTGACAAGGCGCTGGTGCGCATCTCGGGTGTTGACCCGCGCGGCCGCCAGGAAGCCACCATCGTAGAAGTCCTGGAGCACAACACCCGGCAGCTGGTGGGACGCTATCACGTTGAAAATGGCGTGGGCTTTCTTTCACCCGAAAGTCGCCGTGTTTGTCAGGACATCGTGATTCCGCCCGGGCAGGCCGGCGACGCGCGTGACGGCCAGCTGGTGGTGGTAGAAATTACCGATCAGCCGTCCTATCGCGCTCCCGCGCAAGGCCGGGTCACCGAAGTGCTGGGCGATCATTTGGCGCCAGGCATGGAAATCGAGGTCGCCATCCGCAATTACGATATTCCGCACGAGTGGCCTGAAGCCGTGTTGGCGGCGGCCGATCGTTTTTCGCAGCAGTTGCAGCCGCACGATCTGGTAGGACGCATCGATCTGCGCCATTTGCCGCTCTGCACCATTGATGGTGAAGATGCCAAGGACTTTGATGACGCCATTTTCTGTGAGCGCAAAAAGCGCGGCGGTTGGCGATTGATCGTTGCGATTGCCGACGTGTCGCATTATGTCCGCCCCGGCGACGCACTGGATGTCGAAGCCCAGAAGCGTGGCAACTCGGTGTATTTCCCCGAGCATGTGGTGCCCATGTTGCCCGAGGTGCTTTCCAACGGACTGTGTTCGCTGAATCCTCACGTGGATCGTCTTGCGCTGGTGTGCGACATGAGTATCAGTGCAGCCGGTGTGGTCTCGCGTTACAAGTTCTACGACGCTGTCTT
The DNA here is from genome assembly GCA_052035295.1 of Pseudomonadota bacterium. GTDB lineage: Bacteria > Pseudomonadota > Gammaproteobacteria > Pseudomonadales > Ketobacteraceae > HdN1. The sequence continues at coordinate 88,517 of JBPOHS010000005.1, forward strand.
CTGCTCGCAGGCGCGACTGACCTACACCAAGGTGGGTGCATTATTGCAAACGCCTGAATCGGACATGGCAGGGCAGGTGCGTCAGCAATATCCGAAAGTGGTGAACATGCTGCATGACATGTACGACCTCTTTCATGCGTTGCGCGCCCAACGCGAAGAGCGTGGTGCCATCGATTTTGACACGGTGGAAACCCGCATTGTGTTCGGTCAGGATCGCAAGATCGAAAAAATCCAGCCTACCGTGCGCAACGATGCTCACCGCCTCATCGAAGAAGCCATGCTCAGCGCCAACGTCTGCGCCGCACGCTTGCTGCAAAAACACGGCTTGGTCGGCACCTACCGTGTGCACGAAGGGCCGAAAGAAGAAAAGCTGCAGAACCTGCGTCTTTTCCTGCGTGAAATGGGCGTTGATTTCACCGCCAAAGCCAAGGTGACGCCTGCCGATTATCAGGCGGCGCTGGCACAAGTGGCAGGGCGACCGGACGCAGAGCTGATACAAACCGTTATGCTCCGTTCCATGAATCAGGCGACCTACACGCCCGAGAACGTCGGCCACTTTGGTCTGGCGTATCCTGCCTACACCCACTTTACCTCGCCAATTCGACGCTACCCGGATTTGCTGGTACATCGGGCGATTCGCTCACTGATACGTTCGCGCCGCGAGTCCTCGCATGTCGAGCGTGCACCGGATACGCCCATTCAATCACCCGCTGATTTCCCGTACATGCCGCAGCACATGCTGGAATTGTCGGAGCATTGCTCGGTCACCGAGCGCCGCGCCGATGAGGCTACCCGTGATGTCGTGTCGTGGCTGAAATGCGAGTACATGGTCGACAAGGAAGGCCAGACGTTCCCGGGTATCATTACTGCCGTTACCAATTTCGGATTGTTCGTTGCGCTCGACGATATTTTTGTCGAAGGTCTGGTGCACGTCAGTTCACTCAACAGCGATTACTACCATTTTGACGCGGTGCGTCATCGTCTGGCAGGTGAACGCACCGGCATGATTTTTGGCTTGGGCGACAAGGTCACCGTGCAGGTCATGCGGGTGAATCTTGATGATCGCAAGATCGATTTCGAGCTGGTGGAAGGTGGTCGTCGTCAGCGTTGGTCGAAGAAATCCGACAGTGTCAAAGGTGGCAAATCGGAGGCTGGCAAGGCGCAGAAGGGCAAGGGTGGTGATGTCGCCGGTAAATCCGGCAAGCCCGGCAGCAAACCTGGCGCGAAACCCGGCGGCAAGAAACCGCGCAAGGGTAAAATCGACAAACGCGCCAAGCCTGCGAATATCAAACCGCTGAAGGCTGATGGCAAGCCCGGCAAGGCGAAAAAACGCAGACGGTAGGACTAACCCGGGCCTCAATAATTTCTTTGGCCACGATTCTCAAGCAGAATTTATTGAGGCCGGGGTTAATGCGTTTCCAGCGGTGATGCGCCGCCCATCACCGTCACCGTTAATATTCTCTTTTCAGGAACAGCTATCCGATGTCCAAGCAAGACTGGCTTTACGGTATCCACAGTGTAACCGCCATTTTGGAGCGCCACCCCGAACGTGTGCTCGAAATCTTTGTGCAGGATAACCGTGAAGACGATCGTGTTAACGGCGTCATCAAACTGGCGCAGCGTATCGGCCTGCGTCCGCAATTCGTTCCGAAAAAAACGCTCGATCATCAGCTCGAAGAGGGCGCAGTGCATCAGGGGATAGCCATTCGTTATCGTCCTGCGGCGCCGCAAAACGAAGCAGATTTGAAACAGATTATTGAAAATGCCGGCAACAAGGCGTTTCTGCTGTTCCTGGATGGCGTCACCGATCCGCATAATCTCGGCGCGTGTTTGCGCAGCGCCGAAGCGGCTGGCGTGCATGCGGTGATCACGACCCGGGATAAATCGGCCGGATTGAGTCCAGCTGTGCGCAAAGTGGCGGTGGGCGCAGCGGAGACGATTCCGTTCGTGCAAGTGACCAACCTTGCGCGTACGTTGGAAATGGTGCGCGAACTGGGGGTGTGGGTGTATGGCACCGCCTTGACGCCTGCGGCAAAGAGTTTGTACGACATGGATTTGCGCGGCAATATCGGCCTCGTCATGGGCGCTGAAGGCACCGGCTTGCGGCGTCTTACGCAGGAATGCTGCGATGGGCTGATGTATATTCCCATGGTCGGTACGGTGCAGAGCTTGAACGTGTCGGTGGCTACCGGTGTTTGCCTGTTCGAGGCATTGCGCCAGCGTTCGTGACCGCCAGACAGGCGCTTGCCCCTTGCCCCGTTTCGACAGGGCGCCCTCCCGGGCCGTGCATCAGAGCGTAATGAAGGCCTGATGCACTCCTTCCTCTCTTGTTTCCTCAATCACTTGTCTGTCCGATGACACGATGCGGCTTCGTCAGGGCTGCTTTGGCGTGTCCGGTTGTGCCGGGGTTCGGTGGCTTTTGTCTAGATAAAAGCTAGACATGTTCGGATTGCATGCCTTTTTTGTCTAGATTATGGGCTATCTTGTCTATGTATGTGGCTGTTTAAGCTCATTTGAGGTAGACATATGTTCACTTGGCAGTCGTCGCCTTTCGTGGCGCCAGAAGAGGATGAATCCGGCTTCCGTGGGCCCGAATTGGATCTGTCCGTCACAGTATCAGGCGATGATGCGTTGCTATGGTCCGAGGCGTTCCTGGGTGACGCAGACGCAACTCCAGCGGCCAACAGTGACGATTTTTCCCGCCATGATGTGCTCTCGGCGGCTCAGGAAGTGGCTTTGGCGCGCGAGCTGCAAACGGCGTTTGCCGGGTTGCAGGCAGCACTGGTGGCGATGCCCGAACAGGTGGAGCAGCTTATTCAGCACGTTGTCGAAGAGCGTTGGAGTGGAAGCGAAAAATTGTCAAACAGTGATGCGGTTCGCTGCGACAGCATCGTTACCTTGCACGACCATTGGCGTGTTCTGGTCCACTTGTCCGGGCGCGATGCAGGGATGAGTGCCCGCGCAGACGCCGTTTATCTTGAGCTGCTGCATTCGCTCCAGTGCTTTCCTCTCACCCGCGACTGGCTGCTGGCATTGGCGGAATCGTCCTTGAAACAGCAGACGGGGTCGTCAAGGCAGGGGCATCCTCTAGCCACCCGGTTACACCATTTGTATCGGCTGCGTGACGAGTTCATCACCCGCAACATTCGTTTGGTCTATTTTATTGCCCGGCGTCATCTGGATAAGGGCATGGATCTTGAGGACATGGTGCAGGAGGGCGTGCTGGGTTTGTTCCGGGCGACACTGAAATACGATGCGGATGCAGGCACGCGTTTTTCCACCTATGCCTATTGGTGGATTTTGCAGGCGATCCGGCAGGCGATCAGTCGACAGCGTTCACTGATCCGCTTTCCCAATAACGTTAACCTTCAGGTGAATCGTTTGCATGCCTTTCGTCAACGCTTCTGGTTTCAGCATGGCCGCTGGCCGGACCAAGTCGAAATCCAGCGCAATACCGGGCTGTCGGCAGCGAGTGTCCGTGATTTGCTGGGGCTTTCCAATCTGTGTGTTTCAGCGGACAGTCCGCTGCGTGAGGATGATGAGCGATGCCTGCTGGATGAGCTCACGGAAAGTGAGGCGTTGCCACCACCGGATGTCGAATGCGAGCGCTCGGAGCGCGCCCTGCTGATTGAGCGTTATCTTGCCGTGCTCGCTCCACGGGAAGCGACTGTGCTTCGGCTCAAATATGGTATCGGCCATGACCGGTCCTATACCTTGCATGAGATCGCGCCGGTCATTGGTGTCAGTGGTGAGCGTGTTCGCCAATTGGAAAAGATCGCGCTGGAAAAAATCCGTCAATACGCCGGGGAGGCGTCCTGCTTGTGAAAACTTACAATATTGGTGCCGTTGCACGGCTGACTGGCATTACCGTCCATAATCTCCGTATCTGGGAAAAACGTCATAACGCGGTAGCTACAGTGCGAACTGCGGGCGGTCGTCGTGTCTATGACGAAACGGCAGTGGAGCGTCTGGTGTTGCTCAAGGGCTGCGTTGATCACGGGGCTTCCATCAGCCATATCGCGGGGCTTCCCGTCGACGAACTCAAGCGCACCCTGGCAGCATTGACCGCCGGGGCGTCGCTCGAAGCGCGTACGCCACAGGAGCGGCTCTGTCTGGTGGGCAGTTATGCCAATCAGGTCGTGGGTCCGAAAGAAGCAGAATCCCTGGGGTTTTCGCAAGTGGAGCGACACAGCGCGCTGTCTCAGTTACGCTATGAATTCAGTGGGCATCCCGTGCATGTGTTGTTGGTCGATGAACCGGCCATTTCCGAAGAATCCTGTCAAGCCATCATCCAGGCCGCCCGTATTACCGCCGCCCCTCAGGTGCACGTCATTTATCGTTATGCCCGTCAGCGCGACCTTTTGCGCTTGCGCGCGCATGGCTATCAGTTGTGGAACGCGCCAGTCGATCGGGATTCGCTTTTGATATCAGTGGGCAAGGCGCTGCAAGGTAACCTTGCCACCACAAAAACGGCGCATGCCGACAAGCCTGCCGCCAGACGTTTCAGTGACGAGCAATTGGCGGGATTATCGCGGCTGGCCTCACGGGTGGAATGTGAGTGCCCCCGCCATCTTTCCGAGTTGATTATCGCCCTGTGCTCGTTCGAGACGTACAGTAATCACTGCGAAAATCGCAGTACCGAAGATGCGGCACTGCATTTGGCGATTTATCGCACCACTGGCAAGGCGCGTGCGATCATGGAGGAAATGCTGGCCACCGTTTTGAAGCAGGAGGGTATTGATATCGATGCCTTGCCCGGGTTGACCCAGGCTGTCGCTTGAATATCGGGAGGCCGTGGGTGTGCCGGAAATCGGTAAAACTGCCAAGGTCCTCGCGTTGACACTGCATCGGTCACTCTATAATCTCGGCAGCATTTTCCTCGCGTCGCTAAAGGATCAGCCATGCGCCGCCCGTCATGCGTTTTTGGTCTCATATGTCTGGTGCTTGCGTCTTTTCCTGTCCTGGCGGAAACGCGCTCTGTTGAGCCTAATGCCTCTCCTGCGCTGAATGCTCCTGCTGGCGGCTGGCGGTATGATGGGCTGCTGCAACAGGATGGTGACGCGCGCGTCGCCTATCCTACGCCGCCAATAGACCGCGGTGCCCAGCGCAAACGCCTCATGATTGAAGGCCGCCTCAAGCCGCTGAACGATCTGCGCAAGCCTCACACTTTGGCGGTCAACGGCAATCCGCTTCCCCTCTACACGGATGCGGAAGGGCGTTTCGCCCGTCCTTATGCGTTTGGTGCCGGCTCCAACAGCGTGGCTCTCATCACCACGGAAGGCGAGCGTCGCCAACTGCAATTTTACGAAGCCAACCACCTCAAGACGCCAGCGCGTATACGTGTGGTCGTGGGATGGGATGATCCCAATGCTGAAATCGACATGCATGTCCTGACGCCGGACGGTCAACATGCCTTTTGGGCGGATCCGGTCATGAACAACGGGGGCGGTCTCGATACCGACAGTGTCGATGGGCCGGGTCCGGAAATGTTCACCATGGCCGAGCCTGTGCGTGGCACTTATTTCATTTATGTGAATTATTGGGGCAATCTGGGCAGCGGCGGTTACAACTTCAATGACCGTTCCAACCGCAAATCGGTCGTTACCACGCAGGTCAATCTGATATTCAACGAAAATACCGTCAACGAAAAGCGTGAGACGTTCGTCGTGCCGTTGCGCACCATTGGCGACCTCGTGCTGGTGAAGTCATTCCGTTACTGATGAAACATGGGATCAGGTAAATTGCACATGAGCGATCGTTCTTCTGTTACTCCCGCGAAAAAGCGCTGGTGGCTGGCGTTGGCGCTGCTTGTGCCCGTCGGTGCTGCCGGTTATTTCGGTTGGCATTCCTGGCAGAAATCCCATGCCCGCGATTATGCAATACATAGCGATTTGCAGCTGGATCTGCAGCATCCCGACGCACTGATCGAAAGCGCATCCCTGGCGGCATTACCGCGTGAGTTGCTTGAAATTCCGGTTCTCCGCGATGTGTTGACAGAGGATTTCGTTTTCTACTACGAGCAGAACCCGGATCGGTTGGGTTTGTCTGGCAGCCTGAGACGCATCGTTTACGAGCATGAATTGAAGGTACAGGACAATTTGGTCAATGCCTTGCTGGACGAGCCGGCAACGGTGGCCTTGTGGCGTGGCAACAAGGGCAAGTTGGCGCATGCGGTCGTGCTGATCCGTCAGAGCGGCTTGGCCTCGATGCTGACGTCGCTCGCCAAGGCGGCACTCAATGACACGCAGCTGGGCGTGGCAGCGGTGCTGAATGTCGATGCCGATGACGTGACGGTATACCGGTTACGCTACGCGCCGAACAAAACGCTGTTGTTTGCTGCGGTAAATGATCAAATGCTGTTGCTCAGTGATGCCGGCATGTTGCTTGAAGGCGGCTACGATTCGGCCAAGCAGGCACGCGATGAAACCGAAACCCTCGAAGCATTGCTCGAAGATGATTCCCTGTGGCGAGAAACGTTTGGTTTGGGCAAAACCGCGTCCCGTCATCGTTTGACCGTTGGTGCGGACTATCTGGCGATGGGGTACCGGGCCTTCTTTCCGGCGCTGGCAGGCTTCTCTCTGGAAAAGGATGCGAGTGGTTGGCACAGCCAGCTGGCCTATGATCCGGTGGAAAACGAACAAAGCCTCGATTACGCATCGGTGTGGCGCGGTATGCCCATGGGTGCCAGTGCATGCGTGGCGCTGCCGGTGTCGTCCGAACTGCCGCGCCAGATACTCAAGCGTCTGGGGGCAACGCCTGAGCAGATGCAGCCCATTGCCGAGCAAATGCAGGGGCCGGTCGGGCTGTGCTGGTATCCGGAATCCCGGCTCTACACGCCCTTGGTCGTAACGCGTATCCAGGGTGGCGATTCGGATGCACTCGACAAGGCCGTCGCCCCGTTGTTTGAAAAAATGGTAGGCAGCTTCGAAGCCAACTACAGCGAGGATCGTTTTCCGGTGGTAACGCAAACCACGGACAACGGCCAGCGCTGGAGCCGTACCGTGGGTTCCAATTTCGGGCAATATTCAGCTGAACAAATGATGGATCCCAATCAACTGGCCTCGACCGGCTTCTTTAATGTCACGCTCGTGCGCAAGGGTGACATGCTGATGTTTTCCCTGGATGACAAATTGGTGACACAAGCGGTTGCCGCGCTCGACAAGCGTTATCCTCCCCTGGCCGACACGTTGCCGGCGAAGCACAGTGTGCCGCTCTATGTCGCCCCCGAAAAGCTTGCGCCGTTATTGCAGACAGAAGCGTTGTCGAGTTTGCCGACCCGTCTGGAACCCGTATTTCGCAATGCGGCGGAAACCCACTTGTTGCCCAAACTCGACGCGCTGTCACGCTATGGCAAAGTAGCTGTCACCCTGCCTGCGGACACGGTGCCAGATGAAAGATGGCAGTGGCTTCCCATCAACTGGAAAACCTTGTGACACGGAAGCTGCCAAGAGAGACGCGGTTCACCTGTTTTCTGGTGAGGGCATTGACGTTGGTCGTCAGTATTTCGCTAGCCAGCCAATCTTATGGCAGCGAGCTTGTCGACGTCGGACGTAATCCTGCGTCAGAACGCCAGGAAATGCCGGCGCACGATGAAGTGCGGGTAACGCCGCCTTTGAGTGGCGAACAGAGTCGTCGGTTCCGGGCCTGGTTTGTGCGCATTGTCGAAGAACAATTGCGACAGGGCCCCAGCCCACGCTGGCATCAGCAGGATTGTGCCGGGTTGATACGCTTTGCCGCCAATGAAGCGCTCAAAATTCACGATGCGGCATGGCTGCGTGCCAACGGCGTCTCGAATCAGTACCTGCCGCCGGAACTTGATGTCAGCGATGCACAGCGGGGATGGGCACAACAGTGGCAGCAGGGTGACGGCAAGGTCGGTCCCTATGTCACTGCCATCAAGCTGATACAACACAACAGTGTCCTGATAGGGCGAGATCTGCACATGGCGCGTCCGGGCGATCTGCTTTTTTTTGATCAGGGCGATGATCAGCACCTGATGATCTGGATGGGGCAATACGTCGCCTATCACACCGGCGTGGTGCCGCGCTCCGGCGATGCCCGAATCACGGATAACGGCATGCGGGCCATGAGCCTGCAGCAACTCATGAACTGGAAAGACACGCGCTGGATTCCTGACGCGTCCAATCCCAATTTTATCGGCATTTATCGGTTGAGGTTTTTGACACCATGAGATCCTCGCGGCATTTTCTTTTGTCTTTCGTTCATTGGCTGGCGCTGGTGGGGATTGTTCTGGCCGGCTCGGTGCAGGCGCTCGACGAAGTCAATGACAGTGGTTATTCGCCCATTGAGGGTGAGCAATTCTTCCTGCTGTCGGATAGTTCCTTTTCCAGTGAGGAACAGGCCAAAGTGCGACTGGAAGCACCGGGTCGTGACTATCGCCGTTACAGCATGGAGCAGTATGGCGGCGTCGACATGCGCGTGTATCGCCTGGAAAAACCGTTGGAATTCCTCAAGGGGCAGAAGAACCTGCATCGGATTCTCAAGGAAGGCAACTTCAAGGGCGAAGGGCTTTCCAACACGCTCGCGTTTTTGTGGGACCACTGGTACAGCAAATCCCGCCGCGTCATGCAGCGTGTTTTCTCGTTCGAGGCGCGCAAGGAAGTCACCGCCGAAGTTCCCCAGCTGAAAATGGGCGATTCCATATCGGCGCCGACCCAGTATCAGGTAACGCCACAGTTCGACCCGATTCCCGGGTTGCCGTTGGTCGCGCAGTTCCGTTATCCGCTGTGGGAAGCCAAGCCGATTGAGCCGCCCAAGGGCGTTGAGCTGGCGGGTTCTTCCAGTGATTTCATTTCGGTCGCACCGGGCAATGTTTACATTCCCTTGGGCAAGTTGACCCCCGGCCTGTACCTGGTCGAAGCCATGGTTGGAAAGTACCGGGCCACCACGGTGGTTTTTGTGTCCAACACGGTTGCCGTTACAAAAATTGCCGGTGAAGAGTTGCTGGTCTGGACTGCTCATAAAACGCAGGAAAAACCGGTAGCGGGTACGACCCTGTTGTGGACCGATGGTCTCGGTGTGCTGAAACAGGGCAAAACCGATGCGCAAGGCCTTCTGCGCCTGGCGCATTCCAGTCCGGAGCGTTCCTTCGTGATTGGTGAAGATGCCGAGGGCGGCGTCTTCGTGGCGGAAAATTTTTACTACGACAGTGAAATTTACGACACCAAGCTTTATGCGTTTACGGATCGTCCGCTGTATCGTCCGGGTGATTGGGTTTCGTTCAAAATCCTGGGCCGCGAATTCAGGAATGCCCGTGATTCGGTCGCGCCCCAGGCCGCGCCGCTGTCTGTCGTGGTGCTGGATGCCAACAGTACGGCACTGCAGACGCTGCCGCTGCAGTACGATCCAGTCTCCGGTGCCGAAGGGCGTTTTCAATTGCCCGAGAACGCCACGGCGGGCGGCTATGAACTGCGCCTGATCTATCGCGATCAGCAGTACAGTAGCGCGTTTCGCGTTGCGGAATACATCAAACCACATTTTGAAATCAGTCTGACGCTCGACAAGGAGGATTTCAAAACCGCAGAGCCGGTCAAAGGGGTTCTGTCGCTGGTCTATCCGGATGGTCGTCCCGTCGCCGATGCGCGTGTGCAGATCAGTCTGCGTGCCCAGCAACTGTCCATGGTAGACAACGAACTGCAATATCTGGGGCAGTTCCCGGTCGAACTGAAAACGGCAGATCTTGTTGCTGATGGCGATGGCAAGATCGCCCTTGAACTTCCCGCCGCCGAGAAACCCAGCCGTTATTTGTTGACGGTTTTCGCCAGCGATGGCGCTGCCTATCGCGTCAAAACCACCAAGGAAATCCTTGTTGAGCGAGGCGCTACCCAATTCCGCTTGACCACGGCGCGCAATTTTACCGCTGCACTCGAACCTGTCGAATTTACCTTCAAGTCTGAACGCAAGACCGACATCGTGCCCTCCCAGTGGGAATGGATTCGTCTGGAAGACCAGTCCCGCGAAACCGCCGCCATCGAAGAAGATGACGCCGAAGAAGGGCGGTTCACCCTGAGTTTCACAAGACCTGGAACCTATACCGTCAACCTGCGCGATGACAAAGGCATGTTGCTGGGCGCTGCCGGTCATGCTGTCAGTGGTGATGGCGTCAAGGCTGTGCCGGGCACGATCGAAATCGTCTTCGACAAGCACGAATATCAGGTGGGTGACGTGGCGGAAGCATTGGTGACCTTTCCGGAACCGGTCAAGGAAGCCCTGCTGACGCTGGAACGCGACAAAGTGGAAGCCACTGCATTGTTGAGCCAGTCTGCGGATTGGTTGCACACCGACCGACTGAACGACACGCAGTATCGTGTGCGTATTCCGGTGCAGGAAACATTTTCACCCAACGTCACCTTCTCGGTGCTTTACACGCGCGGCAATGAGTATAGTTTCCAGAATGCCGGTATACGTGTGCCTTCACCGCAGATAGATGTTGGCATCAGTACCGACAAACCCGTGTACCAGCCAGGGGAGACCGTTACGGTCGATCTCACTTCCACATTGGCTGGAAGCCCGACACCGACGCGGCTGACCATCAGCGTTGTAGACGAGATGATTTATGCCCTGCAGCCGGAAATCGCGCCTACCATTGCCGATTTCTTCTACCATCCACGCCGTAACAACGTGCGCACCAGCGCCAGTTTGTCATTCATCAGTTACGACATTGCCCTGCCTGCCACGGCGATGCCACCCGGCAAGGGCAACCGCAGTGATCGTGGGGTGAAAGTGCTGGAACGGCCACGTCGTGAAGACGTGGATACGGCGAGCTGGCAGCCCGATTTGCAGACGGATGCACAAGGCAAGGCGCGGTTCACCTTCACCATGCCGGATTCCCTGACCCGCTGGCGCATTACCGTGCGTGCCATCAGTGCCGATGGTGTGGTCGGGCAGCGGACCCATTTCCTGCGCTCCGAAAAACCCCTGTATTTGAAGTGGAGTGGGGCGCGTCATTTCCGTAGCGGTGACAAGCCCGCCTTCGGCTTGCTCGCCTTCAATCAGGGTGAAACACCGGTAAAGGCAGTCTTCAGCGCACAGCTGGATCAGCAGCAGGAGACTCGTGATGTCGAACTGCAGCGTGGTGTGAATTACTTGCCCCTGGCGTCCATTCAGGCGGCGGCGGGTACCTTGCAGGCCGCTTTGGCTGTCGAAAATCAGCCAATGGATGCGGTCGCGGTCGAGCTGGTGGAGCGGGGCGAACAATGGCTGGCGACGCACACCCAAACGAGCATCCTCAGTGGCGCATCCACGCCGCTGACCTTGTCTGCCGATGCCCGTGATGTGCGTCTGCGCCTGGATCAGCAACCGCAGGCGCTTTTCCTGTCGGCGCTGGATGACTTGATCGAGTATCCATGGGGGTGCGTCGAGCAAACCGCAAGTCGCCTGTTACCCTTGAGTCTTGCCTATCCTGTGCTTGCGGCGGAAAGTGATCCGCGTGTGCGCGACCGTTTGCGGCTCATTATCCAGAACAGTCGACTGCGCCTGGTGCAGATGGCAGGCCCCAATGCGCTGTTCAGTTGGTGGGGCGAAGAGGGCGGGGAAAGCGCTTTCCTCACCGGCTATGCCTATTACGCTGATTGGTATGCCAGTCGTGCCTTGAATGTATCGCTGCCGGACGATCATTGGCAGCGCGTGCTCAATCTTTACAGTCTGCAGGCCGAAGTAACGCCATTGCTACACCGCGCATTGATTCTGTCATTTGCCCGCGAAATGGGGTTACCGGTCGAAACGCTGATCAAGGGGCTGGCCGAAGCACTGCAAAAAGCGGGTGACGGGGAAAACGTCGATCTGGATGCAAGCGGTGAATCCAGCCTGGCATTCATGGCGCCCGACTCCACCGTCGGACTGGCAGCAGCGCGCGTGCTCACGGCGGAGCTCGCCAGACGCTCGGCGGTAAGCCTGTCACCGGAATTTGCGGTGACCGTCGCAGAGGCGGATACCGTGCTCGCGGGCACCACGCTGCCTTTCGCCCGGGGCTTGCGCCTGTATGCCGGTAAAGCAGATGTTGCCCAGACCACTGAACTGTTTCGTCAGTTGACTCCAGCGCATGCTACGTTCGAACGCGCGATTTTGTTGGCCTGGCTGCGACAGGTGTTGCAAGTCCGCCCTGATGCCCAAGGTACTGAGGCTCTTGTTTCCGCTGTTCAGAATGGCTGGAAGCCTGTCACCGGCGTTGCTGGCAGCCGCGCCTGGCAATGGAACGGCAAGGTCCCGCCCGCAACGCTGGACCTGACGGGCGCACCTTCTCAGCCAGTGGTGGCTACCCTTTCCTGGCAGGGCGGCGAAACTGCAGCGACCGACGCACCTGTCAGCATCACGCGCAAGCTCTGGAAACTGGAATCCGGGGCCGAGCCCCTGAGTTACAAGGTCGAACCGGTGAGTGGTAATGCGGTGGACAGCAATGCCCTTTATCTCGATGAAATCGTGATTTCCAGTAAGGCACCCAAGCCTCTCCGTTACGGTTTGCTGGAAGTTCCCCTGCCGCCAGGTGCCGATGTTGAGCGGACCACCTGGGGGCTCACCCTCAGCGGTCTTGGCGGCACTGAAGCACAACCGCTTGAAAAGGCGCGTCACGAGCCAGGTCAGCTTTCCTATGCCGTACCGATTGATCAGCTGCAAGGGGAGATGCGTTTGCGCCACCTCGTACGGTTTTCGCAAAAGGGCACTTTCAAATTGCCGCCCGCGCGGTATTTGCCTATGTATGCGCCACGGCATCAGGCCTATGAACAATCTCCCGCATTTTCCGGGTTGATAGTGGAGTGAAAGTGAGGCATGTGGCGGCGGCGTTATTGGGTGGGCTGATGATGGCGTCCGTTGCCTCGTTTGCGCATGCCCATCTGCAGCTGGTCATTGGTGAAGATGTGAATGAGTCCGTCAGTCATACGCTGGCGGATCCTTCGTCGCAATCGTCCGTCGTGCACGCGCAATGGTGGCAGCTGGATGCCAGCGGTCGCATACTGCAAAGTCAGAAACTAACGCCAGAATTACGGTCCCCGCTTGGTAGTTTGTGGAAACTTTTTGTTTATGACTATCTGATCAGCAATGGAATTCCTGACAATCCTTATGTTTGCAAAGGGCAGCACCGTGACGAAATTTATTGTTGTGAGCCTGGGCAACAGATAACCCGTGACGACGCGCTGATCAAGTCTTGCGGTCTTTACTTTGCGCCTGCCCGGCTCGGTATCACCCAAGCGGAATGGAGTCGGTATTGGTCGCCAGCATCATCGCCTTCATGGTTGCATCAGCTCAAGCAGCTGCAACCGGCCACCGAGGTCAGTGTCCAGTCCTTGTTGGCGGTGCTGTCCCGTTTGCCCTCGCAAGCGCATACCCGGCAGGTCTTGCTGGATCGTGCGATCACGCCAATAGATATCAGCAGTGTATCCACCGGCAGTTCTGCCGCCGTCTTGGCGGCCAGCGTCGGGTCACGTTTGCGCATCAAGACGTGGAGCTGGCTCGATCCCGGCGATCCCCTGCAACGTGTGGGCGGATTTGCCGGTTGGCTGGCTGACGGTACCCCTGTATGGGCGAGTGGGCGGGGTACAAGTTATAGCCTGTTGGCCGAGTATGCGTCGGCGCTGGAAAAGGTTTTACCAGACGCCCAAGACCGCGACCCTCAGCCTTGTGTCGAGGTCGACCTGTTTGATCGCTATCCCCTTCGTTCCCTGGAAACCCTGACAGGCGAGCCAGTGTCATCCTCGGGCGCGCTTGACGGGCGTTTTCGGGTGCACTTTGAAAATGGCAATAGCGCCGAAATCATTGGTGAGCGTGATCTCTTTTTCCTCGCGTCCGCACCGGGAAGTGCTGGTTCCGCCTCCGGCACGGCGGCGCTGGTCGCCCGTTTGTCCCGTGAGGAATACGTGGCGCGGGTGCTTGATCGCGAGGCTGCGGCAGAACCCATCGAGGCCGCCAAGGCGCTGGCGGTCACGGTCCGCACCTATTTGCTGCAGAATGCTGCCCGCCGGGGTGAATGTCTGCAGATCAAGGACAGCAGTCATCACCAGCGGGTCGCGCCCCGGCCGGCCTCCCCGGCTGCGAGAGCCATTGCACATTGGTCGGCATCGCTTGTTCTGGCGGGGGCACCGGTGAACTACCATCAATCCGATGCCGGTCCCCATCGGTTGAGCTGGCAGCAGGCAAGGGATCAAGCCTTGCAGGGATGGCGTTATGACGCCGTTCTTGCTGCAGCCTTTCCGCGCAGCAACCTGGCACGCTGGGATAATCCTCGTGTGAGTTGCGAGCCCTTGCCGGATGCCGAGCAATGGCTGCAAAGCCAGCTTTCCCGCTGGCGCCTCGTGCTGGACGCACAGCCTGGATATCAGGAGCAGCGTCAATTCGGTGTCTGTCGCTTGCAGGCCGGGAACCCCCATGTCGATCGCCAGCGTCGACAGATTTACGTGCGCGCATTACGCACGCAGCAGGATCGACTGGATTTGACCCACGAATACCTGCATCTCGCTTTTGATGCCTACCCGAGCGGTCAGGATGAAAATTTTATCGAAACGCTGACACGGCGTTTGTTACTGGATTAAGCCCATGCTTGCACACCGCTTTTCCTGCCTTCTTGCCCCTCTGATGTTGATGTCCGGCGCACCGCTACTGCGGGCGGCAGAAAACCCGATCACCATCGATACGCCCCGGGCGGGGTGGCGCGCGGGCGATCGTGATGATGCCGGGTTCTCGCAGCCGGTGAGTTATCCGGCGTCGTCCGTTTCTGCTGCCGATGATCAGGCCGAAACGGCGCGTATCCGTGGGCGAATTGCTCATAACCCCAAAAAGCTCACGACTGACCCCGCGGGTGATGCAAGACCGGCGACGCTGGTTGTCAACGGCGTGGCAATGCCGCTGAAAGTGAATGAAAGCGGGGAATTCGACCGACCCTATATTTTTCCTGGCGGCTCCAACAGTGTCGAAGTGCGCTCACCGGATGGGGAGCATGCGCGCCGTGTCCAGTTTCATGATGGAGGCCGCGGGGGCACGCCTGCCCGCTTGCGGGTGGTGTTGAGCTGGGACAGTGACAACACGGACCTGGATCTGCACATGATCACCCCGGATGGCGCGCACGCCTGGTATGGGGAGCGCGCCCTTGCCAATGGTGGCGCAATCGATGTGGACGTCACTACCGGTTATGGTCCGGAGATTTTCGCGACACCCACGCCGTTGTCGGGCCAATATCTGGTCTATGTCAATTACTTTGGGGGTGGCTACTATCAAGACCAAGAGAGCGACCATGACGAAGAGAGTGCCGCCTCCGCCAAGCCACTGACCGTCGCGACGGTGACACTGATATTCGCCGAAGGTACGCCCGACGAGCGGCGTCAGTCGTTCAGTGTCCCCATGCGGGCGCCCGGAGAGCTGACCCTGGTGAAAGGCTTCAGTTATCCTTGAATCTCCTTGCTCCCGGCGCCCCGCCTGACATACAATCCGCGATCCTCCGACCCAAGGCCGGAGGGCATACTTTTCCATTCACTCCTTGCCTTACTGTCACGCCCGCTATATGGCCATTGTTGGTCATTTGAAGGTGGGTGTCGGGCAGAAGGCTGAAACCCGTAAGGAGCTTTCATGAGACATTACGAAGTCCTCTTCATGGTACACCCTGACCAGAGCGAGCAAGTGCCTGGCATGGTTGATCGTTACAAGAGCGCAATCACCGAAAATGGTGGCAAGATCCACCGCCTCGAAGATTGGGGCCGTCGCCAGTTGGCTTACCCCATCGACAAAATCCACAAGGCGCACTACGTGCTGATGAACATCGAGTGCACGCAACCCGTGCTCGACGAGCTCACCACCAGCTTCCGCTTCAATGACGCTGTCATCCGCAACATGGTGCTGCGTAAAGACGAAGCCGTAACGGTCGAGTCTCCGATGGTCAAGGCCAACGAGAAGCCCGAGCGTCGCCACGCTGCTCCGCAACGTGATGATGTTGATGGCGAAGACGCAGACGAGTCTGTCGACGAATAAGTCGTCAGACCGTAGAGGGTGACGCGTGGAATACAACACCATCACGCTCAGCGGCATCATTCTGGAAGTCAGCGAAGTCAGAGTTACCCCAGCCGGCATTCCTCATCGGCGGTTCCTTATGGAACACCGGTCACGACAGGTTGAAGCCAATCACCCCAGAGAGGTGTTGTGCAGGATGCCGGTCGAATTGAGAGGGGAGGTCGCGCAGTCCGCCCAGACATTTCTCGCCGTTGGTGAGAGAGTCGTGGTCACGGGGTTTGTCGATCGTTTTGGCTACAAGGATGAAGCTGCATCGCGATTCGTGTTGCACGCAAAAACAGTTAAATCATCTTCGCCCGAGGCCCTCTGAGCCCGGCTCGAAGATACATGAGGAGAGCAAATCATGGCACGTTTCTACCGCCGCAGAAAATTCTGCCGTTTCACTGCAGAAGGTGTGCAAGAGATCGATTACAAAGATCTGGAACTGCTGAAAAACTACATCACCGAAACCGGCAAGATCGTTCCCAGCCGCATTACTGGCACCAGTGCCAAGTACCAGCGTCAGCTGGCACAAGCGGTCAAGCGCGCGCGTTTCGCGTCCTTGCTGCCGTATACCGACTCTCACAAGTAAGAGGGACGGTCGACCCGCGCATGACTCGGATTGCTGCATGGATCATGGCGTCGCCCCTGAATGCATTATTGGCGACCCTGTTGCTCGGCTTTTCCGGCATTTTCGGGTGGGCAGTCGCGGTGCCTGCGGCGTTGGCAGGCCTTCGACATGGGGCGCTGAAAAGCGCCCTGCCAATGTTGGCGGCAATAGGCATTGCCGCTTTTCATTGGAGCGAAGGCGAGCTGACCCTCATGGGAACCGTGTTCGCAACCTGGGGTGGGGCAATGTTTTTGGGCGCAATGCGCTCGTTGCAGGTTTCACTCCTTGCCTCCGTCGGTATTGCGGCCCTGTTTGTGGCGGCGTTACAGACGTCAGGCAGCTCGCAGCTTGCCACGCTGTTTGAGCAATACCAGCAAGTCATTGGCTCGCTGAACCCGTCAGGAACAGGGGAAGTCGCTGCGATGTCGCAGGCGTTTTTCCTGCAGCTGCTGGGCATCTGGGTAGCAATGAGCGCGATGGTTTCTGTTTTCATCGCTCGCTCTATGCAGGCAAGGTTGTTTAACCCAGGTGGATTTCGACAGGAATTCCACGGCCTGCGTTTGACTCCTGTTCAAGGGGCACTTTGTGTCGCGCCGCTTCTGATTATCCAGATGTGGCCTGAGTCCGAACCCGTCGCAGGGCTTTTTCTATTGCCCGTGATGATGGCCGGAATCGCCTTGGTGCATGGATTGGTTGGGCGCAGAAAACTGGGCGTCGGTCCATTGGTCGTTTTGTACCTGGGACTGCTGCTGATATCGCCCGTGGTAACGCCCGTGTTGCTGATTGCAGCATTGGCGGACAGTTTTTTCGACTTCAGAAACCGGATGGCGTAGGCGACAGCGCAGTCTGTCGGCCGAAACGCTGTTTTCAAACATCGTTGTTTTCAAATATCGTTGATTCGCAACGGTGTTTCCAAACACTGCTGTAATCAAGCAAGAGGTAAGTGCAATGGATATTATTCTGCTCGCGAAAGTTCGCAATCTGGGTAACCTGGGCGACCGCGTCAAAGTCAAAAACGGTTACGGCCGTAACTTCCTGATTCCGCAAGGCAAGGCTCTGCCTGCCAGCGAAGCCAACATCAAAATGTTCGAAGAGCGTCGTGCAGAGCTTGAGCGTCAAGCCGCTGCTGAAGTTGACGGCGCGAACGCACGTGCTGCCAAGCTGGCTGACATCGGTTCCGTCACGGTAACCGCAAAAGCCGGTGATGAAGGCAAGCTGTTCGGCTCTGTGGGCACTCGTGACATCGCGACTGTCATCACCGAGGCGGGCCTTGCAATCCAGAAGTCGGAAGTTCTGATGCCAAACGGTCCTATCCGCCACACCGGCGAATACGCGATCGAAGTGCAGCTGCACAGCGATGTTCGCGGCGAAATCAAGGTATTGGTCGTTCCCGAGTGATCGGTAGCGCCCATCCTTGCTGACACTGAAAAGGGGTCGGCACCCAGAGCGGAGCAGAGGGAAACCCTGCTCCGTTTTTGTTTCTGGGTTAAAGTTTTTTTTCTGGTTTAAACTAAGGCCATCCTGTTGAACCCGCGAGAAATTTCCTCCCATGTCTGATACACCGGACGATCTGGCGACTTTACCGAACCCCGATGCTCACGGGCTAAAAGTCCCACCACATTCGCTTGAGGCTGAGCAGGCTGTCATTGGCGGGTTGATGCTCGACAATCAGTCGTTTGACGATGTTTCGGAAATCGTTACTGAAGTCGATTTTTACCGCCGCGAACACAAGCTCATTTTCCGCGCCATTGCCCAGTTGGGCGAAGAAAACCATCCGTTCGACGTCATTACGCTGGGGGAAGCGCTCAACAAGGCCGGCGTGCTCGCCGAGGCCGGGGGAATGGTGTACCTCGCCGAGGTGGCACGCAACACGCCCAGCGCGAGCAATATTCGCGCTTATGCCGAAATCGTGCGAGAGCGGTCGGTGCTGCGGCAGATGATCAAGGTCGCCAATGAAATCGCGGAAAACGCCTTCAACCCCAAAGGCCGGGCGGCCAGTGAACTGCTCGATGAAGCGGAGCGCAAGGTGTTTGCCATCGCGGAGCAAGGCCAGAAAGCCGGGGGGCCGCGCGACATAAAATCCATCCTGAAAACCACCGTCGATCGTATCGACAGAATGTTCTCGAGCGATGAGTCCATCACCGGGGTCACCACCGGTTTTACCGATCTCGATGGCATGACGTCGGGTTTGCAGCCTTCGGACCTCGTCATCGTGGCTGCGCGTCCCTCGATGGGCAAAACCACCTTTGCGATGAACCTGGTCGAGAACGCCTTGATCCGTTCGGGCAAGCCCGTGCTGGTGTTTTCCATGGAAATGCCCGCCGATTCGATCGTCATGCGTATGTTGTCGTCGCTGGGACGTATCGACCAAACGCGCGTGCGTAGTGGCAAGCTGGAGGAAGACGACTGGCCACGTTTCAATTCCGCGATCAGCATGCTGGCCGAGCAGAAATTGTTTATCGATGACTCCGCCGGTCTGTCGCCCGTGGAAGTGCGCGCCCGTGCCCGTCGTGTTGTTCGTGATGCCGGGCCGCTCGCTCTCATCATGGTCGACTATCTGCAGCTCATGCGCGTGCCTGGCGCCGAAAGCCGCGTGGCCGAAATCTCGGAAATCTCGCGCACACTGAAGGCGATTGCGAAAGAAATGAATTGCCCGGTAGTGGCGTTGTCGCAGTTGAATCGAAGCCTGGAACAGCGTCCGAACAAGCGCCCCGTCAACTCTGACTTGCGTGAATCAGGTGCAATCGAGCAGGACGCGGATATCATCATGTTCATCTACCGTGATGAGGTGTACAACGAAGACAGCGAGGAAAAAGGCATTGCCGAAATCATTATCGGCAAGCAGCGTAACGGTCCTATCGGTACCGTACGCCTGGCCTTCCAGGGGCGCTTCACCCGGTTTGACGATCTGGCGCACGATGCCTATCGGGGGAATAGCTACGAATGAGTCACTACTCATGAGCAGAAATACACGTGCGGTCATCGACCTTTCGGCCTTGCGACACAATTACAATCGGCTCAAGGCGCTGGCGCCGACAGCCCGGGTCATGGCTGTGGTCAAGGCCGATGGCTACGGTCACGGTATCGGTGGCGTAGCGTCGGCGTTACCTGACGCTGATGTCTTTGGTGTCGCCTATATCGGAGAAGCCTTGCAATTACGTGATGCGGGCATCACCCGCCCGATCGTCTTGCTCGAAGGCGTGATGAACGAAAGCGAATATACCCAGGCGGCCGAACACGATTTATGGGTCGTTGTCCATCATCGTGCCCAGCTGGAATGGTTGAAGTCGAGCCGCTTGCCTGCACCGTTATCAATCTGGCTCAAGGTGGATACAGGCATGCATCGTCTGGGGGTGGCGCCAGCGGAAGTCGATGCGATGCTGGCGGAGCTGGAAGACATGCAGCTACCGTCAGACCAACGCAAGAATCCGGCATTGCTCGATGCCCCCCTGGTGTCATCGGTGGTGGTCATGAGTCATCTGGCATGTGCCGATGACCCTGAACATGCCATGACGAGCCAGCAACGCGCTGTGTTCTTGCAGGTAACGCGTAATTTCAGTGGCGGCAAGTCACTGGCCAACTCGGCGGGCATCCTGCTGGGCGAAGATTTTCATCACGACTGGGTACGTCCGGGCATCATGCTTTACGGGTGTACGCCGCGTGCAGACCAGACTGCCGCTGCTCTGGGCCTCAAACCCGTCATGCGCGTGCTTGCTCCCCTGATCGCCGTACGCACCGTCGCTGCGGGCGAGAGTGTCGGTTACGGTGCGAGCTGGGTGGCGCAAGCGCCCACGCGGGTCGGCATTGTCGCGATCGGATACGGGGATGGTTATCCGCGTCATGTCGACAAAAATGCATGCGTGGTCGTACACGGCAAACGTTGCAGATTGTTGGGGCGCGTATCCATGGACATGATTGCGGTAGATCTTTCCGGGGTGGATGCCCAGGTGGGTGACGAAGCGGAAATGTGGGGCCCCGCGCTGCCGGTTGAAGAAGTGGCAGGCTGGGCCAATACACTGAATTATGAAATATTGTGTCAGGTGACGGATCGGGTTCGGCGGGAGTACTGCTGAAGTCGCAGTGAACAGGTGCAGGAAAGACACATGTTGTGGCTGGCGTATTTATACATTGCGTTCATGGTGATTTCGCTACCGGTTGGCGTCATCGTCATGCGCCGCGTGAAACGCGATATTCTCCATCCGTTTGGTGGAATTCTTTCCACCGCCATTTCCATCGGTTTCGTGCTGAGTGTCTGGTTTCCGGAACTGGTGCCATTCCATGGTTATGCTCCGGTGGTCATGCTTGCTTTCGTGGTGGGGTGGGATCTCTACACACTCCAGGTGGTGCGCCACAACTTGCCCGATATTCTGGGCATCAGCAAGGAAGAAGCGGATTCGCTCGATAACGGCTCCTTCATGCTGGGATTGATGACCATGTTGCCGGCCTATGCCTGCGGCCTTTACGTGTGCTCGCGCGCGCTGGAATTTTGAATCAATGGCCAAGGCAAAAACCCAATATATCTGTACCGAGTGCGGTTCCCTCGCGGCAAAGTGGGCGGGCCAGTGCGCGGATTGCGGTGCCTGGAACACGCTGGTCGAGTCCTCCCCGGAACGCCCACTGTCAGGGCCCCGCCAGCGCTCTGGTTGGACGGGCGCAGCACAGGCCGTCACCCGTTTGTCCGACGTTTCCATCGTCAAGGAGCCGCGGGTGCCAACTGGTTTGTCGGAGCTCGATCGTGTGCTTGGCGGGGGCCTGGTCGATGGCAGTGTCGTGCTTATTGGCGGTGATCCGGGTATTGGAAAATCGACCCTGTTGCTGCAGACGCTGACGTTTCTTGCCGAGAAGGATGGCGCCCTGTATGTGACGGGCGAGGAATCCTTGCAGCAGGTTGCCTTGCGTGCGCGTCGGCTCGAATTGCCGATGCAGAAGCTCAACCTGATGGCGGAAACCTCGGTCGAAAACATCCTGGCAACGGCCGCCAAGGAACGCCCACGTGTGATGGTGATCGATTCCATCCAGACCGTCTATACCGAAGCGCTGAATTCGGCCCCTGGTGGCGTGGCCCAGGTACGGGAATGTGCGGCGGCGCTGGTGCGTTTTGCCAAGCAGTCAGGAACGGCGTTATTCCTGGTGGGGCATGTCACGAAAGAAGGGGCGTTGGCCGGCCCACGCGTGCTTGAGCACATGGTGGACTGCGTGTTGTACTTTGAGGGAGAGCAGGATAGCCGTTTCCGGATTATCCGGGCGGTGAAAAACCGTTTTGGCGCGGTCAATGAATTGGGTGTGTTTGCCATGACGGATCGAGGCTTGCGCGAAGTGGCAAACCCGTCGGCGATTTTCCTGTCGCGGTATGGCGCGCCGATTCCTGGCAGTCTGGTGATGGTCACACGTGATGGCAGTCGTCCCCTGCTGGTGGAAGTGCAGGCGCTGGTGGACGATTCCCAATTCGGTCAGCCACGCAGGGTGGCCGTTGGTCTGGATCAGAACCGGTTGGCCATGCTGCTGGCGGTGTTGAACCGTCATGGCGGCGTGGCGACCATGGGCATGGACGTGTTCATGAACGTGGTGGGCGGCGTGAAAGTGCTGGAAACCGGGTCAGATCTGGCCGTGCTGCTCGCCGTCGTGTCCAGCTTGCGTAATTTGCCGCTCGATAATCGCCTGATTTCGTTTGGCGAGGTCGGGCTTTCCGGGGAAATCCGCCCGGTGCCCAATGGGCAGGAACGTTTGCGGGAAGCGGCAAAACACGGGTTTCAGCGGGCCATCGTGCCCAAGGCGAATCTTCCCAAGCAGCCAATCGAAGGCATGGAGCTGGTAGGGGTGACCCACCTCGCAGACGCGCTGCAGGCCATTTGAAGTCATTATTCCGGAAATAAATCTATGTATCGCCCGTTAGCGTTGTTCGTCGGTTTGCGCTATCTGCGTGCCAAGCAGCGCAATCATTTTATTTCGTTCATTTCTTCGGCCACTATCCTGGGCGTTATGCTTGGTGTGGCTGTCCTGATAGTCGTGCTGGCGGTCATCAACGGTTTTGATCGGGAATTCCAGCAGCGGGTGTTGGGGATGGTGTCGCACGCCAACGTCTGGTCGCGCGGTGGCATCACGGAGTGGCATGCGGCTGTCGACAGTCTCGAACAGTTTCCGGGCATAGAAGGGGCTGCGCCCTTCGTGCGCCTACAGGGTATGCTGATGCAGCAAGGTGGCGCTACCGGCGTGGTGGTCATGGGCATCGATCCGGAAAAAGAGGCCAAGGTATCGATTCTTCCGGGATATTTGCAGGACGGCGTGCAGCTGGATGCCCTGAAAGATGGTGAACACAATGTGATTCTGGGGGCGGGTATTGCCGAGCGCATGCAGGTCATTCCGGGCGATCGCGTTACCCTGGTGTTGCCGACGCCTTCTGGTAACGCCATCGGTGTAGTGCCGAAGTTCCAGCGTCTGAATGTGGCGGGAACGTTCAGGGCCAATGCCGATGTCGATGAAATGATGGCTTATGTCGCCCTTGGGGATGCGCAGGTCTTGGCACAACTGGATGATCGCGTGCAGGGCATAAGGCTGAAAACAGTCGACCTGTTCAAGGCGGATCAAATTGCCGCAGAGGCTGTTTCCGCGCTGGGATGTCCTTGTTGGTCCATCGACTGGACGGCCACACACGGCAATTTGTACAAATCGATCAAGATGGTGAAATCGGTCATGGCGCTGTTGCTCATCACGATCGT
The DNA here is from genome assembly GCA_052035295.1 of Pseudomonadota bacterium. Lineage (GTDB taxonomy): Bacteria > Pseudomonadota > Gammaproteobacteria > Pseudomonadales > Ketobacteraceae > HdN1. Next base: position 111,833 of record JBPOHS010000005.1, read on the forward strand.
CGTGGTGGCTGCGTTCAATATCGTTTCAAGCCTGGTGATGGTGGTCAATGACAAGCGCGCCGATATCGCCATCCTGCGAACACAGGGAGCATCGGCGCATACGGTGATGGCGATATTCATGGTGCAGGGCACCTTCGTGGGTGTCGTCGGCATTCTGTTGGGCACCCTGTTGGGCGTCAGTATTTCCCTGACGATTTCCGATGCCTTTCGCTGGCTGGAGGAAGTGTTGCATCGCCCCTTGATGAAACAATACTTCGTTAATTATCTGCCGTCGGAACTGCGCATCGAATACGTATTGTCAGTGGTAGTGACGGCGTTCGTCATCAGTGCGCTGGCAACGATTTACCCGGCCTGGCGTGCCACACGCATCATGCCCGCTGAAGCCCTTCGTTACGAGTAAGATTGACTACAGGAAGACACGCATGGCGATCGAAGAGAATGACTTTCAGTTTGTTGCCAAACGGGAAAAATTCATCAAATCCTGGCCGTGGGTAGGCGGCGCGCTGGTGTTGCTGATGTTGGGGTATGGCGGCTATCTGCTGTTTGCCCAACCCTTGCTGATCAATCCGATGCATGCCATGGAGATGATTGGCGCGGGGCAATTGAAGCCGGAACTGTTGACCGTGATGGCCGCCATGCTCCCTGAAGCCGTGTTGATGTGTTTCGTGCTGGCGGGTGCCTTTCTGGCGTTCTCTTTCTCTGTCATGGCGACCGAGCGTCGTTATCTGCACATTATCGCCGCATTGCAAGCCGACAAGAAAAATGCATCGCCATCAGCCTGATGGGCTGTGTGGGGTGCGACGAAAAAACAGATGATGTGCGGAGGAAAATCATGTCTACCGTAGCCCGCGTGGGCGTCGTGCAATGGTCGATGGAAAATGTTTCAACCGAGCAGGCCTGGCGACAGAAGTTGGACTTCTACATTGAAACGCTGGCGGATTACCAGTGCGATTTCATCCTGTTTCCTGAGTTTTTCGGAATCCCGTTGTTGGCACAGCATGATCAACGGGAGCCGTTGGCAGCCATTCATGCCCTTGCGGCAAGAACTCCCCGTCTGATCGAACACGTGGCAGCCCAGGCCCGGCGTTTTAAGACCACGATTATTCCGGGCAGCTTTCCCCTGGTGCAAGAGGGCGCGTTGGTCAACATGGCCTATTTTTGCCGACCGGATGGCAGTGTCGGCGTGCAACCCAAGATACATCCGACGCCTAACGAACGTGCCAAGTGGCAGATGCAGGGCGGCAATGCCCTCAACGTATTCGATACCCCGTTCGGGCGTGTCGCCATCCTGATTTGTTATGACATCGAATTCCCGGAATTGGGGCGCGTGCTGGCCGAGAAGCAGGTCGATATCTTGTTTGTGCCATCCTGGACAGATACGCGTCACGGATATTATCGCGTCCGTCTTTGCGCGCAGGCGCGAGCGATCGAGAACGAATGCTACGTCGTGCTTTCAGGGTCCACCGGGAATCTGACCGGGGTCGTCAATGCGGACATCCAGTACACACAGAGTGCCGTGTTCACGCCGTCTGACCGGGTGTTTCCGCATGACTGCCTGTTGGCGCAGGCGGATGCGAATATTCCGTCGGTGATCATGGCAGAGCTGGATGTCGCCAAACTGGATTGGTTGCGCAAGGCGGGCGCCGTGCGTAACGGTCAGGATCGGCGGGCGGATTTGTACTCGGTGGAATGGAGGGGAGAAGGCCAGTGAGGGGGCAAGACTTAAGGTGAGGAATGTTGAGACCACCTGACATTATGCTGCCGGCATCCTTGCGGAATTGCCGGCAGGGTCCAAGGTAGACATTGTTCAAGCAGGGGCATGGCCCCATCCAATAACAGCTGATCAGGCATTCGCCAGCAGGCGATCGTACTTCCGGCTCAGCAGCTCATAAAAGAGATCACGCGCCTGGGTAATCCCCTGTTTCAGCGAGTTGAGCTGATCCGGTGTCAAATCCCGACGCCCCACGTAAACCTGACGCGTATAGGACGTCATGCGGGCGCTATAGACTCGCAAGCCCAGCTCCAGATTCTTCTCGCCCAGCATCAGCAGTTTGGCCTGGGCATCTGCGATGAGCTTGAAACCTGCCATCAATTCGTCGCTGATCTTCTCCAGTTCCTGTTTGCGGGCGGCCGGCCAACGATCGGCAAACTGGATGGACTCGTGAACGAGTGTCGAATATTTGGCAAACGTATGGGTAAGGTTGGCCACCTGGGAAGCGACGTCTTCCAGTATCTGCATGCGGCGGTTCTCCCGGGACGTGCGCTGGTTCATGCTGCGCAGGATGAACCACGTGCTGAGAGCGGCAATCAATGCGCCCAACCCCATTTGCAGCGTTGCTTCCGTGATTTGTACGTAGGTTTCCATGTTCATGCGTGCCACCTCGCTGTCAGAAAAGTGTCGGGGTTCGTTGTATGTGGAGATAACTGCAAAAAGGGGGCCACCGGGTGGAGGCTGTGAGTGTTCAAGGGTGCGTGTTTGTTTGCCGGGCAGGAGTCAGCTTCCTGGGGCCGATGACGTGGGGCTCTATGGCCGGGCCATGTTGGGAGGACGCTGGTGGCTCAGGATTGTTCGATGCGGGCGTGAGGTGGAACGCTTGTCACGGGTTGGAATGTAGTGTCGGGAGGCAAGGTTTCACCTCCCGGGAGGTATTGGCGGCAGGGGACTTCCGCACTAAATACTTGTGGGCGATCAAAAAATAGCCTGTCAGGCGCGGTCATGTATCCGCCACAATGAGTCGAACTCGCGCTCCAGCAAACGCTGGTCTCCCATATTGAGCTCGACGAGCCGACGAAGGTGTGAGGCACTGTCAACATCCAGCTGTTCGCACTGGATGCCGAGACGGCCATCCTTTGCATAACGGGCCTGCCCCCGCATGGTGATGCGGGTCTGTTGATCCGACAGCAGCAGCTCGAGGGCCAGGGGGCTGCCGGGCTCGATCTGGCAGTCTTCCGGGGTGGCCACCAATGCGCCGTGCAAGCTGATGTCGATGACATGAGTGTTCCACCCCTGGTCTGCGGTTTGCAGGCGGGCATCGGCATCAAATTGAATGCGGGTGAACTGTCTTTTGTCTTCCATTTGGGCAACTCATCGCGGGGGATCAAGGCTTTAAGCATAGTTCAATTTGGCGGGTGGTGCCGTAGACGTGCAGACACCCAAAAAAATTGTTTACACCATGCTATTCTCTATGTATGGTCGCCGGGCATTTTTGAGAACATTTTTCCGGTTTTACCTGTAACAAGTAGTGCAGAGGGTCATAGGTCATGAGCGAAGCCCATGAAAATGAAGACTTCGAAGACGATATCGACGAGATTCTCGATGAGCTCGAAGATGAGATCGCCAGCCGACTGGACAAAAAGGGCCAGAAGCGTTCCGGCGAATACATGCGCAAGATCGAAACGATCATGGAGCAGCGTCGTCTGAAGGAAGATATCGATTATTACGATATGGATGACCAGGACAAAGAAGGGCAGAAAGGGCGCAAGTAGCCGCTCTTTCGCTTTCAAAGCCGTGGCGTTTTTCGTCACGGTAATGCTTGCTTTTGCGGTTGGCGGAGGCTTCGGTGAAACCTGAACCGAAGCACGGCCAATCTGCCCCGACGCATCGAATAACAGCCGTTGCACGGCATACGTCAGCGTTTGCGCTGGACGAATGTCTGGCATGCCTGAATTGTGACGCGCTTCTGCACCAGGGCGAGTTGCCCGAAGGCAAAGTGGCTGTCTGTCCCCACTGCGGCAGTGTCATCCGCCGCCACAAACGTAAACCGGTACAAAGGACGCTGGCGTTTTCGCTGGCTGGGTTACTTTTGTACCTGCCCGCCAACTTCATGCCCATTTTGTCCTTTGAAATGATGGGTAATGATGCCAACAATACCTTGGTGAAGGGAGTGGTACACCTGTGGCAGCAGGGGTATTACTGGATGGCGTTTCTGGTGTGCTTGTGCAGCATGATCATGCCGCTGTTGGAACTCTCCTCGCATTTCATTCTGTCGGTGGCCATGGCGCGCAATCGTTTCTGGCACTGGCATCGCCATTTGTTGCGCATGGTACACAGCTTTTCCGAATGGGGAATGCTGGAGGTCTACCTGCTCGGGATTCTGGTCGCGTTCATCAAGATGTCGGACTTGGGTGATATCCATATCGGGACTGCGCTGTTTTGTTTTGTCGGACTGCTCATTTCGGAAATGGGCGCGGCCTTGAGCTTTGACGCACACGCCTGCTGGCAACGACTTGAATTCAGCCGGAGGCAGGCATGAGCCCTTCCCGTTTGCATGCCGACATGCGCCGCGCGATGACGCTGGGAATTGCGCAATGCCCGCATTGTCACCGACTGCTCTACATGCGCGCGCATTCCCGCTCACAGCAGGCGTTGTGCCCGCGTTGCGGGGGCAGCGTCGGCTTTCGAAAACCCGACAGCATTGCACGCACATGGGCGTGGGTGATAACGGCGGCGGTGCTGATGGTGCCCGCTAATTTATACCCGGTCATGACTGTGATTTCGCTGGGCAAGGGGCAGCCTGATACCATCATGTCCGGCATTATTCATCTGGTAGAGGCGGGCATGTTTCCGATTGCAGCGGTGGTTTTCATTGCCAGCATATTTGTGCCCCTGATGAAACTGCTGGGCATTGTCGTGTTGCTGTTGGTCGTGCAATGGCGCCTGCGGCTCAGCCCTCGTCAGTGTACGATCATGTATCGCTGGATCGAGTTTATCGGCCGCTGGTCCATGCTCGATTTGTTCATGATTTCGATATTGGTCACGCTGGTGGACCTCGGTGCCATTGCAACGGTATCGGCCGGTGCCGGTGCCACGGCTTTTGCGAGCGTTGTGGTGACCACCATGTTTGCCGCTGCCAGTTTTGATCCCCGCCTGATTTGGGATTTGGAGGAAAACCATGCCTGAAACACCCGTGACGGACGCTCAGGAACCCATTCCCCCGATGGGAAGCGCTGAACGCGATGAAGTGGTCATTGTGGAGAAGGAAGGGTTTTCAAAAATCTGGATCGTTCCTCTTGTGGCACTGATCGTGGGCTTGTGGCTGGGGTACCAACAGTACCTGCATCGCCCGATTGTCGTGTTCGTGCAATTCGACAGTGGCGACGGCATCGTGGTTGGCAAAACCGAAGTGAAATACGAGGGCATCCAGGTGGGCACCGTCCGTGACATGGTCATGGCAGAGGGGGCTTCCGGGGTGAAAGCCGAGCTCGAAATGGATTATCGCACCAAGTCCCACCTGGTCGAGGGGACGACGTTCTGGCTGGTAAAACCCGAGGTGTCTTTTAGTGGGGTTACCGGGTTGGATACCCTGGTTTCCGGTAATTACATTGCAATGAAGGCCGGCAATGGCGCACCCAGGCATGACTTCGTGGCGCTTGACGGCATGCCTCCGCCTGATGAGACGACGCCTGGTTTGCATCTGGTGCTGACAGCCAATGATCTCGGTTCCCTGCATGTCGGATCACCGGTGCTGTACCGCAAGATTGCCGTGGGTATGGTCAGCCAATACGCACTGCAAGCCGATGGTCGCAGTGTGGAGTTCAAGATATTTATTTCCCCGGAATATGCGCATCTCGTCAAAAAGCATTCGCGCTTCTGGAACAGCAGTGGTGTGACGGTTGCGGGCGGACTGTCTGGCATTGAGGTCAAGATGGATTCGCTGGCAAGCCTCGTGGCTGGCGGCATTTCGTTTGACACGCCCAAGCGGGATAACGCTGAGGCTGTGGCTAGCGGTGAGCAGTTCGTGTTGCACGATGATTATGATGCCGCCCGTTCGGCGCTGATGGCGTATTTGCGTTTTCCGGATGCCAAGGGGCTGGAAAAAGGCGCTACGCAAGTGCGTTACAAAGGTTTCGTGGTCGGGCAGGTGAAATCCATCACGCATAACCAGTCGTTGGATGGCGCGGTGGCAAAAGTCGCGTTTGATCCGCGTTACGAGCATTTCCTCAACGCCGGAACCCGCTTCTGGCTGGTGAAGCCCGAATTGTCGCTGTCGCAGGTCTCCGGTCTCGATACGCTGATTACCGGTGCCTATATCGAGGTGTCGCCGGGCCAAGGCGAGCCACAAACCGAATTCGATGCCTTGTCGGATCCTCCCCGTATTGATTACACCTTGCCGGGGGTGCGCATCAAGATTCTCGCCGATGAACTGCCCGCCGTCAGTCGTGGGTCGCCGGTCTTGTATCGCAAGGTGCCCGTGGGTGAAGTGCAATCGTTCGAGCTGGGCAAGCATGGCAAGGGCATCGTGCTCAACGTATTCATTGAAAAAGCCTATGCGCACCTTTTGAAAAAGCATTCACGGTTCTGGAACATGAGTGGCGTATCCATCAAGGGTGGGCTCAACGGTATCTCGGTGCAGACGGGCACTTTGCGTACGCTCATCACTGGTGGAGTTGCGTTCTACACACCTGACGATGTTCCCGATCGGGGTACGGCAGACGAAGGCGAGGAATTCTCGCTTTATCCGGATTATGAAAAAGCCTCGGAGCAAGGTCTGGAAATCGTGATTCGCTGGCCGCAAGGCGATGGGCTGGAAGAGGGGGCACCCATCAAATATCAGGGCATCACGGTCGGTCAGGTGAAACGCGTGAGGCTGAGTGACGATCTCAAGCAGGTATTGGTTTCCGCGCATCTGGAACCTTCGGGTGCCAAGCTGGCGCGCAAGGGTACGCGCTTCTGGGTGGTCAAGCCGCAATTGGGCATTACGGGCGCGGCCAATCTCGAAACGCTGATCAAGGGGCACTACATCATGGTCGAACCTGAGGCAGGCGTGATGGGCAAGGGGCCGACGCAATACACCTTTGATGGTTTGTCGCAAGCGCCGGTGAATCGCATGGGAGAATCCGGGCTGAACATCCTGATCTCGTCGCCACAGCGGGGATCGATCAAAGCCGGTTCAAAAGTGCTGTATCGGCAAATGCCGGTGGGCGAAGTCAAAAGTGTTGAACTGGCGGATAACGCCCAGTCTGTGCTTTTCTACGTGAACATCGAGCCGCGCTACGCGATGTTGGTGCACAAACATTCGGTATTCTGGAACAGCAGTGGGGTCGAAGTAGATTTCGGGTTGTTCCGCGGGGCGACCGTACGCACGGAATCGCTGGAATCGATTCTGGAAGGCGGCATCGCGTTTGCCACTCCGGAAGGCGCGGCCATGGGGCCGGCAGCATCGCCGCAATCACTCTTCAAACTGCATGACAAACCGGAAAACGCCTGGCTCGAATGGAGGCCCGCCATTTCCCTGGGCAAGGCGCGCCCATAAAGTGCCGCAATGCGCAAACGGCCCGCTCGTTGATTTACTCGTCAAAGGGATTGACGCGGATCAGCAGGGCCATGCCGGAATCCATCAATAACGCTGTGCGTGAGTGTGGGCGTACGGCAGCTTCCTGACGCAGGAAGCTGACAAACTCGTGGTTGAAACCGCAGCGGGGATGTTCCTCCAGCACGCGTGTCACGAATCGGGAATCGATTTCATGAAAGCGTGCGCCGATCACATCGCAGGTGGCTCCCTGCTGCATCAGCATGGCCTCTGCACCATCTTCCAGTGCTACATGGCCGTTCATGTGCAAGGTGATCATTTCACCCAGCTGACGGGCTCGCCGCTCAGGCATGGCATTTTTCTCTGCCCACCGCATGGCCGCTTTGGCGCTGTCAATGGAAAAACAATGGCAGGCATGGGTGCAGTGATGTTTGGGGGTAGCGCCGAGGTCATGCAGCAAACTTCCCACCAATAGCAGCTCTGGGTCGTGCCGGACTTCATCAAGCGTCGCAAACGCCGCTGCCCACAAATAGGTTCGCCACGAGTGCTGTACCAGCGCCATGCTGCCGCATTCCTCGATTTCATCGATGGCGCTTTTCACCAGCGCCGTGTCGGGAATGACGATTTCGCTGAAGTCGAGGGCCTTGGTATCATCGAGTCGCAACCAGTTTTTTGCCATGCCGAGCGTAATCGGTGTGATCACTGAGCGCACCAGCGACAGTTTTTCTGCAAAGGTAAGTTTGCCGCCGGTCATTTCTGCCCAGGCAAGGCTGCCGATGATTGCCGTCATGCTTCATTCTCGTGGAAAAAACAGACGATAGCATTACCCGCCTATTGAGGTACAGTCTTTGACCTCGCCTGAAACAAGGACAGGAGCTCCTATGGTACGCGTAGAAAAACGCCCCCCGTTGTGCTGGATTTCAATTGATCGACCGCAACTCCGTAATGCCGTTGATGGTGCAGCGGCCGCCGCATTGGCCGCCGCTTTTCGCGATTTCGATGCTGACGAGTCCTTGTCGGTGGCTATTTTGTCAGGGCAGGGTGATCACTTTTGCGCGGGTGCCGATCTCAAGGCGGTCGCCAGCGGCGATCAGTCACGCGCCAACCAGCTCGACGCAGAGGGGGATGGCCCGATGGGCCCCACCCGCATGCAGCTCAACAAGCCAGTGATTGCTGCCGTTAGTGGTTATTGTGTGGCTGGCGGCCTTGAGCTGGCGTTATGGTGCGACCTGCGGGTGGCTGATGAAACGGCGGTGTTCGGGGTTTTCTGCCGCCGCTTTGGGGTGCCCTTGATTGATGGTGGCACGGTACGTTTGCCGCGAGCCATTGGTATGAGTCGCGCGATGGATCTCATTCTGACCGGGCGCCCGGTGGGAGCCGATGAGGCGCTGCAGATCGGGCTGGCCAATCGGGTGGTGAAGCCGGGTGAATTGCACTCTGCCACTGAAGCCCTGGCGTTACAGATTGCCGGTTTTCCGCAAGTCTGTATGCGGGGGGACAGGCGAAGTGCTTATGAGCAGTGGGGCATGGACGAGCGGGCGGCGATGGCAAATGAGTTCCATTGGGGAATGCAGGCGCTGGCGAAGGGGGAGACGTTGGCCGGGGCGACGCGATTTTCTTCCGGGCAGGGAAGGCACGGGGATTTTGGCGGGAAGTCCGAGTAGCGGTTGAGCAGGGATTTTTTCTCCCTGCTTAATCCGTCGCTCCCAAAATTTTCAGCATCAACGTCTGATCGCCTTTTTCAGATTCATTCCTGTCAGCAACAGTGCGCCGAAATAGATGACGGCAGCAGCCACCAGGCAGCCTGCCATCGTGGCGATGCGCACCAGCGGCGTGGCGGCCAGCTCGATCCACTGGATATGCGTGCTCGCCCACCAGAAGGCGCCGCTTAGCAAGCCCGTTGCAAATACTATGCGTGTGCTGAACAGCAGCCAGCCCTTCGATGGGGTGTAACGTCCCGCGCGACGCAACCCGACCAGCAGCCACAGGGCGTTGATCAATGATCCGAGGCCGATCGATAACGCGAGCCCTGCATGCTCAAGTTGTGGTACCAGTACCGCGTTGAAGCCCTGGGTGATCACCAATACCGTGATGCCGATTTTGACCGGTGTGCGGATATCCTGGGTGGCGTAAAAACCGGGTGCCAGCACTTTGACCCCTATCAAGCCCAGCAACCCGACACCATAACAGGCGAGTGCGATCACGGTTTTGTCGACGTCGTTGGCGCTGAATTTTCCGTAATGATACAGAACCGTCACCAGTGGCTTGGCAAACAACAATAACGCGGCAGCTGCGGGGAGGGCGAGCAGTAGTACCAGGCGCAGCCCCCAGTCCAGCAGGTCAGAGAAACGATGAACGTCGCCGCTGGCCTGGGCGCGCGACAACTGTGGCAGCAGCACAACGCCCAGTGCCACACCGAGCAGGGCGGTGGGGAATTCCATCAGGCGGTCGGCGTAGGTGAGCCAGGAGACGGCACCAGGACCAACGTGTGAAGCGATCTGTGTATTGATCAGTAGTGAGATTTGAGCCACCGACACGCCGAGAATGGCGGGAGCCATTTGTTTCAGCACACGCCCGACACCTGGGTGTGCGCGGGCTTCCCGCCAGCCGGCCAGCGTCAGTCGCAGACGTGGCATCATGCCGATTTTCAGCAGTGCTGGCACCTGAGCGCCCAGTTGCAGCATGCCGCCGATCATGACGCCAATGGCGAGTGCATAGACGGGTTCGATACCGTTTTGTTCCAGCAGTGGGGCGCCGATAAGGGCAGCGCTGATAACGGCGACGTTAAGGAGTACCGGTGTCACGGCAGGAACGGCGAACCGACTCCAGGTGTTGAGAATGCCTGCGCTCAGTGCTACCAACGACATGAAGGCGATATAAGGAAACATGATGCGCGTCATGACGGTGGCGGCATCATAGCCGCCGGTTTCCTGCAGGCCGGACGCCATCAGCCAGACAAGGCCGGGAGCACCCACCACGCCCACCAGGCTGACCAGCAGCAGGGTGATGGCCAGCACCGTACCAACGGCGTTAATGAGTGCGTGGGTCGCTTCGTCTCCTTTCTGTGTGCGGGTTTCCGCCAGAATGGGCACAAACGCCTGTGAAAAGGCCCCTTCGGCAAACAGGCGGCGCAGCAGGTTGGGAATGCGGAACGCGACGTTGAATGCATCGGTCGTGGCGCTGGCGCCAAACGCATAGGCGATCAACAGTTCGCGTACGAGCCCGGTGATGCGGGACAGCAGGGTGAAAAACGAAACCACAGAGGCGGAACGAAGCAGGCTCATGTAAACCGTTATTGTTTGTGGGGGTGAGCGGGGTTATTTGGCGCCAAGCAACTCGATCTGGTAACCGTCCGGATCTTTCACGAAAGCCAAAATGGTGGTGCCGTGTTTCATGGGGCCGGCTTCGCGGGTGATCACACCACCACGTGCGCGGATTTTCTCGCACGCCTCGTAAACATTGTCGACCTCCAGCGCAATATGGCCATAACCGTTGCCGAGTTCGTAATGCTCTGTGTCCCAATTATGGGTGAGTTCGATGACGGCACCTTCGGATTCCGGGCCAAAGCCCACAAAGGCAAGTGTAAAGCGGCCTTCCGGATAATCCTTGCGACGCAACAGGGTCATGCCCAGCACCTCGGTGTAAAAGGCAATGGAGCGATCAAGGTTGCCGACGCGAAGCATGGTGTGAAGCAGACGCATGTTGAACTCCTCAAAGGTATAACGACCTTGCCGCAAGGCGGTGCGCCGCAGTATACGCCGATCGCACCAGAGCGGCCACGTTGCTTGCCTAGCCCCCCAGCGCCTGTTCCAGTTTGGTGAGGCGATCTTCAAGGTTGGCCACTTGCGCTTCCAGGGCAGCAATACGTGCATCGCCGCTGCCTGTTTCTGTACGTTCACTGCGGGTAGACAGCGGAAAGGCGCTGGCATCCACTTCGCCGCACAGCAGATGCATGTAGCGGTCTTCGCGTTGTCCGGTCAGTCGTGGCAAGCAAACGACCAGCCCTTTGGTCATCAATCGGTCGATGTCATGCTTTACGTGCTCGGCATCGTCAAAGGCATGCATGCGTTCGCTGCGGGTCAGTAGTTCATTGAGCGTTTGTGGTCCCCGCAGTAGCAACAGGCCAAGCAAGGCGCGTTGGGCAGTGATCAGGTCAAATACGCGGTCCAGCGTGTGTTCCCAGCGCTCGGCGCGGGCACCGCTGACATGGCGTACCCAGTGTCGGGTCTCCAGCTTGCGTAATGCGTTGCCCACAGCCCCGGGTTCGAGATTCATGACCGGTTCGCGGCTGGTTTTCTGATTGCAGGCAAGAACGAGGGCATTGAGCGTCAGGGGATAGGTCTCGGGGGTGGCAAGCTGCTTTTCGACGAGGGAGCCGACGATGCGGGCCTCGATGGCAGTGAGTTGTGCATCCGGAAGGGGCGTGCTGTCTGTCATGGCTAATCCGTAAGCAGGAGAATGGGTTGCGACTCAACGTTGAGAGGTCTCCTGGAGTTTAGCTTGAGCGAGGTATTTTAGGCGGAAGTAATTTGGTACATTGGTGCGGGAATTTTCCAGGTCATTTTGTATCATCCATTGGCTCGGAGAAGACTATTCTTTATGGGGTGGCGAGCGATTTGAAATCAGGTCTGTGATGCATTTAAAACATATATTTGCAAAACATATTGCAAATATATGTTGAATTGGCGAGTATCACCCAAGCCTGTGGATTGCCGGTCACGCCATCAGCGCAGAACATATACGGACTATCAGTAAAAACAGAAGCCCGGATCACTAGAAGAAAAAAGACAGACCTCTATCGATTTCAGCGTTGCTGAGCCTGTTTGGGACAGATCTGCTTGACTGTGGAGCTGCGCCTTTTCGGGGTTTTACCCGAACGGTTGTCGTGTTTTCTTCCTGCTATTACGTAGTAGTGCATTTTTCCGGATGCTCTGTAGGGGAATGATAATGACAAGAATGATCCGAGTGGAGCAAAAAACACGTCAATGCGCACGGATGGCCGCGTTGGTGGTGTCAGTTTTCTTTCCGTCACTCAGTTTCGCCGTTTTGACTGACAGTCTGACGTTGGGTAATGCCAAGGCGCTGGGTCTTGGGCATGCCGTGACTGCGGACCCGCCGGGCATAGACTCTGTCCACTTCAATCCGGCCGGTTTGACTCGCCTTGAGGGGCGTCAAACGGAACTGAAGCTGATTTCAGGCGCGTTCAATATCGAAATGAAGTTTGGTGACGGGTATACCCCGACCTGGACGGAAAAACTCGAAAACGCCCAAAACGGCGCGCCCGATGGCTTCACTTACGACGAATCCAACGGCCAGACCAGTGAAACCGAAGGCGCAGCGTTGATGTTGCCGCTGTCGGGCTTGACCAAATTGCCGCTGATATTTGCGCCATTGGGTGGCGTCTCTTATACACCGCCAGACAGTAAACTCACTTTTGCGACCAACGTATATTCGCCGTTAATGGTGGGGTTTTCCCGTGCTGAGGATGACCCGGGCCGTTTCATGGGTGAGGCTTTGTCGTTCACGCTGATCACTTATTTCTCTCCCACAGTCGCCTACAAATTCAGTGACACGCTTTCCTTTGGTGCCACGGTAACCTTCAACTATGCCGGTGTCGGCCTGGATCTGCCATTCAGGGAGCCTAACCTGGGTTTGCAATGGTTGGAGTCGTTGCGCCAGGGTAGTTGCGTAGAAGCCGGTGAATTGCCGGATAATTTTCTGGAAATCTCCGATTTCATCCCCTGTATTCCTGAAGATGAAACCGTTCAGCTCTACGATACGCTGGGATATCTTGCCTTCGAAGTGGAGAAGCCTCTGACCTTTGGCATGAACATCGGCATGCTGTGGGAGGCGACGCCCTGGTTGCGATTTGGCGCGGTGTACCAGGCTCCCATCAAAATGGACATGGAGGGCGAATTCAGCTGGGATCAGGGTGAAAGCCTGCTGAACTTCTTCCAGAAACTGGATGAAAACGTTCCTGTTGATTTCACTAAACTGGGTGCTCTTAGCGCGTTGGTAACGCCGCGAACCACCGGCAAAGCGAAGGTCGACATGACCATGCCTGATCACTTTGCCTTTGGCACCAGTGTTCAATTGACACCGCGTTGGAAATTCAATTCGGATTTGAAATTTACCCGTTGGTCGGAATGGAAAGAGATTCCGGTGCAGTTTTCCGAGCCCATCGGCGTAATCGTTATTGCCAACCTGATCCAGCCGGATGCGGCACCGCCACCCGCAGGCGAAGCCGTTTCTTTCCCGCTGGGGCTTGAAGACAGCTGGAACACGGCTTTTGGGGTGGAATACCAGTGGAATGATCAAATTGCACTGCGTGCGGGCTTTGAAGATCGCCCTTCATCCATTCCCAAGGAATCGCGGAGCCCGTTGATGCCCATTGGTGATGCGAAACTCTACTCCATTGGCGCCGAGTACACGCCCAATAGAACCCAGACCTTCAATTTCGCCATTGCGACGATGAAGTCGACGACCTACATGCCGGGCAATACGAGTAAACTGGGTAACTACGAGGCGTTCAATATTTTCATCTACAACCCGTATTCCGGATCGGATATCGAGGCCAATCTCGATGTGTTGTTGATTGAAGGTAGTTATCGGGTCGTGTGGTAATCGTAGCGGTAAAATGGTTTTACTGTAGTGAAATAAAAAAGGGCCTTTATCGGCCCTTTTTTATTGCTCCCTTGTTTTGTGGCCAAGGTTTCTCGTTGCGTCAGGAATGGCCCAACGCATGCGCCTCTTCTGCCATTTTCAAAAAGCTGGGTGGCTCACCGGCGCCGTATACTTCCAGCGCAGCACCACTCACATAACCCGAACTGTCTGCCGCCAGGAAAAGCACGGCATTGGCAATGTCTTCCGGTGTGGCCATGCGGCGCATCGGCAGGGATTCCTCAATAAGCGCGATGCCGGCTTTGCCACCGTAATGGTCTTCTGCTGCTTCGGTACGAATCAGCCCTGCAATGATGGCGTTAACGCGTACCTTGTCGACTCCCCATTCCTGGGCGAGGGATCGGCTGACATTGATCAAGCCGGCTTTGGCAGCGCCATAAGCAGCGGTTCCCGGCGACGGGCGTACGCCGGAAACGCTGGCGATATTGATGATCGCGCCACCATTGGCATTCTTGCGCATGGCGGCGTGCGCCTGCTGTGCAAAAATCATCGGGCCAATCAGATTGAGGCGGATGATGGCTTCGGTGAGTTTGACCGGAGCATCGGCCGCGGCCACGGGTGGGCTGCCGCCAGCATTATTGACCAGAATATCCAGGCGGCCGGTCTCTTTCACGGCTGCATCGATAATGGCTTGGGTGTCTTCCGGTTTGCGAACGTCGCCGGCAATGAATGTCGCGGTGTTGCCGCTGTCGTTGGGCAGTGTTTCGGGAGCGTTACGGCCACAAATGTAGACATGGGCACCGGCTTTGAGAAACGCCTGCGTAATTCCCAGGCCAACACCTTTGGTGCCGCCGGTGACAATAACGGTTTTGTTCTTGAAGTCGTACATGGGGTGCCGTGCTGTCTCTGCGTTGTGTGAGCGGTCAGTCGTTGTTGGGCGGCGTAGGTGCTGCGGCTTGGTCCTGTGGCGTTTCGGGTTTGCGCAGGTATTTCCACACGCCGGTTGCCGTGCCTACCAGTGTGTCGCCGCACCATGCCTGACCTTCCACAAAGGCCAGCGATTTGGTGGCATGCGTGATGCGACCGGTTGCTTTCAGAAAGTTTCCTGGCAGCGTCGCCGCCAGGAAACTCGTGGTCATTGACACGGTAACGACCGGGGTGTAGTCCCGGTTGATGGCTGCATTCATTCCCATCGCTTCGTCTAGCAGGGTCAGCAACAATCCGCCGTGGCCACGATTGTTGCCGCCGATATGGTGATCCTTCAACATTACCCCCACCCAGCCTATCCTTGAGCCGTCGGCGGCGATCTCGTCGCGCTTGTACACCAGCGGGCCAATCAGCCGTGAATACGGCCCTTTACCTTCCTTGAAGCCTTCTGGAATATCCGGGTTAGGGCTTGTCATGGGATCAATCCATCTTGCCTAGCAGCATGCCGCCGGTGGGAACACCTACACCCGACGTTACCAGTACGTTGTTGACCGTTTTTGCCGGCTGATTGTTGGACGTGCCGCGCACCAGGCGTACGCCTTCGTTGACGCCGTTCATACCGTGAATATAGGCTTCACTGAGCTGACCGCCATGGGTGTTGGTGGGCAGACGGCCATCCTTGCGCAGTGCGCCGGACAGCACGAATTCAGCGGATTTGCCTGGATCGGCAAAGCCCCAGCTTTCCAGCTGCCACATGACGATGGCGGTGAACGCATCGTAAATGATGGCGGCGTCGATGTCATTCGGCGTCAGACCGGATTGTGCATAGGCTTGTTTGGCAGCGAGATCCATCGAGCGAATCGCAGCGATTTCTTCGTTGTAGAAGTTGGTCATCGCTTCGGTATTTCTTTCGGCTGTCATGCCCACGCCTTTGACCATGACGGGCATCTGGTTGAGATGTTTGGCGCGCTCGGGCGTCGTGACGACCACCGCGCAACCTCCATCGGATTCTTGACAGCAATCGTACAGGTTGAAGGGCAGGGCGATGGGTTTGCCCTTGTTGTACTCTTCCCGGCTCAACGGGCGACCATGGAAAAATGCGCGTGGGTTGGTCACGGCATAATCGCGCGTGGCCATGGCAATTTCTGCCAGCGCATCCTTGGTGCTGCCATGCAGGTGTTCATAACGCTTATGGTACATGGCCACCCAGGAAGCCGGCGTGAGCAGACCATAAGGCAGGTACCAGCCGTAATGTATCATGTCGCCGGTGACGATATCGCCGGAAACCCCGTTGGAAAAACGGTGACCCGAACGACCATTGAGGGCGCGATAGCACACCACAACTTCGGCAACGCCGGTGGCAATGGCCATGGCGGCCTGCGCAATACAACCGGTCGGCGCACCACCGCCGTGGGGAACGCGCGAATAGAACGACAAATCATTGCAGCCGATGGCGCGGGCCACTTCGATTTCGTCGTTGGTATCCATGGTGAACGTTACCATGCCATCCACATCAGAGGGTTTCAGGCCGGCGTCCTGCAGTGCATCAAGCACGGATTCGCAGGCGAGTGACAATTCGGAACGCCCGGAATTCTTGGAAAATTCAGTGGTGCCCACGCCAACAATGGCCGCCTTGTCTTTCAGGTTCGCCGCTTTGGCGCCGTGCGCGATGGAGGTGGGGTACACAGTTTTTTGATTGCCCATTGTTCTGTCCTCAAATTCTTGGAAGTTGCACGCGTGCAATTCCGTCGAGATGCATGCCCCAGTTGCCTTTGGCGACGACCTTCACGTCGACGATGCCGGTGGCGTCATCTTTCGCCACGATTTCGCCAGTGAATTTGAGGTCTTCGCCCGGCATGACCGGCGCGCCGAGTTTGATATTGATGCGTTTGATCGTGGATTCCGGGCCGGCCCAATCAGTGATGTAGCGCCCAACCAGACCGTTATCGGCCAGAATGTTCGGGAATACGTTGGCAAGGCCAGCCGCATTGGCCGCTGCCTTGTCGTGATGGACCGGCGTAAAATCGCGCGATGCCACCGCCGAGCCGACAACGAAACTGACACTGATGGGAAAGTTGAAATTTGGCAGTTTTTCGCCAACAGTCACTTCGTTGAAAGAACGTGTTTGAATTTGACGGGTTTGTGCTGTCATGGGATTCGTCTCGCTTTTCTCGTTCGTCTCAAGAGTGGCTCGTCACAAGACGAAATTGCGGAATGATGTTGTTGGCGTCGACCTGCATGATTTCACCTTTTACACGCATGCCGATCTGCACGTCTTCCGGTTTGCAATCGATCACGTTGGAGACGATGCGGGTCCCCTCGTCGAGCGTGATCACGGCGCACATGAGCGGATAGGTATAGCCGGGAATTTCCGGGTAGTGCAGCTCGATGAAGCTGAAGATTTCACCGTTCAGTGTCGATTCGACGTGATCCCATTCGCCGCTCTGGCACTCGTTGCAGAACGGACGGGGTGGGTGGCGCAGGGTGTTACAGGATTTGCAGCGCTGGATCGGAAGCTTTTTGTCTTTCTCGACGATATTCCACCACCAGGCATTGTCATGGCCACGCACGGAACGAATACGGGTAGGCGCCTTGTTCTCGGTTGCCGCGCTTTCGGCGACGGGCTTCGGCGCTTGTGCGGGTTTGAAACGCAACACACGGAAAATCATGGTGCCGACAATTTCGTCGCGCTGATTCTTGAACGTGGTCAGGGTCTCGATGAAGTAGCCGTTGCCCATGGCCGTGGCTTTTTCTTCGGAAATCGATTTCACCACCATGTTGGCGATAACGGTGTCCCCAGGGCGCAGTTCCTGGTGATATTCCTGATCGCAGTTGGTGCCGAGCACACCGGTGAGACCCTGCTCAGTGATCCAGCGATGCAGTCGCACCTGGCCATCGACCTTGGTCAGATCTTGTTGGGCGGCAAAGGCCATTGCATAGCCGCGCATGCTCCAGATCCACAGCATGGAGGCAGGGGCCACGAGGCCTTCTTTCGACGACTTTTCGGCAAAGGCCTTGTCGGTATAGACGGGGTTCTCGTCACCCAACACTTCGGCCCACTGGCGTATCATGGGTTCGTTGACCAGGTCCAGGCCTGGTGTTGGCGGAATGAGTTCCTTGCCGACCCAGCTGTAGAGCTCGGTTTCGAAGGCTTTCTTTTCTTCTGGCGTCATGGGTCAAAACCTCGGTCAAGTGAGAGCGGAAAACATGGCGAATGCAGTTCTTATCCCATTGATAGTCAAGGGGATTTTTGGCGATGCCAAACCGGTGGCGGTGGCCGTCAGCCCGTGATATGGCCCGATTATATGAATAATGCAATATTATTGCAAATATGATGCATATAGTTGCATAAATGGCGTGGGTACTCCTTTTTTGGCAATGACAGGTTGGCCGCAGATGCCTTGATTGTGTTGGCCTGTGCTACGCTTGTCGGCGTTGGTTCTACCCATAAAAAGTCATTTTTGTCAGAGGCTTGCTCATGTCCAGACTGTCGATCACCAGTCAATTCGACGCCGGCGCCATCGAGGTGGTCAGCCTTGAAGATGCGCAGCACATCCAGTTGCGGTTGCGCCCGGATGTCTCCGCAGCGTTTTCGCAGTGGTTCTATTTTCGGCTGCAGGGTGCCCGTGGGCAGCAGGTGTGTCTGACCTTCCTCGACATGGACAAAAGCGCCTACCGGGCCGGTTGGGAGCACTACGGGATGGTGGTGAGTTATGACCGGCAGGAATGGTTCCGTGTGCCGGCGGCTTACGATGGCAAGACCATGCGGGTGCAGTTTGATGCCGATGGCAACGATATCTGGTGTGCGTATTTCGAGCCGTACTCGCACGAACGGCACCTGGATTTCGTCGCCGATTGCGGTAACGACGACGATGTGGACACCGAAGCGCTGGGCGTGTCGGTGGAGGGCCGTGATATCACGCTGCTGAAAATTACCGCGCAACACTCACCCATCGCGTTGGCACAGCGCCGCAAAATCTGGTTGATCGCGCGTCAGCATCCGGGTGAAAGCATGGCGGAATGGGCGGCGGAAGGCTTCATCGAGCGATTGCTCGACAAGGCAGATCCCGTCGCGCAAACCCTGTTGGAACGCTGCATTTTTTATGTCGTCCCGCGCATGAACCCGGACGGTGCCGTTCACGGCAATCTGCGCACCAACGCCAAAGGCGCCGATCTCAATCGTGAATGGGAAACGCCGACCCTGGAGCGCAGCCCGGAAGTGTTCCTGGTGCGCCAGAAGATGCAGGAAACCGGCGTGGACCTGTTTATCGATGCACACGGCGACGAAGGGCTTCCATACAATTTCGTGGCGGGCTGCGAAGGCGTGCCAAATTACGATGCACGGCATGCCGGTCTTGAAGAGGCATTCAAGTCTGCGTGGCTGTCAGTTTGCCCGGATTTCCAGGTGGAACACGGTTACCCCAAAAACGCCCCTGGCCAGGCCAACCTGAAAATGGCAACGGCATGGGTTGGCAATCATTTTCGTTGCCTCGCCTTCACCGTGGAAATGCCCTTCAAGGACAACGCGGATCGCCCCAATCCGCTCACTGGCTGGAACGGTGAGCGCAGCAAGGCGTTGGGTGCGTCACTCTTGTTGCCGATGCTGGCCGTGCTGGACAAGCTGAGATAACGCCATCTCCTGCGGGGCGGGCTATACTCGTTGCATAACCCCGCCATCGACAGGAGTCCCCATTGAAAAACAACCAGCGTCGCCACCTGCGCACCAAGGTCACTGTCCAGTTCAAGCTGTTTCATCCGGTGTTGGGGGAACGGACTGTCACTACGCGTGATGTGTCGGACGGAGGCGTCTTTTTGATACTCGACAATCCGGGTGTCTTGCCGGTGGGGGCGCGCATTACCGGGCAGGTTCAGGGGTTGATGGATGACGCACCGGTGGTTGACCTGGAGGTGGTGCGTTATGAAGCGGCGGGGCTGGGTCTGCGCTTTGTGAATACGGAAAGGAAGGAAGACACCGAAGCGCCGTGATGGCGCTCCGGTCAAATCATCAGGGGGCCGCAAGGGCGATCAGGCAAGACCCACCCAGACGTTCTGGACATCATCATCGGCATCGATGGCTTCCAGGAAGGCCTCGATTTCAGCGCGTGCCGCCTCGTCTTCAATGTTGACTGGATTCTTGGCGCGATAACCCAGCTTGGCGGCAATCACGGAAAACCCTTGCGCAGGCAGTGCGCGGCTGACCGCATCCAGGTCGGTCAGGTCGGTCAGAAACAACGTCACACCTTCTTCATCACCGGGCTCGAAATCCTGGGCGCCTGCTTCGATGGCGGCCAGCTCCGGATCGGCGCCCGCTTGTTCGGCTTTCGCCTCAATCATTCCCAGATGCTTGAAATCCCATGACACGGAGCCCGACGTTCCCAGATGCCCCTTGCGGAACAGCTGGCGGATGCTTTGTGCCGTGCGGTTGTTGTTATCGGTCAGACACTCGACGATGACCGGCACCTGGTGGGGAGCGAAGCCTTCGTAGGTGACCAGTTCATAATGGATGACTTCATCAAGCAGGCCGGCGCCTTTCTTGATGGCGCGTTCCAGGGTGTCGCGCGGCATGGAGGCCTTGCGGGCGGCTTCAACCGCCATGCGCAGGCGCGCGTTCATGTCTGGATCGGGGCCCCCACGTGCTGCGACCATGATTTCTTTGGCCAGTTTGGTGAATACGCGGCCTTTGGCGGCAGCGGCGGCTGCTTTACCTTTTGCTTTCCACTGTGCACCCATGGGGGATCTCTCTCTCGCTTGCTTGTGCTCGCCGGTGGGGTGGCCCCGTGGCGGATTGGAGGGCAGAGTATAAAGCGTCAGCGGGCAGGCGTGAACCGGCAGAGGGAGGATCTGGCTGCATCAGACGGGAGTAGTCAGCAGATCGCCCGGACGTGGCCGGAGGACCTGCTGGCAGGATGGACGTGACGACTACTGCAGGATGAAGACTACTGCAGGATGAAGACTACTGCAGCGTGGCGCTGCGCAGTGACAGCCAGTAGGCGTGCAGGCGACGGGCCGCCGGTGCCACTTGCTGTTGCAGGGCTTCGATGGCTGCGTCTTCGGCGTCAGCCATGCCGTCCAATCCAGTATCGAGGCCGAACACCAGAATCGGCGCCAGCGCTTGTTCCATTTCTTCATCGAGTTGTTGCCAGCCCTCAGGATCAAGCTGAATGCCTTTCAGGTAGCCCTGGCACCACTCGTCAACGTTGAGGTAGGGCTCGCCTTCGAACTCGTCTTCCATGTAGATGGGGTCAAAGTCTTCGGGGAATTCGGTCAAGGACGTCGAAATACTGTTCACGTGACGAATGATCAGGCTGATGATTTCTTCGGCGTGCTGGGCGCTTTCCCAGGCCGGGCCGTCTTCATCGCCCCAGATGGCTTGAATCCACTGCTGTGGCGGCAGGGCATTGGGGCCACTGACAACTGCCGTTAGAAAGCCGTCGAGTTCCGAAATGCCGATGACAGCCTCTTCCGCTTCCAGGGTTTGCAGGAACAGCTCAAGCGTCTCGATTTCATCGTCGTCGAGGGGTTGCAGGGTATCGATAGTCATAACACAAGCCTTTGGTGAGAATTCTCTGGAATGGTTGCCCTGGCGGGCCAAATTGTATTGCTCAGTGCTGCTGTTGCAGAATGGCCCGGGCAACGGCCTCGGCGACTTCGATACCGTCGACACCGGCAGACAATATCCCGCCAGCATAACCTGCACCTTCCCCTGCGGGGAAGAGTCCTTTGACATTCAGGCTCTGGTAATCGTCGCCGCGCTTGAGACGAATGGGAGAGGAGGTGCGCGTCTCCACGCCGGTCATCAGCGCATCATTCATGGCAAAGCCTTTGATCTTTTTGTCGAAGGCCGGCAGTGCTTCCCGAATCGCCTCGATGGCGTAGTCGGGCAGGGCGCTGGCAAGACTTCCCAGCGTAACGCCCGGCTTGTAGGACGGTATCACGCTGCCCAGTGCCGTTGAGGGGCGCCCGGCCAGAAAGTCACCGACCAGCTGAGCCGGGGCGTTATAATTGCTGCCGCCCAGTTCATAGGCTTTTGATTCGAGCGTGCGCTGGAAATCAATGCCGGCGAGTGGGCCGCCCGGGTAATCGTCGGGTGAAATGCCAACCACAATCGCGGCATTGGCGTTGCGTTCGTTACGGGAATACTGGCTCATGCCGTTGGTGACAACGCGGCCCGGTTCTGATGTTGCAGCGACCACGGTGCCGCCCGGGCACATGCAGAAACTGTAAACCGAACGCCCGTTCTTGCAGTGGTGTACAAGCTTGTAATCGGCGGCGCCAAGAATCGGGTTGCCGGCATTGTTGCCAAAGCGGCAACGGTCGATGAGTGATTGTGGATGCTCGATGCGAAAGCCGACAGAAAACGGTTTGGCCTCGATATAAACACCCCTTTCATGCAGCATCGCAAAGGTGTCGCGTGCGCTGTGGCCCACGGCGAGCACGACTTGATCCGTGTCGATGCGTGAACCGTCAGCCAGAGTCACTCCCCTGACGTGCGCGTTATCAATGTGGATGTCGGTGACGCGTGCATCAAAGCGAATTTCGCCGCCTAACGACTCAATGGCGTGGCGCATGTTTTCAATCATGCTCACCAGCTTGAACGTGCCAATATGCGGCTTGCTGACATAGAGGATTTCGTCGGGCGCACCGGCGGCGACAAACTCCGTCAGCACTTTGCGGCCTCGGAACCCCGGATCCTTGATCTGGCTGTACAGTTTACCGTCGGAAAACGTACCGGCACCGCCTTCGCCGAATTGCACATTGGAATCCGGATTCAGCTCGCGTTTGCGCCACAATCCCCAGGTGTCCTGTGTGCGTTGGCGCACCGGTTGCCCGCGTTCCAGTACGATCGGGCGAAATCCCATCTGCGACAGAATCAGCGCGGCAAATAATCCGCATGGGCCGAAGCCGATGACGACCGGGCGATGCTGCAGATTTTCAGGGGCTCGCCCCACAAACTGGTAGCGGGTATCCGGCGACGTCGTGACATGCGGATCATCGGCAAATTTCTGTAGTAGCGACCCATCGTCATCCGTCTCGATATCGAGCGTGTAAATCAACGAAATATTGTCACGGCGCCGCGCATCATAGCCCCGGCGGAACACGCTGTAATGCTTGAGCTGGGTGGCGTTGATGCCGAGCTTTTGCAGGATGGCGTTGTTGAGCGCCGCTTCGTCGTGGGCAAGCGGCAGTTTGATTTCAGTCAGTCGCAACATGGAAAAGGCATTCACTCATATTTGGCTGTCGTCATCATCGCGGCGCGCAAGACGTTCGAATTCTTCCTTGAGGGCATGGTCGATGACGTCCATCAGACCTTGCAGGTCGACTTGTTTCTCTTCCTGCTTGAAGGTGCCCGTCAGCTCGGTTTCGGGCGTGAGGTTGCCGCTGGTGTAGAGATGCCAGATTTCCTTGCCGTAATTGGCTTGCAGCAGTTCGGGGGCGTATTTGCCAAAGTAATTCGCCATGTTCTGCACGTCACGTTCGAGCATGCGGCCCGCGTGATTGTTGCCGGCGGCGCTCACCGCTTGCGGCAGGTCGATGATCACCGGGCCATCATGGTTGACCAGCACGTTGAATTCCGACAAATCGCCATGGACCAGGCCGGCGCACAGCATGCGCACGACCTCACGCAACATTTGCTTGTGGTAGACCCTCGCGAGTTCGGGGCTGAAGGCAAATTCGTGCAAGCGTGGCGCGGCACGGCCATTTTCGTCTTGCACCAGCTCCATGAGCAGCACACCGTCCATGAAGAGGTAGGGCTTGGGCACGCGCACGCCTGCTCCGGCCAGCTTGTAGAGTGCATGTACTTCGGCATTGAGCCAGGCGTTTTCAGCTTCTTTCTGGCCATGACGGGTGCGCTTGGCCATCGCGCGCGCGTCGCGGCTGCCCCGGATCTTGCGGCCTTCCTGGTATTCAGCGGCTTGTTTGAAGCTACGCTGATGGGCTTCCTTGTAGACCTTGGCGCAGCGGATCTCATGGCCGCAGCGCACCACGAAAACTTGTGCTTCCTTACCGCTCTTGAGCTGGCTGATGACTTCGTCGATCAGACCTTCGTCGATCAACGACTGCAATCTGTTGGGGATCTTCATGTCGGCCCTGTAACGTGAGTTCGCGGGTAGGATAACCGGCACGGTTCGGGATGACAAATGGTGGTGCATGTTCACGCTTGCAGCATCAAATGACGGGCGGGTTTTGCCCGGAACAATCCGCCGCTGGTTGCGTCTGTCCCGGGGCCTTCTTGTTGCTCACGGGGACATGACGCAACGTCTGGTGACGTCTGGAACGGTAGACGTCGGCAGCTGTGCGCGAACCTATTGATCAGTATTTGAGTGGACGCGGGAAATATTCCCGCGTATCATGCAGGCTCCGATGAGGGAAATTTTCCCTCTTGTTGGGTGGCTTTGGTAGCGGCGGTTGGGAGTGGTCTTTATGCGTTTGCTGTTGTCGGTGGGGCTGTTGTGTGTGCTGTGCGCCTGTGGTGCCAAAAATGAGTCGTCCGAGGAGGCAAAAACCTTCCAGGTCAATTTCACTCAGTCGGCTGACGGTTGGTCAGCGGGGTTTGCCGATTACCCGGTAGGCCAGGAAAATTTCTATGAGCTGTCATCGGGGCACGGCCCGCTACCGGCTCCGTTGGCCAGCCGCAAAGGCTACAAATTGTCGGGGAACAACCATAGCGACGATTTGTTCATGTACATGAAGAAAAAGCTGACGGGCTTGGCGCCTGACACCCTTTATGACCTCAATTTCCATATTACCTTCGCGACCCAGTCCCCTCGTGGCTGCGCGGGTGTGGGCGGAGCACCGGGCGAATCGGTCTTTGTCAAAGCGGGTGCGGTGGCGCGCGAGCCAGCGGTTGAAGTCGACTCGGAAGACCATTACCGCATGAATATTGATATTGGTGGTCAAGCCAATGCAGGTAGTGACTCTGCACTGCTGGGCAATGTGGCCAGTACCCAGGAGTGTGGGGAGGATGAATACGATTTTGAATTGAAATCGCTCAACGCGACACATGATCCGTTTTCGGCCTATACCAACAGTCGGGGTGAGCTGTGGGTGTTCTTTGGTACGGATTCCGGTTTTGAGGGGGAGTCGACGTTTTATATGGTGGAGGGGAAGATTGTTGCGCAGGCGCGGGATTGAGGGGGGGCAACCCCCGCCGTTATCCCTCCCCGCTAGCCAGCAACTGCGCGTTGCCCCCAATCGCCGCCGTATTGTGTGTTACGGTTTTCTCGTGCACCAGCCGCAGCAGGTAATGGGGGCCGCCGGCCTTGGGCCCCGTGCCTGACAAGCCTTGCCCACCAAAAGGCTGAACACCCACCGTGGCGCCGATCATATTGCGGTTGATGTAGATGTTGCCGGCCGGAATCTCGCGCGCCAGCCGTTGCCACGTACTTTCGATGCGGGTATGCACCCCGAACGTTAGCCCATAGCCGCACTCGCGAATTTGCGCGATGACGGCGTCCAGCTCACCGGCGCGATAACGGATGACATGCAGTGCCGGGCCGAAGACTTCGTGCTTCAATTCCCGTAGATGGTTGAGGCTGAGCACGGCAGGTGGCACAAAATGTCCCGTCAGGCCGTCTGGACACGTGGCTTGAAAAAGTAGTCGGCTGTTCTTGCGGAACGACTCGATATGATTGTTGAGTTCCTTGCACGCTGATGGGCTGATGGCCGGCCCGATATCAGTATCGAAGCGCCACGGATCGCCGAGTCGAAGGGTCGTGAGGTGGCCCTGCAATAGCGCGAGCACAGCGTCGGCGATGTCTTCCTGCAGATACAGCACGCGCAGCGCCGAACAGCGTTGACCGGCGCTGTCGAAGGCCGAGAGTGTGACGTCTTTCACCACCTGCTCCAGCAGCGCGGAGCTGTCGACAATCATGGCATTCATGCCGCCGGTTTCGGCGATCAACGGCAGGATGGTGCCTTCGCGGCGGGCGAGGGCGCGTTGCAGACGCTGAGCCACGGCGTTGGAGCCGGTGAATAAAACACCTGCGAGGGCGGGGTGGGTCAGCAGGGTACTTTCGACGTGCTCGGCATCGACTGGCAGGTTGCAAACCGCGTGTTGCGGAATGCCGGCTGCGTGCATGAGTTGCACCGCGCGGGCAGCAATCAGTGGCGTGAGCTGCGAACATTTCACCAGGGCCGTGTTGCCGGCAACCAGCGCGGCGACGACCTGGCCTGTCAGAATCGCCAGCGGAAAATTCCACGGGCTGATGCAAAGAAATACACCACGGCCCGACGTATGCAGGATATTTGATTCCCCCGTCGGGCCCGGCAGGGTTTGTGGTGCCAGCGTCACACGCGCCTGTGCCGCGTAATAACGGCAAAAATCCACGGCTTCTCGCACCTCATTGACAGCGTTGGGAAGCGTTTTGCCGCTTTCCCGCATCAGCAAGGCGATCAATTCGACGCGGTTTTCTTCATAGAGATCGGCCAGACGTTCCAGGCGTTTTGCCCGTTCCTCGATATCGCTTTGCTGCCAGGCAGGGAAAGCCGCTTGCGCGGCTTCGATCGCGGTTTTGCAATCAGCGGCTGTCATCGCCGGATAGCAGCCGACGAGATCCTGGGGATTGGCAGGCGAAAATACATTTTTCTCATGTTCCACGCCCCAGCGATGTTGCTGCCAGCGCGCCAGCTGCGTGCTGATCCAGTGCTGGGTGGCGCGATCCTCGATGGCGAGGCCGGCGCTGTTTTTTCGTTGCGGCCGGAACAGGCGCGGTGGTGACGGAATCCGCTCATTGCGTGGGCTTTTTTCCTTGCGCAATAGCTGCAGCGGGGATTGTAGCAATAGGTCGTTATCGTCCTGGTGGACCTGGCGCACGAAAGAAGTATTGGCGCCGTTTTCCAGCAGGCGGCGCACGAGGTAGGGCAGCAGTTCCTTGAAACTGCCGACGGGTGCATAAATGCGGCAGTGAATACTGGCGTTATCCTGCAGGGCGTGATCTTTCAGGACGTAGTCGTAAAGCGCTTCGCCCATGCCATGCAGGCGTTGAAACTCGAAGGCTTTCTTCGGATAGCATTTGGACAAGATCAAAATTGACGCCACCGTTTGGGCGTTATGGGTCGCGAACTGCGGGAACAGTCGATGTTCCTCACCCATCAAATAACGCGCGCACAACTGGTAGTGCAGATCGGTGGCGGTCTTGCGTGTGAATACCGGGTAATCACTGAGCCCTTGTTGCTGCGCCCATTTGATTTCGCTGTCCCAGTAAGCGCCTTTCACCAGCCGTACCGGAATGACACAATTCAATTGCCGACTCAAATCACCCAGCCAGTGCAGAACAGGCAGCGCCCGTTTCTGATACGCCTGCACCGCCAGGCCCAATTTGCCCCAATGCCGAAACGCCGGCAGCGCCAGAATGGAAGCGAATATTTCCAGACTCGCTTCCAGCCGCCAGGATTCCTCGGCATCGATGGTCACCGGAATATCCTCGATGCGCGCCTGTTCCAGCACGTGCAGCAGATTTTTGCGTAAGGTTGCCAGGGCTGCGGGTTGGCGTGGTTCAAAACGGGGGTGAAACGCCGACAGCTTGATGGAAAGCGTCACATCGGCGCGTTGGCTGCGTTCCCTCGAGGCGAGAGCCAGAATCGCGGTTTCATACGCCGCCATGTAACGCTCCACATCAGCGTCGCACAGCGCGGCCTCACCCAGCATGTCGAAGGAATGCGCGTAGCCCTTGGCGCGATCCCCGCGTGCATTGCTCAAGGCTTCGCTGATGGTTTCCCCGGCCACAAACTGGTGCCCGATGATGGTCATTGCCTGCCGAATCGCTCCCAGCGCCAAAGGCTCGCTAATTTTGTGGAACAATTTGCTGAGGGTGGCGCTCAAACCGTCGGGTCGCTGATCCGCATGTTTGAACACCCGCCCGGCCAGTAACAGCCCCCATGTCGACGCGTTGACCCAGAAGGCGTCACTGTGACCCAAATGCTGCGCCCAGTCGCCGGATTGCAGGCGATCCTGGATAAAGGCTTCGGCCGTGGCATCGTCAGGAATACGCAATAGCGCTTCGGCGAGACACATCAGTGTGATGCCTTCACGTGTATTGAGACTGTATTCCTTGAGCAGCGATTCGATACGAATGGAGGGCGGGGCGTGTTTTATGGCGTCAATCAGGGAAGTGGTCAGCGGCCCGGCATCAAGACCGTGTGGGAGTTTGGCGTCGGGGTGGATGAGAAAGCGTCGGAGGAGGGTGTCTTCGTCAATGAGGTGATGCTCGCGAATCGCTGCGCTGAGCGGGAAATCTGCAGACTGCGGATGAACTGCCGGCATTGCCATGGCCATCTCCTACAAGACATCTTGTTTGAAGTGTGGCACAAGTTTGTGGCGCTGGGAAATGGTGGTGTTTTGTTTGATGCTTGCGACGAATGATTATATGGTGCCTACTCGCGGGATGTATTTGTTTTGACCTAAGATTGCGGTCGCGCAACTTTCTTGAGCCCGCATCGCCACACCAATAACAAGGATCCTTCATGAAGCTCGAAACTCTCGCCGTTCACGCCGGTTACTCCCCTGATCCGACGACAAAAGCTGTCGCGGTGCCGATCTACCAGACCGTGGCCTATGCCTTCGACAGCGCCCAACATGGCGCCGATTTGTTCGACCTGAAAGTGGCCGGCAATATCTATACCCGCATCATGAACCCCACCACCGACGTGCTGGAAAAACGTCTGGCCGCACTGCATGGCGGAATTGGTGCGCTGGCGCTGGCATCCGGGCAGGCGGCGATTACCTACGCGATTCAAACCATTGCCGAAGCGGGCGACAACATCGTGGCATCGGCCACGCTCTATGGCGGAACCTACAACCTGTTCGCGCACACTTTGCCGCAATACGGCATCAATGTGCGTTTTGCCGATTATCGTGATCCGTCGTCGTTTGCCGCGCTGATTGATGATAAGACCAAGGCGGTTTATATCGAAACGATCGGCAACCCCTTGGGGAATGTCGTCGATATTGAAGCGCTGGCTAAAGTTGCGCATGAGCATGGGGTACCGTTGATTGTCGACAACACCGTAGCGTCGCCTTATTTGACGCGCCCGTTCGAGCACGGGGCGGATATTGTCGTGGAATCGCTAACGAAATACCTGGGTGGCCATGGCAACTCCATTGGCGGCGCCATCATTGATTCCGGCAAATTTGACTGGAAAGCCAACGCCAAGCGCTTCCGCCGTTTGAACGAGCCGGATGTGTCTTACCACGGCGTGGTTTATACCGAGGCGCTGGGCGCTGCGGCTTACATCGGGCGTGCGCGTGTGGTGCCGCTGCGGAACATGGGCGCGTGCATTGCCCCGCTGAATGCATTCCTGATTCTGCAAGGGATCGAAACGCTGGCGCTGCGCATGGATCGCATTTGCGAAAACACGCTCAAGGTCGCGCAAGCGCTGCAGAAACACCCGGATGTCACCTGGGTTAACTACGCCGGGCTTCCGGAGCACCCGGAACACGCGCTGGCGAAGAAATACGTGCGTGGCAGCGGTTCTGGCCTGTTAACGTTCGGCCTCAAGGGCGGCCGTGCCGCAGGCGAAAAATTCCTCGACGCGCTGCAACTGTTCACCCGCCTGGTGAATATCGGCGACGTGCGTTCGCTGGCCACGCACCCGGCCTCGACCACCCACCGCCAGTTGTCCCCCGAAGAACTCGCCAAAGCCGGCGTCAAGGAAGAAACCATACGCTTGTGTGTCGGTATCGAGCATATTGACGATATTCTCGCCGACCTCAATCAAGCACTGGCGGCCAGTCAGCAATAACGCCCAGCGATGCGGCGAAAACAAAAAAGGCACCATTTCTGGTGCCTTTTTTATGCGGGTCATTTTGCCGCCTGGTCAGAGCGATAGCATCGGCGCCAAGCACAATCACTCGTGCTTGGTGAACTTGTCCAGCACGCCCATCAACACCGCCGATACCACGAAGGTCATGTGGATGATTACATACCACATCAACTTGGAATCTTCATGCTGCGGCACTTCCATGAAAATCTTCAGCAGGTGGATCGACGAAATCGCCACGATCGATGTCGCGACCTTCAGCTTCAGCGACCCGGCATCGAGCTTGCCCAACCACTCCAGTTTCGGCGTCGATTCCTTGATGTCGAGTTGCGATACGAAATTCTCGTAACCCGATAGCATGACCATTACGATCAGACTACCGACCAGGGTCAGGTCCACCAACGCCAGCATGGTGAGCACCAATTCCGATTCACGCATCTCCCAGAGATGGGGCAGGATGTGAAAGATTTCCTGAAAGAATTTGAGCGCCAGGGCTACCAGCAACAAGCTCAGCCCCAGGTAAATGGGCGCCAAAAGCCAGCGGGCGGCATACAACGCGCGTTCGATTAACTGTTCCATAGTCACTTCAATGGGTTAGCGGTTAAGGTCCGGGCATTATCGCGGCAGGCTCGGGAGGCAGGCAAGTGCAACTGGGCTTTTTACCAACTAGTCTTTATCCTAGGTAAATTATGTAATTTAGGTCGCCCCCAGACAAACTGGCACTGATGCAAGAGACGGGCAGGGGAGGGCAAGGTTTTCAGACCGTCGGCAGCATGGATGCTGCCGTCGAGCCTACATGGACGTATATACGGCGTGTCGGAAAAGCTTGCCCTCCCCTGATCGGCTCAGCCCGGTGAAGCGAGATTTCAACGGGCAATTAAGGTCAGTCGCAAGCAGTAAAGGACCCCACGGTGGCAGCAAAAGGCAAAGCAGACTTCACCCGCCCCAACATGCGCATCGACGTACGCTGGGCACTCGACGGCCTCCTCGAAGACGCCCGCATCAGCGAGCGCGACGCCCAGTTCGTCTCCGGCTACCGCCGCGAAAAAGACGAACTCGCCTGGAACCCCCTGCAAATCATCGCCAAGCACAACCTCCAGGACCAGCAAAGCGACGACCAAGGCAAACTCACGCTCCCCGTCCTCACCGACTGGCTCGCCAAGAAAGCCGGCCAGCGCCTGTTCCACATCGACCCACTCAAGATCAACGTCTCCGCCATCACCGAAATCATGTCCTTCAACTACGCCGAGCGCCACCAGATCCTCGCCGTTGAAGTCCACGAAGACGAAGTCCTGATCGCCAGCGCCCAACCCTTCAACCGCGACTGGGAAAACGGACTCGAACAAACCCTGCGCGCCAAACGTATCGTCCGCGTCGTCGCCAATCCCGCCGACCTCCAGCGTTACACCCTCGAATTCTACAACCTGGCCCGCTCAGTGCGTGGCGCCACCGGCAGCGGCGCCCAGGGCAGCATCGGCAATTTCGAGCAGTTGCTGCAGCTCGGCGAACTCTCCACGCCCGACGCCAACGACCAGCACATCGTCAAGATCGTCGACTGGCTGCTGCAATACGCTTTCGACCAGCGCGCCAGCGACATCCATCTCGAACCCCGCCGTGACGTCGGCAACGTCCGCTTCCGTATCGATGGCGTCCTGCATGATGTTTACGAAATGCCCGCCGCCGTCCTCGCCGCCGTCACCAGTCGCATCAAGATCCTGGGGCGGATGGATGTCGCCGAAAAACGTCGTCCGCAGGATGGCCGTCTCAAAACCAAGAGCACGCGTGGCAACGAGGTCGAACTGCGTCTGTCGACCCTACCGACCGCGTTTGGCGAAAAACTCGTCATGCGTATTTTCGATCCGGAAGTGCTGGTGCGCACCCCGCAAGAGATGGGGCTCGCCGACGACGACTATGGCCGCTGGCGGGAAATGGTGGCACAGCCGAACGGTATCGTCCTGGTGACCGGCCCGACAGGGTCGGGCAAGACCACCATGCTGTACTCGACGCTCAAGCAACTGGCGACGCGCTCGGTCAATGTGTGCACGATCGAAGACCCCATCGAAATGGTGGAACAGTCCTTCAACCAGATGCAGGTGGTCGATGCGGTCAGCCTCGGTTTTGCGGAAGGTGTCCGCGCCCTGATGCGGCAAGACCCCGACATCATCATGATCGGAGAGATCCGTGACGTCGAAACCGCGCAGATGGCGGTGCAGGCGGCGCTCACCGGTCACCTCGTGATCTCGACCCTGCACACCAACGACGCGCCCTCGGCCGTGACGCGACTGGTGGATCTGGGCGTGCAACCCTATCTGCTGGCCGCGACGGTGCTGGGGGTGATGGCGCAACGCCTGGTGCGTACGCTCTGCCCGCACTGCAAGCGTGACACCACGATCGATGATGAAACCTGGGAAACCCTGATCACCCCGTGGAAAGGCCGCAAACCGGATCGGATCAAGGAACCGGTCGGCTGT
>JBPOHS010000152.1:0-12400 GCA_052035295.1 Pseudomonadota bacterium
CCGGGAATAGACTGGTTTGCCCGGGTGATTCACCTTTTACGTAACTCATAAACGACAATGCCCATACTTGTGTACGGGCATTGTCTTCAGATTGCCCTCAGGCTGCCAGTGTTTTTACACAGTCTGCAAGCGGGCCTTTTTTGTTCTCACTCAACGCTCAGATCAAACCAGTCCCATCAGCAAACCATCAGTCGCTTCACGACGACGGCTGGCGATCTCGGCGGGATCTTCCTCGACCACGCGCTCATCAGGTGTCACCTTGAAGAGCGGTTGACCTTGCTTGACGATGGCGCCATCGATGTTCTCGATGACGATCTTGTCGATCGTGCACGAGAACGGCGCGTAGATCTTGTTGAACATTTTCATGACTTCAACGATGTAGATCGGCTGACCCGCTTCGATATGGTCACCTTCATTCACGAAAGCAGGCAGGCCAGGCGCTTCGCGGCCGTAGAACATACCGCCACAGACAGCAACCAATTCATCGGCCTTGGTGGCCGGTGGTGGTACCAGCACCTTGAGCATTTCATCCTGCAGCTTCTTGTCACGCAGACGCTCAGGCAACGAAATAGTCAGGTCGGCATTCACTTTCATTTCGTAGAAGCCCGCATCACGTGCCAGCTTCACCAGTACCGTGAACAGTTCCATACCTGCCTGGTAACCGGCATGCGCAGCCTGCACCTTCTCCCAGATGTCTGGAGATACGCCTTTCTGAGGGGCATCATTGTCGAGCAAGGTCGACAACTGGTCATACGGCAGGGCGCCAACATGCTCTTCGATGTCCTTGTAGAAGGTCTGCGACTGTTTCAACACATCACTGTCATGCTTCCAGATGCACTCTGCCGCCGGTAGGTCATCACGATAATCCATGTTGAGGAAGTGATAGGTCTCGCTCAACACGTCGACAGGGTTGCGCGTCCACACCACTTGATCGCCGTCGAAACGAACACTGGCCTTGTTCAGGCTCAGCCATCCGCACAGCAAATGCGGCTCTGCCAGCAACAACTCGATGGGACGCAACAACAGCGTGTGTTTACGCTCCAGAACGTTGTCGATCGCCTTCAGAGCGGCCGCCAGTTGCTCACCATTGCCATGGGCCTGAGCGACGTTCTTCTTGTGGAAATTCTTGATCTGATTGAACGCATGCTCCAGATCCAGATCGTTGGTCGCCTGTTTCAGCAATCCGACCTGCGTGAGGTAAGGCATCGCGAAACTGGTGGTGGCCTTGGCATGCACATGCTCCGCCAGCAACCAGTGAATCAGGCCATAGTGGAATTCCAGGTTGGTGCACAGGTTGTCACCACGGAACTTGGTGCGACGCAACACTTCGGCCATGCGCTCGTAGCTCTCGCGACGATTGATGCCCACCGACAGGATCAACGCCACGTTACTGTCGTAGGCACCGGCCAGGTGGTATTTCATGAATTGCCCGGTGTCCGGGTTTTTCAGCGAGATACCCTGGTCATCACGAATTTCGCCTTCGATCGGGTCGTTCCAGTAGGCGATAACGCCGCCTGCATGGGGCTTGAGCGCACGGTTGGTGGCGTTCAGGCGCACTTCCACCGAGGCGCGCTCGCGTGGAATACGCACGGGCTTCGGCAGGCGTTTCTTGAACTTGGCCAACAGGGTCATGGCCTCAACGAGAGAATCCACCAGGAAGTAATCGTCGGCATTTTCCGGGTTGCTGAATTTAAGTGTGTAGCAAAGCTCGGACACCCGGTGTTCTACCTGGATACGCGTGTTCATTTCCATGAAAAAGTGCGAATCGCGGTCAACGATACACTCGAAAGTCGACACGGAATCAAGACCCACGGCCAGACCGAAACGCTCGGATTCTTCTTCCATGCGGGCAAGAATGGCGAGGTCGGTACGCAGGGCCTGCTCTTCTTGCATGCGACCGGCTGCAGCGGCAGCGGCGATGGCATCTTCGAGCATTTCGCGGGTTTGCGAGATTTCCAGCAGCTTTTGTTCGTGCATTTGCACGGAGCAGTCACGTGCACCGAGCGTCATGCACCATTCGCCGTTTCCGATCACCTGGATTTCCTGATGACGGGTCACTTCGATGTTCAGTTCTATGAGGACGTTTTTGTTGTCGCCCACCCCGGTAGTTTTGACTTCGCTGAGGATTTCCTTGAACAGTTCGGGGCCTTTGACAGAAGCCTGGCGAATTTGCTCCTCAAGGCTGCCGTTATAGCTGGAAGGCGCAGCAAGAATACGCTGCCCCTTGCCGCCGCCACCACCAATGGCTTTCAGACGCATGCGGTTTTGCGGGAATTTCCTGAAAATCTCCTGCAGACGCAGCTCAAGCTCAGCAGCGATTTCTGCCGTGCTGACCAGGTCCATGTGACGCTTGTAGGAAGCATTCAAGACTTCGTCTGCAAGGTCTTCCAAAGACGCCTTTCCATCAACAAGAGCGCCGTCGAAAAGATCCGCGCCTACGTCAAGCTTGTGCTCTTCGACAATTTTCTTGAGCGCATCAACGGTTGCAGCCTTGCGCAGCAACGTGAGCGCGGTCAGGTTGTCGATACCCGGGGTAACGCTCACATTGCACTGCAGCGCAGTACGCTTGGCTTCGTCTTTTGCACCGGCATCCCGCACCGTGCGCGAGCAGGGGCCGATAAAGGTGAGACCGGCAGCTTCCAGCGCGCTGACCAGCGACTCGTCTTCTGCCATGAAGCCATAGCCAGCGAACACGCAGTCGTAGTTGTTGTCCTTCGCGATCTTGATGATCTGGTTGATACGCTGGGTGCGCTCTTCCTTGTCGGCGCCGGTGTAATCCGGCACGCGATGAATGTGCTCTGGCCGCGTCAACTGACGTAGCTCGGGAGCCAGGGCACTGTTGTAGGTGATCGAGTCTTTCTCGGACAGCAGAATTCCGTAATGGGTAATACCCATTTCATTCCACACATCCATCACTTCCTTGCGGATCGGGCCACGACAGATGATCAGCGGGCGCATGTCTTCGCAGGTGAACTGGCGCACCCACGCGGAATCAGACTCCTGGCGGCGACGGTTTTTGTGGATCAGCGGATTGTTGGTGTAGTAATTCACAGGTTGGTTTTTCAAGGGTTGGTTCACGACCGGTATCCTTTGGCGGCTCGCAGCCGCCGTTAATTCGTTGGCACTCTGCTCTTGGTGGAACTCGCGCAACTGTCAATGGAACTCGCGTTGCACTGCCTGCATCGGGCCTGGCGTATAGGTACGCAACAGGAACTGCAGGTTGTCGGCGAGTGTCTGCCGCAGGTCGTACGGCATCACCAGCTGCGAAATGGATCCCAGGCTCAACGCCTCTTTCGGGTTCATCAGTTCGCGCTCATAGCGTTGCGAGAACTCGGCTTCTTTCTGCTTCAACCAGGCGTCGGCTTCGGCTTGCGCCTGCACCTTGGCATCAGCTTCGTTGACGCCTTGCGACTTGAGTTCGGCGGTACGCTCAGCCACGCG
The DNA here is from genome assembly GCA_052035295.1 of Pseudomonadota bacterium. Lineage (GTDB taxonomy): Bacteria > Pseudomonadota > Gammaproteobacteria > Pseudomonadales > Ketobacteraceae > HdN1. The sequence goes on from JBPOHS010000152.1 coordinate 3,442, forward strand.
GGGCTTGATCGCGCTGCGAACCTTGCGCAGTTCATCCTTGTAAACGAATTCCTTACCGGCCGGGCCCATCACCGCGAGGCGGGTGGTCGGCAAGGCCAGCACCACGTCGGCACCCGTGGCATAACTGTTGAACGCTGCGTAAGCACCACCGAAGGCATTACGCACCATCAGCAGCAGGCGCGGTGTACGCAGGTCGATGATGGAGTCGAGCATGGCGCGACCGGCCTGCACAATTCCGCGACGCTCCTGCTCGGTCCCCGGCAGGAAGCCGGTAGTGTCTTCGATGAACACCATCGGAATGTTGTATATGTTGCAGAAGCGGATGAAACGCGCATTTTTCAGCGACGCATCAATGTCGATCTGGCCCGAAGCCACCGCTGAGTTGTTGGCACAGAAACCCACCACGTTGCCGCCGAGACGACCGAATGCACAAATCGTGTTTTGCGCACGATCGGGCTGGAATTCGGTGAAGTCTCCATGGTCGCAGACCTGCTGGATCAGGATGCGGATGTCGACCGGGGTGTTGAAACCGGTAGACGAGTTGAAGGCTTTCTTGAGCAGGATGTCGGCATCCCAGGTCTTGCGGTTGACCGGGTCAGACGTGTTCTGGAAAGGCGCCATCACGCGGTTGTTGTCCGGGATGTAACGCAGCAGCTCACGTACTTTGCGCAGCGCAGCAACTTCGTCTTCCACCACAAAATCGGTCACACCCGACATGCCGTGAACACCGGGGCCACCCAGCTCGTCAGCGGTCACGTCCTCACCCAGGACGGATTTGACAACACCGGGGCCGGTGAGGCCAAAGAACGTTTCTTTCGGCTGGATCACGAAGCTGCCCTGACGTGGCAGGTAGGCACCGCCGCCGGCGTTGTAGCCGAACATGCACATGATGGAAGGCACCACACCGCTGATGCGGCGCAGCGCGGTAAAGGCTTCAGCGTAGCCATCGAGGCCGCCCACACCCGCAGGCACGTATGCACCGGCAGAGTCGTTCAACCCCACCAGCGGAATGCCGCGCTCACCGGCCAGTTTGATCAGATTGGCCAGCTTGCGGCCGTTGGTGGCATCCATCGAGCCGGCGCGAACGGTAAAGTCGTGTCCGTACAAGGCAACGTCGCGCCCTTCGATGTTGACGATCGCTGTCACCATGGAGGCGCCGTCAAGATTCTTGCCCCAGTTCTGGTACAGCACAATCGGGTCTTTGTCGGTCAGCGCACTGATACGCTCCCACACGGTCATACGCTTCTTAAGGTGCTGACGCTCAATGGCGACGACGCCTGCGGCGTTGTGCGGTCGCTGCATCAGATCCCAGCCCTCTTTCAGGGCGGATTCGTAGATGCCCGGAACACGGGTGATTTCACCCGGAATCTTGAATTCGATTTTTTCCGGCTCGTGGAAAGGGTTTTCCAGCGTCGGTATGACCTTCTTGTTCGTCGCCATTGTTTACAACCGTCTATGTGATTGAATGTAGAAAACCGGGAACTTTGCCGGCGGGATTATTTGCGAGCCGCATGGGTGCAAACAATTGCCTATTCGCTCAACGCTCTTGATCGAAACCTCCACCAGCGACTTTGCGCACGCTTGCAGGATGTTTCGCCACCCCCCAGAATGGCGGTCATTATCCCACAGTCGCAACCCAATTTCAGCAGGCAAGGTGCTGCCTTAATCCATGAACTTGCTTATCTTTCGGCCAGAACATGCCCAGTTCTGCACGCCTGACCAGACACGCGGTGACTTATTGGTCACAGGAAGGCAGCGCAAACACCTCGACGAGGTCCATCGCACCGAACCGGGGGACATACTGCGCGTGGGAATATTGGGCGGATTAGTGGGCGCAGCCACGGTGACAGCCATTGATCAACAGTCTGCGCGGCTATCATTTCACCTCACCAGCCCGCCACCGAGCCCACTGACGGTCACGATGCTACTGGCCCTCCCCCGCCCAAAGATGCTGAAGCGCACGCTACAAACCATCGCGACCATGGGCGTCAAACAACTCTACCTGATCAACAGCTACCGGGTGGAAAAAAGCTACTGGCAGACCCCCTACCTGCAACGCGAGGCTATTGAAGAAGAATTACTGCTGGGGTTGGAACAAGGCATGGATACCCACTTGCCACAAGTACACCTGAGACAGCGCTTCAAGCCTTTTGTCGAAGACGAGCTGCCCGCCTTGATCGCTAACAAGCAGGCCTTGCTTGCACACCCTGCGGATGACGCCATGATCTGCCCGCGCAGCACCACACGCGAAACAGTGGTCGCCATCGGCCCGGAAGGTGGCTTCATTCCCTATGAAGTAACAAAACTGAAAACCGCCGGTTTTACGCCCGTCACGCTCGGAAACCGGATACTGCGGGTTGAAACGGCGGTACCCGTCATTCTGGCCAAGCTGTTCGATTGAGATCCGCCGTCAATGCAACAAGGGCGCAACGCCGGCAATTCACGTCATGCCTGCTATAGTTATTGAATAGCCCGTTGCATGCGAGTGCCGAGATCATGAAATTCAAGGAAATTCAAACCACTGCAGAAACACTGAAACGACAAGCCAGTAAGGCCGTCGCAAAATTGCAAGGCGAACTCGCGGCGGAGGGAAGCAGCCTCGTCGACGCCTTGCATTCACATGGCGAAGCAGCAATTTACGGCAAGCTGATGCTGGAACAACTTGACCCGATACTCACTACCCTGGATGCAACATCCAGCGACGAAGCGGAGCGCAAAGTTGCGCAATATCTTCTGGAAAGAAATGAGTTCCTCACCGGTATGAAACCGTGGGTCCCCAACTCAACGGACCTCATGGACAACCTTATACATTCGGTAAGAGCAACAGTGTTGGCCGATTTGATTGAAGCGTTCAAATAGCAACAGGCTTTTCACTCATTAGTCGCAACCCGACCCACACCTGCGCCAGACGCTCCTTGCTTTCAGCCACTGCACCTTCGGCGTTATGGTAACTGTCCAGCGCAACGAGGACTTCATGTGCTGCTTCGACAACCGCCCCTCTTTCCGGACGATGCGTGGACGCAAGCGCGGAAAGCTGCATATGACAACGTTTGAGATTGGCGAGCAGCATGGGCAACTCAAATTCCTCGACCAAAGGAATCATCGTTTCAACCTGCTCAATCATGTTTGAAAAAGTATTTTGCGAGTACATAGGAGGATCTCCATGATTTATAAACCACCCAGTTTTCCCATGGATGGAGTTGCCTGCAATTACCTGCAAGACCAACGCAGAATAACAGTCGATTTTTAAACAAAGCAACTTTGGTAAATGATTGACGTATCAGTCAAAGTCATTATCCACCATCAAAAAAAAGCCCCGGCATTCGCCAGGGCTCGAAAACAGCAAATTTCTACGCGATAAGGAAAACGATTAAATCCAACCTTTTTCCTTTTTGAACTTAACAACCGCTTCAAGCAGGGATTGTGGTTCGCCATTCGGGTTCTGGGCAACCTGTTCTTCATAGGATTTTGGATATTGTTCATTGGCAAATTGCGGCATCTGACTGGTAACCGCTTGAACGCCAAAGATATTTGCAAGTGACAATGCAGCCGTCAGTACGATCAGTTCCACGGAACACCTCCAAGAGGTAAACAATTAAAAAGAGTCAGCACAAAAGAATTCGACACATTTGAACTCGGTCACACATGACCGATGGTCACCAATATAAGATGACCGCCGGTCACCAGTCAATAGCCACGCTGTATACTCTTCACAATTATTTGCGAATGACCGGTCGGAACGCTGGTACAAGTCCGAACCATCCCCCCACCAAAATCGACAGAAAAGTCATCGCTGCCGCCCCATTCCTGCTGTGTACCTTGCAACGTTTCGTGCGGGCAAAAAAAAACGCCGGGGATTAGCCCGGCGTTTTTTGGATCCTCCACTAATGCGGAGTATCAATCCTTGTCAGCACGCTTGCGCTCATGCTCTTTCAGGTACTTTTTGCGCAAGCGGATGGATTTGGGTGTCACTTCAACCAACTCGTCCTTGTCGATGAAGTCGAGCGCCTGCTCCAATGAGAACTTGATCGGCGGCGTCAACAGGATGTTTTCATCACTGCCGGAGGCACGGAAGTTGGTCAGCTGCTTGCCCTTGGTCGGGTTGACGACAAGGTCATTGTCGCGGCTGTGGATACCAACGATCTGGCCTTCATAGACTTCGACGTTAGGATCGACGAACAGACGGCCACGTTCCTGCAGGTTGAAGAGCGCATAGCCCAGCACCTTGCCCGTCACCATGGATACCAGAACGCCGTTCTGACGCTTGACCACCTCACCCTCTTTCACATCACCGTAGTGAGAGAAAGTGGAGTTCATGATGCCAGTACCGGAGGTCAGCGTCAGGAACTCGGAACGGAAACCGATCAGGCCGCGTGATGGTGCGATAAATTCCATGCGGATACGGCCCTTGCCATCTGGCACCATGTCAACGAGCTCTGCTTTGCGCATGCCCAGCTTTTCCATGATGGAGCCCTGGTTGTCCGACTCGATGTCGATAACAACGTTCTCATACGGCTCTTTCTTGACGCCGTTTTCTTCTTTCACGATGACTTCCGGGCAGCCAACTGCCAGCTCGAAGCCTTCGCGACGCATGTTTTCGATCAATACTGAAAGATGCAGCTCACCACGACCCGATACACGGAATTTTTCCGGTGTTTCGGTATCTTCAACGCGCAGTGCCACGTTGTGCAGCAGTTCTTTTTCGAGACGATCGCGAATGTTGCGCGAGGTCACGTATTTGCCTTCCTTGCCGGCAAACGGAGAGGTGTTCACGTTGAACATCATGCTCACGGTTGGCTCGTCAACGGTCAACGGCGGAAGGGCTTCAACATTGTTGAAGTCGCAGATCGTGTCGGATATCTTCAGATCGGGGATACCGGAAATACACACGATATCGCCAGCTTCTGCTTCGGGTGCATCTACGCGCTCAAGCCCCAGGAAGCCCATGATGCCGGCAAGCTTGCCGCCACGTACGGCGCCTTCACGGTTGATGACCTTGATCGGCGTACCGGCCTTGATGCGGCCACGCTTGATACGACCGATGCCGATAATGCCCACATACGAGTTGTAATCGAGTGAGGAAATCTGCATCTGGAACGGCGCATCCGCATCAACATCCGGATGATTCACCTTGTCAACGATGGTTTCGAAGAGCGGGGTCATGTCTTCAGCCAGGCTATCCGGATCGAGACCGGCAACACCGTTCAGAGCTGATGCATAAATAATCGGGAAATCGAGCTGCTTGTCAGTGGCGCCCAAGCGATCGAACAAGTCAAACACCTGATCAACCACCCAATCCGGACGCGCGCCCGGACGGTCAACCTTGTTGATGACCACGATCGGGTTCAGGCCCTGGGCGAAAGCCTTCTGGGTCACGAAGCGGGTTTGCGGCATAGGGCCATCCACTGCATCGACCAACAGCAGAACCGAATCGACCATGGAGAGAACACGTTCCACTTCGCCACCGAAGTCGGCGTGCCCTGGGGTGTCCACGATGTTGATGCGGTAATCGCGCCACTTGATCGAAGTGTTCTTGGCGAGAATGGTAATCCCACGCTCTTTCTCAAGATCGTTGGAATCCATGACGCGCTCGACGTTACCACCACGCTGATCGAGGGTACCGGATTGCTGTAACAGTTTGTCCACCAAAGTGGTTTTGCCATGGTCAACGTGGGCGATGATGGCAATATTGCGGATATTCTCGATCACTGTAGCGCCTGCTTCTATATGGTTAAAACGCGGCGGAGTATACCCGATAATCCATGACAAAGGCGTCTCGCCCGAAAAATTATCCACAGGAGATATCGACACTTCCTGTATAATTTGCGCCCCACAGTTAAAGGGGCTCTGCGCGCCCCGGCCGCAAGGCACTGAACCAACACCTATTTTTTAAAAGCAGGATTGTTAGAAGCAAAAGTTATGGGAATTCAACGCAAAGCCATCGCCCTGGTCTCCGGCGGTCTCGACTCCATGCTGGCCGTACGCGCCATGCAGGAACAAGGCATCCATGTCGAAGGTGTCAACTTCTTCACCGGTTTCTGCGTTGAGGGCCATACCCACGCGATCCGCAAGCAGGATCAGAACAAACAGAAGCGCAACAACGCACTCTGGGTTGCCGAACGCCTGGGAATCAAACTGCACATCGAGGACATCTCCGAGGATTACAAGGATGTGGTACTGAACCCGCGCCACGGTTACGGTGCCAACCTGAATCCCTGCCTGGACTGCAAGATATTCATGGTGGGCAAGGCCAACGCCATGCTCAACCGGGCACGCTCACTCGCCGCCGATCGTGGCTTTGACTTTATTATCACGGGCGAAGTGGTCGGCCAGCGCCCCAAATCACAGCGCAAGTGGACCATGCCTCTCATTGCCAGGGAATCCGGCGCCGAAGATCGCATCGTGCGCCCCCTCAGCGGCAGAAACCTCCCCCCCACCTTGCCAGAGACCGAAGGCTGGATCAGTCGGGAGAAGATGTATGATTTCAGCGGTCGCAACCGCAAACCCCAGATCGCTCTTGCCAAACAATGGGGGCTGGACGATTACGCACAGCCAGCCGGTGGCTGCTGCTTCCTGACCGACGAGAGTTACTCCCGGAAGCTCGGGGATCTCTGGCAGTCACGGGGTGAACGCCAGTATGAACTGGACGACATCATGCTGCTGAAAGTCGGTCGTCACATTCGCCCCGCACCTCACTACAAAATGATTGTTAGCCGCGAAGATGGCGAGAACAACTTCCTCGAAGGTTATCGCAAGCAGTTCCATGCCCTCCGCCCGCTCAGCCATGGCGGCCCGCTCACACTGGTCGATGGCAAGGCAACCCGGGAGGAGTTGATTTACGCCGCCTCGCTGGCAGCACGCTTTAGCCAGGGCAAGCACGCCGACACCATGAGCTTCCAGATCGAACCCATGGGTGAGACGCCGTTTGTGATATCGGTGGTGCCCGTGCGCCCGGAAGAATTCAACCAAAGCTGGTACATTTGAGGCCGCCATGAACGACGCGCACCAATTGGATGCACGCGGTTTGCTTTGCCCCCTGCCAGTGATTCGCACCCAAGGCTTGGTGCGCAAGCTTGCAGAAGGCGAAGTTGTCCACGTAATTGGCACAGATCCAGGCATTTTACATGACATTCCCGCTTGGTGCCGGGTGCACGGACATACCGTCATGAGCACCGACAAAGGCGAACGCGAATACCATGTGGTGCTGAAAGTGGGCCCACAAGACTGAATCGCACCAAAAAGAATCACACAGCAACGCAACCGCACCAAACAAAAGCATAACCAACTTAGGTCAGACCTCGCACGCCCTCAACGCACCAAGCTCGCTACCGCCACCAGCGCCGCCAATCGCGGAAGCAATCAACGATGCAATCCTGCGCAAAAATATTTAACGGCAGACAGCTCTTAGCCACTTTCCACCCAAATTCCAATGGCATATATTTTGCCTTCTCGCAGGGCAAGACCAATCCGGCTGCATCACCATGGAGCTGGGGGACCCCCGCCTGGATTTTTCTGTTGGTCCTACCTAAAAACATCCACCTGGAGGAAGCACGACAATGTCTTCAAAGACGCAGTCATTAATCAAAGAAAACAACGCCCGCTGGGTCGACCTGCGCTTCACCGATACCAACGGTAAAGAACAGCACGTTACTTTCCCGTCCCACTCTATGGGCCCCGAGGCTTTCGAAGACGGTAAAATGTTCGACGGCTCTTCCATCCACGGTTGGAAAGGCATCGAAGCTTCCGACATGATCCTGATGCCGGACGACAGCTCCGCCGTCATGGACCCGTTCACCGACGAGCCTACCGTTATCGTACGCTGCGACGTCGTTGAGCCGACCACCATGCAAGGCTACAGCCGCGATCCGCGCTCCATCGCTCGTCGCGCTGAAGAGTACCTGAAGTCTACCGGCATCGCCGACACCGCTTTCTTCGGTCCTGAGCCCGAGTTTTTCGTGTTCGATTCCGTTCAGTGGAAGAACGAAATGCAGGGTGCCAGCTTCGCGATCCACTCCGAAGAAGGTGCATGGGTTACCAACGAAGACTTCGACCGCAACAACACCGGTCACCGTCCGCGCGTCAAAGGTGGCTACTTCCCCGTTCCGCCCGTTGACTCACTGCACGACCTGCGTGCTGCCATGTGTGCTGCCATGGAATCCATGGGCCTGTCCATCGAAGTTCACCACCACGAAGTGGCGAACGCTGGTCAGTGCGAAATCGGCGTTCCTTTCAACACGCTGGTGAAAAAAGCTGACGAAGTACAGATCCTGAAGTATTGCGTACACAACGTTGCCCACTCCTACGGCAAAACGGCTACCTTCATGCCGAAGCCGCTGGTAGGCGACAACGGTTCAGGCATGCACGTTCACATGTCTCTGGCGAAAGACGGCAAGAACCTGTTCGCAGGTGAAAGCTACGGTGGCCTGTCCGAGATGGCGCTGTACTACATCGGCGGTATCATCAAGCACGCTCAAGCCCTGAACGCCATCACCAACCCTGGCACCAACTCCTACAAGCGTCTGGTTCCCGGCTTCGAAGCTCCGGTCATGCTGGCATACTCTGCCCGTAACCGTTCTGCTTCTATCCGCATTCCTTGGGTCAAGAGCCCGAAAGCACGCCGCATCGAAGCGCGCTTCCCGGATCCCACTGCCAACCCCTACATGGCCTTCGCTGCCCTGTTGATGGCTGGTCTGGACGGTATCAAGAACAAGATCCACCCTGGCGATGCCATGGACAAGAACTTGTACGACCTGCCACCGGAAGAATCTGCCAAGGTTCCACGCGTTGCTCACGGTCTGGACATGGCTCTGGCTGCCCTGGAAGCCGATCACGCGTTCCTGCTGGAAGGCGGCGTGTTCACCAAGGATATGCTGGAATCGTACATCGAGCAGAAAATGGGCGAGGTAACTCGTCTGCGTATGGCCGTACATCCTGTCGAATTCGACATGTACTACAGCCT
>JBPOHS010000175.1:0-3640 GCA_052035295.1 Pseudomonadota bacterium
CTTCTGCCGATTCGGTATCGGTATGGGTAATTTGCAGGCCAAACCAGTCAGCGTACGGGCTCATGCCGGGCCCGATGGGATTCAAGGATGACATTCGAACCGGGCTTCAGGCGTTTTGTTTGCAGATATCCGAACCAAAGGTGCCGGATTTTGCAAAATACGATACCAGCGCGAAAACGCCGAGCGGGGCAAACGCGTGCAATAACCAATCGGTAATCAATTCACCGTAATGGCCCAGTTTCCAGTTGACGACGCGAAGACGCTCATGGGCGTATTGGTGAAATGAGGCGCAGTCGATAACCTGATCATGCGCCTGGGTATAAAGGGAATAGGCCGATTGATAATCACCTGCGGATTCAGCTTCACGCCCCTGATCCCAGAGGGTTTGCGCATTCAGAACTCGTTGTTCAATGGGTTGCATGGAACGCTCCAGTAGTGCGATCACGGTCAAACAAGGTGGGTCACAATAGTGTCACTCCTGGCGTCAGGAACACAACCCCCAAGCCCGGTTAGCGACGGAACGCTTTAACCCAGTACTGCCTCCACTGCCCGCGCCGCGCTCTGACAGGCGCCTTCCATCGTGCTGGTCCAGTCCGTTTGCGTCCAATCGCCTGCAATGGCCAAAGTGTTACCTCAGACCAAACCATGGCCGGGCGAGTAGACACGTCGGGATGGACTCCAGAGTGACCTATGTGGAGGAAGGCGAGCCAGACGGAGGCTGGCTACTCAGAAACGCCGCATTTGTTGTGAGGACGTCGTCGAGTATAGCCAGCAATTGCGCCGCTTTTTCCCGGGGCACCTCCCACGTCTCATGCAACATGTTTTCAACACTTTCCTGTGCAACACGGGTAAAGCGAATCGCCGCTTCGGGCAGCTGATGCAGGTCGTTGATCAAGGTGCTGATCTGCTGGCGTTGCGCCGGTGAAAAATATGCATACTGACTACCCAACAGATATTCCGCGCCCAGGAGATCTTCCTTTAGTTCCCAGGCGACGTTGTAAAAACCATAGGTTTTACATGCCTGCTCGGGCGGCTCTGCAAGCACGGCCAGTGCCTGCAGAAACACATCGAGCGACATTTCGTATCCATAACGCCCATCGTCAGTCATGCGTCGCGTGGCCCCACCCAGAAAAACGGATTGTTGGCGATTTCCCACAGATAGCCATCGGGGTCGGCAAAGTAACCGGAATAACCGCCCCAGAATACTTTTTGCCCCGGTTTGATCAACGTGGCGCCAGCGTTCACCGCCTGCGACAACACCGCATCCACCCCGGCATCGGAATCCACATTATGTGCAATGGTAAAGCCGGAAAATCCGCTACCTTCGGTAGAGATTGTCGCATCCTCTGCCAGCAAATGGCGCGGGTAAAGCGCCAGCCATGTTCCGTTCAGGGTAAAAAACGCAACCTCCGGCGGCGATTCCATCATCGGAAATCCCAAACCATCCCGATAAAATTGAATGGATTTTTGCAAGTCGGTTACGCCCAAAGTAATCATGCTCATCCGGGGCTGCATGGCTGTGCTCCTTTTTTATAAGCAGTTGTCGACAGACATTTATTTCCCGGTAAATCGCGCCTCACGCCGCTCCAGGAAGGATTGCACACCCTCTTTCGCATCCTCGCTACGCATGACCGGCATGAGATCCTTGTACATGAGATCGATGGCCGCCTGCTCGCCGTAGAGTTCCGAAATACGCGTGTTTTTCAATGCTCCCTGCACCCCCATCGGGGCCGCCTTGGCAATCTTCTCGGCAATTTCCACCGCCTTGGCAAGCTGCTCACCGGGTTCGGTGACTTCCTGCACCATGCCGAAGCGGTGGGCGTCTTCTGCTGTCCAGGTATCACCCGTCAGCAAATAGCGCTGGGCATTGGCCCACCCCAACTCTTTCGGCAAACGCAAGGTGGCACCGCAGCAAGGGTAAAGACCGCGCTTGACTTCGAGCATGGCAAATTTGGCATCCCGGGCCGCCACACGAATTTCAGTGTTCAGCAGAATTTCAACGCCCCAGGTATAACAGTAGCCTTGCACGGCAATAACGACAGGCTTGCGGTGCCGCTCCCCTTTGAGGCCAAAGGGATCCACCTCATCGGGCAGGGTTGGCATCCCTTTGCCACTGCCAAATGTCTCTGCCCACTGATCGAGCTCCACCCCGGCTGTAAAATGCTTGCCCTCGGCATGCAGCACCGCCACCCGCAGATCGGCGTCATCATTGAGCAGGGCAAACGCCCGTCCCAATGCGTGGTACATATCCATCGACAGCGCGTTGTATTTCTGGGGACGGTTGAGCTTGATGAACAGGATGTGGCCTTGCTTCTCGACCAGGACCTGCTTCTCTTCCAAAACCTGTGACATGGGTGACTCCCTCTTGGCGGCTAAAAATTTGAAATTGTTATGATTTGGCCTTATAACAATCAGCAATAATGCAACCCTTTACATTGGCCGGCAAAACATTTTTTGTCCCCTCTTGCGGCAAACCGGGCTTACCCTAATACTGAAGACATGAGCGCACACACGAGTTTCAAAAATCACTTTCTGATCGCCATGCCCACCATGGAGGATCCCAACTTTGCGCATACCATCACTTATATCTGTGAACACAGTGAAGATGGCGCCATGGGGATCGTTGTGAACCGGCCACTCGATCTCACCGTTGCCCAGATCTTTGAGCATCTTGGGATTTCGCCTGTGGGCGAACGGTTCGAGCATCAGCATGTGTTGCGCGGCGGTCCGGTGCAGACCGAACGTGGCTTTGTCCTGCATCGCGACAAACGGCCCTGGGACAGCACGCTTGAAGTGCAAGAGGGCATTTTTCTGTCGACCTCCAAGGAGATTCTTGTTGCGATGGCCGAAGGCCATGGCCCTCAGGATGCGTTGATCGCGCTAGGCTATGCCGGCTGGGGTGAAGGCCAGCTTGACGAAGAGATGGTCAACAACGCCTGGCTGAGTGTCCCTGCCACTGAGCAAATCCTGTTTGATCTGCCCTTTGAACAGCGCTGGCATGCTGCTGCCCGCCTGCTGGGCGTTGATCTTTCCCTGCTGTCGACCCAGGTGGGGCATGCCTGATCACCCGTCACTGAATACGGTGATGGGCTTCGACTTCGGCACCAAGATGATTGGCGTTGCCATCGGGCAAGCCGTCACCCGCACCGCATCGGCACTGGCCCTGTTACCCGCGAAAGACGGCGTGCCAGACTGGCAGCAGGTGGAAAAGCTGGTGAAGGAATGGCAACCCGATGCCTTTGTCGTCGGCATTCCCCTCAACATGGATGGCACCGAAACCGAACTCGCCCCCCGCGCCCGCAAATTCGGCAATCGCCTCACCGGCCGTTTTGGCAAGCCCTGGCACCCAGCCGACGAACGCTTGTCGACCCGCGAAGCCTGGGAAACCCTCGAACACTCGCACCAGCAGCGCAAACCCGGCCAACGCTTGCATGGCGATCGTCGTGTCGATGCCGTGGCCGCCGCCCTGGTGCTGACCTCCTGGCTGGAAAGCCGTATCGACTGATAAGCCATATCGACTGAAAAGCAGTATCGGCGAAAAGCAACATTGCCTCAAAGTGCGTCTGGTTGCACGATCCGGATGTTAAACTGCCCTCACCCCACGGCATCACGCCCGTGCACCTTTCACTCCCTTGCCCCG
>JBPOHS010000171.1:0-9287 GCA_052035295.1 Pseudomonadota bacterium
AGGGGTTTGCTCAGGAAATCATCCATGCCGGCGTCAAATCCCTGTTTGCGATGTTCCTCCAGCACGTGGGCGGTGAGCGCGACGATACGCAAGTGCGGCCAGCCACGCTCACGCTCGGTGGCGCGAATGCGGCGGGTGGCTTCAAAGCCATCCATGACCGGCATTTCGCAATCCATGAGGACCACATCGAAGCTGCCGGGGCTGAGGTCACAAACAGTGCGCAGGGCTTCTTCGCCGTTCTCTACCAGTGTTACGCGGGCATTCAGTTTGGAGAGCATGCCACGAATCACCATCTGGTTGACCTTGTTATCCTCGGCCACGAGGATGTGCAGGTGAGAAAGATCCGGCATGGGGAGTTCGGCTTTCTGTGTGCGATCGAGCGCATGTCGCCCTGTCATGACCACGCTGAACGCTTGGCACAAATCACTGGCCGAGAGCGGTTTTTCCAATGACAGGGCGAAGCCGGCATCGCGCAGTTCACGCGGGGGAAGCGAGAGCGCCATCGCCGTGGCGAGAATGAAACGGGTGACTAACGGCTCGGGCGAGGGGCGTTGTTCGCGATGGATTTCCCGCGTCAGTTCGACGCCATCACCGTCGGGAAGGTGCCAATCCATCAGCACCAGATCAAAGGGGCGTTGCTGCTGCCGGGCCCGTTGCATTTTGTCGAGACATTCCCTGCCGGTATTTGCCACTTCCACCTGCATGCCCCAGGCGTTGGCGTGGCGGGTAACGACATCACAGAACACCCGTTGATCGTCGACGATGAGCAACCGCTTTCCGGCCAGGGCATCGCTGCTGAAACGGGTATCCTCGGTGGCGTTGCCAGGCTCGAAGGTCGCTGTGAACCAGAAGGTCGAGCCTTGCCCTGGCTCACTTTCGACACCAATACGCCCACCCATGAGATGGCTGAGTTCCTTGCAGATGGAAAGCCCCAGACCCGTACCGCCATATTGCCGACTGACACTGGAATCGGTCTGGCTGAAAGCCTGGAACAGTTTTTTCTTGCCATCCTCTGAGATGCCAATACCGCTGTCCTGCACGTCAAACCGCAGTTGATGGGGTGCAACCGATTCGATGCTAACACGCAGCACGATGTGCCCGGCTTGGGTGAATTTGAACGCATTACTGAGCAGATTGATAATGATCTGCCGCAGGCGGGTTGGGTCGCCTTTCAGTTGCAACGGGGTTCCGGGTGCAATGTCGCCGATCAGATCGATGTCTTTTTTGCTCGCCATCATGGTGAATAATGCGAGACATTCGCTGACAATTTTTTCCAGATCGAAATCGATAGTTTCCAGCGTCATCTTGCCGGCTTCGATTTTGGAAAAATCCAGAATGTCGTTGATGACATTGATCAAAGCCTGACCAGAACCACGGATGACTTCGGCGTATTGTTGCTGGTTGGGAGTGAGCTCGGTGGTCTGCAGCAATTCGGCCATGCCCAGTACACCATTCATGGGGGTGCGAATTTCATGGCTCATTTTGGCCAGGAACTCCGATTTGGCCTTGTTTTCCGCGCGTGCGGCCATTGCTTCGCCCTGCATGCGGGCTTCAGATTCGCGCAAGCTATTGATGATGTCAGCCAACCCCATTGACAGCAGCACGGCCTCGATAATTGATGCTGTTTTAAGAATGACAGGGTAGGGAATATAGAAATTTACCAGATCAAGCGTGCTGAGCACCCCTGCGATCGTCGCCAGCAGATAGGCAGACCACGCGATAATGAAATATTTGGCGGGGCGAAAGCCGGCACGCAGCTGCAAAATACCGCTCGACAATAGCACTGTGCACACCATTATTGTCAGCAGCAACATGATGGAAGAACTGGTTCGAATCGGGATAAACGGTACCAATACCAGCATGACCAAGGTGGCAACGGTGAGCCCCAGATAGGTGCGGTGCAGCCGAGGGTGGCGCGCATCGAGCCCCAAATAACTCTTGCCGAATAACAGCGCGGAAATCAGCGTTGAATACAGGAACACCAGTACGCTCAAACTCTGCCAGCGAGTGGCTTCCGGCCACAGGTATTGAAAACCGATACCATCAATGGTGAACCAGAAGAACGTAGTGCTCACCAAGACCATCACGTAGTAGAAATAGGTGATCGAACGTGACGACAGAAAGATGAAGAGGTTGTAGAGCGCCAAGCCAACGATAACGCCAAAGTAAGCGCCTTCCAGAAGGCTGTAGTCCTGCAGCGATTCCTTGAACGTCTTTTCATCACTGATGGCCAGCGGAATGCCGATCGAGCTGGTGGTGAAGACACGCACATAGCACGTTATCGTTTGTGCCGGGGCCAGGGTGAATTCGACGAACGTGTTGCGCAGTGCGATGGGGCGGGAACCAAACGGAAAGGTATCGCCACGTTGAATCTCGCTATACCCCCCGCTGCCATCCGGCAGATAGAAACGAACGTCGTCAAGTGGGTTGTAGCCAAGTTCCAACACGCTGTCCTGGGGGGTCGACAACGGGTTTTTCAGCGTGAAACGCACCCAGATGGCGTCATTGCGGTAGCCAAAATTCAGTTTGTGCGAAGGCGTCGGTCTGAACTGGTCGGCGGCGGCGACCACGTCTTGCAGATTCATCGCCTGGGTATCGTCAAACAGCACATCGGCATGTTCGCTGATCGTCACCCGTTGACCAGGAATAACTGGAATTTCATAGGCATAGCCACAGGTGGCAAGCAGCCAGAGCCAGCCAAGGACGAGTAAGGATTGTTGACGCGACATAAGGTCTCTCCCGATGACACTTTAAGGGTAGACGATTGCCGCTCACATGGCCGTGCGGTCAATGATGTTATTACGTATGGCTAATCAGGTTAGGTTGTTGGGCAGTCGTATTGTTGAAGTGTTTGTGTCGTGAAAATGGAAGAGATGAGCCCTATTTCCTGACATTTTTTACTGGTTTGGATCGTCTTTCGTCTTGAATGGAATCCTCACTGTTTGCCACCTACACTGCGTTTGTTTCGGTCTCGAATAACTCGCGTGGGAGGAAGGCCAATGTCCTGGATCCGCAGCAGCCTGTTCAATCAATTACTGGTCATCGTCATGGGGGGATGCTTGCTCATGCTCATGGCGGGTGTTTACTTCTATGGCAACGTGAATGAAGGCATTGGCAAATATAATCAATTGCTTGTGCGCGAGGTCAGCCAACAACGACAAATCGGGAATGTGTTGGCCGATTTCAAGGTGCAGGTGCAGGAGTGGAAAAATGTGCTGTTGCGCGGCCACGACGCTGACCAGCGCACCAAATACTGGTCACAATTCGTGGCGCAGGAGAGCAAGGTACAAAGCCAGACGCAAGCCCTGATCAACGGAATGGACAATGCTGAGGTGATTGCCAAATTGCGCAGTTTCGCGCACGAGCATCAGGTCATGGGGCAAAAATATCGTGCTGGGCTGGAGGCGTTCATTCAGTCTGGCTTTGATCACCGACAAGGTGATGCCGCTGTTAAAGGGATGGACAGGCCACCGGCAGAATTGCTTGATCAAGCCATTGCGATGGTTGCCGCTGAGGTAGAACAGCATTCGCTCGACACGGCGGAACAGGTGCAATCGGCAGCGACCAACTCTGCCGTGGCGTTCCTGGCTGCCACGTTTGCGTTCATTGTATTGTCGGCCTGGTTGATCAATAACGGCATTGTGAAACCAAGTCAGCAAATTATTGGCATGATCGAGAACCTGAGCCATGGTAATTTGCAAAACGGCATTCACTCCTACCGCCAGGATGAGTTGGGGCGCTTGGCCAAGGCCGCTGAGGCGCTGCGTGATTTCCTGCGCGGCATGGCCAAGGAAATGCAGCGCAGTGCGGGGGAGTTGCTTGATGTCAGCAAGCGTGTCAGTGCAACAACGTCGGGTATCGCTGTGCATACCAACGATGCCAATGATCGGATATTGCTGATTACCACCGCGATGGAAGAAATGTCTGCCACCTCCAACGAAGTGGCCCGACATGCGCAGCATGCTTCCGAAGTGGCCACGGCCGCCAATGAAGCGGCCAATGCGGGCAAAACCGCGATGAATAACGCGCAATCGGTCATTGATAAACTCTCGGCACAGATTGGAGCTTCGATGACAACGGTCGCGAAACTGGATACGGATACCCGCAATGTGGGAAGCGTGCTCGGTGTCATCAAGGCGATTGCGGAACAAACCAATCTGCTTGCGCTGAATGCCGCCATCGAGGCCGCCCGCGCGGGGGAGCAGGGGCGTGGTTTTGCGGTGGTCGCAGACGAAGTACGCACGCTTGCGCAGCGCACGCAGCATTCAACGGCCGAGATACAGGGCATTATTGAAAGTGTGCAGGCGGGCGCTCGGGACACCGTTCAGGTGATGGAAACGTCACGTGATATTTCCAATCAGAGCGTCGACATATTTCGCGGCGCATCCGGGCAGCTCAATCAGATTACCGAGGCCATCGGGGATTTGAGCAGTATCAACGGACAAGTGGCCACGGCATCGATGGAACAGACCACCGTGGCACACGATATTGCCCGCAATATCGCCAACGTGGCCGAGGGTACCGAGGAAACTGCCCAGGCCGCGTCGGGCATGAACGAAATCGTCTCGATGCTGGCCGACATGGTGAATCGCAGCGATGCGTTAACCCGTCGCTTCAACGTCTAGTCGGGTGCGGATCCAATACCCGGGCAAGGGGATGCCCGGGTGCAGGGCGGCTCGTTGCAGTGTCGTTAACGGCGGGCCTCTTCCCCGGCGGGAATAAGCCCTTATAATGACGGCCTGTTTCATCCGCTCACTCTTCCCAACGACAGGAATTCAGTCATGCAACGTCCCTTCAAAGTGCTCGGCGTCCAGCAAATCGCCATCGGCGGCCCTTCCAAAGAAAAACTCCGCACCCTTTGGGTCGATATGTTCGGGCTGGAAGTCACCGGCAACTTCGTGTCCGAGCGTGAAAACGTGGACGAGGACATCTGTGCCATGGGCGTGGGCGCGTTCAAGGTCGAAGTCGACCTGATGCAACCCGTCGATCCCGAGAAAAAACCGGCCGTGCATACCACGCCGCTCAACCACGTAGGCCTGTGGGTCGATGACCTGCCGAAAGCCGTGGAATGGTTGAGTGCCAATGGTGTGCGTTTTGCCCCGGGTGGCATCCGCAAGGGCGCTGCCGGCTATGACATCACTTTTCTGCACCCCAAAGGCAACGACGAGTTTCCGATTGGCGGTGAAGGCGTATTGATCGAACTGGTGCAGGCACCGGTTGAAGTGGTCGAGGCGTTCGCCAAGCTGGCCGCCGCGCCTGTCTGAGGGGCGGGCTGGGCACGCACACAACCAAAAAAGGGGCCAAGGCCCCTTTTTTGGTTCAGGGAGATCCCTGATGGCAACCTGGGATCGACCTGTCTGTAACGATAATGTTGAGTGTCGGTGTTCAGTAAATGCCGGGAATGATTTTGTACGGAACCCGCTTGCGATATTCCTCCCAATACTTCCCGTATTTGAGTGAGCATTTCACGTCGTCACGATGGGCGCGATGAAACAGCAGCAGTGTTAAAAAGCTCACGTAACAGAAAGGCATGAAATACTCGAAGCCGGTGGTGCATCCCCACAAGAAAGCGGCGCTCAGTTCCGGAATGTAGTGAAAGTGCCGGGAAATTCCCCAGAAGCCAGATGCCAGCAACAGGTTTTCCTTTTCCACGCCGGTATCGGTCTTGTATTTCGCTCTCACCACCACCGGTGGCTTTCCGAACACGGTGCATTGGCCTTGCGTGGCGCGTACTTTCTGGCGCTGCAGGTCGGCCCAGTAGTTGATGAAAATGGCGGCAATGCCCGCTGCAAATACCAGCACCGCCAACCATGTCGGCAGATCAACCGGGTGATTCACCATGAACATCGTCGGGGACGTGTACAGCGCGGGCACCCACACCAGACATCCCCAGCAGATATAGAAACCGGCGCGATCGACGATGATGTCAATCGAGCGCATATAACCTGATTCCCAGATGAAAAACTTGAACAGGTAAATGCTGATCAGCGCGGCAGAAATCGCAATGGAATTGGTCATGGTTCCCGTGATTTCCTGCTGCGCAAACGCGTAGGAAATTACCATTAACGCCCAGCCCGTCATGCCGAAGCGGCAATTGGTGAACATTTTGACATCCCAGCCGAAAATGCGCGGGTACAGTTCCGTGCCCCAGTAATAGTCCATCAGGAAGCGTCCGGTGGTGCCGCTGTCGGTGGAAGAGGGCGCGTATTTGCCCTTGAAATACAGGAACAGACAGAACACCAGGGCCGTGATGTTGAGTGCGCCAAGAACATCGCCCAGGTGGTGATACACGATGCCCGGGCTGAACCATTTGAAACCGAGCGAGCACACAAAAAACAACCCGAGGGAAATCACATACGAAGAGAGGCCGTTATCCTTGTAACGCGGAATATTGCCCATCGCCGTCAGGGTACCTTCATAGGGTTTGCCCGGCAGCACCTTCATCAGGATCAGCTGCACGATTGCATGCACGCCGATGATGGCCCACGCAGTGGGCGATCCCCAGAAGTGTGGTGCCCAGGCTTGCCACAAGGTGCTGAAAAATCCGTTGTTGGCGATATCGTTTCCTAATGCCAGCCATGAGCCGCCAAGATTGGCGTTGACATGCCAGAGCAGCATGACCGTGGGCGGGCAACAGCCCACCAGAAAGAGCGGCATGATGATGTACCAGACACTGTTCTGGCCGTGGGTGAGATTGAGCTTCTGTGATGCCAAGGTCGCCATGGGTTCCTGTCCTCGTTGTTATAATTATGCAATGCGATTGCATAATTCCGGATTATCCATGCTTACGACTATAAAAAAGTTGACGGACGTCAAGTTGTTGAGGCTGGGGCGCGACCGTCGGATTTTTCCCCGCGCCGGTGGAGCTGTCGTGGAAAGACAGGGATTCGTCGAGCATTCACCTTTCAAAGTCTGATGATTGAGCTAGTCTCATGTATATACACACTGTCTAGGAGGAATGCTCATGGGTAGAAATCGTGCCAAAACCCCGTCCAGCTTGTCATTGCTGACGCGCATCGTGCGCTTTGACTACGCTGGCGCCATGCGGTCAAACCGTTATTGGCATGGCAATGATCCGGTGACCACGCATTTTTTCAACGGCTTGCAGGCATTGTTCCCCGAGGGCGAGCGTTTCTTCATGGACGCGGCGCGTGACGTCCGGGACCAGATCGGCAAAGACAAGCTGCCCAAGGCGCTCGATGAACAGATCGCGCCAACTGAGCCGTCGCGTAGCGATCGGATCGAGTTGCTAGTTATGTGACGTTGCGGGCCACCTAAGCCGCGCCGTGGCATCCCACTTCTTGCAGTCGTCTTGCTTTTCAGCGGGAGGCCATTTTGCAAATTACCGACCGAACATCTTCGGAGCATCCTGGCCGATTGCGCCAACAACAGCGCTCGATCCGATGGCGCATCTCTGCGTCCGGCCTAACTTCTCAGCAAAATATAAACACTACATCACCCTGGCATCCAGCCTGCGTCCGAGCATCGGCACCCCTTTCTGCCCCTGTCCAAACCCCTGAGCAATTGTTAAGCTGTATATATGTACAGCTTCAAGGGATTGAATCATGTCATTGGCCAAGATGGCCGCGCCTGCTCCGACGCTCCCCTATGAGCGCCACCGGCCAGAAGAAACGCTGCTCTATCAACTCATCGAAACCCATTACCCCGCGTTTCGTGCCCAGCTCGAAGCTCAAGGACAAACGCTGCCTGCCTTCGTTAAGCAGGAGTTCGACGAGTTCCTCAAATGCGGTCGGCTTGGTTACGGATTCTTGCGGGTGTGCTGCGAAGATTGCAAGCATGAACGCCTGGTCGCTTTCAGTTGCAAACGACGGGGGTTCTGCCCGAGTTGCGGTGCTCGGCGAATGGCGGAGTCCGCCGCCTTGCTGGTTGATGAAGTGCTGCCGAAAGAGCCCATCCGGCAGTGGGTGCTGAGTTTCCCCTACGAATTGCGTTTTCTGCTCGCCCAGCAACCCGCTATGATGGGCAAAGTGCTGGAGATCGTCTATCGCACGGTGGCCACCCACTTGGTCAAGAAGGCCGGGTTCAACAAGCGTACTGCCCATACCGGGGCTGTCACCCTGATTCAACGCTTCGGCTCTGCACTGAACTTGAACATTCATTTTCACATGCTGTTTCTCGACGGCGTTTACGCGGAGGACAAATACGGCGTCATGCGCTTTCACCGCGTCAAGGCTCCGACGATAGAAGAACTCAACACCCTCGCTCACCAGATCAGCCATCGCGTTTCCCGGTTTCTGGAGAAAAAGGGCTGGCTGCAACGTGACGATGAAAACACTTACCTGCTGTTGGATTCCATTGACCAGGAGGATGACGCCCTCTGCCAGCTGCAAGGGCATTCCATCACCTATCGCATCGCGATGGGACCGCAGAAAGGACGCAAGGTGCTCACCTTGCAAAGCCTCCCGCCCCGCTTGGATACCCCCAGAGAATCGGATCGGGTGGCCAAACAAGCGGGCTTTTCCCTGCACGCTGGCGTGATAGCCGAATCCCACCAGCGCGACGTGCTGGAAAGGCTATGCCGCTACATTTCCCGGTCTGCGGTGTCGGAAAAACGGTTGGCGCTCACCGGCAACGGCAAAGTCCGGTATGAACTGAAGACCCCGTACCGCGACGGAACCACCCATGTGTATTTCGAACCCTTGGATTTCATCGCGCGGCTTGCGGCGCTGGTGCCAAAGCCGCGTGTAAACCTGACCCGCTTTCATGGGGTGTTCGGCCCCAACAGCAAGCACCGGGCACTGGTCACGCCATCAAAAAGAGGCAAAGGCAAGAAAACGGCAGAAGAGGCATGCGTGCAAGAAAAAACCATTGCCGAACGTCGCAAGGCGATGACATGGATGCAACGTCTCAAGCGTGTCTTCAACATTGACATCGAAAAGTGCGAACGCTGCGGCGGGCACGTCAAGGTCGTCTCATGCATCGAAGACCCTGAAGTGATCGAAAAAATTCTGCAACATCTGGCGCTGAAGGAATCGCCCTCCTTACCACGAATCAATGAAGCGAGGGCGCCGCCGGATCAGGCGGCGTTGTTCCCGATCTAAACCACCAATCTATTTCCTTCACCAACAACTTGCCGCAACACGGCAGGATGAGACACGTCTGTTGGGTGCATCTTTCAAGAAAACCGATGAAAAACCGAGCGGGAGTGGCTACGCTGTCGAACTGAAAAGGCTGAATTCTGGCGCCGAAAGGGCCATTAGGCAGTTCATGCACGGATTTCATATGATAGGATTTCAGTGAAAAGGCGCTTTATTCGTCCTATACCC
>JBPOHS010000184.1:0-23620 GCA_052035295.1 Pseudomonadota bacterium
TGAGTGATGTCGATGACCCCGGCAATGGCACCGATAAAGCGGCCATTGTCGTCATGCAGGGGGGCCGTCTGCATGACCACATAAATTCGGCGGCCCCCCAGGGTTTGCAGTTCGACCTCGATTTGACCCGGCCCCTCGGTTTGCAGTTTTTGCAGCCGGATATCGGCCATTGCGCGTACATCTTCGGGCGTAAAATCATGAATATGTTTGCCCAGGATGTCTTCGATGCGGCATTCCAGCATGTTGGCCATCGACTGATTCACCATGGTGGTGACCCCGCCGGCGTCAATAACCCATACGCCTTCCTGCGCCAGCTCAAACAGGCGACGGTAACTGCGTTCGCTCGCCTGCAACTGGTAATAGGAGTCCTGCAAACGGGCGTGCATATCGCGCATGGTGAGCGAGAGCGAATGGATTTCCTTCACGTGGGTATGAATCCGGAATTCCGGTTCGTCATCACCGGCCGCAATGTGGGCAAGATCCTGTTCAAGATTACGCAGCGGCAACGTTATTGCCTTGTGCAACAGCCACACCAGCCATGCCAGCATCATCGCCCCCAGACACCAGAACACCACCAGGTTCAGGATCAGGCTTCCCAACACGCGATTCAGCTGCGATTTGATGCTCCAGCACACGAACAATACATGCGCCTCTTCGGCCAACACCGGGAAGTACACACGCAATTCGTTGTCGGAATGAAATTCGATCGAGGGCTGGCGATTCTTCAGGACTTGCTGCAAGCGGGTGGGATCAAATTTGGCGTTGCTTTCGGCAGCCGGCTTCCCTTTGCTGCTGATCAGCGTCGATTCCACGACTTCGCCGTGCTCGTTGATCAGACTGCTTTCCATAACTTCGGTGAGCACACCGAGATTGAACACCTCGGATTCGATCAGGGCAGCGTCACGCCGGGCGACCGCCTCTTCGAGATGGCGCTGTGTCGACATCAGCACGGAACGCACGCTCTGCGGGGCTTCGGCCAGAATCTGGCTTTTCAGCAAATGGTACTGGTTAACGCTGCTGCTAAGGGACACCAGCAGGAACACCAACAACGCTGCCCCCGGAATCAGCGCACGAATGGACACCAATGGATTGTTCATGGTGTGTATCCGTGCAGCCAGCGCGAGTCGATGAATGCCTGCACCTGAAGATCCTGATCGATCATCTTGAGTTCACGCATGAGCGTCACCATCTGGCGGGCCGTCGTCGTGAATTCATCGGTATCGATCATGATCGCGCGGGTTTCTGCGTGCGATGGCCAGTGGATTCCCTTGAGACTCAGCCGCAGATCCTCGACCGGTGTCCCCAGATCTGCGGACATCCGTAACAGCGCTGCCTCCGGCTGCCCGGCGAGAAATGCCTGGGTGCGGAAATACCCCGCCACCAGCTGTTTGATGTGTTTTTCGCGGTAAAGGGAGTCCTTGCGCACCACCAACACATCCACAATCTGCCCGGGAATGTCAGCACTGGAAAACAGGGTATGCATGCCCTGCAGAATCAACGCCGAGGCATGCGGGGAATAGGAAACAGCGGCATCGATGCGGCCATTGGCATAGGCCTCTGCCATATGGGAAATCGGCATGGATTCGATACTGACCTGCTCAATTCCGAGCTGCGCCTTGCGCAACATGCTGTGCAGCATGAAAGCACCGGCGGCGTTCATCTCGACAGCGATCCGCTTGCCCTTGAGATCCTGTAACGACTGCATGCCAGGCGCTGCGGTCACAACGTCGGCCCCATTCGAATAATCCAGCACCAGAATGATATGAAGATCGATGCCCTCATCAAGCAGCGTCAGCGTTTCGTCCAGGGTCAGCCCTGCCCCCTGCAGGTTGCCGTTACGCAATGCACGCAGCACATCCAGACTCGACGAAAGCCGCACAATATCGATATCGGGATAAAATTCCAGCTGCTTGGCGAGGTACAAGGGTTCGTAACCCAGCCAGCGGTTGATGCCCACCTTGAAGGCGGGTTCATCGCCCTGGCATGCGGACAGCCAGGGCAAGACCCAAAGGATGAACAGGACTTTTAAAAATTGCACTCGCCTCCCCCACGACCGGGCTGCTTCACCGGCGTTATGGAGGGAGTATAGACGACGCGCCTCATCCACGTGCAGCGCCGGTCTCCATCGCTACCGGCGCTAACGAGGTTCAGCGTCCGAACCGTTCCAACACCCAGGGAATAACGACCGCCATCAGTCGATCGACATCCGGCGCGCCACTCTGCCCCGGATCTGCCTCGAAGTAATGACGGGCATCGATGTCATGCTGAGTCCGGTCAGTGACCTGCACGCTGTTCCAGAGTGGCGTGGCATCGGTGGCGGGAAAGATCTCGCGATCGCGGGTGGCATTGATCATGAGGATCGGAATGTCGCGAATTTCGCTCAAATGCGATGCAGTACAGGCATGGGATGACAATGCCGACCAGGTCGACAGCCAGGCTTCGGGGCGCACGACCCGCGCAAAGCCAGCCGCCTGCATATTCATCAAATCCGGCCGTTCCGACAGTAACGATCCATAATCACGGCCCGAGGGGTCAAGATGGGGATCGGTGTAGTTCAGGTTCGCCATGGTGCGATAAATCACCATGATGCGTTCCATGGCACCCAGACGCCCGAGGCGATGGCGGGCGGCGAAATCCATGCTGTCGGGTGCCTCAGCATAGGCCTTGTCGTAGTGCCGGGCCTCGTCAATCATGGCGCGGGCCATGCCATCCAGACGGGCAACACGTGCGCGCTGCGCCTCGCGATAACGCTGAACGAATTCAGCGCTGTAATGCGACGGCGTTGGTGGCGGCACGAAGCCGTTGGCAGGGTGATACATGTCGAGCGCGCTATCAGTGAGGCGCGGATCGCTTTCGTCAACCACCGACGGATCGATGGCCTGCATCAGTACATGGCCTTCCCCACGATGTGCACTCACCGTGATCAATGCATCAGCCGGCACCATGTCGACCCGATTGAGCTTGGTCGGATCACCGGCGGGCGTGAGCGCCAGTCGCTGCCCTTTCGGACGCTGGGCCTGTGCCTGAAAAAATGCCGACAAGGCGCCACCCCCCGAATTACCGAACAACACCACCTGCTCATAACCACGCTGACGTAAAAATTTCACGCCGGCGTTAACGTCAAGGATAAGGTCCTCGTGGATGGCCATCATGTCGTTGTGCAGACAACGCGTGGTGAGCCCGAGACAGGCAATGCCCGCAGACACAAAACGAGGAATGCAGTAATGACGGGTAAAATCGACCTTGGGGTGCATGACCAGCACAGCGACTTTGTGTGCACTCACCGCAGGCTGGTAGAAAATTCCGGTCAGATCACGCCAGTCGTCGGACTTGAGCATGACCGGTTCGGTATGCGTGCCTTCCGGCAAGGATCCCTTGTAGAAAAACGGCATGCCGCTCCAGTAGGTCTTGGACAGGACAATCATTGGTAGCCTCCCTGTGGTCCCTTATTAATTTGCTTGTTATTGTGTTCGTTATTGTACTTTTTTGACTTGGCTTTCATCCTTGCGGGACTCTTCCTCAATTTGCTCAGCAGGCACATCAAACAAAAGGCGATAGGCCTCTTCAGGGGTTTGATCGTGAAAATGTGCGGCATCATGCGTGTAAGTGAATTCGAGCATGATCATGTTCGGATCGACCAGGTACAGGCTCTTGCACCATCCGTGGTCGGTTTCACCCAGCAGTGTTACCTTGTGCTCGATCAGGCGTTGCTTCATTGCCTGATAATGTTCTTCATCACCGATATCGAACGCCAGGTGGTTAATCCACAAGGGCATTCCCAGACCGGTGGAAATATCTACCCGGTAATCCGGACGTTCACCAACGTTTTGCAACTCAAAAAACGCAATGTATTGCGCTCGCCCCATATCGAAAAAGTAATGACGGAAGTACCCTTTCTTGTGACGGTGGTTTTCGGTACGTACCAGGGGCATTCCCAGCTTGTCGTGATAAAACGCGTAGGTCGACTTGCTGCAGCGGGTGCCAAACGCCAGATGGTGAATCCCGTTGGGATAGTGGGTGCTAGTGTTGTTGGTAGCGCGGCTACTGGTAGAAGCGTCGCTGGTGGACGAACTGCTGGTCACAGAATGATTCATGGGAAAGGGCCTCCGGTGCGTTGTTTTTGTTTGCGCTGCAGGAGTATGGAAAACGATGAAGAGAGATTCTTCCTGCAGGGGCGTTTTTTTGCAGGAATTTCAGTTTTTATTTATTTTCAAGCAGTTAGACTGCATGCCAACACTTCCAGATTGATAAAAATGGAAGCGGTTGCATGCAAGAGGGGGCCGTTATCGCCCTGTCGAATCGGCGCCAGTCGCCTACGCTTGAAAGACCACCGAAATTAAAGAGATGCTGTCGTTGAAACGGGTCACGCCACTCACGCTTTTCCTGATGCTGCTGTTGTCTGTCGTTGGCGGACGCGCGGCGCATGCAGTGGGCGTGCCCATCACACAGGACTATCTGGCGCTGGGCCAAGGCATTGAATATCGGGAGGAACGGCCAGGCGAGAAGATCAGCATCGATGCCATGCTGCTCAAGGCCAGTGACCTCCCCTGGAAAGTCAATCAGGCCAAGACGCTCAATCTCGGCTATTCCTCCCAGGGGTACTGGTTACGCATTGGCCTGGACAATCCAACGCCGCGTCCACAGGAGCGCTGGCTGGAAATCGGGTATCCGCTACTCGACCACATCGAGATCTACTGGGTCAAAAACGGCCAGATCCTCAAGCGCAGCGTTACCGGAGACTCTCTGCCGTTCAGTCAGCGCGGATTCCCCCATTACAACTTTCTCACCGCGCTGCATTTCGATCCCGACAGCCGCTATGAACTCTATCTGCGCGTGGCCTCGACGAGCAGCCTTCAGGTTCCCCTGTCGCTGTGGGAACCCGAACATTTTGACACCCACGACAACACCGCCCTGCTGGGCTATGGACTCGTGTTCGGTGCGCTGCTGATCATTGCCGCCTACAACTTTTTCCTGTGGTTCTCGGTACGCGAACTGGCCTATCTGTATTACGTGACCTACGTGCTGTGCTTCTGCCTGCTGATTGCCGAAGTCAACGGCATGGCCTACCAGTATCTGTGGCCCGACACTCCGGAATGGAACAACGCCCGCTTGCTGCTGCTGGTTCCCGCGCTGGTCGTGCTGGCCTCAGGGTTCAGCCGCGAGTTCCTGCAACTGCCGCGTTATAACCCGACACTCGACAAACTGCTCCGGGTCGGCATGACCGTCGTTCTGCTCGAAATGCCGCTGGGGGCGTTTGTGTTCAGTTACCAGGCCGGCATCCTGCTTGCCTTGGGGTTCACGGTCTTGTTTGCCTTGTTCGGCGTCACTGCCGGCATTCTGAACTGGCGTGCGGGCAATCGCGCCGCACGGTTTTACGTGCTCGCGTGGGGCCTGTTGATCGTGTTCACGTTGTGGTTCGTCTTTACGCAACTGGGACTGCTGCCCTACACCTATCTGTCGGCCATTTCGCTGCAAGCCGGACAAGTCCTTGAAGTCGCCCTGCTGTCTTTCGCCTTGGCCGACCGCATCAACATTGCCAAGCAGGACAAGGTGGAAACCCTGCAACGGTTGATGGAAGAGGAACGCCGCGCCATCACCGAACGTGAAGAACACTTGCGCACCCGCCTGAGAAAGCAGCAGGAAGATCTGTTGGCGCGTCAGCAGTTGCGCAAGGCTCGCGCCGAGAACATGGCCAAAAGCCAGTTCCTCGCTGTCATGAGTCATGAAATCCGCACGCCCATGAACGGTGTGCTGGGAATGGCCGAGCTCATGCAGGATTCCCCGCTCAATGGCAGTCAGCGCCAGTTCCTCGGCGTTATCGAGAACTCTGCCAAGGCCCTGTTGAGCATCATCAACGATATCCTCGACTATTCGAAGATTGAAACCGGCAAACTCGACATTGAAGCCATCGACTTCGATCTTGAACGGCTGGTGCTGGAATGCACCGCCGTCTTCTCGGTGACGGCCGAGAAAAAGGGCTTGCAACTGTTTTCATCACTGGCGCCCGGCACACCGGTGTGTGTACGTTCCGACCCGGCACGCTTGCGACAAATCCTGCTGAATCTGCTGGGGAACGCATTCAAGTTCACCGAACAGGGGCGCGTCGGTCTGCGTGTGTTGCCGGTAGAAAAAACGGCGCTGGGTGACTGGACGCTGCGCTTTGAAGTCAGTGACACCGGCCTTGGGCTAACGCCCGAGCAACAGGGCCGTTTATTTCAGGCCTTTGCCCAGGCCGACAGCAGTACCACGCGCAAATTCGGCGGCACCGGGCTGGGACTGAGCATTTCGCGCAAGCTGGCTGAGCTCCTGGGCGGCTGCATTGGCGTCGAAAGCGACGCCGGCGTGGGCTCGACCTTCTGGTTTACCATTCACTGTCAGGCGGCATCGAGTGCTTTCTGCGACGACCAATACCTGCCGCCATCGCTGTTGGCGGGCAAGCGTTTGCTGCTGGCCGACGACAATGCGGAATTCACCCAGGTCGCCGAAGAGCAGGCGCGCGCCTGGGGCATGCAGGTGCACGTGGCCTATCACGGGCAGCAGGTTATCGACGCCATGCGTGACACCTCGCCCCCCCCTTTCGATGCGCTGGTCATCGATGGCGACTTGCCACCGCAGGGTGCCAGAAGCGTAGTACAGACGTTACACGCTGCGGGTCAGCTGCACAGTATACCAACACTGGTATTCACATCGGGACGCCACGCTGGCGCTGACAGCGAATTCCCCGGTGTAACGCTGAGCCTGCCCAAACCCTGCTCTTCGCGACCATTGCGCGAAGCGCTGGTGCAACTGCTGGGAGGTGCGCACGCCAACAGACAGGACACCAGCGACAACAAGCCCTTGCAGGCGTTGTTCCATGGTTTCCGGGTACTGGTCGCCGAAGACAATCCGGTGAATCAGATGGTACTCAAGGGCATGTTGCAAAAATTCGGACTGAAATTTGCCATCGCCAATGACGGCGAGGAAGCCCTGGCGCTGGTGCAATCACCCGACAATGTG
The DNA here is from genome assembly GCA_052035295.1 of Pseudomonadota bacterium. Lineage (GTDB taxonomy): Bacteria > Pseudomonadota > Gammaproteobacteria > Pseudomonadales > Ketobacteraceae > HdN1. The sequence goes on from JBPOHS010000184.1 coordinate 6,997, forward strand.
TTTCCGCTGGTACTGATGGATTGCGAAATGCCCAATATGGATGGCTATGAAGCCACCCGGCAAATACGTCAGTGGGAACACAGCACACATCGTGTGCCGATTCCCATCGTTGCGCTCACCGCTCACGCCATGCAGGAACACCAGGAAAAGGCCTTTGCCGCCGGGATGAATGCCCATGTTTCCAAACCGATAGAAATGGCCGTTTTACGTGATGTGCTGGCCTATTACCTGCTCGGGCAGGCGCGTTCCAGCGACGCGTCGGCATGGCGGCGAGGAGGCTGAGATGACACTGACACAGTCCGTTCAACCCTGGCAACGATTCCTGCACACTCTTCTGCTGATGACGCTGACGTTTGTAATTGCACAGACCGGCGCCGCCTTGCCCGTGGATGCCAGCGCCACGCAAACTGCACTGGGCCGGCATTTCGACTACTGGATCGAGGATGCAACGGCCCTGCAGGATGCGCGTTTTCCCCGTCTGCAGGACAGCACCTGGAAACGCCACGACCAGGACACCGTAAGCTTCGGCTATTCGCCGCATGCCTACTGGTTTCGCGCCCGCCTGGTCAATGCTGAGACGCACCCGATCAAGCGTATCGTCGCCATCGACTATCCACCCTTCGACCATATCCGCCTGATGCTGGTGAACGACAACCGCATCGTCAGCGAGTATGTGACAGGCGACACCCTGAGTTTTCCGCAGCGCCCCCTGTTCAACGCCAATTTCCGTTTCCCGCTGGAACTGCAACCTGGCCAGGTCTATGAACTCTATCTTCGTGTACACACCGAAGGGTCGCTCAAACTGCCCGCCGTGCTTTGGGAAAAGACAGCGCTCAAAGTACATGACCATCGCATTCTGATGCTGGATGGCATCTTCTTTGGTGCGTTACTGTTGATGGCGCTGTTCAACCTGTTTGTGTGGTTTTCGGTACGCGAAGTCAGTTATCTCTATTACGTGTTGTTCGTTACCAGTTTCGCGGCCACATTTGCGTCGCTGAAAGGCTATGCCTATCAATATTTCTGGCCGCTGCAGAGCGACTTCAACGAAAAGGCCGTGTTGTTGTTCCTGTGTTCGAGCATTGTGCTGGGGCTGGCGTTTTCGCGGCGCTTTCTGCAATTGCCCCGTTATAATCCACGATTGGCACGTGTACTGCTGCTCGTCATGGGGGCTGCCGTGCTCGCCGCCTTGATGACCCTGCTGGTGCCCTATCATCTGGCTATCAAGACTTGCGCCATTTTAACGGTGGCAACCGGCATCATTTGCATCGTTGCGGGTGTCGCCAACTACCGCACGGGCAACCGTTCCGCCCGTTTTTATGTGTTGGCCTGGAGCATGCTGCTGTTGGGCGTGATGTGTTATCCGCTGACGGTCATGGGGGTATTGCCTGCGCACCCGGCGTTCGAGTATTTCCCGCAGATCGGCGAACTGCTGGAAGTGCTGCTGCTATCGTTCGCACTGGCCGATCGCATCAATTCTGAACGTATTGAAAAGATGCGGCTGCAACAGCGCGTTATCGAAGAGGAACGCAAAGCCTACCAGGAACGCGAAGCGCACCTGAAAACCCAGATCGAGGCGCAGCGCGAAGAACTGGAAGCACAACAACAGCTGGAAAACACCCGCGCCGAGAGCACCGCCAAAAGTCAGTTTCTGGCAACCATGAGCCATGAAATCCGCACCCCCATGAATGGTATCCTCGGGATTGCCGAGCTGATGCAGGACACACCGCTCTCCGATACGCAGCGCCAGCAACTGGACGTACTACAGAATTCCGGCAAGGCCTTGCTCAGCATCATCAACGACATTCTCGATTATTCCAAAATCGAGGCTGGCAAGATGGATATCGAACTCATCGACTGTGATCCTGCCTGGTTGCTTGAAGAAACCCGACATACCTTCGCCGAAGCGGCTCAACGTAAGGATCTGACCTTTGCCATCCGGGTACTCGATCCCTTGCCGCAGCGCGTGCGCACCGACCCGACCCGATTGCGACAAATCCTGGGCAACCTGCTGCGCAACGCACTCAAGTTCACGTCAGCGGGTGCAATAACGCTCAGCGTACGCTGCATTGGCACCGACGATCCGACGCAATGCCGACTGCATTTCGCTGTGGCAGACACAGGCGTGGGCATCCTGCCGGAACAGCGCCGGTTCCTGTTTCAACCGTTCAGCCAGGTAGATGCCAGCAGCGCCCGCAAATTCGGTGGCACCGGCATGGGGCTGACCATTTCCCAACGCCTGGTGGAATTGATGGGCGGTGAGATTGGTGTCGAGAGTGAGCCCGGCAAAGGGTCGCTGTTCTGGTTTGAATTGCCTTGCGCCATTGTTGCGGTTCCTGTCGCTGACACCCGGCCAACGAATGCAACCGATCCCACGCCTGCAGCGCCACGGCAAACATCACTGGAAGGCTTGCAGGTGTTGATCGCCGAAGATAATCCGGTCAATACCATGGTGGTGAAAGGCCTACTCAAGAAACTGGGCATGACCGCAGACGCTGTCGTCAACGGCGCCTTGGCCGTCGAAGCGCGGCAAGCCGAGCCGGAACGTTATGTGGCCATTTTGATGGACTGCGAAATGCCGGTGATGGATGGCTACGAAGCCACCCGCGTCATCCGTCAATGGGAGACCGAACAGCAACAGTCGTCGATTCCGATCATTGCCCTCACCGCCCATGCCATGCAGGAACACTGTGAACGGGCCGACGCTGTCGGCATGAGTGGCCATGTGGCCAAACCCATCGAACTGGAAATGTTGCGCAACGAACTGGTGGCACAGATCAGCCGGCACCCGACCAACCCCCATTAGCCGCCCGCTTCCCGCTGTTTGCGATACTGGCCGGGCGGCATTCCCATGATTTCCCGGAACGCACTGTAAAACGCCGACGATGAGCTGAAGCCCACCGCCAACCCGATATCAAGAATCGCAGCGTCGGGTTCGGCCAGCAGGCGTCGCGCCGCTGCCTGCACGCGGGCTTCTTTCACAAAGCGGGAAAATCCGGACTGCAATTTTTCATTGAGCAACTCCGACAACTGGTGCGGGGTAAGCTGCATTTTTTCGGCGAGCGTTGCCAGCGACAGATTTTCATCCTGATAGATCTGCTCTTCTTCCATGAGTTTTTGCAAGCGCGCCTTGCAGGCATCGACATCGAGGTTGGCGAGCTGCGAACGCTCATAACGTTTGCCACGCGGGGCTTCCGCCAGATAGTGGATGAGCTCCGGATGTTTGATGCCCAGCAGGTAACTGGCGGTCATCACGGTGGTGATGGCACTCAGGTAGACACGATAGAACCAGGGATTTTCCAACAAGCCACCCAGCATGGCCGCCACCGCGACCAGCGCGCCGATCAGGGTCAACACACCAAGCACCACCGTCTCCACCCGCAAATAAAGCGGCGGGTTTTCGACACCACGCAAATGCCAGAAGACTTGCCCGACATAAGATGCGCCCAATGCGGCCGACAAGGCCACCGGCCAGGCATCGGGTTGGTCAGGCGCATTTCCCAGCAGCATCTGACCGGCCCCGTAGACGGCCGCCACCGCGGCCGGCAGAAAGTGCCAGACATACCGCTGCCACTGAGCGGCTTCTTCAAAGCGCAGCAAGCCGGAAAAAACATGCACGCACGGTCCGATCAGGAACAGGGCCGGATAATGCAAATTCATCAGCCAGGCGTATTCCGCGGCATCCCCGGCCAGCACCCGTAACCAACAACTTTGCACGATGCCAATGGCACAGAAGAGTACTACCAGGCAGATACGGGCAGCCACCCCATGCCGTGACAGGGCGTGGCCCGCGGCGAACAGGAAGGCAAGGCCCGCCCCGAAAGCCATCCAGTAAAAAGACATGCATTCTCTCGCTTGCTTTCGCGCGTGCGTGTTGGCGCTTATTTACGACGGAAGGGGTTATTTTCGAAGAACAGGACTTCAAGACGCACAGTGAATGCCAGCTGATCGTCGAAATCCAGCTCACGTGGAAAACGGATTTCAGGGACCAGGTCGAGCGTCAGCCAATCCTGGTACAAGAGTGTACGATGAGTGAGCGCCACATAGTAGAGGTCGACCAGACCGGTCGACCAACTGTGGCCTGCAAAGCCCACCGAGTGATCAAGCAGCTGCCGGTCATTCAGGAATCGGGTGACAGCAAAGGCCTGCCCGAACTGCAACTGGTCTTCATCCTCCTCCCATTCCAGCTCGGTAATGTAGCGCGCAGACAGATCGGGCTCGAGGAACCGGTCAAAGCCCCACTGCATGTTGTAGGTATAGCCCTTGGAATTGAAATAGCCGATGCGCTGTCGCATACGGAAGTTCCAGTCGGAGCCCAGTTCCCAGGTGCGTTTGAGGTTATGCCGCACAAACGGGTCCAGCGGAATTGAACCGCGAATCCCCACATCGAAATCCGAGTGCCAGTTGTCCATATCGCGAATGGCGAGACGCACCGCTGCCGACATGCTTTCCCGGTCAAGGTTGGCGTTACTGAGCCCGGTGGGATTGCCGCGATCATCAGACAACAGGTTTTCATCGGTGTCGTTTTCGAATATCAGGCGGTATTTTTTCTTGGTGGAGGGCAAATCCAGTTTGAATTTGATATCGCTGTCGTTGACCAAACCTTCGCCTTCCAGCCAGGTTTGGGCCAGGCGCATGCGCGCATAGGTTTCATTGGGTTCGTCCAGCCCGACACGTCCGGCAAAATAACGGTCTACTCCCAGGCCCAGACGAAACAAGCGCCGGGAAAGGTCGTGTCGCGATTCCACCAGCTGATCAAAGCTGTTACGAAAGTATGCGTCGGTGCCCTCTTCGTCCCGGGTTTCGTCTGGATTGGATGGGCCCGCGTCATCGGGGGTGCTCCCGGTAACGGCCGATGTGCCTGCCCCTGCCGTGCCCGACGCTGGCATATCAGGGGCAAATTGCGACGCAGCGGCAGACGCCACCACCTCGGCATGCAGGTTCGTGCCGAAGGCAAAAGCCATCAGCGCCGGAACAGCGACGACAACAGGGAAAGCACGACGCAAGAGTCTCATCGATTCAGGCAGTGACCTCGAATTCCAGGGAACTGCTGATACGTAACTGGCCGGTGAGGGTGCGATAAACCGGGCATTTGTTGGCGACATCCAACAAGCGGTCACGCTGTTCCGGGGTCAGGTTGCCAATGATCGTTACGGTCCGTGCCACTTGATCGATGGTACGCGTACCACCGGCTCCATCGTCTTCGTGTATCTTGGCATGATGCAGTTTGACTTCTACCTCGTCCAGCGGCCAGCCCTTGTGATTTGCATACATTCTTACGGTCATGGACGTGCATGCCCCCAACGATGCCATCAACAATTCATAAGGATCAAACCCCTGATCCGAACCATGCCCATGATGCTCGGCCGGTTCATCTGCCAGCAGATGATGTTTGTCGGAATAAATGTCGCGCAGGAATTCACGGTTTTTTTCCACGACGCAGATGTCACCCTGCTGCAGGGCAGGTCTTTTGTGTGCAATTTGCATACAGCGACGCTCCTTCCGGTCATGTGAGTTCAGTACGTTGGACAGCCTGCTTTAAACATAAATCCGCTTGGCAGCTTAGGCCAGGCAAAATAAGGTTTTTTTTAAGGGGCAGAGAGGCTTACACCCGAGGGTCTCACTGATATCGCGCCGAAACGCGGCAAGACGGTGGAGCCAGGTGCGCCATCAAGCACGGGGCAAGATTTCCTTAATACACTTAAGACTTCATTAAGAATTGTTAACTAATCTTAAGAGTGAACCTTTTTATCCCTTCTGCCCCTCATGCAAGGACACGGCATGGACAACAATCGCGACGCCACTGCATCCGGCATCAAGGTATGGGATCGTTTTGTGCGGCTCTTTCACTGGAGCCTTGTCAGCGGTTTTGCTGTCAGCTTCATCAGTGGAGAAGTCAACTGGATGACTGTTCACGTGTGGATGGGGTATTTCATAACGGGTCTATTGCTATGTCGAATCGTGTGGGGCCTCATGGGGTCGCGTTACGCACGCTTCAGCAATTTCATCTACCCCCTCAACGAAACGTTGGCCTACGTGCGCGGCATGCGAGCCGGTCACCCTCCTCATTACCTCGGCCATAACCCGATGGGCGCATTGATGGTATTCGCCCTGCTGGGGTTGTGCCTGCTGATCTGCCTGAGCGGCCTGACCACGCTGGCTACCATTGATTTTGACGGACCGCTGGTGTTTCTGAACCCATGGTTCGATGACGCCATGGCCTACGCAGCCGAAGACATTCACCAAACCCTGCCGTGGATAACGCTGGCATTCATTGCCATGCATGTTGGTGGTGTCATCACCTCCAGCCGTATGCACCACGAGAATCTTGTCAAAAGCATGATTACCGGCTTCAAACCGGCACCTCCGGAAAATCAGTGACCGGGTGCCACTGACACAACGCGTTCTTATAACGACAACCAAGGACATGACCATGAAAAGAAAACTGCTTGTCGCCCTTGCCGCCAGTACCGGCCTGCTGGCCAGTGCCGGGTGGGCAGAATCCCTCGACCTTTCGATGCCGACAGGTTTCGAAAGTCAGCCACTGACGCTGGCATTGAACGAGTCGGACACGCCCAAGACAACTGGCAAGTCGACCAAAGCATTGCACGTCGATTTCGAAGAGCCCGCCTTCTCCGGTGAAAAGTTCCACCAATACATGGGGCTGACCACCTTGGGTCTGGTCGCACTCACCGCCGTACTCCCCAAGGAAGAAGACGGTCCGCATGAAATCGCAGGAACCGCCGCCGCCGTGCTGGCGGGCGCCACCGTTGCCAACGGCCTGGTGTTCCACTGGGAAGACTTCGACTTCGACGATGGCTTCACCGATCCCGACAACATGCACATGATGTTGGGCACGCTGGGTGCCGTATTGATGGCGGCTGCCATCTCGCAAGCGCCCGAAGGCGGTCATGCTGGTCTGGGTATCGGTGGCGGAGTGGCAATGGCTACCGCCATCAAGATTACATGGTGATCCCGATGAAACCTTCCATCAAACACGGGTTACTGGTACTGACGCTGAGCTTGAGTGGCCTGACCGCTCCGGCATATGCCACACCTGCCACTGATGCCCTGCTGGGGAACTACAAGACGGCCGGCGCCAAGGATTTTTCTGCAGCACGCGGCGAAACCCTGTGGAAGCAGGAAGTCACCGACGACAAAGGCAACAAGGCAGCGTGCACCAGCTGTCATGGCAGCAACATCAGCCAGGCCGGTGAACACAAGAAAACCAAAAAGCCGATCAAACCCATGGCGGCAAGCGCTAACGCCCAGCGTTATACCAACGACAAAAAAGTCGAAAAATGGTTTAAGCGTAACTGCAAAGACACATGGGGTCGCGAGTGCACCGCCCAGGAAAAAGGCGACATTCTCGTGTACTTGCTCGCACAATAAGCGGAGATTGCTGACATGAACAAAACACTGAAAATGATGACCCTGCTCGCCGGTGGCCTGTTTGCCAACGGCGTTCACGCCGAACCGAATCTGAGCGAGCAGCCCCAGACCTTCTGGCAATGGATGACCACGTTCGAGCGCATGAAAGAAGTCGCGCCCGTCACCAACGAGACCTATGCCGAAGAATGTGGTTCCTGCCACTTCGCTTATCCGGCTGGCCTGCTGCCCGAGGCGTCCTGGAACAAGCTGCTCGCCCCCGAGGCACTGGCCGATCACTTTGGTGAAAACGCCGAACTTGATGATGACGCGCTGAAAACCATCCAGGCCTACGCTGTCGCCAACTCGGCTGACAAGTCGTACTACAAGCGTTCACGCAAGATCGCCCTGGCCACCGAGGGCGTCGACGCACCGCTTCGTATTACCGAAACGCGCTACATCAAACGCAAGCACCACGAAATGGGTGATCGCGTATTCAAAGACAACCCTGACGTGCAATCCCGCAGCAATTGCACGGCCTGTCACACCCAGGCCGATAAAGGGCGATTCGACAGCGATACCGTCGATATCCCCAATTATGCGCAGTTCGCCGAAGACATGGACGACGATTGATACCTCTCGGTAGCGGGTAACGGCAAAAAAAACGGCGGAGCTGCAGAACAGCCCCGCCGTTTTTGCTGTGCCTGCGCATGGCCTCTCTCACCCTGCGATTGCACGCCATCCCATCATGCGATGACTCGCCGGACACGATGACGGCACTAACGTACCACATCCCCCTGTGCCGACCAAGCCATGCCGCCAATCGGGCAGACGCCCCTTCCAGCGAACCCAAACCGCTATCGTCAGGAACAAACGCTATTTGGCCCGCATTTCACGCAAACTATTTGCAATATTGATGGCAAAATTCCATTCGCACCAAGCCGCCACCCCTCAAGAAAATCTGACAAGCGGCAAATGATCGCGAAAAATGATCAGACCCCGGCTTTCCTCATCAGCAGCTCTTCGCTGTCGCGATCGCGAACACCCAACAGATAGAGAATGCCGTCGAGTCCCAATGTCGAAATCGACTGCTTGGCGTTCTGCTTCACCATCGGCTTGGCACGAAACGCAATGCCCAGCCCCGCAATTCCCAACATTGGCAGGTCGTTGGCACCATCGCCGACGGCAATGACCTGCTCCAGTTCCAGCCCTTCTTTGGCGGCGATCTCGCGCAGCAGTGCTGCCTTGCGCTGACCATCGACCACCTGGCCAACAACTTCGCCGGTCACCTTGCCGTTGGCAATCGCCAGCTCGTTGGCATAAACGTAATCGATACCGAGCTTCTTCTGCAGAATCTGGCCGAAATAAGTGAAACCGCCCGAAAGTATCGCCGTCTTGTAGCCCAGCGCCTTGAGCGCCCCAATCAGATGCTCGGCCCCCTCGGTGATGGGCAGGCTGTCGGCAATGCCCTGCAATACGGATTCATCGAGCCCCTTGAGCAGACTGACCCGCCGCTTGAAGCTTTCGGTGAAGTCGAGCTCCCCGCGCATCGCGCGTTCGGTAATCTCGGCCACCTGATCGCCGACCCCGGCCGCCTTGGCCAGTTCATCGATGACTTCGGCTTCGATCAAGGTCGAATCCATGTCGAACGCCACCAGCCGGCGATTGCGGCGGAAGGCATTGTCGCGCTGGAACGCAATATCCACGCCGTGCAGGCTGGCCACTTCCATGAATTGGCTGCGCATGATGCTGATGTCTTTCGGTTCGCCACGCACGGCAAACTCGACACAGGCCTTTTGATCGGTCCGCTCATCGCTGAGGGAAGCGCGTCCGGACAGGCGGGTCATGTTATCGATATTGAGGCCATGTTCTGCGACCACGCTGGTGATGGCGGCGATTTGCGCCGACGTAATTTTGCGAGCCAACAGGGTAATGATGTATAGGTTGCGACTCTGCGCCTTCACCCACTCTTCGTACTCATCGGGCTCGATGATCGAAAAACGCACGTTCATCTCGAGCGCATGGCAGCAAAACAACACATCTTTCAGCACCGGTGACGATTCGGCATTCTGCGGCACATCAACCACCATCCCGAGCGTCAGGGTGTCATGAATGACCGCCTGACCAATATCGAGGATGTTAACGTTGTAGCGCGAGAGAATTTCGGTCACGCGTGAAGTCACGCCCGGTTTGTCAGGACCGGACACATTGATCAGTATGATTTCGCGCACGAACACTCCTTGCCTGCTGGAACGATGGGCTGGCTATTTTACATAGGAGTTTAGGGGAAGGGTGTGGATTCTGCGCTTGAAATCGCGTTGCCAAGCCGCATCTCTCTGGGATGAATCCATCGCTGAGGAATTCTCCTTATGTCTGCCTTGCACGTCGTCTGCCCCCACTGCCATGCCCGCAACCGTTTGCCCGCCGAGCGACTGCGTGACCGCCCCCGCTGTGGTGTGTGCAAGCAGGCCATGTTCACCGGTCACCCGGTCGAACTCGATGATCAGAGCTTTGACGCCCACATCAGTGGCAGCGATCTTCCGGTCGTCGTCGATTTCTGGGCCAGCTGGTGTGGCCCCTGTCGTTCGATGGCGCCCGCCTACAACAACGCGGCCGCCCAATTGGAACCGGGCATGCAACTGACCAAAGTGAATGTCGATGAAGCCCAGCAAACCGCAGGACGCTTCGGGATACGTTCGATTCCCACGCTGGTCGTGTTCAAAAATGGCCAGGAAGTCGCACGACAAGCCGGCGCGCTGCCACCGCCACAGCTGACGGCCTGGCTAAGCCAGTGGCGGTAGGCTGCTGTGCTGTTGCATTCGGGCGGTTGTGATAGAATCGCCGCCCTTCAGATTGTTTAAGGGTGCGGAGAAATACCATGGCCAACGAGAAAGCCAAAGTCATTGGCGAGGAACTGGACGAGTCAAAAGTGGCCCGTTACCTCGACATGCAACCGGTCGGCGATGAAAACGCTGACTTCCACGTACTGACCAAAGCGTACCGTGGGCTGCCGGCCGATCCGTTTGCCCGCTTTCTCGACATGTTTGTCGCCGCCGGTCGTAACATCAATGCACATGACAACAAAGGCCGCACATTCCTGGCCACGATTATTGGCAACGTCGGTCAAACCGAATATGCCGACATTGCGCGTCAGCGTGGTGCTACTGAGTAAACGCCGCATCGATGATTGACACGATGCGGCGCCAGCCACCATGATCCTGCGGGTATCCCCGACACCCACAGGAGTTCCCCGCCATGAAAACGGTCCTCGTCACCGGCGCCAATCGCGGATTGGGCCTGGAATTTACCCGTCAATATCTTGAGCAAGGCGTGCGCGTCATCGCCACCGTGCGCGAGCCTGCAAAAGCCACTGAACTGCAAGCATTAGGGCACCAATACGAAAACCGGCTGACCATCAAAACGCTGGACGTGAGTGACGCCGCTTCACGCAAGGCCTTTGCGGAATCCATCACCGAATGCCCGATCCACCTGCTCATCAATAACGCCGGGGTGTCGGGCGGCTGGGGAGAATTGGGAAAACTGGATGAAACCACCTGGCTGCAAGTACTTCATACCAACACCATTGCTCCCATCAAACTGACGGAACTCCTGCGCGCCAACCTGATGGCGGCCGAAGATGCCACCGTGGCCATCCTGAGCAGCAAAATGGGTTCAATGGCCGACAATACCTCCGGCGGAAGCTACATCTATCGCTCATCGAAAGCAGCCCTGAATGCCGCCGCGAAGTCACTGGCGATTGATCTGGCGCGGGATCACATCAAGGTGGCCATTCTGCATCCGGGGTGGGTGCGCACCGACATGGGCGGGCCACACGGGCTGATCGATGCACCGGTGTCCGTGAGTGGCATGCGGCGGGTGCTGTCGGGATTGACCAAGGATCAGGCGGGAGAATTTATCGCCTATGACGGAACAGTGATTCCCTGGTAATCAACGGGTGCAGGTCACTGGCCCGTCAGCAGGTAACCGGCATGGAAGCGCAAATGCGCTTCCATGAATGAAGCAATGAAATAGTAACTGTGATCGTAGCCCTCGCGACGATTCACGGTCAGATCCACCCCTGCCTTCGCACAAGCCGCTTCCAACAACTGCGGCTTCAACTGCGTTTCGAGGAATTTGTCGGCCAACCCCTGCTCGACCAGAATCGGCTTGTCGAAACCACGATCCTCGATCAACGCCACGGCATCATGGGCGCGCCACGCCTGCCTGTCGTTACCAAGCCTGTCTTTACCAAGCCTGTCTTTACCAAGATAATGCCCCAACGCTTTCTCACCCCACGGGCATTGTGAAGGCGCGCAGATGGGCGCAAAAGCCGACACCGAGCGATACTGCTGTGGCTGACTCAGCGCCAGCGTCAGCGCACCGTGGCCACCCATGGAGTGCCCCATGATGCCTTGCCGGGAAATATCGATCGGGAATTCCGCCGCCAGCAATGCCGGCAGTTCCTGCTGCACGTAATCGTACATGCGGTAATGCCGATCATAAGGGGCTTGCGTGGCATTGACGTAGAATCCGGCGCCCAGACCGAAATCCCAGGCGTTTTCCGGGTCGCCCGGCACGCCCTCACCGCGCGGACTGGTATCGGGCGCGGCAATGGCGATGCCGAGTTCACTGGCGACGCGCTGAGCGCCGGCTTTGGTGGTGAAGTTCTGGTCGTTGCAGGTCAGCCCCGACAACCACCAGATCACCGGCACCCTGCCTGCGGCTGCCTGGGGCGGCAGATACAACGAAAAAACCATGTCACACTGGCAGACTGCCGATGCGTGCAGCACCCGCAACTGACGGCCGCCAAAGGTACGAATGTCTTCAAGTATCTGCATGACCTGGCTCCTGTTGCGATCAGTACATGATGACGGAACGGATCGCCTTGCCCTCGTGCATGAGGTCAAAGGCTTCGTTGATGCGATCCAGCGGCAGGGTGTAGGTGATGAATTCATCAATCTTGATTTCGCCGCGCATATAACGCTCGACATAATCGGGCAACTGGCTGCGCCCTTTGACACCACCAAAGGCACTGCCGCGCCATACCCGGCCCGTTACCAGCTGGAACGGACGCGTGGAGATTTCCTGGCCGGCACCGGCGACGCCAATAATGATCGATTCACCCCACCCCTTGTGACAGCACTCCAGCGCAGAACGCATGACATGCACATTGCCGATACATTCAAACGAATAATCCACGCCGCCATCGGTCAGATCGACGATCACGTCCTGAATCGGCTTGTCGTAATTTTTCGGATTGATGCAATCGGTGGCGCCCAGGAGACGCGCCATTTCGAATTTGTCTTCGTTGATATCCACGGCAAGAATACGCCCGGCCTTGGCAATGACCGCGCCTTGTATTACCGACAGACCAATCCCACCCAGACCAAACACGGCGACGGTGGAACCCGGCGTGACCTTGGCCGTGTTCAATACGGCGCCGATGCCGGTGGTGATGCCGCAACCGAGCAGGCACACCTTGTCGAGCGGCGCCTCCTTGCTGATTATTGCGACGGCAATTTCCGGCAATACGGTGTACTCGGAAAACGTCGACGTCCCCATGTAATGGAAAATCGGCTTGCCGTTCTTGCTGAAACGGCTGGTGCCATCCGGCATCAAACCTTTGCCTTGCGTGGAGCGAATGGCCTGGCAGAGATTGGTCTTGCCCGACAGGCAGAATTTGCACTTTCCGCATTCCGGGGTGTAGAGCGGGATCACGTGATCACCCACTGCCACGCTGGTCACGCCCGCGCCCACTTCCACCACGACACCTGCGCCTTCATGCCCCATGATGCAGGGAAACACGCCTTCCGGATCGGTGCCACTGAGGGTGTACGCATCGGTATGGCAGACACCGGTGGCGACCAGTTTGACCATGACCTCACCCGCACGCGGGCCTTCCAAATCGACTTCTTCGATGCTCAGTGGCTTGCCGGCTTCCCAGGCGACTGCGGCGCGGGTTTTCATGGGGGACTCCTTGATTGAGTTTGATTCTTTGTTTTGATGAGCGAGGGGCTGAGCAACGCAAGTATCTTGCATTGCTCAAGGTGGGGGCAAGTCACGCGCATATATTACGCGTCAGGCTGCAACGGGTGCTGATGTCGGGGTGCAGTTGGGGGAGATAATTGCTCCCCCAACTGCACCTCTGCCAAATCCCAGAAACAACGCTATTACCCTTTCAGCACCTCGAGGCGATCCACATTCTGGAAGCCCCTCGGCAGCTTATTGCCACGCCGTCCGCGCTCGCCCAGATAGTGCTGCAAATCGGCAAATTTGAGCGTCAGATGGCGCTTGCCCGAATACACCTGCAACTGATCGGAAGGCGCCATCAGCACTATGTCGATCATGAATTCCTCGCGACTCTTGGCCTTGGCCGAAGGAATACTCAGCATCTGATTACCCTTGCCGCGCGGCAGTTCCGGCAGTTCCTTGATCGGGAACACCAGCAGGCGACCATCATTGGCGGCCACCACCACATGCTCGTTCTCGATATCGGTGACCTTGCGTGGCGGCAGCACCTTGGCGTTTTCCGGCAGGGTGATCAGTGTCTTGCCAGCTTTGTTGCGGCTCTGTGCATCTTCCAGTTTCATGATGAAACCGTAGCCGGCATCGGAGGCCAGCAGGTAACGGTCCGCATCAGCGCCCATCAACAGCGCCTCGAAGGTGGCCCCCGGGGGCGGCGTCAACTTGCCGGTGAGTGGCTCGCCCTGGCTACGCGCACTGGGCAAACCATGCGCCGGCAGGGTGTAACTGCGCCCGGTGGAATCAATGAAGATCACCTGCTGGTTGCTCTTGCCCATCGCAACCCCAAGCAGCGCATCACCGGTCTTGTAGTTAAGACCGGCGGCATCGATCTCATGCCCCTTGGCCGAACGTATCCAGCCTTTCTGCGACAGGATGACGGTGACCGGTTCGGCACCGACCAGTTCGGTTTCGTCGAGGGCTTTGGCTTCGGCGCGTTCCACCAGCGGCGACTTGCGATCATCCCCGTAACGCTCCATGTCAGCGGTCAGTTCCTTGACGATCTTGTTCTTGAGTTTTTGCGGGGAACCGAGGGTGCCCTCGATATCCTTGCGCTCTTTCTCGAGTTCATCCTGCTCGCCGCGAATTTTCATTTCTTCGAGTTTGGCAAGATGGCGTAATTTCAGTTCAAGGATGGCTTCGGCCTGGACATCGCTCAGACCGAAACGCTCCATCAGTCGCGGCTTGGGTTCGTCTTCGGTGCGAATGATGTGAATGACTTCGTCAATGTTCAGGTAAGCGATCAACAAGCCTTCCAACTTGTGCAACCGTTCCATGACCTTGTCGAGGCGCCATTGCAAACGGCGACGCACCGTGGTGATACGGAACTCCAGCCATTCGCTGAGCATTTCGTAGAGGCCACGCACGCGCGGACGGCCATCGAGACCGATCACGTTCATGTTGACGCGGTAGTTGCGCTCCAGGTCGGTCGTTGCAAACAGATGCCCCATCAGCGCTTCGACATCGACACGGTTGGAGCGCGGAATGATCACCAGACGTGTCGGGTTTTCGTGATCCGATTCGTCGCGCAGGTCTTGCACCATCGGCAATTTCTTCGCGTTCATCTGCTGGGCAATCTGTTCCAGAATCTTGGCGCCCGACACCTGATGCGGAAGTGCCGTGATCACGATGTCGTTGCCTTCGCGCACATACACGGCACGCATCTTGATGGAGCCGCGTCCGGTCGCATACATACGGATGATTTCGTTGCGCGGCGTGATGATCTCGGCCTCGGTCGGATAATCCGGGGCCAACACATCCTCACAGAGATCATCAAGGGAACTGCCGGGATCCTTGAGCAGGCGGATGCAGGCACGGGTGACTTCCCGCAGGTTATGCGGCGGTATATCCGTCGCCATCCCGACCGCAATCCCGGTCGCTCCGTTCAACAGCACATTGGGCAGGCGCGACGGCAGCAACACAGGCTCATCAAGTGTACCGTCAAAGTTCGGCTGCCAATCCACCGTACCCTGTCCCAGCTCCGACAGCAGGACGTCGGCATAGGCCGTCAGGCGCGATTCGGTGTAACGCATCGCTGCGAAGGATTTGGGATCATCGGGCGAACCCCAGTTGCCTTGCCCATCGATCAGCGTGTAACGATAGGAGAACGGCTGCGCCATGAGCACCATGGCTTCATAGCAGGCGGAATCACCATGCGGGTGATATTTACCCAGCACGTCACCGACGGTACGCGCCGATTTCTTGTGCTTGGCGCTGTTTTTCAGACCCAGCTCCGACATCGCAAAGACAATGCGGCGCTGCACCGGCTTGAGCCCGTCGCCGATATGCGGCAACGCACGGTCGAGGATGACGTACATCGAATAATCGAGGTAGGCGCGCTCGGTATAGGTTTTCAGGGGCAGGCGTTCGATGCCGTCAGCGGAGATTTCCACGGTTTCTGTCATGGGAGGAGCGTTCTCTCGGGTACTGTCTCAACAGGAAGAATGGGTAGAAAATAGCAGGAAATTCAAAAGAATGACCGAAATTGTAACGCAAGCCCGGCGGGGAGACAAAAAACAGGGGGGCCAACCCGACGCCTCGACACCCGGCCCATGCTTGCAAAACAATGGTCGCTTGCGCATGCTGCGATCGTTTCCCCATCAAGGATTGCGCAACCCATGCCCAACGTTCTGGTTGTCGACGACGAGGCCACCATTGCCGATGTGATCTGCCTGGCGCTGCGCGCGCAGGGTATCGACACGCGCCACGTCACGCTGGCACAAACGGCATATGAGGCGCTGCAGCAGGAAGCCTTTGATGCGGTGGTACTGGACGTCGGGCTGCCGGACATGAACGGCTTTGAGCTGGTCAAGAAGATCCGCCGGGAGTCGGAAATACCCATCCTGCTGGTCACTGCACTCAATGACGAGGTGGATCGCATTGTCGGCCTGGAGCTCGGCGCCGACGATTACATCAGCAAACCGTTCAGCCCACGCGAGCTGGCTGCACGGGTCAAAGCGATCCTGCGACGGGCACGCCCGGTGGGCAATGGTTCGACGCCACCGGCTACCCCAGCGAATGTCGTTTTGCCTTGCCAGCCGTCACACGCTGATTTCACCCACAACGAAGCTCACATGTCGATTCACTATTGTGGGCAGAAGCTGGTACTGACCACCTTTGAATATCGCTTGCTGACCACCTTGTTGAAACGCCCGGGGCAAGTGTTCAGCCGCCAACATTTGCTGGATGCCGCCGGCGCCGCCGAGGCCAGCATGGAACGCACCGTCGACACACACAT
>JBPOHS010000193.1:0-46786 GCA_052035295.1 Pseudomonadota bacterium
CGGTTGGGTACCGATGTCATTGCCGGGTTCGACCCGTGATTTTCAGGGGCAATGGAATGGCACGCGTGGCAAAGGGTTGGCTTCGTTTCACTACAGCGTTGGTGATACCGCCGGTTTGGATGCGCAATGCACCCTGCTCGGTACCGAAGAAAACCTGCGCCGCTACGATTGTGACACGGCTCTGGCCCGTGTTCAGATTGAGTTGACCAGTGACGGTAGTGGCATATTGACGGCGGAGCGCAAGGTGTCGACAACGCCCACGCCATAAATCAACGACCGTCCGGACGGCACCGTGTTTGAGTGTCGTTCCGGACCGTCACGGTTGCAATGCAGCGCTGTCAACGCTGTTTCAGGCACGATCCCCCAGATATTTTTGACGAATTTTTTCCAGCAGGGCAGAGCTGTCGACCTGATCCGGGTGAAAATCACGGCGATAGAATTTCAGGTACCCGGGAATCATTTTTCTGAAAATGCCCTTTCTTCCCCAAAAGTGATCGGCTCCTGCCAGCCACATCTTGATATCGCCGAACTGGCCGGATTGACGCATCAAATTGATGAAATCCCGGGTAGAAAACAGCGTGAACATGACGCTGGCGAGAGCCATTTGTGACAAGCGTATCCATTCGTCGTCCGATACGGTTTTATACACGTCGAACGCGACTGATTTGTGCTCGGTCTCCTCAATGGCATGCCATGCCCACAAAGTGGCCATGCGTGGATCCATGCTATCCAGTTCATCGCCGACCAGTAAAAACTGTTCTGCCATCAGCGCAGTGAAATGTTCGATGGCGACCGTATGCGCCAATTGGCGTTCCGGGCTCATGCGACGGCGGAACACATCCATCAATGCACCGACACCGCGATCTATTTTATCCACCGCGTATCCACGTTTGCGCAGCAGGGCATTCAACCCTTCATGCTCCTTGGAATGATGTGCTTCCTGACCAATGAACGCCGAGATGGCCTTCTGCAGGGCGGGATCTTTGATCTGATCGCGAAAATGTCTTACCGAATCAATGAAAAACCGCTCTCCTTCCGGGAATCCCGCCGACAGTGATGCCAGCAACAAGGTGCGGTACGGATCATTGGCGTACCAGAATTCCGGCAGATCCTCATCAAAACTGAAGTCCATCCGTCTGACCTTGAGATCATAGTGGCGGGCGGTATTTTTTGTGGAATGAGCGTTTGCAGTGCGAGTGTCTGTAGTGCGAGTGCCTGTAGTAAGAGTGTTGGCAGCGTGATGG
The DNA here is from genome assembly GCA_052035295.1 of Pseudomonadota bacterium. Classification (GTDB taxonomy): domain Bacteria; phylum Pseudomonadota; class Gammaproteobacteria; order Pseudomonadales; family Ketobacteraceae; genus HdN1. The sequence goes on from JBPOHS010000193.1 coordinate 1,245, forward strand.
CTGGGTTGAATAGGGGCAGCAGCGGTCATCGTCATTCTCCTGGGTGTGGTGCCAGCGTCGTGATCCGGCGGGGTGTTTGCCGGTGGCGCCGATACGTTTTTCAGCCCGGCGTGTGCTTACAGAATAGTTGCTACCCCCAGGCAGACGTGAGAGTCTTGGTGGTCAATTCGCTTGTCATTGGTGGCCAAATAATGCGATCCGACCCTGTCATTCCGGCCTGGTTGCGCCAGGCGGCCATGCCCGTTATCTACGGCCGGATTTTCGTTGATGTTGCCCTGGAACGCGGCGCCAACCGCCAGGAACTGTTTCGCCGGGCGAGATTGTCACCATCGCAGCTTGATGATCCGGCCGGACGCCTGTCCGCGCTGGCGTTTACCCAGCTGGTGGCGGCGGTGCTTGACGTTGCCGGTGACGATGCCCTCGGCTTCGAGACCGGGTTGCGTCAACCACTCACCGCCCACGGCAGTCTCGGATTGGCCCTCATGTGCTGCGCGACCGTCGCCGACGCGATTCAGGTGTTACAACGCTTCTGGTACTTGCGTGGCCGTGGTTTTGGCATGACGGCCGGGGTTGAGGGCGATTACGCAATGGTCGTCCTGCATGCGGAAATGCCCCTGGCCCCAGCGTTATGCAAGGTGTTGTCGGAATCCATTGTGGCCAGCATTTATCGCGGCCTTTGTTTTTTACTGACCGATGTGCCCGCGTGCGAAATATGGTTCACGCATGAATCCGCCCCTGTAGCGGAACGTTATTCCGGGCTGCTGCCGGAGGTCCGTTTCAGCCGATCGGTCACGGCGTTACGCGTTCCTCGCCTCTTGCTTGATCGACCCTTGCCGACGGCCAGCCCCGAAACCCTGCATCTGGCCCTGCAGCAATGCGAACGTGAATTGGCCATTCTCGGTGATGCGACGCCCGATCTTCTGCATGCCGCACGGCATGTCATGGTGCCGGGAACCCACGGCTATCCCTCGGCGGATGCCTTGGCTGAGCAACTGCACATGACGGGGCGCACCTTGCGTCGACGTTTGCAGCAGGCGAATTGCAGCTACAAACAGCTGCTGGAAGATGCCCGTCGTCGCGATGCGATGAGTTTGCTCGATCAACTTGATTTGTCGGTGCAGACCATTGCAACGCTATTGGGCTATCAGGACCCGGCGAATTTCACCCGTGCGTTTCGCGGTTGGACTGGCAAGACCCCTACGCAGTACCGGCGGATGCGCGGGGCCGTCTGAGCGAGGCGGTCGGTGACTACAGTTTCTAACCCCTGGCGAATGTGCGAGCCGTCAACACCAGGCCAATGATCACCACGCCACTCACGCCAGTGGCGATCAGCGCATGGGCCGGCGCGATCCACCAACGGCCTGCGCCGTAACTTTGCGGAAAGCGGCGTCGCAGCAACATCGAAAAACATAGCAAATACAATGGCAAGCCAACCAGTGTGGTGACGGGCGATGGGCCGCCTGCCAGCCATTGCAGAACGTTCCCGAGCAGCAAGCCCGCGAAAAATGCAACCGAGGCTACTCGCCACAGTGGCTTGAATCCCGGCGAGCCGACCGAATCACGGGTAAGACGCTGCAGTGCCAGGGCAGCCACGGCACCTGCTGTCGCCGCAAACATCGCGCCCGCTATCATTGTTGCGCCCAAGGCCACCAGTGCCGCCAATCCGCCCATACCCGTTTCCTTCCTGATCAATTGCAGCGACGATATCGGTGATAAAACGCGCTTGTAAAGATTTATGTGCGGGGGCTACTTTAACTCTTTGTCGTGCGGTTCTATTGTTGCTCCGGTCAGGCTCGCCAGGTGCCTGTGGGTCGGGGTGTTGACGCAGGTCAACGGCAATCTGTCCGATATCATGGGTGTCTGATGAACTTTTGATTACTTCCAGCGTCTGATTGTGCAGGCTGGGTCAGCTTGTTTTTATTGTGATTTGGGGAGCCGGATGAATGACTGAACGAGACGCTGATCAGTTGCTGGTCGAGCGTGTTCAGCGCGGGGATAAACGGGCATTCGATCTGCTGGTGCGCAAATACCAGCATCGCGTGATTGCCGTGATCACCCGTTACGTGCGCGATCCCGATGAAGCGATGGATGTTGCGCAAGAGGCGTTTATCAAAGCCTATCGTGCGCTTGATCGGTTTCGCGGAGACAGCGCCTTCTATACCTGGATTTTCAGGATCGCGGTCAATACGGCAAAAAACCATATTGTCTCGCGGGGACGGCGCCCACCCGATGCAGATGTCGAGGTGGAAGACGCTGAACATTTCGAAGGGGGAGGGTGGCTGCACGAGGTTGCCAACCCCGAAAATGAACTCTTCAAGGATGAACTGGAACGTGCGGTGTATCGCGCTTTGGAAAAATTGCCCGAAGATCTTCGAACCGCAGTAACTTTGCGGGAGATCGACGGTCTGAGTTACGAAGAAATCGCCGAAGTCATGGATTGCCCTGTCGGCACGGTGCGGTCACGCATCTTCAGGGCGCGCGAAGCGATCGACAATGAAATTCGGCAATGGGTTGTCAACGATTAATGCTCAGGTGTGTTCTATGAGAGAAAAAGGCAACGACGAACTGTCTGCACTGATGGATGGCGAAGCTACCGAGCTCGAAATGCATCGTGTTTTGCGCACTGTCGAGGATGATCCTGAGCAGGCCGCGAAGTGGCAGCGCTATCATCTGGTCAGTGCTGTCCTCAAGAAGGAAGTGCGCACTGGCACCGCGCTGTCCCTCGCAAAATTCGATCTGGCATCACGCGTGAGCGCAGCCTTGGCTGAAGAGCCTGCGATGCAGAAAGCCGAGTCGGTCGTTGCTGCCCAATCCTCGTTGGCGTCACCGGCCACCCCCTCTGTTCGTGGTTGGTGGCGACCATTGGCCAATGTGGCTATCGCCGCGTCGGTAGCAACAGTAGTGGTTATCGGGTGGCAGCAGAGCCAGACGAGCGGCGCGTCATCAGCGCCTGCCGTGGCCCACGCGCAACCCTCGTCCCTCCAGCCGGGCGCAATGGCGGGTGCCATGCCCGTGGCGGCAAACCCGGCGGCGACATCCTACGCCAGTCAGCCTGCGTCCTACGGCAGTGTGCAGTCGGTGGTGCAATCCTATGGCGTGATGCCGCGTAGCGTGTCGGTTCCGGTCGAGTATGTTCGCACCCAAAAGCTTGATGAGCAGCGCTTCAACCGTTATCTCATCTCTCATTCGGGCAATGCCGCTTTTGCTACCCAGGGCGGTCAATTGCCCTATGTCCGGGTCGTGACGCTCAAACCGGCTGAATCCACGCAACGCTGAGGTCGGTAATGGCAAGAGTTGGTTTGTCCTTTTTCTGCAGTGCGGTGCTGGGCCGTGCATTGCTCGTAAGTCTCATTGCAGTATCTGCACCGGTGTTCGCACAAACGCCTGTCTCTCCTGCCACCGATGAAAATGCCAGTACCCCTGCGCCTGCGCAGTGGCTGGAAAAAATGGCGGCTGCGCTGCAGTCGACTTCTTTTCGTGGGCGGTCCATCTATCTCAGCGGAGACCAACTGACGACGGTGGAGATATTGCGGGGCGTCATCAATGGCGAGGCCTGGGAACGGGTCGTGCATTTAAGTGGTGAGCCTGCAGAAATCCTTCGCAAGGGCGAGCGCATTGCCTGCCTGCATCCCGAAGGTGTGTCCGAACTCAAGGATACCCGTCTGGTACCCGATATTGCTTCGGCCGCCATGACTTTTGCCAGTGATCTTCCCGAACGCTGGAACACCACCCAATACCGTCTGCACGAAGGCCCCGAAGAGCGTGTCGCCGGCCGCCAGGCCAAGCGTATCGATATAATTCCGGCCGACCGTTTTCGATATGGCCTGCACCTCTGGCTCGACAAGGACACCGCGCTGTTGCTCAAATCCGTGATCGTCGATCAGCGTGGTCGTGCCCTCGACATGTTCGAGTTCGTCAGTATCGAGGTGGGGCTTCCACTCAAGGAGGCCGATTTCGAACCCGCCAACGGGCTGCAATGGCTGTCCAGCTCAAGTAGTAACGCCGAAGAGGCCAAACTCAACAGTGACTGGCGCCTGGGGTGGTTGCCCGCCGGGTTCAAGCCGTCTTCCCACGTGCTGCGCCCGCTGTCTTCGGCCATTTTCGCGCAGTCCTACAGTGATGGCGTGGCCGCCTTCACCTTGTTTGTCGAGCCCATTGAAGAGGGCGATGAAATGGAGGGGTCCCGCCAACACGGAGCCACGGTCGCCGTCAGCTATCGCGCTCCCGCTCCCCACGACAAGTGGCGCGTGACGGTCGTGGGTGAAATCCCCCTCGAAACGGCCATGCAGGTAGCGTCTTCGATCCAGCGCAAGCCGCAGGTGGCCGAATAGGGCGCTTGGCGCTGGAATTTCTAATTCCCCATTTCCGCCTGCTTGATCTTCTCCATGAACTCGACGGTAATCACCGTTACTCCCGCCTGCATTGCTGCCTTCTCTACCTTCGCCCGTGCCAGCGGCCGAATGAAAAACGGTGCCTTGGCCAAGCGTTCTTCCGCAGCCTTTTCCCACTGAATCTTACCGTTACTCATGTCTTTCCCTTTTTGCATCATCGAGTGCCTTAACGCTATCCATGTATGACACGAGAACTATACGCGTCCCGCGTCTCCACGATAGGGGCATGATCTGCACCCCAGGTTGCCACGTCAAGCATTGCAAAAGGGCCACCCGGATATCTTCCCGGCACGTGATGAATGCTTGCCTTCCCTTGGACACTGCCTCGCCTTCAGGCACAATGACGGCTCGTACATCCTTAACTCAAACACGGGGGCACAATGATCGAAGAACGCGGCCGCGTCGTCGCCCTCGAAGAAGGTGCCGTCTGGATCGAGACCTTGCGTCAGTCCGCCTGTGGCAGCTGTTCTGCGCAAAAAGGGTGTGGCCAGTCTGCCATCGCCCGTCTGAGCGAGAAGCCCATGCACCTGCGGGCGCTCACCTCGCTCTCCCTGCAGGTTGACGATGAAGTTGTCATCGGCATCCCCGAAGACATCCTGCTCAAGAGCTCGTTTGTCGTGTACGTGCTCCCCTTGTTGCTGGCCGTGACGGCGGCATTGCTTACCCAGGCTGTGACGGCATCCGAAGGTTGGATCACCCTGGCCGGTGCGGCCGGGCTTGCTGCCGGCTTTGTTTGGGGGCGCTTGCATTCAGCGCGTGTCAGCCATGATACGCGTTATCAGCCGCAGGTCTTGCGCCGCGCGGAACGGCCGCTGGGGCTCACGCCCCCGATGACCTGCCAAACACCCGCCACCCGTGCCTGAGCAGCGAAAAAATCACCGCTGATGAAAGTCTTGCAAAATGCTGTAGAATGGCCGGCTGATTTTGTTGCCCGGTATTGTCCCTGAAAGCATCTACCGGCAACCCCCCACAGAGACATGGCGTACTTTCACGCTACAAGCCAGGCGGTTTTCGGTGACAGACATCTCGCATATTCGCAATTTCTCCATCATTGCCCACATTGACCACGGCAAATCCACACTTGCTGATCGTTTCATCCAGACCTGCGGTGGCTTGAGTGATCGTGAGATGGAAGCGCAAGTCCTTGATTCCATGGATCTCGAACGCGAGCGTGGCATCACCATCAAGGCCCAGAGCGTGACCCTGATGTACACGGCTCCCAATGGCGAGGTGTATCAGCTCAATTTCATTGATACCCCGGGACACGTCGACTTCTCCTATGAAGTCTCCCGCTCGCTGGCGGCCTGTGAAGGCGCACTGCTGGTGGTCGATGCCGGCCAAGGCGTAGAGGCCCAATCGGTCGCGAACTGCTACACCGCGATCGAGCAGGGGCTTGAGGTCATGCCCGTGCTCAACAAGATGGATCTGCCACAGGCGGATCCGGATCGCGTCTGCAAGGAAATCGAGGAAATCATCGGTATCGAGGCCGATGATCCGGTCAAGGTCAGCGCCAAAACCGGTCTCGGGGTGCATGAGTGTCTGCAACGTCTGGTCGAGACAATTCCGGCACCGAAGGGCGATCGTCAGGCGCCGTTGCAGGCGCTGATCATCGACTCGTGGTTCGACAACTATCTGGGTGTTGTGTCGTTGGTGCGCGTGTTCAACGGTACCTTGCGCAAGGGTGACAAGATCGTGGTCAAGTCCACGGGCCGCGACCATCTCGTTGACATGATTGGTGTGTTCACCCCCAAGCGCAAGGAAACCGGCATCCTCGAAGCAGGAGAGGTCGGATTCATCTGTGCGTCCATCAAGGACATTTACGGGGCGCCGGTGGGCGACACCATTACCAGTTCGAAAACCCCTGAAGTCGAGCCACTGCCCGGCTTCAAGAAGGTCAAACCGCAGGTCTATGCGGGCTTGTTCCCGGTCAATTCCGAAGACTATGAAGCGTTTCGTGATGCGCTGTCGAAATTGCGTCTCAACGACGCCGCGCTGTTTTTCGAACCGGAAACCTCCGATGCACTGGGCTTTGGTTTTCGTTGCGGCTTCCTTGGATTGCTGCACATGGAAATTGTGCAGGAACGCCTGGAACGCGAATACGATCTCGACCTGATTACGTCGGCGCCCTCGGTAGTGTATGAGGTGCTGATGAAGAACGGCGAGTTGTTCTATGTCGACAACCCGTCGAAGCTTCCTGATCCCAACAAGAGCCAGGAGATCCGTGAACCCATCGCCCAGGTCAATATTCTGGTACCGCAGCAATATGTGGGCAATGTCATCACCCTTTGCGTTGAAAAGCGCGGCGTGCAGAAGACCATACAGTATCTCGGCAACCAGGTGTCGCTGGTCTATGAAGTGCCCATGAGCGAAGTCGTCATGGACTTCTTCGACAAGCTGAAGTCCTGCAGTCGCGGTTATGCGTCACTCGATTACGGATTCCTGCGATTTGATGCCAGTGCTCTGGTGAAAGTCGATGTCCTGATCAACGGTGAAAAAGTCGATGCGCTGGCAATCATCTGTCACAACGATCATGCCTACAACCGTGGGCGCGCGCTGATCGAGAAGATGAAAGAGCTGATCCCTCGACAAATGTTCGACGTGGCGATACAGGCTGCCATCGGTTCGCATATCATTGCCCGACAGACCGTCAAGGCACTACGCAAGAACGTTATCGCCAAGTGCTACGGTGGCGACGTCAGCCGCAAGAAGAAACTGCTCGAGCGCCAGAAAGAAGGTAAGAAGCGCATGAAGCAGCTGGGCAAGGTGGAAGTGCCACAAGAAGCATTCCTGGCCGTGTTGAAGGTGGATAAATAGGATTCCCCATGGATATCGATTTCTCGTTCTGGCTGGTAGTGCTGGTGGGTATAACAGGGTTCGTCTCCTTGCTGGATGTGCTCTTCTTCGCGCGCAAACGTCATGCGGCGGCGGCTGAGTATCAGCGCCAGGCAGGCGAGAAAGCCGATCAGGCCATGATTGAAACACTGAAACGCGAGCCCGAGTGGATTGAATACCCCAAGGCATTCTTTCCGGTGCTGGCCATTGTGCTGGTGTTGCGATCTTTCCTGGTGGAGCCCTTCAAGATCCCTTCGGGATCGATGCTGCCGACGCTGGAAATTGGCGACTATATCCTCGTCAACAAATTCGCTTACGGATTGCGCCTGCCCGTGTTGGGCACCGAGTTCTATCCCATCGGCAAGCCTCAGCGGGGCGACATCCTGGTCTTCAAGTACCCAGAGAATCCATCGATCAATTTCATCAAGAGAGTGGTGGGTGTGCCCGGTGACGTCGTACGTTACAAGGACAAACAACTCACCATCAATGGCGAGGTGGTGTCGCAGAAGCTGGCGGCCCAATTTCCCCCGTCACAGCCCCGCGTCGCTATCTATAATGAAACATTGGGGGTAGTGGACCACGACATCCAGATCGAGCTGCGTCGCAATTTTCAGCCAGCGCAGGAATGGAACGTGCCCGCAGACAGTTACCTGGTGTTGGGGGACAACCGCGATAACAGTCGGGACAGCCGTTTCTGGGGTTATGTCCCTGACAAATATATCGTAGGAAAGGCATTTGCGATCTGGATGCACATGCCACGCTGGATTCCTTCGTTCAGTCGCAACCGCATACTCGAATAAAGGTTCGTAGGGGAAAACATATGAATTTCAACGCGCAACGCGGTCAGTCCATGTGGGGCAACCTGTTCATGATCGGCATGCTGATTTTTGCTGCCATTACGGTCATGAAGCTCTGGGAACCGTATTACAACGATTTTGCGGTGGCGAAAGCCGTTGAAAACATGAAATCCGACAACACGGTTCCCGGCATGAACGCCGAGGAAATGCGTTCCTCCCTGAACAAGCGTCTGCAGATCAGTGGCGTCAGTCTGACCAAGGAGAACGTCAAGATCACCAAGGATGATGATGCGATCCAGATGGACATCACCTATGAAAAACGTATTCCCATGTACGGCAACATAGACGCAGTAGTGATGTTCAAACACTCTCTCCATGTTGAGTCAAAATGAGACAAGTCTCCGCTCTTTGCTCGCGCATCGGCTACACCTTTCGTGATTTCAACCTGTTGACCCTTGCACTGACGCATCGTAGCGTCAGCGGCAAGGACAACAATGAACGCCTCGAATTTCTCGGCGATTCCGTTCTCAACCTGATTGTGGGGCAAGCCCTGTTTGAGCGCTTTCCACAGGCCAAGGAAGGGCAGTTGAGTCGTTTGCGGGCGTCCCTGGTGCGAGGCGAGACGTTGGCGCAAATCGCCGGTGAGTTCGACATGAGTGAATTCCTTGCCCTGGGGCCGGGTGAATTCAAGAGTGGTGGCGCACGGCGCGAGTCGATCCTCTCGGATGCCCTTGAAGGCATCATCGGAGCGATTTTCTGCGAAGCCGGCTATGAGGAAACGCGCAAGGTTGTCCTGGGGTGGTTTGCCAGTCGATTGCAGGCGCTCTCACTGGATGACACCAGCAAAGACAACAAGACCCGTCTGCAGGAATTTCTGCAGCAGCACAAGATCCGCCTGCCCGAATACAAAATTCTGTCGGTCAGCGGCACCTCGCATCAGCAGACCTTTCAGGTGGAATGCATTATCTCTGGAATCAGTGAATGCTTCACCGGTTCAGGTATGAACCGTCGTCAAGCCGAACAGCAGGCGGCGGGCTACGCGCTGGTCAGCCTGTCGGCCAAAATCAAAGAGCAGTCCTTATGAGTGAAACTCCCGCTTCGACCCGCTGCGGCTACGTGGCGATCGTTGGCCGTCCCAATGTTGGCAAATCCACTTTGCTGAATCATATTCTTGGGCAAAAAATAAGCATTACGTCGCGCAAACCCCAGACGACGCGACATCGCATAGTGGGCATCAAGACTGAAAGCGACGTTCAGGCTATTTACGTTGATACCCCGGGAATTCATCGTGACGGCGACAAGGCGCTCAACCGCGTCATGAACCGTGCCGCCACGGATTCTGTGAAAGACGTGGATGTCGTGGTCTTTGTGGTGGATGGACTGAAATGGACCGACGGTGATGAGTGGGTGCTGAACAAGCTCGCTCGTGTCAAGGAGCCGGTCATACTGGTGGTCAACAAGGTCGATCAGATCGAGGACAAAGGGCGTCTGTTGCCCCACCTCGAAGCCCTGGCCCAGAAGCGCGAGTTTGCTGCCATCATTCCAGTGTCGGCTCTCAAGGGGCAGCAACTACCCGATCTTGAGCTGGAAGTTGCCAAGTACCTGCCTGTGCATCCGTACCAGTATGACCCGGACCAGATCACGGATCGTTCCCAGCGTTTTATTGCGGCGGAAATCGTTCGCGAGAAAATCATGCGCCAGTTGGGCCAGGAGGTTCCTTACGACCTGACTGTCGAAATCGAACAGTTCGCCTGGGAAGATAATTGCTGGCATATCGGCGCCTTGATTCTGGTCGAGCGTCCGGGACAAAAAGCCATCGTGATTGGCAAGGGCGGTACCCGTCTCAAAAAGGTGGGCGTCGATGCCCGGCTTGATCTCGAGAAGATGCTCGAGCAAAAGGTCATGCTCAAGCTGTGGGTCAAGGTGAAGAGTGGCTGGTCTGACGATGAGCGTGCCCTGCGCAGTCTGGGATACGACAATGAGTAACTGCGGATTCTGACGGTGTGGAATGAACGCCTTGTCTGAAGAATTTCATGCTGCGTTTATTCTCTACGTCAAACCGTATCAGGAAACCAGTGCACTGGTGGAAACCTTCTGCCGTGAGCACGGCCGTGTCGGCATGGTGTTTCGCCGCGTCCGTGGCAGCAAATCCGGAAAAGCCGCACTGCTGCAACCCTTCCAGCCTTTGTGGGTCAGTTATACCGGGCACCATGAGTTGCGTAACGGGCGTCAGATCGAAGCGCGCGGGCCTTCTGTCTGGTTGACCGGTACTCCCCTGATCAGCGGCCTATATCTCAACGAATTGCTGGTGCGTCTGTTGCACCGCGATGATCCCCATCCGGGCCTTTTCGATGCCTATGAATCCACGCTACAGGCCTTGCTCAATGATCAGGTGGAGCCCTGCCTGAGATTGTTCGAGCGGCGATTGCTGGCGGAACTGGGTTACGAAATCAATTTTCATGAGGACACCGAAGGTGTTCCGTTACAACAGGGGCAGCGTTATCGGTTCCTGCCGGAGTCCGGATTCGCGGTGCAATATGGGGCGGCACGGCAGACCGATTTCGATGGCGCGGAATTGCTTCTGATCGGTGCCTCTCGGTATGAAGAACCAGTTGTCCGGCGCACCGCCAAGCGCTTGTTCCGCATGGCGCTGGCGACACATCTTGGCAACAAGCCCTTGATGAGTCGTGCCTTGTTCAATACCCATTCCGTTGTCAAATAGTATCCATTGCAAGGAACCCTGTTCATGACATTGCACAATCGCATTCTGCTTGGCGTCAACGTTGATCATGTCGCTACCTTGCGGCAAGCCAGGGGAACACGCTATCCCGATCCCGTACAAGCGGCCCTTGACGCCGAAGAAGCCGGTGCTGACGGCATAACGGTGCACCTGCGTGAGGATCGCCGTCATATTCAGGATCGTGATATTCATGTGCTGGCCGAGGTGCTGCAAACCCGAATGAATCTTGAGATGGCGGTGACCGATGAAATGATCGCTCTCGCTGAGCGGGTGCGTCCGCCACACTGTTGCCTGGTGCCGGAGCGTCGCGAAGAGCGCACCACGGAAGGGGGGCTTGAGGTGCTGGGCCAGTTTGACAAGGTCAAGGCGGCCTGTGAGCGCCTGGCTAACGCGAAGGTTGAGGTGTCTCTGTTCATCGCGCCCGACAAGGCGCAAATCCAGGCGTCGAAAGATGCTGGTGCGCCTGTCATCGAGATACACACCGGGCACTACGCGGATGCCGCCACTCACGAGGAGCAAAAAGCCGAATATGAACGTATTGTCGAAGCGGTTGCATTTGCCCGCTCGCTAGGCCTGATTGTGAATGCTGGACACGGTTTGAATTATCAGAATGTCGAGGCCATCGCTGCCATTCCCGGCATCAATGAACTCAATATCGGTCATAGCATTGTCGCACGTGCCGTTTTTACCGGGCTGAAGGAAGCCGTGCGCGAAATGAAGCGCCTGATGCTGCAGGCGCGCTCATGATCGTAGGGATTGGCACGGATATCATTGAGGTGGAGAGGGTGCAAACCATGCTCGACAAGCATGGCGACCGATTGCCGCGGCGCATCCTCACTGACACTGAATTCAAACGTTACGAACAGGCGCCACAGAAAGTGTCATGGCTGGCCAAGCGGTTTGCTGCAAAAGAGGCAGCGTCCAAGGCACTGGGCACTGGCATCGCCGAAGGCGTCAGCTGGAAGCACATCGAGGTGGAAAATGATGCCTTGGGTGCGCCGCGACTGGTGTTGCTGGAGGTGGCGTTGGCCCGTGCAGAGCAGCTGGGGGCAAACCGTTTTCACCTCAGCTTGTCTGATGAACGTGCGTTTGCCGTGGCGTACGTCATACTCGAAAATGCCTGAATTGCTGCGCGGCAATCCTGTCGCGTGTCATGGCTGTGCACGCTGTTGTTGCCAGGCTTCGATGCGCGTCATTTCGTCCAGCAATTGTTGAAACAATGCAGCGGTATGTTCGTACTGCTTCAGCTTCAGATTTTCCTCCAGAGCGCGCGCAATTTTCTGTAACCGGGGTACTCCTGTATAGCGGGTCGCTCCGTGCAGTTTGTGTACGGCATCCAGCAATACGTCAAACTCCCTTTCCTGGCATTGGCTGATCATGGCCGGGCGATCTTCCTTAATGGATGTCAGCAGCATTGCCAGCATTTCTTCGGCCAGATCCTGCTTGCCGTTCGCCAGCTTGATGCCCAGGGCCATATCCACCGGCGCATCGTTCTCAACAGCTGGAGCGGCGTGTGTACGGGCGTCGGCGTGTTTCAGGTTGATTCCCGTCCATTTGCGGATGATGTGCAGCAGCTGTACTTCATTGATCGGTTTGGTGACATAGTCGTCCAGCCCGGCTTCAAGAAGCTGCCGTTTTTCGCTGGCGAGGGCGTGTGCCGTCACCGCGACGATGGGGGTGTGACGGCTGCCGGCCTCAAGATTGCGGATGCGTCGCGTGGTTTCAACACCATCCATGATCGGCATCTGGATGTCCATGAGCACAAGATCGTAGCGTAAGGTTTCCATGAGCGACAGTGCGCGTACGCCGCTCTCGCATGGCGTTACGATGACGCCCAGGTCTTCGAGCAACACCGTAATCAGTTTGAGGTTTGCCGGATTGTCGTCAACGGCGATAACGCTCAGGGCATGGGGCGCGATAATCGCTGCCGGCAAGCTTGCAACGGGTGTGTTCTGTTCCGGCCGCAGAAGTTGACGCAGCCCATCACACAGTTTTCGCTCGACGACGGGTTTGTTGATGAAGCGGGATGCCGGCAGTTCGGGCAGCATTTCCTGAAGCACATGACGATCAACCGGATTGCCGAGCAATAGCGCGGGGGTGCCAGTGGGTACTGCCGCAAGGATTTTTGCGGTATCGAGATGCTGGGGGCGTTCGGGGTTGATACCGACGACGAGCGCATCGAATTGATCATGGCTGATCGCGGTATGGAATCGCACCATGTCTCCGAATTCGACCACATTGACATTCCGCGCTTCGAGCTGGTTGCGTACCGTGGTGCGCAGCGTCGTGTTGTTATCGTAGAGGGCGATGCGGACCGGTCGATCCAGCAAGGCGTCCGGCGATTTTTCAGTGTCATCAATTTCGGTGCGGAAGGTGAACCAGAACGTGGACCCCTGGCCTTGTTCGCTTTCCACACCGATCTGGCCGCGCATTTGCTCTACCAGGTGTTTGGATATGACCAGCCCGAGCCCGGTGCCGCCGAATCGCCGGGCGGTCGTGTTGTCTGCTTGCTGAAAGGCATGAAACAGGGCCGACTGCTGTTCCCGCGACAGGCCAACGCCGGTGTCTGTCACGGTGATCTTGATGACCGCCAGGTGATTGCGGAGATCTTCCAGCATGACCCGCACCACTACCTCGCCATGCTGGGTAAATTTGATGGCATTGTTCACCAGGTTGGTGAGGATCTGCTTTAGCCTCAGGGGGTCGCCGATAATCTGCTGGGGCACGTCCGAATAAAAAAGGCTGACCTGTTCCAGATGCTTTTCGTACGCCATGGGCGCCAGCATGGTCAACACATCTTCGACCAGCTCTTGCAAATTCAGCGGCACCTGGTCGAGTGCGAGCTTGCCGGCTTCGATCTTGGAGAAGTCGAGAATATCATTGATGATGGCCAGCAGACTTTCCGAAGATTTCAGGATGGTTTCCAGATAATCGCGCTGATAGGGGTTTAGATTGCTTTTCAGCAGCAAATGCGTAAAACCGATGACACCATTCATGGGCGTGCGGATTTCATGGCTCATGTTGGCCAGGAATTCCGATTTGATGCGGCTTGCTTCCAGTGCTTCCTTGCGCGCGAGATCGAGTTCGATATTCTGGATTTCGATGGTTTCCAGTGTTTCGCGCAAATCTTCTGTCGCCTGGTCAACGCTGTGCTGCAATTCACGCTGCCCCTGAAGGATAGCGTTGCGAAGTTGTTCCAGATCTGACTGCAGTTCCCGCATTTCGCCGGTAGCAGTAATGGGAACTGGCACTTCGAGATCGCCGTGTGTCATGCGCGCCAGCACATCCCGGGCGTGCTCCACGGCTTGTTGAATGTGGCGGGAGAAACGCAGTGCAACGGCCGCATTGAGTGCAATGACAGAAATGATGCCGAACAACACCATCAGCCCGCTCCGGTATTTCTCGATGAGCACGAAGGTGGGTTCTACCTCGAGTTCCAGCCAGCCCAGCAGCTCGGGCGTTTTGGTCAGGCTCGATTCCGGCTTGAACGGGTGCTCGTGAATAGCCATGAGGGCGCGCAGCGATGCAGCGGTATGCCGTGTGTGCGCAGTGTCGCGATCCGGGCGAGCAGGGAAAGCCTGAACGTCATTGTTCAGTGGCAGCATGGCAGGTCCGCTCTGGGCAAGAATCTGTCCATCGCGGCCATAGATGGCGACCGTGCGTATATTGTTGTGTTCGAGAAGATAGTTACAGACGTGCTGAAGTTGCTCCCTGTTTCCGTCGCTCAGGGCGCCACTGATGGAAATTCCGTAGGCCCGCGCCAGGGCGGCAGTATCCCGCTCCATCTCTTCATCGAGTTCAACGAAACGTATGCCGAAAAAGTAGCCGCCCAAAACGAATGAAAAGATCAGGCTGGGCAGCAGGCTCCACAGCAAATTCTGACGATTCAGGCTGGTCTTGCGTGCTTTCACCCTGTTCCCCCAAAAAAGACGGCCCGAGACTGTACCTCCCGGAATGAAATTAGTACAGTTGACCCGACTTTATCATCTAGAAATGTGTGGCGGTTATGCATTATTCCACTCTCGGCGAGTTTGTAGGCAGCACGCCTCTGGTCCGGTTGCAACGCTTGCCCGGCAACACCTCGAATACGCTTCTGGTCAAGCTCGAAGGCAATAACCCGGCGGGCTCTGTTAAGGATAGGCCAGCTTTGTCGATGATCATGCGCGCTGAAGAGCGGGGTGACATCAAACCCGGCGATACCCTGATCGAGGCCACCAGTGGCAACACCGGTATTGCGCTGGCCATGGCGGCGGCGATGCGTGGGTATCGCATGGTCCTGATCATGCCCGAGAACATGAGCGAGGAGCGACGGGCGTCGATGCGCGCCTATGGTGCCGAAATCATTTCCGTCAGCAAGTCCCAGGGCATGGAAGGCGCGCGTGATCTGGCGCAGCAAATGCAGGCGCAGGGGGAGGGTGTGGTGTTGGACCAGTTTTCCAATCCGGATAACCCAAGGGCCCACTACGAGACCACCGGCCCGGAGCTGTGGCGCGGCACGGAAGGAAAAATCACGCACTTCGTCAGCTGCATGGGCACCACCGGCACGATCATGGGGTGTTCCCGTTACCTGAAAGAGCAAAATGCGGCGGTTCAGATCATCGGGCTGCAACCGGCGGAAGGGTCGGCGATCCCCGGTATCCGGCGTTGGCCGCAAGCGTATCTGCCGAGCATATTCGAGCCGCAGCGCGTGGATCGCATTCTGGATATGGGGCAGCAGGAGGCAGAACAAACCATGCGGCTTTTGGCCGAGAAAGAAGGCCTTTTCTGCGGTGTATCGAGCGGTGGCGCTGTGGCTGGGGCCTTGCGCATTTCCGCTGAAGTAGAAAATGCGGTGATCGTTGCCATCATTTGTGATCGCGGTGATCGCTATCTTTCCACGGGTGTATTTTCGTGATGACGAATTTCCTGGTCTTTGATATCGAAACCGTACCGGATGTCGTCTCTGCCCGCAGAATGCGTGAAGAGTGGCGTGATCTTTGCGATGCAGATATTGCCGACGCCCTGTTTGCCATGCGCCGTGAAGAAACCGGTCATGATTTCCTGCGCCTGCATCTGCAGCGGGTTGTCGCGATTTCCGCCGTGTTTCGTCAGGGGGATCAGCTTGCCGTGTGGTCGCTCGGTGATGAAAACAGCACCGAAGCTGAATTGATACAGAAATTCTTTGATCTCATTGATCGTCATACACCGACGCTGGTGAGCTGGAATGGTGGTGGCTTTGATCTTCCGGTATTGCATTATCGTGCGATGTTGAATGGTGTTGTTGCATCCCGTTACTGGGATACGGGGCGTGATGATCCGTCGTTCCGCTGGAACAATTACCTTGGGCGTTATCATGAGCGTCACACCGACCTCATGGATTACCTTTCACTGTATCAGGCCAGGGCGTGCGTGCCGCTGGATGATCTTGCGAGCCTGCTTGGTTTTCCAGGAAAGATGGGCATGAGTGGTGCAAAAGTCTGGACTGCGTTCCAGTCTGGTGCGCTCAAATCCATAAGGGATTATTGTGAAACGGACGTGCTGAATACCTGGCTTGTTTTTCTGCGCTTCCAGTTGATGCGTGGGCAGGTTTCGCGTGAACAGCATCACATTGAAGAGTCCAAGGTCAGGGATTATCTTGCCCGCAAAAATTTGCCGCATTTCGTTGAGTTTCTGCAGCGTTGGGATGCTGTCCCGCAGGGTTGAAACAGGAGCCAGTCTCCGACTTCCAGCGTTTCTGCCTGCGTCATAATGCCGCTGATGCGGGGCGCTGTCATCAAGCTGTCATGGATCCCGTTCTTGTGCTGTTCCCGGTTTTGCACTGATCCCTGGCTGTCGTGTTACTCCTTTGATTGTATACGCAGGGCGATTTTGCGTTGCCCGTCGCAGTATTGTGAGCTAATAACGGAATCAGCGTAGGCGATGCCAAATTATTTGTGTATCCTTGCGCTGTTGTCGGTGAGTTGTAGCGCCTGATCTGCATGGCAAAACAAACCTGAACGCAAGCTGAATGAGCCTGTTTTGCTGAAGCGTTTCAGGGGGGATTTCTCGGGCACCAGGCTTTTTTAAGCGTGATTGCCGATTAATTTCGAGAGTGATCGAACCAGCTTGTAATTCGATTGTCTTTGCACTGTCGGTGACGCAATAAAAATTGTGATCGGGCGAAACCCGTCTATATTTCAACTATCCGATAATTCGTGATCTGAAATCTGCTTGTTCAGGTTGAAAGTCAGCGCTTTGGTGGTCTTCAATTATTTGAAGTGCTATAGTTCGCGCCCCTTGGATAATAACACTTTGATCCATGGGCCTTTTCCAAATGCGAGTTGGCTTGGTGGGGAACTTAGATGCATGCGTTTGATTGTTTTTTGATCGACTGCATACCTCTGAGTTGGTTTGCAGGTGTGTCCGCTTTACTTCGTGTTGCTCGCCGCTTTGCTGGTGATGGACAAGATCGTGATGCAGTCTCCAGCCTCGACGTCCCCCGTTCTGAACTGTGCAGGTTTCGCTGGATTTTACCTCTAGTCATGACAAAGGTGGACATGATGCAATTTCAAGGATTTGTCAGGGGACTGACAATCGCTAGAAGCCTTCTTGGGGTGCTCGCGCTTTTTGTTTCGTTCTTCCTGGCTACAGCAGCCAATGCGGTGGTAGTGAGTGCCCAGCCGTCCAGTGTGACGTTGAGCTCGGGGGATTCCCATACCTTTCGCATCAGTGCGACCGCGTCCAGTGGTGGCGGAACGGTTTATTACAACTGGTATCGTGATGGCGTGCGCCTCAGTGCAACGAGTAGCTCCCTGACCATTTCCAGTGCAAGCCAGGACAATGACGGCACCTATAGCTGCATGGTGCGTGATGCCGTGTCTACCTACGTATGCAACAGTTTCTCGGTAACTCTTTCCGGTGCTACTTCCAGCCAGTCGTTGACGTTCACCCGGCAGCCTGTCAGTCAGAGCGTTAACGCCGGTAGTACGGCCAGCTTCAGCGTTGCCGTGTCCGGAACGGGAACGTTACGCTACCAGTGGTACTTCAATGGTGCAGCCATGGCGGATGCACCACGAGCCAGTACGTTAAGTCTGGCGTCCGTCAGCTCGGCCAATGCCGGCAACTACTATGTGACGGTGCGTCGTTCCGGTGAAACGGCGACAGTAAGGTCAGCAACGGCCACCCTGACGGTCAATGCCTTTGATCGGGTCAGCATTACCCAACAGCCTGTTGGTACCTCGGTAGATGAAGGTAGTCCTGCAGCGTTCAGCGTGGCGGCCACCGGATCGGGTACGCTCAGCTACCAGTGGTATTTCAACGGTACCGCCATTAGTGGTGCCACCAGCAGCACACTCCGTCTAAGCAGCGCTTCGCTGTCGAATGCCGGAACCTATTATGCTGTGGTGCGCAATTCGGGTTCGTCCGCGACGTCGACTGCGGTCGCTCTTGCGGTTTCGCCCTACCAGCGCGTCAGCATCACTGCCCAGCCCGCCAGTCAGTCTGTCACTGCCGGTACCGCTGTCGCATTGCAGGTGGCCGCGACGGGTTCAGGGACGCTGTCATATCAGTGGTATTTCAATGGTGCGGCCATCAGTGGTGCCACGGCCAGTTCGTTGCGGTTCAGCAGTGCTGCAACCACCAACAGTGGAAGCTACTATGTCGTGGTGCGCAATTCGGCCTCGTCTGCAACGTCCAGCACCGCGAGTTTGACGGTAGCGTCTGCCACGACCCCGGTTTCCATCACTACCCAACCTGCCAGCCAGATCGTCAACGAGGGATCCACCGTGCAGATGATCGTCGCGGCTACCGGTTCGGGCACGCTTTCCTATCAGTGGTATCGGAATGGTACGGCGCTTTCCGGCGCGACAGCCAGTTCGCTGAGCCTCAGCAATGTCACCTCAAACAATGCCGGCAGTTATTACGCGGTGGTCAGGAACGCTTCGTCGAGTGCGACCTCAAGCACGGCCACGTTGTCGGTGATGGCGACCAGCACAACTTACTCCGCGTCGCTGGGGTGGACCCGCCCGACACTGAGAGAAGACGGCACCCCGCTGGCATCCAGTGACATTGCAGGCTTCAACCTCTATTACGCCACCAGCAGTACCGGTACGATGACTCGCATTGCGTCGTTGACGGGCACCCAGTTGAGTTATGTGGTCAACAACCTTGCCGCTGGTGCACATTATTTTGCGCTGAGCACGGTCGATGATACGGGTCTGGAAAGCTCATTGTCAGGCAGGGCCTTGATCAGATTCTGATCGGGTTTTCGCCGCTCTCCTTAAAACAGGCCGCTTGGTGTCGATCAAGCGGCCTGTTTTGTTTTCTGGGCGTTGAAAAAGCTCCCCGAAATCGGCAAGCTTCCGCGCTTGGCCGTGGCAAGTGTCGCTGCATTCGACCGTTTTTTCAGGAAGCACAAGAATGGGTCACCACAGAAAGAAGCCCCTCCCCAGCGAACCCGCTGACATCCGTATTGATCGTCTTTCCGACGAAGGCCGTGGCATCGGTACCATCAATGGCAAAATAGTGTTTGTCGAAGGCGCGCTGCCGGGGGAACTCGTGCGCTTCCGATACACGTATTGCTCTGGCAAGCGCGATGAGGGCAGGGTGATCGAAGTGCTGGAACCGTCGCCGGATCGGGTACCGACGCCTTGCGCACATGCCAGTCTGTGTGGCGGTTGCAGCCTCCAGCATATGGATTCCGGGGCGCAAATCGCCCTCAAGCAAAAGGTGCTCGAAGAACACTTCCGGCGTAATGGCGGATTGGCACCGGCCCGCTGGTTACCTGCATTGACAGGGCCTACGTTGCATTATCGGCGTCGTGCCCGTCTGGGGGCCAAGTACGTGATCAAACGGCAACAGATGATGGTCGGTTTCCGGGAAAAGCGCACCTCCTACATTGCCGATATGAATCAGTGCGAAACCCTGGTGCCCGAGGTCGGTCATCGCATCGAGGCGCTAAAAAGTTTCCTTGAAGGCCTGGAAGGGCGCGACCGCATACCCCAGGTGCAAGTCGCGCAAGGGGATGACGCCACCGCCTTGTTATTCCGTCACCTCGATCCGCTAAGTCAGCATGATCACGACGCCTTGCTGCAGTTTTGTCAGCAACAGGGCTTTCACTATTACCTGCAGCCTGGCGGCGATCACACGGTGCACCGGGTCTGGCCGGAGGGTGAAGCGAGGCTTTGCTACCGCTTGCCTGCTTTCAACGTGGAAATGAAATTTCACCCCATGGATTTCACCCAGGTAAACCCGTTTATCAATGAGAAAATGGTATCCCTGGCGCTGGAGTTGCTCGATCCCCAGCCCGATGACCGTGTGCTGGACCTCTTTTGCGGCTTGGGCAACTTTACCCTGCCCCTGGCGACGCGCGTCCACAGCGTGGTCGGGGTGGAAGGCGGCGAAGCCATGGTGCAGCGTGGCAGAGAAAATGCATTGCACAACGGACTGCAAAACGTCGAGTTCCATGGCGCCGATTTGACCAAACCGCTGGATGGTCAGCCATGGGCGCACGGCGGGTTTACCAAAATGCTGATCGATCCGCCGCGGTCGGGAGCATTGGAACTCGTGAGCAGAATGACGGTCTTCAAGCCCAAGCTGATCGTTTATGTGTCCTGTGATCCGGCAACCCTGGCACGGGATGCAGGCGAATTGGCAAAACAGGGCTATCGTATGAGCGTGGCCGGCGTGATGGACATGTTCCCTCACACTACGCACGTGGAATCCATTGCAGTGTTCGAACCGGTAAAGTGAGCCTCTCTTTTTGATGAACCCTTCATTTATGAGCGAAGCATGGTAAAAGTACGCGAGGACAGACCTTGCCGCGAAGACGGCTCCGTAGACCTGCCTGCCTGGGTAGAACGCTTGCGGGAAAAGGTGGAGATTACCGACACGGACGGACTGATCCGCTTGTGCGAGCTGGCGCGAGATCTTGAGCAGGCGGCCGTCGATTCCGAGAACGCCTGGTCGGCTGGTACATCGAGTTTTGTTACCGGCCTTGAAATGGCCGAGATTCTGGCCGACTTGCATCTCGATACCGACAGTCTGAAAGCCGCCGTGATTTATCGTGCCGTGCGTGAAGGCCAGACCTCGCTCGACGCCGTGTCGAAAGTGGCTGGCGCTCCCATTGCCAAACTCATTGAAGGCGTCTTGCGGATGGCCGCGATCAGCGCGGCCACCAATCCGGAAAAACGGGTTGTACTGGGGCAATCCACCGACCAGCTCGACAACCTGCGCCGCATGTTGGTAGCCATGGTGGATGACGTCCGGGTGGCCCTCATCAAACTGGCGGAACGTACCTGCGCGATTCGTGCCGTCAAGGAAGCCAACGATGCCAAACGGCAACGGGTGGCGCGCGAAGTTTTCGATATCTATGCGCCGCTCGCGCATCGTTTGGGTATCGGCCACATCAAGTGGGAGCTCGAAGATCTGGCCTTCCGTTATCTGCAGCCGGATGCCTACAAAAAAATCGCCAAGTTGCTCGATGAAAAGCGCATCGATCGTCAGGAATATATCCGTCGTGTCGTGGGTGCGCTGAAGGATGCACTGGATCGCATCGGCATCAAGGCAGAAGTCACCGGGCGTGCAAAACACATCTACAGTATCTGGCGCAAGATGAAGCGCAAGAGCATCGATTTCTATCAGGTCTATGACGTACGCGCTGTGCGCATTCTGGTGCCGGAAATTCGCGACTGTTATGCGGCGTTAGGCATTGCGCACAATTTGTGGCAGCACATTCCCCGCGAATTTGACGACTACATCGCCACGCCTAAAGAGAATGGTTACCGCTCCCTGCATACGGCCGTGTTAGGCCCGGAAGGCAAAGTGCTGGAGGTGCAGATTCGTACCTTCGACATGCATGAAGAAGCGGAGCTCGGTGTCTGCGCGCACTGGCGTTACAAGGAAGGCAACAACAAGAGCGACCGTTCCTACGAAGACAAAATTGCGTGGTTGCGGCAGGTGCTGGAATGGCAGGAAGAACTCGGCGACGCCGGCATCAGCAGCGTGCTCGCCCAGTTTTCCCAGGATATTGTCGACGACCGCATTTATGTCTTCACGCCAGACGGGCATGTGGTCGATCTCGCCCAAGGGGCCACGCCCATCGATTTTGCCTATCACATTCACACCGAAGTGGGGCACCGTTGCCGGGGTTCCAAGGTTAATGGCCGTATCGTGCCGCTGACCTACCAGCTCAAGACCGGCGAGCAGGTCGAAATCATGAAAGGGCCCACGGTGGGACCCAGTCGTGACTGGCTCAATTCCTCGCTCGGATACGTTCGCACGCCGCGTGCCCGCGCCAAAATCCTGCACTGGTTCAAGCTGCAGGATCGCGATCGCAATATCGCTGACGGCAAAGCCATTCTTGAACGCGAATTCCAGCGCCTCGATATCGAGAAAGTAGATTGGGGTGTGATTTCCATGGCACTCAATCTGCGCACGTCTGAAGACGTCTATGCAGCCCTGGGGGCTGGGGATTTGCGTGTATCCCAGGTACTGAATGCGGTGCAGGACGAACTGGGTGAACCCGAGCAGTCGGAGCTGTTGCCCTTCGATATCCGACGGCCCAAGGTCAATGAAGCCTCCAGCGCCCTGTCCATCGATGGTGTCGACAATCTGCTCACCCATATTGCGGGTTGCTGCAAGCCGGTGCCCGGCGATGGCGTGGTCGGCTACATCTCGTTCGGGCGCGGTATCACGGTACATGCCAAGCAGTGCCTGGAACTCCAGCGTCTGGCGGAAAGCCACCCCGAGCGCCTGATCGATGTGATCTGGAGCGAAAAGACCGATCAGGTCTATCCGGTGGAAATCTTCATCCGCAGTCACGACCGCCACGGCTTGCTGCGGGATATCACCAACGTGCTGGCCAACGAGCATGTCAATGTCACCGCTGTCCACACCCAATCAGATCGCACCGACGGTACCGCCACCATGCTGCTGACCGTCGAAATTGGTGGCCTGGCCTCGCTTGGCAATGTGTTGACCCGTATCCAGCAGATTCCGAGTGTCATTGAAGTCAAACGTTCACATCAGGTGCGCGATGAATCCTCTCGACGTTGAGCTCACGCGAGCTACACCCATGGAGCGGGTCCGTTATCTCATGGCCCGCCTGCGCGAGCCTGTGTACGGTTGCCCGTGGGATCGCCGGCAAACCCATGCGACCATCCTTCCATTCACCCTGGAGGAGGCCTACGAGGTCGCAGACGCCATTCTCAAGGGGGACACGCTGCATTTGCGCGAAGAGTTGGGCGACCTGATGTTCCAGGTCGTGTTTTATGCGCAGATGGCAGAGGAGGCAGGCGAGTTCACTTGGGATGAAGTGCTGCAGGGCCTCGAGGCCAAGCTGGTGCGTCGGCACCCGCACGTGTTTCCGGCAGGCACGCTTGAAAGCCGGATCGCTCCCGGTGCCACGGTCAGTGACGAGGAGATCAAGGGGACCTGGGAAAAAATAAAAGCGAAGGAAAAAGGCGCGCTGGCGTCTGCACTTGATGAGGTCGCAATCGGTTTGGCGCCATTGCAGCGATCGCAGAAATTACAAAAATCCGCGGCAAAAATAGGTTTTGATTGGCCCTCGGCGATCGAGGTGATCGACAAATTGCAGGAAGAAACCCTTGAATTGCGTGAGGCTATTGCCGGTGGTGATGTCACGCATATTGCGGATGAGTTGGGCGACATGTTGTTCGTGCTGACCAATCTTGCGCGTCATTACAAGCTGGATGCTGAAACGTTGATGTTGCGTGCCAACGCCAAGTTCGAACGCCGTTTTCGCTACATGGAACAATGGCTGCGCGATAACGGTCTGATTGCAGGTGAGGCCTCGCTTGAGCAGATGGAAGAGGGCTGGCAGGCGGCCAAGCGGCAGGGTTTGTAGGTCGTTTCTTTCTTGGCTTGGCGTGGTAGTATCTTGGGGCATAAAGCTTGTTCCATCGCCCCTATGCTGGATATCACACCACCAAGCTGTGTCGGACTTCACCATGAATGCTGTTCCACCGCTGCCACCCCTGATCGACCGCTTCGGCCGTCAGGTGCGTTACGTGCGCTTATCCGTTACCGACCGTTGTGATTTCCGTTGTGTCTATTGCATGGCCGAGGAAATGACCTTTCTGCCGCGCCAACAGATTCTTTCGCTTGAAGAAATTGCCCAGGTCGGGCGCGCCTTTGTCGGCATGGGTGTGGAAAAAATTCGTCTCACTGGCGGCGAACCGCTGGTGCGCAGCAATGTGCTCTGGTTGGTAGAGCAGCTCGCACATCTGCCCGGGCTCAGGGAGCTGACACTGACCACCAACGGCTCGCAGCTGGCAAAAATGGCCGCCGATCTCAAAAAAGCCGGGCTCAGTCGCATCAATGTCAGTCTCGATAGTCTGGATCCGCAGCGTTTTCGCGCCTTGACGCGAACAGGTGACCTCGAACGTGTGCTTGAGGGCATTGAAGCAGCGAAAATGGCGGGATTTCAACGCATTAAAATCAACAGCGTGATTCTGCGCCAGCGTAACGATGATGAAATCCTGCCGTTGGTGGCGTTTGCGCGTCAACATGCGCTGGATCTGTGTTTCATCGAAGAAATGCCGCTGGGCGCGATCAGCGAGCATGATCGCGCGGCCTGTTACATGCCCTCTGAAGAAATACGCGAGATCATTCAGACGAGGTATTCGCTGCAGCCGAGTGAATATGGCACAGGTGGGCCTGCCCGCTATTTCTCGTTGTCTGACAGCTCGTCGCGTATCGGATTTATTTCCCCGCACAGCCATAATTTTTGTAGTGACTGCAACCGTGTGCGTGTCACGGCAGAGGGGCGTCTGCTATTGTGCCTGGGTAATGAGCACTCGGTCGATTTGCGTTCGGTATTGCGCAACTTTCCTGACGATATGCGGATATTGCAACAAACATTGCGTTCGGCCATGGAAATAAAACCCGAGCGTCACTACTTTGATTTGAATGACACGCCCCAGATTGTTCGCTTCATGAACATGACGGGCGGTTAACGCCACCCCGAGGAACCTTGCCGTGAGTGCAGCCAACGAATTTATTCCGGTCAATATTGCTGTGATGACCGTCTCTGATACCCGCACCCCTGATACCGATACCTCGGGACAGTATCTTGAAGAAGCCCTGTTGGAAGAAGGGCATGTGCTGATGGATCGCGTGCTGGTGAAGAACGACATCTACCACATTCGGGCCGTATTGTCGGACTGGATTGCCGATCCCGAAGTGGAAGCCGTATTGATCACTGGGGGGACCGGTTTTTCGGCACACGATTGTACGCCGGAAGCGGTCAAGCCCCTGTTTGACAAGGCCATTGATGGTTACGGCGAGCTGTTCCGCAATATTTCCTATAACGAGATCACGACGTCGGCGATTCAATCACGCGCGGTGGCCGGTATTGCCAACAAGACCGTGGTTTTCTGCATGCCGGGTTCGAATAATGCGTGCCAGACTGCCTGGGAAGGCATCATTCGTACCCAGCTGGATGCAACGCACAAGACCTGTACCTTCGTGAAACTCATCACGGAAAACCGCGTGGCGGCAGAACAGTGCGAGAGCCGTGAATGACAGGGGCGATGACAACGCCGGGTTTGATGCCGGTCGAAGAGGCGTTGGCAGCGATTCTTGCTAGCGTGATTCCGGTGGCCGATCATGAGCAAGTGTCGCTGCTCGTCGCCCTCGAACGTGTTCTGGCAGAGGACGTGATTTCGCCAGTGGACGTTCCCCCGGCCGACAACAGCGCGATGGATGGTTATTGCTATCACCATGAAGACGTACCTGCAGAGGGTGCGTTATTGCCGGTGACGCAGCGTATTCCTGCCGGTACTGCACCTCAGCCGTTACAGCGCGGCACCGCCGCCCGCATTTTTACCGGTGCGGAAGTTCCGCCCGGTGCAACCGTTGTCTGCATGCAGGAAAACTGCCGTGTGGAGGGCGATTCAGTGTGGGTGCCATCGTTGCCGGCCGGCAATGATGTTCGTCCGCGTGGTCAGGATGTGGCCGTGGGACAGGTCGTGCTGGCCGCCGGTACCCGGTTGCAACCGCAGCACCTGGGGCTGCTGGCATCCATGGGGATCGTCGGCGTGCGTGTGTTTCGGCGCATCAAGGCAGCTGTTATTTCCACCGGCAACGAGCTGGTGGAACCCGGCGAGCCGTTGGTGGGCGGACAAATTTACAATTCCAACCGTTACACCTTGTTCGGCCTGCTCACACAATTGGGTGTCGAGGTCATGGATCTGGGCATCATTGCCGATGATCTGGCGGCAACCGAGGAAGCCCTGCGGGTCGCAGCTACCGCCGATTGCATTTTTTCCAGTGGCGGTGCGTCGGTCGGTGAAGAGGATCATGTCAAGGCGGCCATTGCGACGCTGGGTTCGCTGCAACTATGGAAACTCGCCATCAAACCCGGCAAGCCGTTCGCTTACGGTGACGTCCTGGGTACACCGTTTCTGGCCCTGCCTGGCAATCCTGCGGCCGTATTCGTGACGTTTGCCGTGTTGTGTCGGCCCTGGTTGTTGAAAAAGCAGGGGGCGAACGAATGGCAGGCAGCTGAAATGATGTTGCCCGCCAATTTTCAGCGCAGGAAAGCGCCGGCACGACAGGACTATATCCGGGCGCGTGCCGAGCTGGTGGATGGCGTGTGGATGGTGTCGCCCCATGTTAACCAGAGTTCCGGTGCGCTTTTCTCGGCGTGCTGGGGTAACGGGTTTGCTGTACTGCCGATGGGCTGTACGGTTGAACGTGGGCAACCGGTTCGGTTCATTCCTTATTCCAGCGTGTTGGGGTAGAGTAGGCGGGCACTGGCGATGAACCACCGCCGTCGTACTCATGCCTCAGGGAGTCTTTGAGATGGACCTTTACAAGGCACCGGATGCACAGGTTGCCCTTCCCGCTGAAACTCCCTCTCGTCCTGTTCGCGGCATTGTCCTGGGTGCCGTGGCGGATCTTGTTGTCTCTACACTTCTGTTTATCGTGTATGCGCTCGTCATGGGCATTTACATGGCAAACCAGGGTGCGACTGAAAACCAGATTGCCCAGTTTTTCATGTCATTTGAACAATCCGGTTCAAGCATGATTGCGTCATACGTGATTGGTGGCACCGGCTCCGCGCTGGGTGGCTACATCAGCGCCCGTTATTCCCGCGTTCACGAATACCGTTATGGCTCGGTGCTGGTGTTGATCATGGCGTCATTGAGCGTTTTTTTTGAGTCGGATGTGATGCTGCTGGCCAGTGGCGTTGCACTGACGTGCATCGCCACTTATGCCGGCATTTACTGGGGCGTGTTGCGTAACGCGCAGGATGCAGGGGGAAACTGAGATCTTGTGACCTCAGGCGCCTGCCTTTAACGGCTGGTCTGAGGGGTGACCGGCCGCGCCGTATTTTTCCTCTACCCAGCCCGGGTGTTTCACCAGGATCCGCAAATCCTTGTACTTCCATACATCCTTCGCCATGTCGATGACTTCGTGCAATTGCAGGTAGATCGGGTTGTATGAATGCGGTTGGCGTGTCACGCCGTATTTGATTTCACCGGCTTTCTCTTCGGGGACGAAAGTGCCGAACAGTTTGTCCCAGATGATCAGCGTACCACCAAAATTGGTGTCGATCTGGGCAGGGTTGCTGCCGTGATGTACCCGGTGATGTGAGGGCGTGTTGAAAATCTTGCCCAACGGCCCGTAGTTGTTGAAGGCATGCGTATGCAGGAAGAACTGATACACCAGGTTCGCCTCGATCGCCAGCATCGCCCAGTTCTTGTCAAATCCTATCAGCGCTACCGGTGTCCACCACAAGACCCAGGACATGTTGAATACACCCCAGAAATTCTGGCGAAGCGCCGTGGAATAGTTCATGTGCTCACCGGAATGGTGTGTCACGTGCGAGGTCCAGAACCAACGGATCTTGTGAGTGGCGAGGTGCATCCAGTAGAAAGCGAAGTCCACGATCAGGAACAGGAGCAACGCGCTCCAGATGCCGTGTTCAGGTTTGTACTGCAGGCCAAACTGGTAGACGTCTTCGTAGTAGTACTGGATAAAAACCGCAACGGCCACGCCGTCTACCATTTTGTAGCAGAAGCCGGTAGCAATCCCGGCCAGTGTTTCCTTGACATTGTATATGTCGTGGCGACCTTTGCTTCTCCAGTACAGTGCTTCGGCAATGATGATGCCGACAAACACGACACCAAAGGTTGCCACGAAGAGGACAGCGTGAAGTGCATCTGACATGGGACCTACCTTTTGAGTTCTTGTGATCAGGTAGGTTCATGATACGTTTTGACTGGCGAGTGTTATTGACTATTGGTGTCCATGTTTAGACAATCTATGCCAAATGATCAAAAAATGATCTGTTTTGGCCGTCAGTCCGGTTGAACAATTGCGCGATTAATCGATATGGCACTGATCTTCGTGCAGGCCGGTGATGTCCTTGTAGAAGCGGCGAATATCAGCGATGTCCTTGTCGACATCGCCGGTCGGGTAGAAGGTGGGTCCAAAACCGCCGATCTTGTGCTTATAGTCGAGGAAGCCAAGGGCGATAGGCACCTTGGCGCCAAGCGCGATGTAGTAGAAACCGGTTTTCCACTTCTCGACCCGTGACCGGGTGCCTTCTGGTGGAATGGTGACAACGAGCTTGTCGTTGGCATTGAAGGCATCGATGGTTTGCTGCACCAGGTTGCTTGAAGCAGAGCGGTTGACCGGGATTCCGCCCAACCAGCGCATGATCGGGCCAGCCGGACCGGCGAACAGCGAATCCTTGCCCATCCAGAAAATATCAAACTTGAACAGGAAGGCCATGGCCAGCGTGATCGGGAAATCCCAATTGGTCGTGTGCGGCACGGCGATCAACACGTATTTTTTCTCGACGGGGGGGTGGCCCGAGAGTTTCCAGCCGGCGAGCTTGAGCCCCAGCCAGGAAATGGCTGTGAGTATCTGCTTGAGAATGGGAGTATTGTAGACGGTACGGCGCACGGGTTTTCCTTGGGGAGCAAGCTGGTAAAAGGCGCAAAGCCTACCATAAGCATTGCTCATGAACCGTGCGTATGCACAAATAAAATGCACGTCGGGAGCTATTTAGCTCCCGAACGAAACGAAAAGTTTTTGCATCACTGTTTGTCGGGAGCGACCTTGGGATTCGATTTGGTGTCCGGCATGGAAGATTCGGCGCCGCCCATGCTCATGCCATGTTGCTTTTGCATTTGCTCATGCATGCGGGGGTGGCATTCGGACAGCTCGGCCTTGCTCAACTCCCCGTTGGCATCCTGATCGCATCGTTTCATTCCCATCGCCTTCTTTTTGGCCAATTCATCAGCGCTCAGCTTGCCGTTGCCATCGGTATCCATCCGCTTGAACATGGCTTCGTGTCGCTTTTCCATCTGTTTTTCATGCATGCGCTGGAATTCTTTGGCGTCAAGGCTGCCATCCTTGTTGGTGTCAGCGTTGTCGAAATGTTTCTTGTGGAAGGCGTTGATCTCGGCGGCGCTGAGGCTGCCGTTTTTGTCGGTGTCTATCTCTTCTACAGGAGGCATCCAGCCTTTGCCAGAGCCGGATTCCCCGTGACTCATGGCCAGTGCGTCTCCTGTAAAAGTGGAAGTAGCAGCAAACATCCAGACTGCCAGCATCATGTTGGATTGGTTCATGTGAGATCTCCTTGCGCATTGAGTGTGACCGGGTGCCCGTCAATCCGATCGATACCTGCCAGTCTATGGACAGCGACATCCCGTAAAAATTGCGAAACAAAGAAAATGCGTTGGCCTCGCAGACTTCGACGCTGTGGTCTGACTGGCTCGAACAAACCCGTGACCGCTGTGTATAATCCCGGTCGGTTGCCATCTTGACGCGGGAGTCGCAGTTCAATGTCGTATGAATATGGATCCATTGATCTCGGGATACGCAATCCGTTTCGCGCCGAAGGCCTGGTGCGTGCCGTTGGGGGTGTGTTCACGGGCGGCCTGGGTGTCTTCAGCCTGCTCATGGTCAAATCGCTGGTGGAGCAGGGCGAGCGTCTGCAAGGCTGGCTGCATCTGGCGGTGGGCGTGATTCTGCTGGCAGCGGGCCTGGCCACCCTGGGCACAGGCATCTTCCAGATGGTGCGGTTCTTTGTCGGACGCAGTGTGCCGACCAGTCTGGCGCCCAATGTCGCCAAGAGTGAGTCGCATGTTGTGGAACTGGGCGTCGCCTACAACGCCGATCAAATCGAACAGATGCTGCAGGGCCGCAAAAACCTCACGTTTGTCGAGCCGATGGGGTGGTTGGCACGGGTGATACACTCGATGTTCCCGACCCTGCTGTTTCTGCCCTACCTGTATCGCAACATGGCGCAACGCATGATCAGCGGACTCGCCGCGACCGTTTTGCTGCTGCTTTGCTATGGTCTGGCGTGGTTTTCCGGCAGCACCGGGTTGACCACCGTCAACAAGACGCCGGTCATGGACTGGATGGCCTTGTGCCTGGCGTTCTATCTGTTCGGTGTCTGGTACCGCAAGCGGACGCCGCTGTCCCGGACGCTGCAGATGCGCACCGAAGTGGCATCACTCAAGGGGCTCGTTATATTGGTGAGTTCGGCGATCCTGTTGCCGGTCGTGCTCAGTTTCGTGCACCACAAGTTGTTCAAGCTGCCGGTGTTGCCGGTCACCGGCGCGGGTCTGATCTTCCTGATTCTCGGGCTGGCGTTGGTGGTGTGTGCGATGTGTGGCGTACTGCTTTTCATGCGCATGCAGAAAGCCGTGCCGGTGACGGAGGTGTCGGAATTGCGCACGAACTGGCAGGAGTCGGTGCATCCGCAGGAAATCTTCATCAATTTTGAAACCATCGTAATGGCCAATCGCCGTTACAAGGAAGTCCCGAACCGGGTGTATCGCGACTTCGATGCCAACCTCGTCAAGGAGGGCAGCACCGACAAGGGCCATTTTTCCGGGGAAATGATACAAGAGACACAGCCGGCCTTTCATCCGGTGGAAATGCCCGACAGCTTCCGCTGGCTGCGCATGGCTTCGACAGTAACGGGGAATCTGCTGGTCGTGGCAGCGGCTTTCTGGTTGTATTTCAAGATCGATGACCTGGCCTTGCTGCTGGGCACGCAGACATTGAAAGCAGGGCAGTATTTCGCTTTCGCGGAAAGCCTGCTGATGGTGTTCACCGTATGGCTCTTCGGTGTCATGCTGGCGCGCTACACACATCCGTTCTGGGCGGAATTGCAGTTCGATTCGCAGTTGGTGTATTTCCGCTGCGAGGGCACCTATACCGAGTCGCGTCTGTCCACCGGGACCAGCATCTATGACAGCACCCGATCGGAAAACGTGGTGGTGCGGTCCAGCATGACGCCCTGGGTCATTACTTCTGCGGTGCGTACAGTCACCTTTGCCGAATCCGGTGCGCGCAATCTCGAGTTCCCGCGCCACATCCTGGAAATGCACAAGTCTGACGATACCCTCAAGCAAATCGAACAGGAAATTCGCGGTTTTCTGCGGGATCGTGAAACCGTTGCCAGCATCAATAACGAGAAAGATCTGGCGTCGGCTGCCCGTATTCATCAGGTCAATCAGCAGTCGCGGGCAATAACGCCCGACCGGTTGGTCGCACCCGAGCGGCCGTTGGTGCCGCAGCAGCCGTCCGGGCAGGCAGATGACCACCTGCGTGATGGTATTTGACGACCGTTTTCTTCCGCCATTTTGGCGGGAATTCAATAGCGAAACGCCGGTCGTGAGTGTTTCGCTTTTTATCCAGAGGGAAACAACGACATGACGACAATCCAGCAAGCTACACCCACCCCAGACGGCATGAGTCTGCGTGATGCCATTTTGTCGCGCCGCTCGGTGCGAGGTTATCTGCCCACGCGAGTCCCGCAGGAAACGCTTGATGCCATTTTTGCCCTGGCGCAACAGGCGCCTTCCAACTGTAATATCCAGCCATGGAAAGTCTTTGTCGCGTCCGGTGAAACCAAAGACACGCTGCGCGCGGCCATGGTAGAGCGTGTTACCTCGGGGGTACCGTTCAATTCCGATTATGATTATCCGGACACTTTCGCGGGCGAATACCGGCGTCGTCAGGTCGAGTGTGCCGTGGCCCTCTACGACCAGATGGGTATCGCCCGCAACGACAAGGCCGGTCGTCTGCATGCCGTCGTGCGCAATTACGAAATGTTTGATGCGCCGCACGTCTGCTTTATCGGCATGGACAAAAGCTTTGGCGCGTCGGTGGCTATCGATGTGGGCATGTACATCCAGAACCTGATGCTGGTAATGACCGCGCATGGGGTATCGAGCTGTCCGCAGGGCACCATGCGCTATTATCCGGATCTGGTGCGCGAGGCTTTTGGCATCGGGGAAGACATCGGTATTTTGCTCGGCATTTCATTCGGCTATGAAGACCCGGAGGTGCCTGCCAACCGCACACGTGTCGGCCGTGATCCCATCGATGCATCGGTGGTTTTCAAAAGCTGATGTTGCCACCCCGGTCTCAGGAATTCTGCCGCGAGCCGGGGTATGCTGTGATATCATCGCGCGATTCATTGCAGCATGATGGTGCATAGCTAAATGTGGATTGAGTATCAACGCAGTATTCTCACCGATGACACCCGCAATCAGGCATTTCACGAAGCCCTCAAGCGTGTCATCAATCCGGGCGAGACCACCGTTCTCGATATCGGATCAGGCACCGGGTTCCTGAGTTTTCTGGCGTCCCGTCTGGGGGCGGCGGAAGTGTTCATGGTGGAGCAAAATCCTGATCTCGCAAACCTCAGCGAGCGGCTGATGCGTCGCAACAAGATAAAGCATTGCACGCTGTTTCAATGCATGAGTTACGACCTGTACGAGTTGCCGCCGGTCGATGTCATCGTGTCGGAAACCTTGGGCAATTACGCCTACGAAGAAAACATTCTTGAAATCCTGCGTGATGCGCGGCGCTTTCTGCGGCCGGGCGGGGTGATGATTCCGTCGGCGCTCGAACAATGGGTTGCGCCCGTGCATTCCGAACGTTTCCATAACGAGCTGTGTACATGGGACGAAATTGGCTTCGATCTGGAATTCGATCTGGCCAAGACCATGTCATTCAACAACCTGTATGTTCGCCGTTTCGGGCGGGCGGATCTCGTGCATGAATTCAAGCGCTGGGATCGCGTCGAACTCAACAAGAAATATGACAGCCTGCGTCGTGGCGAGTCTCACTGGATCGTGAAAGACGAAGCCACCTGGTTTGGCTTTGCCTCCTGGTGGCGCGCAGACCTGTTCCAGGATCTGTCCCTGGGCACCGGGCCACTGGATCCTGTAACGCACTGGGAGCAGCTGTTCCTGCCCCTGGAGACCCCGCTGGAAGTCAAGCCGGGCGATGATGTGTATTTCAATATCAATTCTGATAGTCGCGAGGCTGCGGGCGTGATGCTGCGCTGGCAGGTGTCGCATGTCCGCGCGGGTGAAAACTTGTCGCGGCAGACGATGGACATGCGCAAGGGCGGTGTTCGCGGCGACGAATAAACAGTTTTGCGCCTGTACAGTGCAGGGCTGCTAACGGTTGTATCCATTTTGGTGCGTTTTTGCTGACAGAAATGCACTTCAGTCTTTGTAAACGGCGCGGATGATCGTCTCATCTCCGACCGCTCGCGTAGACAATGGTGGTGGCATGGCGATTGCTTTGCCAATGTCAGCAGGGGAGCCGAAGAATGAAGCTTCGGGTGTACCTAAAAAGGGGCTAGGGTTCCGATTTCCTTTCGCCGTGGGCTTGTCCGCGTCGAAGGGGAGTGACTGGACCGAGAGCTTCCGACCTCTCGAGCGAGGGGTTACACGGAGGGATAAAAGCCCGGGAGATCGACTAGTGCGACTCCCCGTGCCTTTCTTACAACCGATGTAACTCCACACGCCTGCTCAGGAGGCCTTATGACGATTTTTTCGCGTCCTTCCAGAAAATCTCTCGCGATCTCTTCATTGCTGTTGCTGGCCTCCGCTGGCGCAGGCAACGTTGCGCATGCTGAAGCCAAAGAAAAGTTCAAAGTGGCCTGGACCATCTACGTCGGCTGGATGCCTTGGGACTACGCAGAGCAAAGCGGCATCATCAAGAAGTGGGCAGACAAATACGACATTGAAATTGATGTCGTGCAGGTCAACGATTATGTCGAATCCATCAATCAATACACGGCGGGCGGTTTCGACGGCTGTGTGATGACCAATATGGATGCATTGACGATTCCGGCAGCGGGGGGCGTGGATTCAACTGCACTGATAGTGGGCGATTTTTCCAACGGTAACGATGGTGTCGTGCTCAAGGGCAAAGGCAAATCGCTTGGCGACATCAAAGGCCAGAGCGTGAACCTGGTTGAGCTGTCGGTGTCGCATTATCTCCTGGCACGCGGGCTGGAAACCGTAGGCCTTAAGGAGAAGGACATCAAGGTCGTCAACACGTCGGATGCCGATATTGTGGCGGCATTCCAGACCCCCGATGTGACGGCCGTTACGACCTGGAACCCATTGCTCTCCGAAGTCACTGCCCAGCCTGACACCAGTCTGGTGTTCGATTCTTCGAAAATCCCCGGTGAAATCATCGATTTGATGGTCGTCAACAGCGAGACTCTCAAAGACAATCCCAAGCTCGGAAAAGCCTTGACCGGTGCCTGGTATGAAATCATGTCTATCATGTCCAGGCAGGATAACGCAGGCACTGCAGCGCGTACTGTCATGGCCAAGGCATCGGGCACCGACCTGAAAGGCTTTGACTCACAATTGCAGGCAACGCAGATGTTTTATAACGCTGCCGATGCAGTCGCGTTTACGAAAAGCCCTGAACTGGTGAAAACCATGGGCAGCGTTGCCGGCTTCTCCTTCGATCATGGCTTGCTCGGTGAGGGCGCAGCCAGTGCGGAAGCAGTTGGCATGGCCTTCCCCGGTGGCGTCACCTATGGCAACAAGGCCAATATCAAGCTTCGCTTTGACGACAGCTTCATGAAAATGGCCGCTGATAAAGCGCTGTAACGTCTGACATCCACTGGAAGTATCAGCGATGAAGCGACTGATCAACCTGCATCCGCAAAACACAACCGCCTGGCTATTGGCATTGCTGCCGTTCGCGCTGGTTGTGCTGGGATATCTGATCGCATCGGATATCCGCTTGGCGGAAAACCCGAACGATAAACTGCTACCGAGTGCCGCGAGTATTTACGATGCCATCGTACGGCTCGCCTTTACCGAGGATCGTCGCTCGGGCGAGTATCTGTTTTGGCTTGACTCGCTGGCAAGTCTGCAGAGGCTTGGCATTGCGGTGTTGGTCAGTGCGTCGATCGGGTTGGTGATCGGCATCGGGAACGGGTTGATTCCCCTGATCAGGGCGCCGTTCTCGGGCTTCATCGCCGTTGTTTCGATGGTTCCCCCCATGGCCATTCTGCCCATCCTGTTCATCGTGTTCGGGTTGGGCGAGTTGTCGAAAGTGATGTTGATTGTGCTGGGAACCGCCCCTTTCATTGCCCGGGATATCCAGCAACGTGTCATGGAAATTCCCGCCGAACAAATCATCAAGGCGCAAACCCTGCAAGCCAATACCTGGCAGCTGATTGTGCGCGTTGTGCTGCCACAGGTCATGCCGCGACTGATCGATGCCGTGCGCCTCTCGCTGGGGTCGGCATGGTTGTTCCTGATTGCGGCCGAGGCCATCGCCTCGACGGAAGGCTTGGGGTATCGCATCTTTCTGGTACGCCGATACATGGCGATGGATGTGATCCTGCCCTATGTCGTGTGGATTACCTTGCTGGCATTCTTGTCCGATATCGGCTTGCGCGGCCTGTCGAGACTCTGCTTTCCCTGGTACCACCGAGGGGGTGTCTGATGAGCTTCATTGAAGTCAAGAATGTCTGGAAAACCTACCAGGATCAGGTGGTACTCGAAAACATCAACCTGAACGTCAAGCAGGGCGAATTCGTGACGGTGGTGGGTGCTTCCGGGTGCGGCAAGAGCACTTTCCTGCGCATGCTGCTGGGGCAGGAAGTGCCCAGTCGTGGGCAGATTTTTTGTAATGGCGAAGTCCTGCGCGATGAGCCGGATGAAAAGCGCGGCATTGTGTTTCAACGTTATTCGGTATTTCCGCATTTGACTGTATTGCAAAATGTGGTGCTGGGCGCAGAGCTGTCGCAGAGCCGATTTCTCGGGAAGCTGTGGGGTGCGAAAAAACGGGCGGCGGTCGACGAAGCCCGCGCGTTACTGGCTGCGGTCGGTTTGCAGGCGTCGGAGAAGAAATATCCGCACGAGCTTTCCGGCGGCATGCAACAACGTCTTGCCATGGCGCAGTCACTGATCAAGAACCCGCAAATGCTGTTGCTCGATGAACCTTTTGGCGCGCTGGACCCGGGTAT
Source organism: Pseudomonadota bacterium (assembly GCA_052035295.1). Classification (GTDB taxonomy): domain Bacteria; phylum Pseudomonadota; class Gammaproteobacteria; order Pseudomonadales; family Ketobacteraceae; genus HdN1. The sequence continues at coordinate 37,257 of JBPOHS010000193.1, forward strand.
TCGCGCTGACATGCACGAACTGGTGCTGAATTTGTGGCGCCAAAGCGGAACCACCGTTTTCATGGTCACGCACGATCTCAAGGAAGGCTTCTATCTGGGAACGCGCCTGCTGGTGTTTGACAAACTCCGTCATGATCCCCACGCGCCGGGTCGTTTCGGCGCTGGCATTACCTACGATCTGCCGATAGGCAAAAATGAGCGTCACTTGTTCCAGGCCATCAAGCAGGATGTGGTGACGACGGAACGAATAGCGGAACAGCAACGAGCATGAGAGAGCAGACCATGACCACTCAGGTGTTATATGAAGATACCCTGCCGGGCGGCCGCCACTGGTCGTTATTAATGCGCAAGGGCCACGTATTGCGACTTGTCGATGTGCAGGGCGGCGCCAATGTCGGCATGTTGTTTTATAACCCCACCATGACATTGGAGCGCATCAATATTCCGGATACGCTCAAATGTCAGCACACGTTCAAGTTGACCAAGGGGCATTGCATTTATTCCGACATGGGGCGCATTTTCTGCAGCGTGGTGGACGATTCGGTGGGATGGCACGATGCGGTAGGGGGTACCTGCAATCGTTCCCTTATCGAACGGAAGTGGGGCAAACGCACCTACCAGGATTATCGCAATGAATATTATCGCAACGGCGTCGACAGTTTTCTGATCAACCTCGCCAAGTACGGCATGGGCAAAAAAGATCTGGCTGCCAATATCAACTGGTTCAGTCGCGTGTTCACGGATGCCGACGGTGGTTTGCATTTTGATGCAAACAACAGTGCACCGGGCAGTCAGGTCGCACTGCGATTCGATATGGATACGCTGGTCATCATGCACACTTGTCCGCACCCCATGAATACAGCCGCGGAATATCCACTGGCGCCAGTGCAGTATCGTATCGAAACGGCGCCCGCCGTCGCAGACGATGATTATTGCATGAACTTCCGCCCGGAAAATCGACGTGGTTTCATGAACAATGAACTGTTTCACCTTGGATGCGGAGATCACTGCCATGATCATTGAGAGTTCCCTGCAACCCGAGGCCGCCGCGTATCGTGAGGTGGTCAAGGCGGGTGACTATTGGCTGCAAAAAGTGCGTAACGGGCAGACGTTGCGAATTCTGGATCTTGAAGGCAACCAGGCGGCGGATGTCCTGTTTTTCAATGCCAATGATACGGCAGAGCGTTACAGCGCGATGGATACCGTGCGTGAACAAGGCAATGTTTATCTGACCGGCGGGAGCAAACTCCTGTCGACGCAGGGCAATGTCATGCTCGAAATCGTTGCCGATACCTGCGGGCGGCATGACACTCTGGGTGGTGCTTGCGCAACAGAAAGCAATACGGTGCGTTACGCGCTCGAGAAAAAATGCATGCATGCCTGTCGTGACAGTTGGATGCTGGCGGTGGCAGAGCACCCGGAATTCGGGCTCACCAAACAGGATATTACCCACAACGTTAATTTCTTCATGAACGTGCCGGTGACGCCCGAGGGTGGTTTGACCTTCGCCGATGGTATCAGTGCGCCCGGAAAATACGTTGAATTGCAGGCCCGGATGGATGTGTTGGTGCTGATTTCCAATTGCCCACAGTTGAATAACCCTTGTAACGCCTATAATCCGACGCCAATCGAAGTGCTGATCTGGGATTGAAACGGATTTAATTCCTGTCGGGACGACCCGGCAGCAGCGAGCAAGGCGGGACGGCCCGCGCCAGGTGAAACATGAAAAAATCGATAACGAAAGTTCTCATTGCCAATCGCGGTGCCATTGCTTGCCGGATCATTCGCACCCTGAAAAAAATGGGTATTGCGTCTGTGGCCGTGTACTCCGATGCCGATGCCGAATCGCTGCATGTGCAATTGGCTGATGAGGCCGTGGGACTGGGCGGTATTCTGGCGGCGGAAAGCTATCTCAATGCCGCGAAAATTCTGCAGATCGCCAAGGATACCGGCGCCAATGCCGTGCATCCGGGATACGGGTTCCTCAGTGAAAATACAGGGTTTTCCCGTCAGTGCGAAGCGGCCGGTATCGCCTTCATTGGGCCCACGGCCGAGCAGATTGAACAGTTTGGACTCAAGCATACAGCGAGGGATCTGGCCGAGCATAACGGCGTTCCTCTGGTGCCGGGCACCGGATTGTTGACGTCAGTGGACGTGGCACAATCCGAGGCTGCCATGATCGGTTATCCGATCATGCTGAAAAGTACAGCCGGTGGTGGCGGTATCGGCATGCAGGTGTGCTGGGATGCCGATCAACTGGTCGAGGCGTTTGCCCGTGTCAAACGTTTGAGCCAGAACAATTTCGGCAACGATGGCGTGTTCCTCGAAAAATATATCGTTACTGCACGTCACATCGAAATACAGGTGGTCGGTGATGGTGCCGGCCATGTGGTAAGTCTGGGTGAGCGCGATTGTTCCTTGCAGCGTCGCAACCAGAAGGTGATCGAGGAAACGCCCGCACCCCATCTGACGGATGCATTGCGTGCCGCCATGAGTGCGGCCGCACTGGGGTTGATGCAGGCCGTAAATTATCGTTCCGCCGGCACCGTGGAATTCATTTTCGATGACGACCATCAACAGTTCTACTTTCTCGAGGTGAACACCCGGTTGCAGGTAGAACACGGCGTCACGGAAGCAGTGACCGGTATCGATCTGGTGGAATGGATGATTCGCATCGCTGCCGGTGATACTGCGATGCTGCACGAATACAGGCACGCGCCCGAAGGGCATGCCGTGCAGGCCAGACTGTACGCTGAAGACGCGGGCAAGAATTTTTTACCGAGTTCCGGGCTGTTGACGCATGTTGCATTTCCAGCAGGTGTGCGCTGTGATCACTGGATTGAAGCGGGCATCGAAGTCCCCGCTTTTTATGATCCAATGCTGGCGAAAATCATCGTCAAGGCCGACAGTCGTGATCAGGCGCTCGGGCAGTTGGTCGAGGCACTGGCAGAAACGCAGGTGGATGGCATTGTCACCAATCGCCGGTACCTGCAGCAGGTATTGATCGATGACACCGTGCAAGCTGGCAAGCACAGCACGCGTTTCCTGAATGGTTTTGCTTTTCACGATGCGGCGATCGAGGTGATCAGCGCCGGTACTCAAACCACGGTACAGGATTTCCCCGGCCGCATGGGTTATTGGGATATCGGTGTACCACCGTCGGGCCCCATGGATACATTGGCCTTCCGCCTGGGTAATCAGTTGCTGGGCAATAGCGAGCATGCCGCTGGATTGGAGATAACACTGACCGGGCCGACCCTGTTGTTCCGGTGCGATACCGTGATGGCCCTGACCGGGGCGCCCATGGATGCCCGCCTGAATGGCGTCGCTGTAGACTTCAATCAGGCCGTTACCGTCAAAGCGGGGGACACCCTTGTCATCGGTAAATTGACCGGGCAAGGCATGCGTGCCTATCTGGCAGTCAAGGGGGGTGTGCAGGTTGCTGATTATCTTGGCAGCAAGAGCACTTTCACGTTGGGGCGGTTTGGCGGCCACGGAGGACGTGCGTTACGAACGGGCGATGTGCTGGCAATCGATGCCAGTCATGCCGATGGCAGTGAGTTTTCCATCCGTGATTCCTCTGCGCTTGAGTATGAGGCTGCCTGGAATATCGCCGTTATTTATGGCCCCCATGGCGCACCAGATTTCTTCACCGAGGAGGATATCGATACCTTTTTCGCCACTGATTGGAAAGTCCATTTCAATTCCAGTCGCACCGGTGTGCGCCTGATCGGTCCCAAGCCAAAATGGGCGCGTACGGACGGTGGCGAAGCGGGATTGCATCCCTCCAATATTCACGATAACGCCTACGCTATTGGCGCGGTGGATTTTACCGGGGACATGCCGGTGATTCTGGGGCCCGATGGTCCAAGCCTTGGCGGATTTGTTTGTCCGGTGACCATCATCAAGGCGGATCTCTGGAAAATGGGGCAGCTCAAGCCCGGCGATACCATCCGCTTTTATCCTGTATCGATCCATGAAGCAGAGCAGCGTGAACGCGCACAGTTGGCAGGCATTCAGCAGCTGAAAGTGCAAGAGCCGGAGGTGGTGGCTGCTTCCTGGAAAGACTTCTCTCCCATCATTGCCGAGCGCAGCGCACGCGACGATGCGCCCAAGGTGGTTTACCGCGTCTCGGGCGATGACAATGTTCTGGTGGAATACGGGCCGCTGGAACTCGATCTTGCCCTGCGTTTTCGCGTGCATGCCCTGATGTTATGGCTACAAGAACAAGCGATTCCCGGCATTATCGAAATGACCCCCGGCATTCGCTCTTTACAGATTCACTATGACAATCTGCGCTTGTCGCAAACCGCGCTGCTAGGGAAACTGGCTGTCGCCGAAGAGGCGCTGGCGGATATTCATGCCATGGAAGTGCCGACCCGCGTCGTTTATTTGCCGCTGTCCTGGGATGATGCCGCGACGCGATTGGCGATTGAAAAATACATGACGACCGTGCGACCGGATGCGCCCTGGTGTCCCAGCAATATCGAATTCATTCGTCGAATCAATGGGCTCGATTCGATCGAAGACGTGAAGAAAATCGTCTTCGATGCCAGTTATCTGGTCATGGGATTGGGGGATGTGTACCTCGGTGCGCCGGTCGCGACACCGCTCGATCCGCGCCATCGACTGGTGACCACCAAGTACAATCCTGCCCGTACCTGGACGCCGGAAAACGCGGTCGGTATCGGTGGCGCCTACATGTGCGTCTACGGAATGGAAGGCCCCGGAGGTTACCAGTTCGTTGGGCGCACGCTGCAAATGTGGAACCGTTTCCGCAAGACAGCCGCGTTCCAGAAACCATGGTTGTTGCGTTTCTTCGATCAAATCCGTTTCTACGAAGTGAGTGCAGACGAGCTGCTGAAAATTCGTCAGGATTTTCCGTTGGGCCAGTATCCGCTGCGGGTAGAAGAGAGCACTTTCAAGTTGGGCGATTACCTGGCCTTCCAGCAGGAAAATGAGGAGAGCATCTCCGGTTTCCGTGCACAGCAACGTGCTGCCTTCGGTGAAGAACGCAGTCGGTGGGCCGCTACTGAATCGGAAGCCTTGGTGGTCGATGCCCCGGAACAAACGCAAGAAACATTATTGCCGGGCCAGCAGGCCGTCGAAGCGCCCGTCACCGGTTCACTGTGGCAAATGGCCGTCAAGGTGGGCGACGTGATCAAGGAAGGCCAGACCGTTGCCATCATCGAGTCGATGAAAATGGAATTTCCGGTGTTGGCCCCCAATGCAGGCGTTGTTGATGCCTTGAAGGTCAAGGAAGGCCAGCAGATCAATGCGGGTCAAGCCCTGCTGGTCTTTTCCATGCAAGATTAGATGTTGGTCGAGAATTGAAATTGATCAGTCACAAGGAGCCACATTTCATGCCGCTCAAGGATATTGCCAGTCTGAAAATGGCTTACGCCAATGGAACCACCACGCCTTCCCGGGTCGTGGCCGAGTGTCTGGCCAGCATTCATGCGACCCGGCCCGCCAATGCCTGGATTCATGTGCTCAGTAACGCCGAGCTACAGCCCTATCTCGATCGCCTGGCGGACAAACGCCCTGAGCAGTGCCCGTTATGGGGGGTGCCGTTTGCCATCAAGGACAACATTGACCTGGCGGGCGTATCGACGACAGCTGCCTGTCCGGACTATGCCTACACGCCCGACCAGCATGCTTTTGTGGTGCAATTGCTGATCGAGGCAGGTGCCATCCCTTTGGGCAAAACCAATCTGGATCAGTTTGCCACGGGGCTGGTGGGCACGCGTTCACCCTATGGGGAAGTGCCGAATAGCGTGCTGCCAGACTATGTGTCCGGAGGCTCCAGTTCAGGGTCAGCGTGGGCGGTGGCAAAAGGGCAGGTGTGCTTCGCCCTGGGGACTGACACGGCCGGCTCCGGGCGCATACCGGCGGCGTTTAACGGGCTGCATGGGTGCAAGCCGACGCGTGGTCGCCTGAGTATTCAAGGGGTTGTACCTGCCTGCAAATCGCTTGACTGCGTGACGTTTTTCACTCATACGCCCGCAGACGCTTCCTTGTTGTTGTCTGTCACCAGTGTTGATAATCCTGAAGACGGCTATTCCCGCGCCAGCGGCCCGGTAACAGGTCTGGCCTCACCACAGATGCGCATCGGTGTGCCAGCGGCCCATCAACTCGACTTTTTTGGTAACGCGGAATATGCAGGTCTGTTTGATCTTGCGGTTCAGCAGCTGCGCGCTCACGGTGTGACGTTTGTAGAAGTCGATTTTTCACCGTTTCTCGAGGCTGCACGTCTGCTGTACCAGGGACCATGGGTGGCCGAACGCTATGCGGCGGTCGGCGCATTCATGGAAGCGCATCCTGAGGCCGCGCTGGACGTCATCAACAGGATTATTCTGCCAGGCAAGAACGTGTCCGGCGTCGCAGCCTTTAGTGGGCAGTACGCATTGCAATCCCTGAAACGCCAAGCCGATCGTGAGCTCGATAAAGTCGATGCGATCCTTATACCGACAGCGGGAACCTGCTTTACCCGGGCAGCGCTGGCGCTGGATCCGATCGGTCTCAATAGCCAGTTGGGCACCTATACCAATTTCATGAATTTGCTCGATTATGCTGCGCTGGCGATTCCTGCAGGCGTTACGCCTGCAGGGCTGCCGTTCGGGGTGACGTTGTTTGCATCGGCATTTTGTGACGAGCGTCTGCTCGCCATGGCAGAAAGGTTATCGCCCGTCCTGAGTGGCACACCTGAGGAAGCCGTTGACAGCAAATTATTTCCCGCGCCCGGCCCCGGCTATATAACGGTAGCGGTGTGTGGTGCCCATCTGCAGGGAATGCCGCTCAACTGGCAGCTCACCCAACGTCAATCCGTGTTGCTGGAGTCGGTACGTTCCGCACCGCGTTACCGCTTTTATGCGTTAGCCGGTGGGCCGCCTTACCGCCCCGGCATGGTCCGCGTCAGTGATGGTGGGGTGTCAGTGCTCATGGAGCTGTGGGCGGTACCGCAAGCGCATTTCGGCAGTTTTGTCGCCGGCATCCCGGCGCCGTTGGGCATCGGCAAGGTCGAAACGGCCGACGGGCGCTGGGTGCCCGGCTTCATCTGCGAAGCCATCGGCATGGAGGGTGCTCTCGACATCTCTGACATGGGCGACTGGCGTCGCTACATTGCCAGCTTGCAAAGCTGAGTTTTGATGTGGCGCACTGTCCATTAATGCTTCATTAAGCGACACTCCCCCAGGATGTTGACAGGCGCCTTGTTCGGCTGACTCGTTCGGATGAATAGGGCGCGCCTCATACTTTTACCCTGGAGGGACCTCATGAAATTGTCATTCTTCCGCCTGGCCATTGCTTCCTGTGCGCTGATGAGTACGGCCGCGTTGGCGCATTCCCCCGGTTATCCCGATGCCTCCGGATTTGACGGTGGCAACAGCTCTGCCGCGCCGAAGCTTGTATTGTCTGCCGGGTACAGTGTCGGTGGCGATGATCTTGCCTCGGTCGAATATGAAGACTATGGCGACGACGACCTCGAAGCCGGTGGCGGGGTGTACCTGGGGGTTGGATTTGAATTCCCGATGGCGTCAGACATGGCGTTGCGCACGGCAGTTGGCTATCAGTTCGATTCGATTGAAGCGGACAACGGGGATGCGACATTCGATCGTCTGCCCTGGGATCTGATGTTTCTGCTGGGCTCGGAGCCGCATCGGCTCGGGGTGGGGCTGACCTATCATACGGATGTCAGCTACGAGCTCAATATCGATGGTGGACAGGATGTCGATGCCGATTTCGATGACGCGCTCGGTTTGGTGCTTGCCTATGAATTCCAGATCTCGCCTGCGTTCGGGCTCATGCTCAGGTACACGGACATTGAATACGAAGAGAATCCCCGTATACCCGGCCTGCAAGGCAGGACGGTCGACGGCAGCAATTTTGGCATCGTCGCCAACCTCATATTCTGATCACCACATTGAAGATTTGCACCAAAATGGGGAGCCTTTGGCTCCCTTTTTTGTTTTGGGCGAAGATCAAAACAGGGCACAACGAAAGAGGTATGGATCATAAATGGGGCATACCTCTACGGAGGTATGCCATCAAAAACTCAGTTGCCCCGCTTTTTTTGCCAAAAAACGCACCATGAAAAAGCAAAAAGTGTCGTTTTAATAAAAATGGATGTGTTTTTTCGTTTGGCACACTTCTTGATACCCCTTGGTTACACACATGTAACTCAAGGTGAGGAAGTCCATGAAAACGCGTGCATCCAAATTCCGCTGGATCCAACGAATCAAACTGGGAATGGGCGTCGCAGCATCGGCGTTATTCCTGAGCGCCCCGGCGCATGCCTCCGGAGATCCTGAGAAATGGGAGTTGAAATTCGGCTTTATCAAACTGACAGACATGGTTCCGCTCGCCATCGCCTATGAAAAAGGCTACTTCGAGGATGAAGGCCTGTTCGTTACGCTGGAAGCGCAAGCCAACTGGAAAGTACTGTTTGATCGCGTTGTTTCGGGTGAACTTGATGGCGCGCACATGTTGGCGCCGATGCCGGTGGGCGCGGCAACGGGTGTCATTACCAAATCCGAAATTATTTCGCCTTTCACCCTTTCCTACAATGGTGCTGCCATTACGGTCTCGAATGCGGTGTGGCAAGAGATGAAAAAATCAGTTCCTGTCGAGGGCGGGAAAACCAAGCATCCCATCAGTGCAGAGGCACTTAAACCTGTGCTGGAAGCCTATAAAAAGCAGGGTAAAACCTTCAACCTCGGCATGACCTTTCCGGTGGGAACACACAACTACCTTGAGCGTTACTGGCTAGCCGCGGGTGGAATCCACCCCGGATTTTATGCGCCGGAAAAAGGCGATAACAGTGGTTCCCTGAATGGTGAAGCCTTGCTTTCCGTGGTGCCGCCGCCACAAATGGTACCGACCATGGAAGCCGGAACCACGGTTGGCTATTGTGTCGGTGAACCCTGGAACCAACAGGCCGTCACTAAAGGGCTTGGTGTTCCCGTCATGACCAGTGAAAACCTGTGGACTGATGGTGCTGACAAAGTGTTTGGCGTCACCAAGTCCTTCTATGAGAAAAACCCGAACACCACCATTCGGACTGTCAAGGCTTTGATTCGTGCTTCTGCATGGCTGGATGCAAACAATAACGGCAACCGTCCGGAAGCCGTGAAAATCATTTCCCGGCCGGTATATGTTGGCGCAGATGAAAATGTTATTGCCAACAGCATGACCGGCACGTTTGAGTTCGAGAAAGGCGACAAACGTCCGATTCCTGACTTCAACAAATTCTTTCGTGGCCAGTACGGCATTCCTTATTACTCCGACGCCATCTGGTGGATGACGCAAATGCGTCGTTGGGGCCATATCACCGAGCAGAAGCCTGACAGCTGGTACATGGATATCGCGAAAAAAGCATACCGTCCTGACATTTATGCACAAGCTGCCAAGGAATTGGTAGAAGAAGGCAAGATGAAAGCCAGTGATTTCCCGGATCTGGACAATCACACCTTCATCAAGCCACCGCAGAAAAGCCCGCTGGATGGCGTCGAGTTTGATGGCAACAAACCCAA